>NZ_LT635477.1:600000-1200000 GCF_900120335.1 Helicobacter pylori
TTTTATGCGTTTTGGTTTTAGCGAGCGTTGTGATCGTGCCGTTGTATTTTATTGTTTATAAGGGTTCTAATGTCATTTTTGAAATCAATTTTGAAAAACTTTCAGCCTTAATCAAATGGCTTAAAGGGACAATCACCGAAAATCTATCGCATTTTCCTGCTATTCATGATGGGGTTAGCAAGTTTTTAGAAAATTTTAGCGCCGCTTCAATCACAGGCTATTTGTTGAAAGTGAGCAGTTATATTGGGAAATACAGCTTGAAACTCGTTACAGACGCTTTATTTATCTTGGGGTTATTGTTTTTCTTTTTTTACTATGGGGAGAAATTTTATCGTTATTTTTTAGGGGTCTTGCCTCTTGAAATGAATCAAAGTAAAAAGATTTTTGAAGAAGTGGCTGGGATTTTACGCATCGTGCTTTTAACTTCTCTCATCACGGTTATTTTAGAGGGCGTGGCGTTTGGGACGATGATAATATGGTTTGGGCATGACGGCTGGTCTTTAGGGATTTTATACGGCTTGGCGTCTTTAGTGCCGGCTGTTGGGGGGGCTTTGATTTGGATCCCTATAGCGATTTATGAGCTTTATCATGGGCATGTGAATGAGGCTATTTTTATCGTTTTGTATTCCATTTTGCTAATTGGTGTGTTGATTGATAGCGTGATCAAGCCAATTTTAATCGTTTTTATCAAAAAAAGAATCTTTAAAACCACCCTTAAAATCAATGAAATATTGATTTTCTTTTCTATGATTGCTGGGATTTCTCAATTTGGTTTTTGGGGGATTATTGTAGGGCCTACTATCACGGCGTTTTTTATCGCGCTACTGCGATTGTATGAAAATTACTTTATTCAAAAGGAGCAAAAAGCATGCGAATGTTGAATAAAAATAACGCATGCGTTTACATGCCAATCACGCAAAATAATGACAATGAAAATCATGTAAAAAGTGCGGACATTATCCACTCTTTCATTCCGCCGGCAAGAACGCTTAAAAATTAAGCCAATGGAGTGGGCTTGCTTTGAAATTATAATATAAATCTAATGCAAAGAATGTTGAATAACTAAAAAGCGCAGAAAAAGATCAATTAGTGTTTTGAATCACACAAAGAGAAGCCCACGCATTTTCCGACCCCGCAAAGCTATTACAAAAGAAAAAGACCTTAACTCTTTAAACTCTTTTGCTAATCCTACCATAAAATCCATTCAGTGCGCTAAAACACCCTAACGCATAAAAAAAGGCTTATACATGGTTAAGGTGGAGCTTTTGAAACATTTGTTTTTTGACAAGCTATTCAGTGGGTTTTTTAGGGGAGTTAGTCGCTTGCGACCCACTAACCACGACAAAAGCGAAAGAGCCATTTGTCTTTCAACCCTTAAAATCTTGATCATTCTAACGCGCCAATCCAAATGTAAAAGATAAGAATGCTAAAGAGCAAAAAGCTTCGCTATTTATTGCCCAAAGCGCATTAAACACCACCACGACTATGAAACCAATGACTAACGAACTATTAATAGGATTACAAAACGCGCTAAAAATAACAGCCTTTTCAAGGGATAAGTAAAACTTAGCCTTAAGGGAGTGGTTTCATTTTTTATAGCGGATCAAAGGATAAGAGCAGTTTTTGCATAAAAGTTCTAACGCTTCGCCCTTTAAAAAATGGGTTTTGATAGCCATAGCTTTTTGGCTGTTTAAGACATCTTTTAGGGGCGTATGGTTTAAATCGCCAAGGTTGATATGAGCTTGCGTGTCCATGCAGCACGGCACGACAACGCCATTAGATAAAATAGCGATTTGTTTAATAAGCCCATAGCAATAGGGGATTTTTGATTCCTGGTTTAAAGGGTTTGGGGCGTTCAAATTCGGCCATTTAAAGGTCTTTTGGATATTCAAAAAACTTTTTTTAAACAAACGAACGCGGCCTTGCGATTTTAGAGTCTCTAAAGAAACGCATTCAAAGCTTTCTAAAAAAGGCTTGATCAAATTCTGGTGTTTTTCAAGAGTGCTATCTTGAATGCGTAAATTCAAAAACACTTCGCTATTTTTTTCACATTTGTAGCGGCAAAATTCTAAAATTTTTTGGATATAGCGGTGCTGGTTGAGTTTGTTATGATTGTCTAGCCCTGCGTCTAAAGAAATAGAAATTTGATAGATTGCATCTTGTAATAGCGTCTCAAAATCGTGCAAATACACCCCGCTAGTAACCAGATCCACTTTCAAAAAAAAGCGTTTAGCGGCGTTGAGATAGCGGTTTAAATTTTTGAGTTTGCAAGGATCGCCTAAGACATGAAAGGTGATGATTGGGGTTAGGGGGGCCGCTTCTTTGCAAATTTTTTCAAACAATTCTAAAGGCATCACGCCTCTGATATTTTTAGGGTTGGGGCAAAAACCGCACTGCAACCCGCAAATATCGCTTAATTCTATATAGATTTTTTTAAAAAGTTTCTTGTTGGGTGTCAATTCTTGAAAAGACACTAGACATTGAAGCGAAAATGCAACACATCGCCATCTTGAACGATATAATCCTTACCTTCAATGCGTAACGCCCCCTTTTCTTTCGCGCCGGCTTCGCCCTTATAAGCGATAAAGTCATCATAACTGATGGTTTCAGCTCTAATGAAGCCTTTTTCAAAATCCTTATGGATCACCCCAGCAGCCACAGGCGCGCTAGAGCCTTTTTTAATCGTCCATGAACGCACTTCCTTGACTCCAGCGGTAAAATAATTGATCAAGCCTAATTCCTTAAAACTCAAACGAATGGTCTTTTCTAGCCCGCTTTCTTCTACGCCCAAACTTTGCAAAAATTCTTTGACTTCATCTCCACTCATAGAAACCATTTCTTCTTCCAATTTAGCGCACAAGGCGACAAACTCGCTATTTTGCTCTTTCGCATGGTCTTTGACTTTTTTGGCATGCTCGTTGAGAATATTTAAATCTTCTTCGCCCACATTAGCGACATAGATCATTTTTTTATGGGATAAAAAACGCAATTCCTTGTCCAACTCCAAAAAAGCCTCGCTCGTGTTTAAGGGGAAAGTTTTCGCCGGTTTTAATTCTTCTAAATGCGTTTTTAAACTCAAAGCGCATTCTAAAAGATTTTTAGCGTCTTTTGAGCTTTTTAGGGCTTTTTGCAAGCGATCGATCCTTTTGTCTAAAATGGCAATGTCCGCTAAAATCAACTCCAATTCAATAGTTTCTATATCATTTAGGGGGTCAATTTTATCGTTCACATGTGCGATATTGTCATCTTCAAAACAGCGCACCACTTGCAAGATCACTTCGCATTCCTTGATATTGGCTAAAAACTGATTGCCTAAACCCTCCCCCTTGCTCGCTCCCTTAATCAATCCGGCAATATCCACAAATTCCACCACAGAATGCAAAATGCGTTCAGGCTTTACGATTTGAGCCAACGCATCAAGCCGCCTGTCAGGCACATTCACAATGGCTTTATTGGGTTCAATGGTGCAAAAAGGGTAGTTCGCGCTTTGGGCGTTTTGGGTTTTGGTGAGCGCGTTAAAGGTGCTGGATTTGCCCACATTAGGCAAACCCACAATGCCTACAGACAAGCCCATTTCAAGCCTTTTTCAAAAGCTCTTCCACAAAAGCTGTGCAAGCTCTCACGCCAGCCCCACTCGCTCCAAAGCTATTCACATCCCATTCTTTTTCCACATAAGCGGGGCCTGCAATGTCAATGTGTAGCCACTTATCTTTAAACTCATCTCTAATAAATTCATTCAAAAACAAGCCCGCTGTGATCGCACCGCCATAGCGTGAAGAAGAAATATTACACACATCAGCGATTTTAGATTCAATCAATTTCTTTAAATGGCGGTTAAAGGGGAGTTTAGCTAACAATTCGCCGGATTCTAACCCTGAAGTTTCAAAGAGATTTTTCAATTCTTCATTATGCCCCATGATCGCTGAAGTGAATTCGCCTAAGCCTACAACGCATGCCCCAGTAAGGGTCGCAAAATCCACGATCACATCAGGGCTTAAATCTTGAGCGTAGCTCAAACAATCCGCCAAGACCAAACGCCCTTCAGCGTCGGTATTACGCACTTCTATGCTTTTGCCTTCTTTAGAGATTAAAATATCATCTGGTTTATAAGCAGCCGGGCCTATCATGTTTTCTGTGGCCCCAATAATGCCATGCACTTCAGCTTCCACGCCCAATTTAGCTAATGCGTTTAAAAGCCCAATCACCGCAGAGCCACCGCCTTTATCCGCTTTCATGGTAACCATATAATCGGCCGGTTTCAAGCTCAAACCTCCGCAATCATAAGTCAAGCCCTTGCCCACTAAAGCGATTTTTTTCTTCGCTTTTTTAGGTTTATAAACTAAATGGATCAAGCGGGGGGGATTGACAGCGAGAGAGGCTTTATTGACCGCTAAAAAGGCGTTCATTTTCTTTTCTTCTAAAAATTTTTCGTCATGAACATGGATTTCTAAATGGTTTTCTTTAGCCACTTTTTGCGCCACTTCAGCCATATAAACCGGGGTGCCAATCATAGGGGGGGTATTGACTAGATCCCTAACGATATTCAAGCTTTCTGTCATGATTTCAGCGTATTTTAAAGCTTCTTTAGCGCTCTTTTCTAAAGAATTCGCGCAAGTTTTTTCGCAAGGTTTGTGCAATTCTAAAGCGACAATGGCTTCTTTTAAAACGCTTTCTTTTTTGTTGGATTTAAAAGTGTCGTATTCATACAAGCCTAATTTCAAGCCCAAAAACAACGCTTTCAAATTTTCTAAAAGCGCGTTATCTTTAGAATGCGCGCCGCAAGTATAAACGCCCACTTTAACGCTTTTAAAAGCGAGTTTTTTAAGGGTGCGAACGGCTAAACATGCACTCTCTCTCAATAAATGCACATCATCTTCTTTAACGCCCACATACAGGATTTTATTTTCTTGGTCTAAAAATATGCCTTCGCCTTCGTATTTAAAGGTTTCTAGCAATTTTTTATTTTTGACCCAAGCATGATCAAAATCCTTATTGACAATAAAAACTAAACCGCATTCAGCTTTTACATTTTCAAAAGTGGTTTTTTCTAATTTGATTTTTAACATAAAGTCTCCTTTTTTAATTTCATATCTTTCAAGAATTGTATTGCGCTCTAGCGGTTTTTCTTGCTATAGTATTGGAAATACCATAGAACCAACGCCAAGAAAGATACTAATAGTAATATTAGCGCATAAGGGTGTTTTTTAAGCCACTCTAACGCATGCAATAACTCTTCTCCTAAATACCACGCTAGAATAATGGTAATGCTCGCCCACACCATCGCACTAATGAGATTGATGATAGCGAATTTTAAAGCGCTATAACGCGTGAGGCCTATGCTAATGGGAATGATGGTGCGCATGCCATACATGTAGCGTTGGATAAAAATGATAAACCAGCCGTGTTTTTGCAACAATAAATGGGCTAAGGCGAGTTTTCGGCGTTGTTTTTCTAGCTTTTTTTGGATGTAAGCTTTATTGGTGCGGCCGATGTAAAAATAGATCTGATCCCCCACAAAACCCCCAATCCCTGCGACTAAAATGGCTAACCCTAAATGCATATGACCGGTATAGCTGGCAATCCCTGCTAAAATCAACCCGATTTCGCCTTCTAAAATGCTCCACCCGAATAAAATGAGATACCCCCAAGTCGCTGCATGCTGATTCCATAAGTCAATGATGTATTCTTCCAAAACTCACCCTTATCCTAGCACTCTAACAAACAAAAAGTCTTCACTCGCTCTTCTAAAAGTTGGATACCCGGTAATTCTTTTAACCCTATCAAAAAGCATGCTTCTACGCATTCAGCTTGTAGGGCTTTGATAAGCTCAAGGCTCGCTAAAGCTGTGCCTCCAGTGGCTAACAAATCATCAATTAACACCACCCTTACCCCCTTAATTCCCCTAAAAGCGTCAGAGTGGATTTCTATGCTATCGCTCCCGTATTCTAGGCTGTAGCTTTGAGACAAGGTGTGCGCAGGGAGCTTGCCCTTTTTCCTCACAGGCACAAAACCCACCCCAAGCGCATAAGCTAAAGCAGAGCCTAAAATAAACCCCCTCGCTTCAATGCCCACGATAAAGTCTATATTGAGAGCGAGATAGCGTTTTTTGAGCGCGTCAATGAGTTTGTTAAAGAGTTTAGGGTAGTTGAGTAGCGTGGTAATGTCTTTGAATAAAATCCCTTTTTTAGGGTAATCTTTCACTTCTCTGATGCTTTGTAAAAGTTCTTCTTTGAGCGTTTCATTCATTTTGATTTCCTTTAATATAACGGATTGGTTGTAGAATTTTGGTTTATTATAGCGTTTTTAAAGGAGAGCTTCTATTTTTTGCTCCAATTCTTTAATACGATTTTTATATTTATCCGATTCGCCTTTGTATTCAGAGTTGCGTTGTTTAAGGGCTTTTAATTCTGTTTTTAACGAGCTCATTTCTTGGGTAAGAATATCAATATTACCCAAAGCTCTTTGGAGTTGCAACTGGTGTTTTTGGATCAAAATTTCAGCTTCTTGTAGGGTGAGCTTCATGGACGCATTGGTGCGTTCTTGCCGTTTAGCCACGGTTTTAAAAAAGAAGGTGCGCACGCCCATATAAAGGATAAAAACAACAGCGATAGTGATGATAAACCATTGGGTAAACATTCTATTAAAATATCCTTTTAGCGAAACGATGCAATTATACTATATTAGCCCTATGATTTCAGCGATTCATCTAGCTTTTGGATACGCAACACATGACGGCCTTGTTCAAATTCTGTAGAGAAAAACGCTTCCAAAATGCTTTCTGCTACGCCGATACCGCTAATCTTTTCGCCCAAGCACAAGACATTGGCGTTATTGTGCAAGCGAGTCATTTTGGCCATGTAGGCATCAAGGCACAAGGCGGCTCTAATACCCTTAAAGCGATTAGCGCCCATGCTCATGCCTATCCCTGTAGCGCACACTAAAATGCCATAGCTTTGCGGATTTTCTAAGACCTTTTGGCACACTAATTTGGCGTAATCAGGGTAATCCACCCTCATAGTGGGTAAAAAAGCTTGGACTTTAAAACGCTTGTCTTCTAAAAAATGTTTAACAAATTCTGCAAGATGTAACCCTGCATGATCGCTTCCTATAAAAACTTGAGCGGTATTTAAGGGCTTATTCATAAGCTCTCCTTGATAAAAGATTAAGAAAGGAGTAAGGAAAATAAAAATCTTGTGGGCGCATGGATAAAAAACTCCGATAAAGGGGGGATAAATAAGAATATTAACACAATCAACAAGCCGTAGCGTTCCATTTTAGAAAACCATTCCAATAAAAACGCGCTTTTAAAATGCAACGCTAAAAAGCCTAACGCTTTGGAGCCGTCTAAGGGCGGGATAGGGAGGCTATTGAAAACGCCCAAGACAAGATTATAGAGAATGCCTTGAATGAGAAAGGTTACTAACGCAAGCTGATAAAGATTCAATTCATTGATGCTTAAAGCGTTGATCCCTAGTCTTTGGAAGCTCCAATGCGTGATGAAAGCGAGCAGAACGGCCAGAGTGAAATTATAAATCACCCCGGCTAAACTCACCACTACGCATGCCAGAGAGCCTTTTTGAGAGACAATGTAGCGCATATCCACAGGCACGGGTTTGGCCCACCCAAACAAAAAAGGGGCTTGAAAAATGAGTAACAGAGCCGGTAAAAGCACCGAACCCATCATGTCTAAATGCCTGATAGGGTTTAAACTCAAACGCTTGGCGTCTTTAGCGCTCCTGTCCCCAAATAAAAACGCGCTCAAGCCATGCATGATCTCATGCCCTATGATAGCGATCAAAAGGGCTAGGATTTTCATTAAGGTGGTAATAAAACTTTCTAAAGAGAAATCAAAAAATTGCACAAAAAACCTTAATGCGTTGTTTTTTCTTTTTTAATGATTTTTTCTAAGCCTTCAACGCTTTTAAACATGCGTTCCCAACGCACCAGATAGCGTTTTTTGGGGTTATTTTCTGCATCCACTTCCAGGCTGTTTTTTAAACTCAAACTGAAATAAACAAACCATGGCGAACCCACGATGTTTTTATAAGCCACACTCCCCCAAAAGCGCGAGTCGCTAGAATTATCCCTATTATCGCCGATCATGAAAAATTCATCGTGATTGATTTTCTTATAAAACACCTTTTCGCCCTCCATTTGAATGAGTTGCATGCTGATATTAGCCTCTGCGCCTTGAGTGGCTAACTGCTCCATTAAGTGGAAGGTTTCATTATCTTTTTGGTAATGGATGCCTGGATGCTTATTTTTATAAGGGTTTAAGACAAAAATTTTACCCATAAATTCTTTAGTCATGGCATCAGGGTAATGTTTAGCAATGTAATCTTTATCGTTGCCGCTCTCAAAAGGATGCAAATAAAACCCCTCACTAGTGAATAGCACCTCATCGCCCCCAATGGCAAAATTCCTTTTGACATAGTAAGACTTTTTTTCATGGGGAGGGATAAACACCACCACTTCGCCACGCTTGGGGCGATCCCCCTCTATCAAATGCCCGTTATTTTTAAAATCAGGCATAACAGGAAGCTCAATCCATGGGATTTTAGGAATGGGGATGCCGTAAGAAAACTTCTTGACAAAGAGCATATCGCCCTCATAGAGCGTGCCAACCATAGAGCGAGAGGGAATGATAAAGGCTTGCGCGATAAAAAAGATAACCAACAGCACGATAATAATCGTCCCCACCCAACTGGAGCAAAATGCATAAACAGAGCGTAAAAATTTCATTAAAATCCCTTCCTTTGTTGTTTTTCAAAAGCGATTAGAGTGTTTTCTAAAAGCGAAACGATCGTCATAGGCCCCACGCCTTTAGGCACAGGGGTGATAAAACCGGCAACTTTTTGAGCGTTGATAAAATCCACATCGCCCACGATACGCCCATCGTTCAAATGATTGATCCCAATATCCACCACTACAGCCCCTTTTTTTAACATGCTCGCTTTAATCAAATCAGGCTTACCCACGCCCACGCAGACAATATCAGCATTTTTGGTGTAAAAACTAATGTCTTTAGTCAAAATATGGCACACGCTCACGCTAGCCCCAGCGTTTAGCATGAGCATGCTTAAAGGTTTGCCAATGATATTACTCGCCCCAATAATCGCCACATCCTTACCCTTGATCTCAATATGATAATGCTCTAAAAGCCGCATCACGCCCATAGGGGTGGCTGGCAGAAACGATTCTTTTTGAGTGCAGAGCTTGCCGATATTAAGGGGGTGGAAACCATCCACATCTTTACTAGGGTCAATAGCTTCTAAAATCATTTTAGAATCAATGTGTCTGGGCAAGGGGAGCTGGACTAAAACGCCTGAAATGTTTTGATCGGTATTGTAATCTTTAATCAAGGACAGCAATTCAGCTTCGGTAATGTTCTTTTTGAGGGTTTTCAAATCAAAATCCATGCCCACCCTTTCGCATGCTTTGATCTTCATATTGACATAAGTGATACTAGCGGGGTCTTTTCCTACTAAAATCACGGCCAATTTGGGGCGTTTATGCGTTTGTGTATGGATTATTTGGATTTTATGTTTCAAATCTTTTTCTATATCATAAGCTAACGCTTGCCCATCTAATAAAACAACGCCCCTATTTGGCATGCCCATTTATCCTTTATATAATTAAAATCCTACTATTGTAGCAAAAATCATGCGTTTAATGGAATTAAAAAACTCCCTTTAGCTTGTCAATCTTTAAGACTAGCCCCATGATAGAGCAAGTAATAACTAAGGGCTTTCAAAGATTCTAATTGCTGGTAAAACTTGGAAGCTTCTATTTTGTCGTTTTGTTTATCCTCTAGCTCTTTAGGGTTTTCATTCAAATACCTTAACCCCAAACTCGGGTTATAAAAATAATCTTTAGTAGCGATCGCTTCATAGCCTAGCGCGTAATTGGGGTGGCTTGGAGGGTTTGTTGTGTTGTTAGAAAATAAAGGCTTCCCAAAACTCACAAATTGAAAACCTTTAGGAGCGACTAATTCAACAATCGTAGGGGCGATGTCTAAATGCGATCCGACTTGACTGATTTTTTTAGGCTTTAAAGTGGGGGCATATAAAATAAGCGGCACGGATTTAATGATATACAAATCGTTTTTAGCGTATTCATAGCTCCTGTCAAAGTGATCCCCTGTGATGATAAAAAGCGAGTTGGGGAATTTTTGGCTGGCTTTTTTGATGAAATCAACCACCACTTTGTCATACCAGTAAATATGTCCTAAAGAATTAGCGTCCGGTAAATTTTCTGATTTAGGGGTTTTTTCCACAAATTGTTGGATTTTTTCTAAAGGCACGCCAAAGGCTTTGAGATTCACGTTTTTGATCGCATGGTTGCTTAAAGTCATGACCATGCTGAAAGTTTTTTCATGGGGGTTGGTGTTTTCTAAAATATAGTCAAATAGAATATTATCATGCACTCCCCAGTTGCTCTCTATGGGTTTAGGGTAGGGCTTGTTTTTAACAAATTCTAAGAGATGATTGTTAAAATAAAGGGCGTGAAAACCTTGTTTTTTGGTGAAACTAGTGAGTTTATTCCAAATCCCGCTGCCTCCATAATAAAAGTTGTTTTTATAACCTAAAGTCTTCATGATATTGCCAATCGCCATAGGAAAGCTAGGGAGGATCACCCCTGAATTGACTAAGTTATTGTCATTGATATAGGGTAAGCCTGTGATTTGGACATCCAGGCTCTTAACGGTCCGTGGGGCGCTTTCAATAAAAGCAGAAAGCATGTAAGCATGCTCTTTTTTAACCAAATCTTGTAAAGCGCTCGTTAGCCCTATGGAATCAAATTTTTTATCAAAATGCCATGAGCTTAAGGACTCTGAAACGATATAAAAAACATGTTGAATGGTTTGATTGGAATTGTTGTGGCTTGTTTGAGAAAGCAACTCATAGAGGTTGTTTGAAGGGTTTTCTTTAAGATGGAAATAATTTTTCGCCACTTCTAAAGGCGTTTCTTTAGCAAAATCGCTGAATTTAAGGTTATGGCTTTGTCTGTAATTGCGCGCTAAAAGATAAAGGTTGCGAAACGCACCGGGGGTGATTTTCATTAAAAAAGGATCTTTGGCTGGCTCTATGCTGAGATCTAAAGATGCGCCCACAAAGCTCAATTGCGCGTTAATGTAAAACATTTGCGTGAGCGAAAAAAGCGCAAATAAAATGAAAGTTTTAAGGGGTTTGGTGGTTTGATAAACATTTGTGGGCTTAAAAAGGGCGTTTTGGAGTTTGAAATAGATAAAAGAAATTAAAACGCTAAGGATTACAAAGAGTGAAAAACTAGAAAAAATAGGGTATTCCCCACTCATTTTTAAAATCGTGAGCGTGTCTTCATGCAAAAATTCCAATAAATTTTCATCAAACACATTCCCATAAATGCCATAATAAACAATGTTCGCAATATTTAAAAACAGAATAATGGCGATAGAAAAATACGCCACAATATTAAGCATTTTTACTTGGTGTTTAGGGGCCAATAACCCTAATAACCCGATGATGATAAAAAGAATCGATAAGCTTGAGACCACACGATTGTCGTATCTTGCCCCGTTGAGTAGGGTTTTGATGATTTCATCAAAAACAGGGTTTTTTAAAGCATGCTTATAATAGCCTGTATAAAGGATAAAGCCGATACGATTGAACACAAACAACAAGCTCATGAAAAAGGTGAAATAAAAACCTTTTAAAAAGAGCGAAAATAGGGCATTAGATAAGGGTTTCATAAGCGTTAATACAACCTTTTTTTAACAAGATATAAAGTTTTAAAAAAGACAAAAAGAAGCAAGGGGAAATCCAATAAAGAATCTAAGATTTGAAAATTAGAGTGCATCAAAAGCGAACTGGATAACGCCACTAAAGCGATCACGCCTAATAAGGGGCTGCTCAAAAACAAACTGCCGCAAAAAAGCACGCTAAAAATCAGAGAAGCCATGAAATGATGATAGATTGAAAAAGGCAAAAACCCTAAAATATCTGTCAAAAGCAACAGATTGAAAAACAGCATGACGCTATAAGATTGCAAGGTTTCTAAAGGGGGCTTTTTGAGTATATGACAAGAAAAGCTCACATAAGCAAGGATCAAAAGACAGCTAAAAGGGCTTAAGGGGGCTGTAAAACTGCTTAAAAATGCATTGAGCGATAGAGAGTCTTTGAAAGCGATATTGCTTAAAATCGCACTTATCAAAGAGAGCGAAAACCTCAAACCCAATGGCTTATTTTTGAAAAAAAAGAAAATTAAAAAAAGCCATGCAAAACTCAGCGTGTAAGAAGAAGGTATAAACATGACTGATTACTTGAGAAGGGATTTTAAATAAGCCATATTGAAACGGATGTGTTTGATATGAGAGCGGTTGTAGGTATAGACAATATCTATAAAATGGGGATTAAGGCTATAGCTTGGGTAACTCACTTCATTCGCTTTATCTAAAATTTTTAAGGTTTTAAACGAGTTGGAGGTTTCTAATTTAGAAAGCCAGAGTTCTTTACGACGCAGTGATAAATCGCTAGGGTTGTGGATCAAATACAATATTCCATTTAAATTGAGTAAATTCAAAGAATCATCTAAGTTTTTAAGATTTGTAGAAATGGGTTTTTGCCAAGCGGTGGGGGTCTTGCAGGTTTCTAGCATGAGATTATCTTTAAAAGAATGGTTTCTAAACGCCATGACAGCGCAGTCTTTAAAGGGGGTTAGGCTTGGCTGGAGCTGGTGGTTTAGGGTATTAGGCCTTAAAAGCTCTCTTGGGTTATTTTGTTGGTCAAATTTCAATAATAGGGGGTATTGGGTGGCTAATTCGTGATAGAGTGGTAGCATAAACCCGCCATCAGTGGTGTTTAAAGGCTTATTCCTTACTAAATGGCTCAAGTTTAAAAAAGGGCTTAAAGAGAGTTTTCGCACAAACTTAAAATGAATCGGCTCTAAAGCGCTTTCAAATTGATAGATTTTAGAAGTGGCCCACCCGCCCATGCTCACCCCTACGACAAACAACAAGATTTTATTATCATGCAAAAAAAGCAAGGGGTTACCCAGTTTTTTGATGTATTCATGCGAATAATGAGAAAGCTCTTCTTTGGTTAAAAGAATGAAGGCTTCGCTCCAGCGATTAGTTTTGCTGTCAAAAAGATTCGCGCTGATTTTCACATCCCTTGCCCCTTCTTTAGTGCCGCTAAAATAAGCGCTCAAAAGATTATCGTTAGGCAAGCCGATTAAAGAGCTCGCATGCGCGCTTAAAGCGTCATTTGGTTTAGGGATAGTGAGCTGCGTGAAATAGGGGGGGTTTTGAGTAACAAGGGTTTGATTGCGTGCGAAAGCATAGGGGGGAGTTTGGCGCTTTATTGCAATTAAAAACAAAACGATAAAAAGCCCCACGAAAAAGGCGGTGTTTTTTAGGCGATTTCTTGAAGGTTCCAAGATAGCGTTTCGCCCCCTCTTAAGATAGCGATTTTTTCATTCAAGCAAAGCGTGTGCGTAGGGACTATAAAGGGTTTTTTAGACAAATGCGCTTTTTTACTGGGTAAATTGTCTAGCGCATAGATTTTTTTAGCGTTATCGCTGATAAAGGCTTGCAAATTTTCTAAAGCGTTGTGTTTTTCAAAAAGTTCGCACAACGCAGGCAACAAAATAGGAGCAGAAAAGATGCCTGCCGGGATGTTAGCACTATGCTTTTTAGAAATGAAATGCGGGGCGCTATCCGATCCAAAAGAGATTTTAGGGTGGGCTTTTAAAGCAAGGGATAAAAGCCTTTCTTGGTCTTTTTTGGTTTTGATTAAGGGTTTGCAAAAACAATGCGGGTCCAAACTCCCCCCTAATAAGTCATCTAAAGTCATGCTGATATGGTGTAAGGTCAAAGTCGCATAGAGGTTGTCATGCTTTTCAATCAAAGCGATACTGCGCCAATCGCTCAAATGCTCTATAATGATTTTGAGTTTAGGGAATGAAAGGGCGAAAGTTTCTAAAACGCTATGGCATAAAAATTCTTTATCCAAACAAAACCCGGCTTGTTCTGCATGGACGCATAAAATAAAGCCTAATTTTTGGGCGTTTTCTAAAATCTCCAAAGTCTTTTCACCCAACAAATCTGAAGTGCCGTTTTGCGCGTTTGTGGTCATGCCTTTGGGGTAGAGTTTTAAAAATTTAATGCCTTTGTTTTTAGCTCGTTGCAATTCTTCTAAAGTCAAACCATCATTAAAATACAAACTCATTAAAGGCTTGAAGTTTGAAGAATTTTTTAAAATTTCTTCTTCATATTCAAGGGTGGTTGGAGTGTCAATCAAGGGCTTACTGAGATTGGGCATGATCACTGCGGCGCTAAAAGGCTCGCTAGAATATTCCAATACCGCTTTTAAAAGCGCGTTTTCTCGCACATGCAAGTGGGCGTCTATGGGGTCAAAAAGCGTGATTTCCATTTTTTAATTGCCTCCCAAGTAATAGCGCACTCTAATGCGAATGAGGGTTTTGGTTTTGGGGCGCGGGTAATCCTTATAAGCGATCTGAATGGTTTTTAAAGTGTTGTCATCAAGCATTTTGTATTCAGATCCAATAATGATTTTAAGATCGGTAATATCGCCGTTAGGGTGCAAGTAAAACTCTACTGCATTCGTCCCGTCCTGCCCTAAATAAGCCGCTACTTGAGGGTATTCTAAATATTTTTGCGTGATGCGCCCAATATCCCTTAAATTATTCCTGATGAAATCTTTTTCGGCTGTGCCTAAATCCCCAAATTCTTCGCCATACAATTCATCAATATCCCTTCTAGTCTGGTTATCCAAGCCTTTATTGTTTTCTTGTCTGGGTGGCGCAACTTCTTTAGGCAAGAAAGAAAGCTGGTTAGGGTCAAATTCTTTTTTAACAGGTTTTTTCTCTTCCACTTTTTTCTGCTCTACTTTTTGTTCCACTACTTTTTTCTCTTCTTTTTTCTCCTCTACTACTTTTTTCTCTTCCACTTTTTCCACTTTTTTGAGAGCCTTATGTTTGTGGTTGGGCTTTTTGGGTTCTGGTTTGGGCTTTGGTTTAGGCTCAGGCTTTGGCTTTTCTATAGGTTTTGGTGGGGTTGGCGGAGTTGGGGCGTGGGTGGGGTGGGGGTGTTGGGGTTTTTGGGGGCCAGCTAGCGTGGGTTTAGGAGCGCCTGGGTTGTTTTTATTGGGATCTTGCGAATGGCCTCTTTTTAAAACCAATAAATTTTCAGGATTTAATTTAACGAGCTTGGGTTTTGAAGGAAAAAAATCTTCTCTGTGTTCAAATAAAAAATAAATCAACCAGTGTAACAATATAGATAGAATGAGAGAAAAGAAAAAATTCCTGTTAGAATGATCCACAGGATCAAAATTTTTCCCTAACTTAGCAGGTTGTAGTTTAGAATTTTCCGGCATATAAATTTCCTAATTTTGAATTCTTTATCTTATTTTCAGCTTCTTTAATCAGTTCTTCTTTAGATGTTTTTGGGCTTATTTTGTCTAAAAGCAGGCCGTATTTGTCGCTTAGTAAGACCAAGTAACGCTCCTTATTGGTTTCTATTGAGATGATTTTATGGTTCGCATCAACACGACCCAAAACATTAATTTCTAACTTAAAATCTTTTGCAGAAAAAGACCCTTGTATGGGAACGATTTTTTTTTTGATTACATACAATATTAAGAGTAAGACAGCAATAACCGCTAACCCCTTGTAAGCATGGCTTAAATCCAGTGGGGGTTTTAACTCTAGAGCGTTTAAGGGGTTTTTGGCTCGCTCTTTTTCATCTTGGCTTGCGAGATTGGCATGCTGAGATTTTTCTTTCAGGCTAGGCAGTGGAGCTAAATGAAAACCTTTGGGTAAAAAAAGAAAGCGGAGTTGCTTTTTATCCTTGCTGTTTGAAGCTTGGATTTCTAATCCCGCTTTAGCTTTTTTAGACAAGAGGTAGATGTCATTTTGGTAGGAAAACATTTCTAAGGCATTCAAAGAGGCTTCTTTAAAATCCATCGTTTTTTTAGAATCCAATTGAGCGTTTTTTAACACGATCACTTTTTGCCCTTCAACCTCCATGATTTTAGGCGTTTTGTTAAAAGGTGTTTCAAAAGTGAGCGTGGTTTGCACGGCCCTTATAGGTGGTGTTGCCGGAGCGTTTGAATCGGGTTGGACTTCTTTTAGCGCATTTTGCCAATGAACCAGTTTAATGGGGGCATCATCATTTAAAGGTATTTTTTCTTCAGCCAGTAACATCAAAGTAGCGCTCAGTAACAAGAATAACAATCTCATGAATTTTTAGCGAGATAATACACAATGGCGTTAGAATCAAGGATTTCATTCAAACGAATGGCTAAATTCCTTTCAAAAACCATCACCTCACCCTTACCAATAACCCGCCCGTTCACAAAAGTATCCACGCTTTCTCCGGCGGGTTTTTGCAAATCAATCACAGAGCCTTTTTCAAAACGCAAGATTTGCAATAAAGGGATTTGCGTGGAGCCAAGTTCCGCGCTAAAAACAATCTCCATGTCCAAAAGGTTTTTATAATCGCAGATGAGTTCTTCTAAATAAGTGGAAAGCTCTAGTTCTCTTTCTTTATTCGCTTTCTCTTTTTCTTTTTCGGCTATTTTTAACTTATTAGCTTCTGTTTCTGGCATAAAACTCTACTCTTTCAAGAATGATTTGACTTTGATTATAAAATCTTAATTTTACTATAAATTTTATAACAAATAAAGCCACTACGCCTTAAAGCTAGCTTTAGAAACGCAAAATTCTTTTAAAAAACACGCACCGCATAAGGGGTTTTTAGCTTTGCAAGTATAACGGCCAAACAAGATTAAGGCATGGTGGAGTTTGGATAGGTTGTCTTTAAAAAGATCGCTGAGTTCTTCTTCGGTTTTAATAGGCGTTTTAGCGTTGCTTAAACCTAAGCGGTGTGTCGTGCGGAACACATGGGTATCTACGGCTATATAATTTGCATCAAAGCACACTGAAAGCACCACATTAGCGGTTTTTTGCCCTACGCCATCCAGGCTCATCAATTCTTTTTGCGTAGAGGGGATAACGCCCTTAAAATCCCTAACCACTTTTTGCGCCATATTAATTAAATGCTTGCTTTTATTGTTGGAATACGAAACGGATTGGATGATCTCTTTAACCTCTTCTAAAGAAGCGAGGGCTAAATCGTTCACGCTGGGGTATTTTTCAAACAGCTTGGGCGTTATTTGATTCACTCTAGCGTCCATACATTGAGCGCTTAAAATGGTCGCCACTAATAATTCATAGGGGTTTTTATGGTGCAATTCGGTGGTTTGGTTGGGGTAATGTTTTAAAAGCAGCTCTTTGATTTGTTGGGCTTTCGTTTTAGCACGTTTCAAGCTCATTCTTGCACGCTTTCTTTGATGACAAGGTATTGTGCTTCATGGGATCTTAAAGCCACTTGAATGCGGTTGATTTTAATTGAAAGCGTGGCTTTTTTCATGGAAGAATGCAAAAGGGTGCATTGAACCCCTTCATGAATACCAAAAGAGAGAAAGCGTTTTTTAAGGGCTTCATCGCAGTTAGCGATTTCTACAATTTCATAAGTTTTGTCTTTAATGGCTTCATTGAGCGTCATTTTAATTTCCTTTTTGAATCAATGTTTTTTTTGACTTCATCCACGATGATGTCAATGGGCGTGAAAATACGGCGCAAGATCTTAAAAGGCACTTGGATAATATCTGACGCTAAAGTTACTTGAGTTTTAGGCTTATCCAGCGTGCCTTTGACATTCACATTAGTGGTGATTTTACCTTCTTTTCCTAAAACGAGATAGCCCACGATAGGGATTTTATTTAAAACATTACTCAAAGCCTTGATAGTGGAAACTTCTAAATTCAAATCTAATTTGTTTTTGTCTAATTCAATGATCCCATTGCCAGCAATATCAAGCGTTTTGCCGACAAGATCAATTTTTTCTAACCCTAAATATTCTTTAGTGATCCCAAAAACAACGGAGCCGGTTTTGATCTGATAGCCATTAGCCCCTAAATGAGGGTTTCTAAAGACAATGAGGGAGGGAATGGTGTTGATGAGATTGATCATGTTTTGCATGAGGGCGAAATTCTTTAAGCTTGTGTTTTGGAATTTCAATTCGCCATTGAAAACCTGATCTTCAAGAGCCCCAATAAGCGTGAATAAGCCCCCTTCTACGAAATCTTTTTGGAGGATAGTGTTGATATAATCCCCGCTAAAATTATGAGCCTTAAGATACAAAGCCCCATGCACTAAATCCGCCATGATCATGGCGTTTTTATAATTGCCATCAATTTTCACCCTATCGTCTTGAGCGACAATATCAAGATTTTCTAAAGGAAAAGGCATTTTTTTATAGATCAGCACGACATCTTTAGCATGGATGCGTGTAGAGATAGGGATAATTTTGTGGGCTTTTTCATAGCGTTGTTTGGCGCTAATGAAAACATCTTCATCTTGGATTTCTTTAGAGCTAGGCTTTTCTTTTCGTTCTTTTGAGAATAATTCCGCAATAGCTGGCATTTTACTATCTAAGAAATCATCAACACTCAAATCAATGTTATTAAGGGTAATATCCTTTTGATCCCCCTTAACTTTTATGGATATGCTTTTGCTTGGAGTATAGACAGAAATTTCATCTTTATTGATAGAACCAAATAAAGAGAGGGAATCAAATTGCCTGCCGTTGCTATGATAGATGGGTAAAGTGATTTTCAAATCTTTAGCAAAAAAATCAATATTAATAAAATCGCTCGTAGAAACTTCTAAAGAACCATCTTCTAAGGCGAAATACTTCATAATAGGGGAATAGGGCTTGATTTTTTTCAAATCTTTGATTCTAAAAACATAGGCGTTATCTTTAAATTCGCCCTCTAATAAGAGTTGTGGCACGCTCCATTGCATGTGGTTGGGGTTAGAAAAATCAAAATTCAAAGAAAGGTTTTTAAGAGTGTCTCCTGTAGCATAGAAAACATCTTTGGCGAATTTATCTTCACTTTGGGCTTTAATGGTGTCTATGATTTTTCTTCTAAACACCTCTGAGTTTTCACCCTCTTGAATGATAGAATGCAAGCTTTTTAAATCTAAAGAAAATTTAGCAGGCTGTGGGTTATCTTGGTCGTTATTCAAGCCATAAGAACGCATGTTGATATTATTGTTAGTGTTGAATCGTATTTTATGGACTAAAGAATCTAAAGAAAGGATTTTTTTGTTTAAATCTAAAGCGATTTTAGCGTCTAAATCCAGCATGTTTTCATAGCGGGTGTGGGTAGTTTCTATGTAGATGTATTGGTATTCTTGGGTAATATCTAGGCTTATATTAGCGTTTTGCGTATAAAGAGGGATATTATAGAGCGAGAGGGTGCCTTCTTGCAAATTAACGCTGCCTTGAACGCTAAATAAGGGGGCGGTGTTTTTTAAGAATTGTAAGGTGAGTTTCAAATCCGCACTAGATGGCATGCTGATTTTATCCAAAGGTAAAACGACTTTATAAGCGCTCAATAAATCCTTAATGCTATCGCCATAATAATTAGGGGTCGTTTTTAAAAAAACCTCCAACTTAGGGGCTTCTAACAAATTGGAAAAAGTGGCGTAAGAGCCGGTTAATTCCATGGTTTCATAAGTGATTTTTTGGGGCTGTATGAGTAATTGTTTGTTTTTGAAAACTAATTCGGTTTTATCCATTTTAATGGGCGATAAGCCATCATTAAAAACGACTGAAGGCTTAATCAAAGTGGCTTTAACTACAGAATTTTCTAAAAGCGATGGGATAAACTCGCTAGGAGTGAAATTAGCCTTGATTAAAGCGTTATCAATTTTAAAGCTAGCAAATTGGATCTTGTCAAAAATCCATGTTTTTAAATTTTTTTGCGATTGGCGTTGGAAAAGGGGCTTTAAAAACGCTAGGCTTTTCATTGGGGAAGTGTTAATTTTTAATTCTATGGTTTTTAAATCGGTTAGCCCTTGCAAATAAATTGCAGCACTGGGTTCAATTAAAGGCTTGACAATCAAATTGAACGCCATTTTCCTAGCTTTAGGTGAATAGTGGGCGTTGCCATCCACTTGGACTTTAATGTCTTTAAAGAGCAAATTGATGATCTTAAGCTTGATATTTTTATCGTCTTCTAGGGAAAATTCCCCTTTGATTCCTGGAAATTCTAACTCGTATTTATCCCCATCAAAAAAGATATTGGCTTTATTTTTATCGTCTAAAATGATTTCTTTGACTTTAAGTTTTTCAAAATAAGACACCGCCCAAATGCCATAACGGATATTTTTAATCAAATCAGAAACTTCTAAACGCTTTTTAGTGGGTTTTTGATGGAAGAAAGAAGAGAGATCAACCCGCTCAACTTCTAAAGAAAGCTTGTTATTGAGTTTTAAGTATAATTCAGAAATGCCAAGCTTTCCAATTTTTAAATTTTGTATGTGAATGCCGTTTGAAAGGGTTTTGTGAATGACGACTAAAAGAGTGAATACTGCCACAAACAAAATAATGACATTGAACACTTTCTTAGATACATGTTTTCTTTTATTCATCAGTATTCTTTTTTATTTAAGTATACCAATTTATCCTAACAAAGTGGTGGTTGTCCCGCAAGGTTCGCTCAAAAAAGTGTTTTTTTCTTTGAAAGAGCAAGGCGTGGATATTAACGCTTTGGATTTGCTTTTGTTGCGCCTAATGGGCATGCCTAAAAAAGGCTATATTGACATGGGCGATGGGGCTTTAAGGAAGGGGGATTTTTTAGTCCGTTTGATCAAAGCGAAAGCGGCGCAAAAAAGCGCGACTTTAATCCCTGGAGAAACCCGCTATTTTTTCACGCAAATTTTGAGCGAAACTTACCAGTTAGGAGTTGGCGATCTCAATGAAGCTTATGAAAGCATCGCTCCACGATTAAACGGCGCTGTGATAGAAGATGGGGTGATATGGCCAGACACTTATCATTTACCCTTAGGGGAGGACGCTTTTAAAATCATGCAAGCTTTGATCGGTCAATCCCTTAAAAAACACGAAGCTTTAAGCAAACAATGGCTTGGATACTACCATAAAGAAGAATGGTTTGAAAAAATCATTCTCGCTTCTATTGTGCAAAAAGAAGCCGCTAATATTGAAGAAATGCCCCTGATTGCGAGCGTGATTTTTAACCGCTTGAAAAAAGGCATGCCTTTACAAATGGATGGGGCTTTGAATTACCAGGAATTTTCACACGCTAAAGTGACAAAAGAGCGCATTAAAACCGATAACACCCCCTACAATACTTATAAATTTAAGGGCTTGCCTAAAAATCCTGTGGGGAGCGTGAGCCTAGAAGCGATTAGGGCGGTGGTATTCCCTAAAAAAACTGACTTCTTGTATTTTGTGAAAATGCCGGATAAAAAACATGCTTTCAGCGCGACTTATAAGGAGCATTTAAAAAACATCAATCTTTCTAATAATCATTTTTAAAATTAGGGTTAATGGGGCGTTTTTTCTTTTAAATTGGTTAAAAAGTGTTTAGTATTTTCTCATTTTAATTTTAAGTTCTTACTATTAAAGCATTTTAGATTTTATTAAAAAAGGCTTGCTACAATTTTAGGCAAATTTTGATTGCTAGGGCTTAAAACAGCTTTTAGCACAAAGGAGAATGAATGGCTAAAATGAACGCTCCAGATGGGGTTGCCGTTTGGGTGAATGAAGACAGGTGTAAGGGTTGTGATATTTGCGTATCGGTATGCCCTGCTGGGGTTCTTGGCATGGGGATTGAAAAAGAAAGGGTGCTTGGAAAAGTGGCCAAAGTAGCCTACCCAGAGAGCTGTATCGGTTGCGTGCAATGCGAGTTGCACTGCCCGGATTTTGCGATTTATGTGGCTGACAGGAAGGATTTCAAATTCGCTAAAGTTTCTAAAGACGCTCAAGAAAGAAGCGAAAGGGTTAAAGCCAATAAATACATGCTCTTAGAAGAGACTATTTTAGAAGGGAGAGGCAAATAATGCGTGAGATTATTTCTGATGGGAATGAATTAGTCGCTAAAGCGGCGATTGAAGTGGGGTGTCGGTTTTTTGGGGGCTATCCTATCACGCCAAGCTCGGATATTATGCATGCAATGAGCGTGGCTTTACCCAAATGCGGCGGCCATTTTATCCAAATGGAAGATGAAATCAGCGGGATTAGCGTGTCTTTAGGAGCGAGCATGAGCGGGACGAAGTCTATGACAGCGAGTTCTGGTCCTGGTATTTCATTGAAAGTGGAGCAAATCGGTTATTCTTTCATGGCAGAAATCCCTTTAGTGATCGCTGATGTGATGCGTTCAGGTCCATCAACTGGGATGCCCACTCGTGTGGCTCAAGGCGATGTGAATTTTTTAAGACACCCCATACATGGGGATTTTAAAGCCGTCGCGCTCGCTCCTGCAAATTTAGAAGAAGCTTACACCGAAACCGTTCGCGCGTTTAACTTGGCTGAAATGCTCATGACTCCTGTGTTCTTACTCATGGATGAAACCGTGGGGCATATGTATGGCAAGGTGCAAATCCCGGATTTAGAAGAAGTGCAAAAGATGACTATTAATCGTAAGGAATTTGTGGGCGATAAAAAGGACTACAAGCCTTATGGGGTTGCGCAAGACGAGCCGGCCGTTTTAAACCCTTTCTTTAAAGGCTATCGCTACCATGTTTCAGGCTTGCACCATGGGCCCATTGGCTTTCCTACTGAAGACGCTAAAATCGGGGGGGATTTGATTGACAGATTATTCCATAAGATTGAATCCAAACAAGACATTATCAATGAAAATGAGGAAATGGATTTAGAGGGTGCTGAAATCGTTATCATCGCTTATGGTTCGGTTTCTCTAGCGGTTAAAGAAGCCTTGAAAGATTACCATAAAGAAAGCAAGCAAAAAGTCGGCTTTTTCAGGCCTAAAACCTTATGGCCAAGCCCGGCTAAACGCTTGAAAGAAATAGGGGACAAATACGAAAAAATCCTTGTGATTGAATTGAATAAGGGGCAGTATTTAGAAGAAATTGAAAGGGTTATGCAAAGAAAGGTGCATTTCTTTGGTCAAGCCAATGGGCGCACGATTTCGCCCAAACAAATCATCGCAAAATTGAAGGAGCTTTAAAATGGCGTTTAATTATGATGAATATTTGCGTGTGGATAAAATACCCACTTTGTGGTGCTGGGGCTGTGGCGATGGCGTGATTTTAAAATCCATTATCCGCACGATTGATGCCTTAGGTTGGAAAATGGATGATGTGTGCTTGGTGAGCGGGATTGGTTGCAGCGGACGCATGAGTTCGTATGTGAATTGCAACACCGTTCACACCACGCATGGTAGGGCTGTAGCGTATGCGACAGGGATTAAACTGGCTAACCCTAGTAAGCATGTGATCGTGGTTTCTGGCGATGGCGATGGCTTTGCGATTGGAGGCAATCACACCATGCACGCATGCAGAAGAAACATTGATTTGAATTTTATTTTAGTGAATAATTTTATTTATGGTTTGACCAACTCCCAAACTTCGCCCACCACGCCTAATGGCATGTGGACGGTTACGGCTCAATGGGGGAATATTGACAACCAATTTGACCCATGCGCTTTAACCACCGCTGCAGGGGCGAGTTTTGTAGCTAGAGAGAGCGTTTTAGACCCTCAAAAGTTAGAAAAAGTGCTTAAAGAAGGTTTCACGCATAAGGGCTTTAGCTTCTTTGATGTCCATAGCAATTGCCATATCAATTTAGGGCGTAAGAATAAAATGGGCGAAGCGTCTCAAATGCTGAAATGGATGGAAAGCCGATTAGTGAGCAAACGCCAGTTTGAAGCCATGAGCCCTGAAGAAAGGGTGGATAAATTCCCTACAGGCGTTTTAAAGCATGACACGGACAGGAAAGAATATTGCGAAGCGTATCAAGAAATCATTGAAAAAGCACAAGGAAAACAATAATGGAAGCACAGTTACGATTTACAGGCGTTGGAGGGCAAGGCGTGTTGTTAGCGGGAGAGATTTTAGCTGAAGCTAAGATTGTGAGCGGAGGCTATGGCACTAAGACTTCCACCTACACTTCGCAAGTGCGTGGAGGGCCTACTAAAGTGGATATTTTGCTGGATAGAGATGAAATCATTTTCCCTTATGCTAAAGAGGGCGAGATTGATTTCATGCTTTCAGTCGCTCAAATCAGCTACAACCAGTTTAAAAGCGACATTAAACAAGGCGGTATCGTTGTCATTGATCCCAATCTAGTAACCCCCACTAAAGAAGATGAGGAAAAATACCAGCTTTATAAAATCCCTATCATTAGTATCGCTAAAGATGAAGTGGGTAACATTATCACGCAATCTGTGGTGGCGCTAGCCATTACCGTGGAGCTGACTAAATGCGTGGAAGAAAATATCGTTCTAGATACCATGCTTAAAAAAGTCCCTGCAAAAGTCGCTGAAACGAACAAAAAAGCCTTTGAAATTGGCAAAAAACATGCTTTAGAAGCTTTGAAAAAATAAGGGGGTAACTCCTTATTTCATTTTTTAGTTATAGCTTTTTCCCTTTTTTTTGTATTTTTGAAAAAAAAAAAAATGATATAATGCTCAAATTTTACAAAGGATTCTTGTATGCGCAAATTTTTGGATGGGGCAAAAAGTGAGATTTTAAAATACGATGTGATTTCTTTTGATATTTTTGATACCCTTCTTCTAAGACCTTTCATTAAACCCACAGATTTATTTTGGTATATTGAGACTAAATATAATATTAAAGGTTTTCATCAAGCAAGAATCCTGGCAGAAATGCAATCCAGAAAATTAAGTAAAGAACAAGACATCACTCTAGATGAAATTTATTATCAAATCCCAAAAGAGTTTCATTCATATAAGGAAGTAGAAATTGCTACTGAAAAAGAGGTGCTTATTCCAAACTTGGAGATGTTAGAACTCTATCGTTTCGCTAAAGAGAACAATAAGAGAGTGATTATTGTATCAGATATGTATTTACCTTTAGAGGTTCTTGAAGATATTTTAATTTCTAAGGGTTTTGATGGTTATACAAATTTCTATCTTAGTAACCATATAATGCTCACTAAACATTCAAAGGATTTGTTTAAGCATGTTTTAAAACAAGAAAATATTACTCACACGCAGATGTTGCATATCGGTGATAATTCTTGGGCAGATGACGCTATGCCTAAAAGTTTAGGTATAGCAACGCTATTTAGAAAAAGCGTGTTGAAACAATTAGAAGAAGTTTTTCCTAAATACAAAACGTTCACTCCAACCAGTGTTGCGCAAAGTTTTATTTTAGGTTCTTTATGCGTTTTTTATAAAAATTATATTCAAAAACATGAAAAATTTGATTATTGGTTTCTTTTGGGAGCGATGCAGGCAGGAATTGCAGCCGTTGCTTATTGCCAGTTTATCTATAAGGAAATTCATAAAAGAAATATTGATACTTTAGTGTTTGTTGCGCGAGATGGTTATTTATTGCAAAAAATTTTTAATATTTTATATCCAAATTCATATAAAACTACTTATGTCTATGCTCCCAGAATTTTAAAAAAAGCGGTATTTTTAGAAGTCGTAGAGGGCGAGAGTTTGGAGATTTTGCGTATTTTAGAAGGCGAAGAAGAAGTTAAAAAGAAGCAAATCACCACCAACCAACAGGCGTATGTATATCTCTATAGCAATTTTGAACATTGCCGCCATTTAGCGTTAAAATGTTTAAATAATTACAGAGAATACTTGTTTTCATCAAATTTAGAAGGAAATATCGCTATTGTAGATACGATTACTTTAGGGTATTCTTCGCAAGGGTTAATCCAAAAAGCTTTAAACAAAGAAGTTTTTGGGTGCTATGTGGATCTCCTAAGAATTTTAAATTATGATTGCGTGAGTTTCTTACCTTTTTCACACCCTAAACCCGTTTATTTTCATAATTGGGATTTTATGGAGTTTTTGCTAACAAGCCCTGAATACCCTATTTTAAATGTAGAAAATGGCGTTCCAATCTATCAAAAAGACGTTTCATCTTGTGAAAAACACCGCTCTAAAGCTTATGAAAAAATAGTAGAAGGGGCTGTTGGATATGCTTCATATTTTAAAGAAAGTCAAATTTCTTTAGACATTCATGATGTGATAGAATGGGTGAATTTCTTCATTGACAATCCTAGTATTCAAGATCAAGAGCAATTCAAACAAATTTATTTTCTTCCAGACGCGACGCATAAAAACGCTCTGCCCTTGTTTTGTAATGATGTTTCTTTGCTGTCTTGCATTTTAAAACCTTCACAAAGTTATGGCGTATTAAAAAGAAGTCTTAGGACAAACAAGCAAGAGAGGTTGTTTAAAATATTGTCTCTAATTAAAAAAATCTATGGGAAGTTAAAAAAGAAATGATAAAATTGGCTCTGTTTTTAATCAAATATGGGTAACTAGAGCTTTCTTTCTTAAACTCCCTTAAATAACTCTCTCTCAAAAGTTATCCACTAGATAATTTTTTTATTTATTAAATAGTTTGTTTTTGAGTATAATCCTACGAAAATTTTAAGGAACGGCATGGAGTTTTTAGGACTGATTTTAAGTCTGGCCGCTATTTTGATAGCGTTTAAAAAGCCTGAAAAAGAAAATTGGGCGTTTGGGATTTTGATTGTGGTGTGGTTGGTGGAGCTTATTATTTTTATAGCCCATAGCTCTAGCGTTTTGCCTAACATGAATCTATAAGGGGGATGCATGAATAAAGAAACCCAATTTTACAATCTTTTTTCTTTGGCGGTTTTAGGGATTTTGATCTTTCCTGTGGGTTTGGCGAATTTTTATTTTGGCTATGTTTTGAAGGATTCGCCTTGTATTTTTTGCTGGGCGCAACGCATCAACATGATTTTAATTGGGGCGGTGGCGCTTTTGGTGGTGCGTTTTGGGTTTAAGCCTAAATACATTGCCTTGCTGCTACTCATGGCTAGTAGCGGGCTGTATGAGAGCTTTTATCATACGGGTGGCCATGCTTTAGAAGATGTGGGGCAGGGCTTCGCGCTCGCTATTTTGGGCTTGCACACGCAGTTTTGGGCGCTTTTTGTCTTTTTTAGCGTGATAACGCTTTTAGGGGTTTTACTCTTTTTTGCCCCTAATGCCCAACCTTTTAAAGATCGTTTGTTAAACACGCTCCAAAAAAGCGCTTTTTATGTTTTCTTTATGGTGGTGGGTTCTAATGCGATACAGGCGTTTGTTTCTACCGGGCCTTTCCCTTACATAGGGCAAAGCGATCCGGTGCGTTTTTCTTGGAATTTGAAAGAATCGGTCTGGTCTATGGAGAATTGGGATCATTTGAAATTCCCAAGAAGCGTTTTAGGCAGAAGAGATGTGGGCGAGCCTTTGAAATTGAGCGCTTTACCTAAAGATAATGATTATGAACATTCGCCTCTAGAAATCGCAAAAACTCTAAAGATTGAAAAAAAAGAAGAGCTTTTTTTAAAATTGAATGGGGCGATCACGGATTTGAGTTTCAATGAAGACAAGGCGATCCTTACCACAGAAAAGCAAGGGCTTTATCTTGTAAGTAACGATTTGAAAGCCATTCATAGCCATATGGTGTTGGATAGCTATTATAGCGCGACGGTGGGGGCGTTCGTGGGGGCGGATTTTAACGAAGATGAAAACATTGTGATCATGGGCAATAATAAAACGAGCGTAGAAATCACTCCTAACAAAAACGCTAACGCGCTTAAAAACTTCCCTTATTTTTTAGAAGGGGCTGACTCTTTTGATGAAGTGGAACGCAGCCGCTTAAAAACTTCTAGGGCGAAAAACTACTATATTAGTGCTGCAAGAAGAGGGGCTAAATTCACTTATTTAACCACCGCTCCTAACAAGCGTTATAAGGATTTGATGATTATCTCCATGCTCAATAACGACAAACAGGTGCATGGGGAGTTTTTACTGGAATTAGGCAATGCCAAACTTAAAGAAAAAAGGAAACTGGGCGAGTTAGTCATTAGCGCTTTGGCTTTAAAGGATAATAAACTTTATGCGTTCAGTAAGGAATTTAACACGCTTTTAGTCATAGACCCTACAAAAGAAGAGATCCTTGAAGTTTATGGCTTACCAAAAGAGATTAAAAATATCAGCGCTGGGGGGTTTAGAAACGATGAGCTTGTCCTTGTGAGCTATGAGAATAATAAAAATATTCTCTATACCCTTAATTTTTAAACTCTTTTAAAGCTACTTTTTTCTAATATATTAACGCATTAGAAGATGGTCGCTATTTTAGAATAGAGGAAAGTCCGGGCTACATTAGACAAAATTCCATCTAACGGATGGCTAGCGCAAGCTAAGGGAAAGTGCCACAGAAAGCAAACCGCCTTTTTAAGGTAAGGGTGAAAGGGTGGGGTAAGAGCCCACCAAAGCTAAAGCGATTTAGCTTGTTTGGGCAAACCCAATTTGTAGCAAGAAGCGCATGGTAAGTCTAAATTGATACGCGCTTCGCTTGAGGAATATTGCAAAATATTTCCCAGATAAATGGCCATCCATTGACAGAACCCGGCTTATTCTAATGCTTAACTGCGTGTTAATTTTTTTAACAATTATTTAATCGTTTTATTTTTTTTATTTTTTTACCTAATTATTGTTTAAATCTTAAAGATTTATGTTACACTCTGTAAAATCAAAATCAAAGGGGATAGCGTGTTAGAAAAATCTTTTTTAAAAAGCAAGCAATTGGTTTTATGCGGATTGGGTGTTTTAATGTTGCAGGCTTGTACTTGCCCAAACACTTCACAAAGGAATTCTTTTTTGCAAGATGTGCCTTATTGGATGTTGCAAAATCGCAGCCAGTATCTCACGCAAGGGGTGGATAGCTCGCACATTGTAGATGGTAAGGCAACTGAAGAGATAGAAAAAATCGCTACCAAAAGAGCGACAATAAGAGTGGCTCAAAATATCGTGCATAAACTCAAAGAGGCTTACCTTTCTAAATCCAACCGCATCAAGCAAAAGATCACTAATGAAATGTTTATCCAAATGACAAAGCCCATTTTTGACAGCTTGATGAATGTGGATCGTTTAGGGATTTATATCAATCCTAACAATGAAGAAGTGTTTGCGTTAGTGCGTGCGCGTGGTTTTGATAAGGACGCTTTAAGCGAAGGGTTGCATAAAATGTCTTTAGACGATCAAGCGGTGAGTATCCTTGTTTCTAAAGTGGAAGAAATCTTTAAAGATTCTATCAATTACGGAGATGTTAAAGTCCCTATAGCCATGTAGGATTAGAACAACAAGCGTTCTTCGCTATCATCTGTTCTTTTTGGGGTGGGGGTGATGGAATTAGGGGTTGAGTAGTAGGGGATTTTATCCACGATTTCTTTACGCAAGCCTTTGGGGACATCAAACTTTCTTTTTAAAGAAGGTTCAATCGCTAAAATGTTACGCATGAAATACGAATACACAGGCGCACTCACAACGCCCCCTGTCGCTCCTTTGCCAATAGGCGTGTTATCGTCTCTCCCAAACCAGATCACGCTTTGTAAGGTGGGGGTAAAGCCAATGAACCAAGCATCCACATTATTGTTAGGAGTCCCCGTTTTACCGGCAATTTCTAAACCTTTAATGCGAGCCAAACTCCCTGTGCCGTTTTCTACCGCATCCATCAGCGCTGAAAGGGTTAAAAAAGCTTGTTCTTTGGAAGTGATCTTTTTGGTTTCCATAGGCGTGAAAACTTTGATATTGTTTTGCTGATCGGTGATGCTTTCAATGAGCATGGGTTTGAGCATGGTGCCGTAATTAGAAAATAGAGAATACTTTTCAGCCGCATCAATCGGTGAGATAGCAAAGCTCCCTAACACAATAGACAAATCTTTAGGGAGGTTTTTAAACCCCATATCGCTTAAAGATTGATAAATTTTTTCAAAGCCAAGCTGATCGCTTAAATTAATCGTAGCCAGATTTAACGAATGGCTCAAGGCTTCTTGCAAGGTTACAAGCCCTAAAAATTTGCGAGTATAATTGCTAGGGTGCCATGCGTGGTTTTGCGCGCTGTTTTTACTATAATTGCCATTTTCAAAATTTCGCGCGGTATCAGGGATTTTGGAAGTCGTGGAATAGCCATTATCAAAGGCGATTTGATACACAAAAGGCTTGATCGCGCTCCCAAATTGCCGTTTGGCTTGCGTGGCGCGATTGAAAGCGCTTTTTTTATAATCAATCCCCCCCACTAAGGCTAAAATCTTACCGGTGCTCGTTTCTGTAACTATCATGCTGGCGTTTAAGTTGTCTTCATCTTCATCATTAGAGGCGTTAGTTTTTGGCTTCTCTTTAGCGATTTTTTCTAAGATTTTTTGATGCCCAAAACGCAAAGACTCTAACGCTAAGCGTTGGTAATCCAAATCTATCGTGAGCTTGATGGTATAGCCTTGAGTTTTTAACCCGTCTAATTGATCCAATTGCTTCAACACTTCATCCACGACATAAGGGGCGATGTTTTGCGTGGAAGTTTGGTTATAAACGATTGGCACTTCATTGAGAGCGGATTTGAGCTCGTTAGAAGAAATCCAGCCTAAAGAATACAACCGCCTTAAAATATCATTAGCTCTAGAGAGCGAAAATTCTAAATTTTTGGTAGGGTCATAAAAACTCGGAGCTCTGGGTAAGGCGACTAACATGGTGATTTCTTTAAGCGTGAGTTTGTCAAGGGGTTTTTTAAAATACCCTAAGCTTGCGGTTTTCACGCCATAATACCCATGCCCAAAAAAAGTTTGGTTCAAATAACGCTCTAAAATTTCTTCTTTGCTTAAGACTTTTTCAATGCGTATGGAGATGATAGCTTCTTTGAGCTTTCTGGTTAATGTTTTTTCTCGTGTAAGCACCATGTTTTTAACGAGTTGTTGGGTTAGGGTGCTACCCCCTTCAGTGTAACGACCGCTTTTAGCGTTTTTAATCATAGCGCGCATGACAGCGTCTAAATTGATCCCCCCATGCTCAAAAAAGAGGGTGTCTTCTACCGCTAAAAGGCTTTCAATAAATCGTGGGGGGATTTCTTCAAAACGCGCATAAAAACGAAATTCCTTATCATAGATATTAGCGATCAAACGCCCTTTTCTGTCTAAAATCTGTGAAGCGACACTGGGGCGATAATCTTTAATTTTAGCAATATCCTTATCCGTAGTTACCCAAACTTGAGCGATAAGAATGGCTAACAACCCTATGATAATCAAAAATAAAACGATAAAACCATAAAAAATCTTTTTTAGCATTAACCACTCTTAAAAGAAGATTGTATTTTAGAATAATCTAAAAGGGCGTTTGCAAGCTCTTTAGTGTCTTCTAAGCTGTTTTTGAGGGACAAAGAGACTCGTAAAAGGGGTTTAGAAACCGTAGGGGGGCGGATAGCTCCCACTAAAAACCCCTTTTCTTTCAAAAAATATTGGGCGTTTAAAAGGGCGGGATTGTTTTCAAACTCTAAAGTAAAAAATCCTGCGAGCGTTCTAACGCCTAAAGTTTCAAAAATAATCTGTTGGTGTTTGTGAAGCTCTTTTTTTAATTCCTGTTTTTGCGCGATAAAGTATTCTAAATGGGCCAAAGTTAAAGCGGTGTCTAACAGGCTTAAAGCGGTGGTATAAATCACGCTTTTAGCGCGATTAGTTAAAAACTCTATGACTTGTAAGGGGGCTAAAACACACGCCCCATAGCTCGCAAGGGCTTTAGAAAAAGTGCTGAGCTTAATGATTTTGTCTTTTTCTTTGATGCGATAATATTCTAAAAAACCCAATAAATTCTCGCCGATAGTCCCAAAACTATGGGCTTCATCTACGATTAAAAAAGCGTTAGGAATCTCTTGAATGATTTCATAAAAATCATAAGGAGCGACGCTCGCATCCATAGAATAAACCCCCTCAATGGCTATAAATTTGAGCTTGTTTTTAGGAGCGTTAAAGAGTTTTTGTTTTAAATCCTTAGCGTCATTGTGCGAGAAAAAAACCACTTGATTAGGTTTAGCTTTGGCGCTAAAAATCCCGCTCGCATGGTAGTGTGCGTCCATGAATAAGAGGGCGTTTTTGACTAAAAGGGTGTCTATTAAAGCCAGATTACCCAAAAAACCACTCCCCACTAAAAGAACGCTTTCAAATTCTAACAAATCCGCTAATCGTTCTTCTAATTCTGCATGCAAAGGGTGGTAGCCATTCACTAGCATGGAAGCCTTGGGGGAGTGGCAATCAAAGGATTGGAGCTTATCAAAGGCGTTTTGAAGCAAATCTTTTTTAACGCTCAAACCCAAATAATCGTTAGAAGCGTAATCCTTTAATAAAGGGTCAAACAACTCTCTTTTGCGGTATCGTTTAACATGGTGTAAGGCTTCTAAGGATTTAGAAAACATCAAAACGCTTCATTGAATAAGATCATTCGCCTTTTTGAATTTTTTCAATGATTTTATTGAGTTCATCTTGTTTTTCGTAAAACATCTTATCAATATTTTCTTTGACATGTTTAGCACTATCTTCCATTAAATGCACTTTATGTTCTAGGTATTTTGAATCGGTAATGTGATCTTCTTGAACGGCTTTAACCAAATCATTAGCTTCAGCATGCACGCTCGCATGGTGGCTTTCTAAAGCTCTATAGCCTGAAGTGTTAGCAAAGTTTTCTTTACCCGCGCCCTCATAATACCATTTGCCTAAACGGCAATTCTTATGGCTGGTAATATCAAAGGAATTGAGGCCAAAGACCATGCCATAAAGGTTGTTTTTAAAGACCACATGATCGAGTTTGGCTAGACCGCAAAACACCCGGTTATTGATATTGTAGATGGTGTATTTTGCCGCTTGCGCGACAATCATGTTATTTTTTACGGTGGATTTAAGCTCTTCTACATCACCCTTAATAGAGCCTACAATAGAATTAATATCGTGGGTGTTGGTTTGAATATCGTTCGCTTCTTGTTGCATGCTTTTAACCACGACAGCGATTTCTTTAGTGGCTTTTTGGGTTTTTTCAGCGAGCTTTCTCACCTCATCAGCCACCACCGCAAACCCTCTCCCATGTTCACCCGCTCGTGCGGCTTCAATGGCGGCGTTTAGGGCTAAGAGATTGGTTTGTTCTGCAATATCATCAATCAAAGAAATGACTTGAGTGATTTCATTGCTCCGTTGGTTGAGGGAGTCCGCTAACGAAGTGGCGTTTTGCATCTTTTCATAAAGCGATTCAATGTCTTGACCCGTTTTATTAACGGTTATTAATCCTTCATTAGAATGTTCTTCGCCATTTTTAGCCGCATTCAAGAGCAAGCCTGTTTCTTGATGGAAATACTGCATGCTTTCTTGCGCGTTCTCTAAGCCCTCTTTTAAGCTCGCGCAAAAAGTCTTAAACAAATCATTTTTATGGTATTCCCCCACACAACCTGTTTTTTTAGCCAATGAAAAATACTGCACGCCATCAATATTTTGGCTTTTCAAAGAATAAGAAACGCCTTGTAAATTAACGCTCTCTGCATTTTCTTTAAAATGAACGCTTTGTTCTTCTAGATTGCTTAAGCCTGCAAGATTCCCGCTTTTAAAAACGACTTTATTGTTTTTAATACCTACAAAACCCTCATGCAAGCACAAATTTAAAAGGCTTTGATAGAGATTGACTTCTTTTTTTAACTCCGCAATCTCAGAATCTTTTTGACTGATTTGAAGTTGCAACTGCTTATTCCCAAACATGGTGGCATTCCTTATTTAAATTTGAATCTTTTGAGATTATACCCAAAATTACCAAACATTTTAAGCGCTCGCTAGTATTGTTGTTTCAAAAACAATTCGTAAAATAATCCCTGTTTTTTCATAAGGGTTTCAAAGTTGCCCTGTTCTATTAGTTTGCCTTGATCTAACACGATAATTTCATCAGCTTGCTTGACACTATTCATGCGGTGTGTAATAATTAAAGCCATCTTAGATTGCGATTTTTTAAAAATAAAATCTAAAAACTCTTTTTTCATAATGGGATCGATGGCGCTGCTTGGCTCATCTAAAACAATGCAATTACTTGGTTTTAAAAAGGCTCTCATGGTAGCTATGCGTTGCTTTTGACCTAAAGAAAAATCTACCCCATTATATTGCGCTCCAAATAGTGTGTTGTTGCAATCATTAAGACAATTTTGAAAATTCTCATCAAAAGATTTTAGTATTTCTCTTTTTTGCTTTAATTGCTCTTTAGTGATATTGTTTTGCATAAAAAGATTATCATCAATGCTATACCCAGCATAAAGAGAAAAATCTTGAAATATGGCGCTCATTTGTTGATGATAGCTATTTAGTTCCAAGTCTTGCAATGGGTATTTGTTATTAATGATAATTTGACCTGAATTTGGGGTATAAAAACCTAACAATAAATTAATCAGCGTGCTTTTTCCGCTAGCATTCCTACCGACTAATGCATAAATTTTGTTAGTGCTTAAAGAAAGATTAAAATTTTCAAAAATAGGTTTTGAATTAGAATAAGAAAAACTAATGTTTTCAAATGTAATACTATGGATTTTTTCTTCTAATCTGATTTGTGATTCTGGTTTTGGTGTTTTGTAATCTAATATATAAAAATAATTTTCAAAATATTTATTGATAGTAAAAAACCACTTTCCATAAAACGATAAATCTTGTAGTTGCTGCTCAGTGTAGCTAAACGCTTGGATATATCCAGCAATTGCCCCCACACCAATGGATTTTGAAAGGATAATAAAAACCATTAAGAAGAATAATGCGACACTTAGAATGGTTGTTAAAATATCAGTATATATGGTAAGCATTAAGTTTTTTTGGGCGATTTTCACAAAATGGTTGATATATAATTCTTTGTTTTCAATAAATTTATGATAGAAATTGAATACAAAACTAAATAATAGGTTGTCTTTATTCTTTTGGATATCTAGTCCAGAGTATAGGTAATTTTGCATGCTCTCTTTTTGGTCTTGAAGTTTATCTATGGAAGCGCTATGTTTTTTTGCTATATGATTAGTGATAAACATGCAAGGAACTGTTGCAAAAATCATTATAAAGGGTAGATAAATACTAATAGAAAATAATATACCAAATAGACTAATAAGCCCTATAATGCGTTGCAAGTTAAAAAATAGATTACTGACATAATTTAGTGGACGGATGTATAGACCGTTATGGATGGCGTTAAGCTTAATAGTGTGATCTTTGTTTTCAAAAAAATTTAGATTTTTAACTTTTGTGAGTTTAATAGCAAGTCGTGTGATGATGTTTGTAGAAAATTGTTCGGCAATAATGGTTTGTAGGCTTGATAAAATTCCCAAGAATACATGAGCAAAAAACAATAACGCTCCCCACAGTAGCAAAGTGGATAAAAGTAATCTATATTCAAAGTGTGTATGATTTTGTAATATATTTGCCACAACATCAATCAATCTTATTGTAACAAGAATATTTATTGATGGGAGAATACCAATCAATAGCACTATAACTGACGCCAATACAACATATTTTGGTGAGCTTTTATAGAGTAAAACAAAAGTCCTTAATGGAATGTTTTTTATGGTATCCATTGGTGTTCGTATTCAATAATAAAATTTTCTTTATTATAACCCATTTTCATGCCCCCGCCCCTAATTTTATTTTTTAAAAATAAAGCCCTTTAAAATTTCAAACTTTAACCGATTATAGTTCCAACCAAAAGCAAGGATGCCTTTGGGTTTTTTATAACAAGGAGTTACAACAATGGCTTTTCAGGTCAATACAAATATCAATGCGATGAATGCGCATGTGCAATCCGCACTCACTCAAAACGCGCTTAAAACTTCATTGGAGCGATTGAGTTCAGGTTTAAGGATTAATAAAGCGGCTGATGACGCATCAGGCATGACGGTGGCGGATTCTTTGCGTTCACAAGCGAGCAGTTTGGGTCAAGCGATTGCCAACACGAATGACGGCATGGGGATTATCCAGGTTGCGGATAAGGCTATGGATGAGCAGTTAAAGATCTTAGACACCGTTAAGGTTAAAGCGACTCAAGCGGCTCAAGATGGGCAAACTACGGAATCTCGTAAAGCGATTCAATCTGACATCGTTCGTTTGATTCAAGGTTTGGATAATATCGGTAACACAACTACTTATAACGGGCAAGCGTTATTGTCTGGTCAATTCACTAACAAAGAATTCCAAGTAGGGGCTTATTCTAACCAAAGCATTAAGGCTTCTATCGGCTCTACCACTTCCGATAAAATCGGTCAGGTTCGTATCGCTACAGGTGCGTTAATCACGGCTTCTGGGGATATTAGCTTGACTTTTAAACAAGTGGATGGCGTGAATGATGTGACTTTAGAGAGCGTAAAAGTTTCTAGTTCAGCAGGCACAGGGATTGGCGTGTTAGCGGAAGTGATCAATAAAAACTCTAACCGAACAGGGGTTAAAGCTTATGCGAGCGTTATCACCACGAGCGATGTGGCGGTCCAGTCAGGAAGTTTGAGTAATTTAACCTTAAATGGGATTCATTTGGGTAATATCGCAGATATTAAGAAAAACGACTCAGACGGAAGGTTAGTCGCAGCGATCAATGCGGTCACTTCAGAAACCGGTGTGGAAGCTTATACGGATCAAAAAGGGCGCTTGAATTTGCGCAGTATAGATGGCCGTGGGATTGAAATCAAAACCGATAGCGTCAGTAATGGGCCTAGTGCTTTAACGATGGTCAATGGCGGTCAGGATTTAACAAAAGGCTCTACTAACTACGGAAGGCTTTCTCTCACACGCTTAGACGCTAAGAGCATCAATGTCGTTTCGGCTTCTGACTCACAGCATTTAGGCTTCACAGCGATTGGTTTTGGGGAATCTCAAGTGGCAGAAACCACGGTGAATTTGCGCGATGTTACTGGGAATTTTAACGCTAATGTCAAATCAGCCAGTGGCGCGAACTATAACGCCGTGATCGCTAGCGGTAACCAAAGCTTGGGATCTGGGGTTACAACCTTAAGAGGTGCGATGGTGGTGATTGACATTGCCGAATCAGCGATGAAAATGTTGGATAAAGTCCGCTCTGATTTAGGTTCTGTGCAAAATCAAATGATTAGCACCGTGAATAACATCAGCATCACTCAAGTGAATGTTAAAGCGGCTGAATCTCAAATTAGGGATGTGGATTTCGCTGAAGAGAGTGCGAATTTCAACAAAAACAACATTTTGGCGCAATCAGGCAGCTATGCGATGAGTCAAGCTAACACCGTTCAACAAAATATCTTAAGGCTTTTAACTTAGTTTTAAGAAAGGTGTTTGTATGGGGCTAACGCTTTAAGCGTTGGCTTTTCGCTTTAATTTTTGCTTCTTTTTCAATAAAATACTCTTTTTGATTCCTTTTTATTATAGGCGGTTATTGTGTTGGATAGTTTTGAAATTTTAAAGGCTTTAAAGAGCTTGGATTTATTGAAAAACGCCCCCGCTTGGTGGTGGCCTAACGCTTTGAAATTTGAAGCTTTATTAGGAGCGGTTTTGACGCAAAACACTAAATTTGAAGCCGTTTTGAAATCTTTAGAAAATTTAAAAAACGCTCGCATTTTAGAAAATGACGATGAAACCAATCTTAAAAAAATCGCTTCTATAGAGTTTTCAAAGCTTGCAGAGTGTGTTCGCCCTAGCGGGTTTTATAACCAAAAAGCCAAACGACTGATTGTTTTGAGTAAGAATATTTTAAAAGACTTTCAAAGTTTTGAAAAATTTAAACAAGAAGCGACTAGGGAGTGGCTTTTAGACCAAAAAGGCATTGGCAAAGAAAGCGCGGATGCGATTTTATGCTATGCGTGCGCTAAAGAAGTGATGGTGGTGGATAAATACACCTATCTTTTTTTAAAAAAATTAGGCATAGAGATAGAAGATTATGACGAATTACAACATTTTTTTGAAAAAGGCGTTCAAGAGAATTTAAATGCCGCCTTAGCGCTTTATGAAAACACCATTCCTTTAGCGCAACTTTATGCGAGATTCCATGGAAAGATCGTGGAATTTTCCAAACAAAAATTGGAATTGAAGCTTTGATTTTTAGATTTTTCTTAATCTTAAGCCTTTTTGAAGGGGTCTTGTTAGCCAAAAAGGATTTAAATTTTTTCAAACCTTTAGAGCCTACTAAAAAATATTTTGGCTCTTTTAAAATCGGCTATCTTTATCAGCATGCCCAAACGACTAAAAGATCCCCCATCCGCCCCAAAAACCGCCCTCCTATTTTAATGGATAAAACTTACCATGACGCTTCTTTAGGCTTTGGTGCAGGGTATATTTTAAAAAAGAAGGCTTTATTAGGGGGGTATTTGGATGCAGGAATGGGCGATTCGTATTTCATGAGCGCTGGGCTAGTCGCTGGGGTTAGGCTTTTTAAGGGGTGGGTTATCCCTAAAATCGCCTTAGGCTACCAGCTCCAAATTTTAGGGGCTAAGATTGATAAGTATCAATTCAATATCCAATCAGCAGTAGGGAGTGTGGGCTTGTTTTTCAATGCGGCTAAAAATTTTGGCTTGAGTATAGAAGCAAGGGGCGGTATCCCTTTTTATTTTATCCAAAGCAAATTCTCTAAAGCCTTTGGCACGCCACGATTGAACATCTATTCTATTGGCATCACTTTCACTTTTTATGATTTTACTAGATTTTTAGGGTAAAATATTCATTTTAAAAACTAACTATAGAGTATAAAAACAAACCACTAAACAAATTTTCAAGGATTTATGATGATTTTCATTGATGCATGTTTTAGAAAAGAAACGCCTTACACGCCCATTTGGATGATGAGGCAAGCGGGGCGTTACCTTAGCGAATACCAAAAGAGCCGTAAAAAAGCGGGGAGTTTCTTGGAATTGTGTAAAAATAGCGATCTAGCCACAGAAGTTACCCTACAGCCGGTAGAGATTTTAGGCGTGGATGCGGCTATTTTGTTTAGCGATATTTTAGTAGTGCCTTTGGAAATGGGCTTGAATTTGGAGTTTATCCCCAAAAAGGGGCCGCATTTTTTAGAGACGATTACGGATTTAAAAAGCGTGGAAAACCTGAAAGTAGGGGCTTATAAACGACTAAACTATGTCTATGATACGATTTCTCAAACGCGCCAAAAGCTTTCTAAAGGGAAGGCGTTAATCGGTTTTTGCGGATCGCCTTGGACTTTAGCGACTTACATGATAGAAGGCGAGGGGAGCAAATCGTATGCCAAAAGCAAGAAAATGCTCTATAGCGAGCCTGAAGTTTTAAAAGCGCTTTTAGAAAAATTGAGCCTTGAATTGATAGAGTATTTGAGCCTTCAAATCCAAGCAGGGGTCAATGCGGTAATGGTTTTTGACTCATGGGCTAGCGCTTTAGAAAAAGAAGCGTATTTGAAATTCAGTTGGGATTATTTGAAAAAAATCTCTAAAGAGCTTAAAAAACGCTACCCCCATATTCCGGTTATCCTTTTCCCTAAAGGGATTGGCGCTTATTTGGATAGCATAGATGGGGAATTTGATGTGTTTGGCGTGGATTGGGGTACGCCTTTAGAAGCGGCAAAAAAGATTTTAGGCGATAAGTATGTTTTGCAAGGGAATTTAGAACCCACCCGCCTTTATGATAAAAACGCTTTAGAAGAAGGGGTTGAAAAGATTCTAAAAGTCATGGGCAATCAAGGGCATATTTTCAATTTAGGGCATGGGATGTTGCCGGATTTGCCTAGAGAAAACGCAAAATATTTAGTGCAATTAGTGCATGCTAAAACCAGGCGATAGGGGGCTTGATGAACACTATTATAAGATATGCGAGTTTATGGGGCTTGTGTGCGGCTTTAACTCTAGCCCAAGCCCCCTCTAAAACCCCAGATGAAATCAAGCAAATCCTTAACAATTATAGCCATAAGAATTTAAAGCTCATTGATCCGCCGACAAGTTCTTTAGAAGCAACACCGGGTTTTTTGCGTTCGCCCAAAGAAACAGCGACCACTATCAATCAAGAGATTGCTAAATACCATGAAAAAAGCGATAAGGCCGCTTTGGGGCTTTATGAATTGCTAAAGGGGGCTACCACTAATCTCAGTTTGCAAGCACAAGAACTCAGTGTCAAGCAAGCGATGAAGAACCACACCATCGCCAAAGCGATGTTTTTGCCTACTTTGGATGCGAATTATTACTTTAAAAATGAAAATAGGGATACTCCGCACTTTAAACATTATAACACGCAACAACTCCAAGCTCAAGTCAAATTGAATGTGTTTAATGGTTTTAGCGATGTGAATAATGTCAAAGAAAAGTCTGCAACTTACCGATCCACTGTGGCTAATTTAGAGTATAGCCGCCAAAGCGTGTATTTGCAAGTGGTGCAACAATACTACGAGTATTTTAACAATCTCGCTCGCATGATCGCTTTGCAAAAAAAATTAGAGCAAATCAAAACAGACATTAAAAGGGTTACCAAACTCTATGACAAAGGGCTAACCACGATTGATGATTTGCAAAGCTTAAAGGCACAAGGGAATTTGAGCGAATACGATATTTTGGACATGCAATTTGCTTTGGAGCAAAACCGCTTGACTTTAGAATACCTCACCAATCTCAGTGTGAAAAATTTGAAAAAGACCACGATTGATGTACCTAATTTGCAATTAAGAGAAAGACAGGATTTGGTTTCTTTAAGGGAGCAAATTTCTGCACTCAAATACCAGAACAAGCAACTCAATTATTACCCTACGATAGATGTTTATGACTCATGGAGTTATTGGATCCAAAAACCCGCTTACGCTTTGGGGAGTTTTGGGAACTTCTTCCCCGGTCAGCAAAATACGGCTGGAGTTAATGCGAGCATGAAATTTTTTGATGATATAGGGTTGAGCTTGCAAAAACAATCCATCATGCTAGGCCAATTAGCGAATGAAAAGAATTTAGCGTATAAAAAGCTAGAGCAAGAAAAAGACGAACAGCTTTACAGAAAGTCGCTTGATATTGCCAGAGCCAAGATTGAATCTTCCAAGGCCAGTTTGGATGCGGCTAATCTTTCTTTTGCCAATATTAAAAGGAAATACGACGCTAATTTAGTGGATTTCACCACTTATTTAAGGGGCTTAACCACGCGCTTTGATGCAGAAGTGGCTTACAATTTAGCGCTCAACAATTATGAAGTGCAAAAAGCCAATTACATTTTTAACAGCGGGCATAAAATAGACGACTATGTGCATTAAGGAATAAAAATGATACGAAAAATTTTAATAGGACTTTTTTTGAGTTTTTTGAGCATGGAAGCTGGCGAAAAAGTGTATGCGATTTTCAATGTGAAAGCGACACAAGATTCCAAGCTCACCTTAGACAGCACAGGGATTGTGGATAGCATTAAGGTTACTGAGGGGAGCGTGGTCAAAAAGGGCGATGTTTTGTTGCTTTTGTATAATCAAGACAAACAGGCTCAAAGCGATTCCACCGAGCAACAACTCATTTTCGCTAAAAAGCAATACCAACGATACAGCAAAATTGGGGGCGCTGTGGATAAAAACACTCTAGAGGGTTATGAGTTCACTTACAGGCGCTTGGAGTCTGATTACGCTTATTCTATTGCGGTATTGAATAAAACCATTTTAAGAGCCCCTTTTGATGGCGTGATAGCGAGTAAAAACATTCAGGTGGGCGAAGGGGTGAGCGCGAATAACACGGTGTTATTGAGACTGGTCAGCCATGCAAGGAAATTAGTTATTGAATTTGATTCTAAATATATTAATGCAGTCAAAGTGGGGGACACTTACACCTATTCTATAGACGGGGATTCTAATCAGCATGAAATTAAAATCACTAAGATTTACCCCACGGTTGATGAAAACACCAGAAAAGTGAGCGCTGAAGCCCTTTTGTCTAAGCCCATGGCAGTAGGGCTTTTTGGCGATGGGTTTATCCAAACGAAATAATAGGATATTTTGATGTATAAAACAGCGATTAATCGTCCTATTACGACCTTGATGTTTGCTTTGGCGATTGTCTTTTTTGGGACTATGGGTTTTAAAAAATTGAGCGTGGCGCTTTTCCCTAAAATTGATTTGCCTACAGTGGTGGTTACTACGACTTATCCTGGGGCTAGCGCTGAAATCATAGAGAGTAAGGTAACCGATAAGATTGAAGAAGCGGTGATGGGGATTGATGGGATCAAAAAGGTTACTTCTACGAGTTCTAAAAATGTGAGTATCGTCGTCATTGAATTTGAGTTAGAAAAACCTAATGAAGAAGCCTTAAACGATGTGGTGAATAAAATTTCTTCGGTGCGTTTTGATGACTCTAACATTAAAAAACCCTCTGTCAATAAATTTGATACCGACAGCCAAGCCATTATTTCATTATTTGTGAGCAGTTCAAGCGTGCCGGCTACAACCCTTAATGACTACGCTAAAAACACCATCAAACCCATGCTCCAAAAAATCAATGGGGTAGGGGGCGTGCAGCTCAACGGCTTTAGGGAGCGCCAAATTAGGATTTATGCAGATCCCACTTTGATGAACAAATACAATCTCACTTATGCGGATCTTTTCAGCACGCTTAAAGCGGAGAATGTGGAAATTGATGGGGGGCGCATTGTCAATAGCCAAAGAGAATTATCAATTTTAATTAATGCGAATAGTTATAGCGTAGCGGATGTGGAAAAGATTCAAGTGGGTAATCATGTGCGTCTTGGCGATATTGCAAAAATTGAAATCGGTTTGGAAGAAGACAACACTTTTGCGAGCTTTAAAGACAAACCCGGTGTGATTTTAGAAATCCAAAAGATTGCCGGAGCGAATGAAATTGAAATCGTAGATAGGGTGTATGAAGCGTTAAAACACATTCAAGCCATTAGCCCTAGTTATGAAATCAGACCCTTTTTAGACACCACGAGCTATATCCGCACCTCTATTGAAGATGTGAAATTTGACCTAGTCTTAGGGGCGATTTTAGCGGTTTTAGTGGTGTTTGCGTTCTTGCGTAACGGCACGATCACCCTTGTTTCAGCGATCTCTATCCCTATTTCTATCATGGGGACTTTTGCGCTCATCCAATGGATGGGCTTTTCATTAAACATGCTCACCATGGTGGCTTTAACGCTAGCGATAGGGATTATCATAGATGATGCGATCGTGGTGATTGAAAATATCCATAAAAAGCTAGAAATGGGCATGAACAAACGAAAAGCGAGCTATGAGGGGGTGAGGGAAATTGGCTTTGCTCTAGTGGCGATTTCAGCGATGCTGCTCTCTGTTTTTGTGCCTATAGGGAACATGAAAGGCATTATCGGGCGCTTTTTCCAAAGCTTTGGGATCACGGTGGCTTTAGCGATCGCTCTATCGTATGTGGTGGTCGTTACGATTATCCCCATGGTAAGCTCAGTCGTGGTCAATCCCAGGCATTCTCGTTTTTATGTGTGGAGTGAGCCTTTTTTTAAGGCTTTAGAGTTTCGTTATACCAGATTGCTCCAATGGGTATTAAACCACAAGCTCATCATCTCTATAGCGGTGGTTTTGGTGTTTGTGGGTTCGCTTTTTGTGGCTTCTAAGCTCGGCATGGATTTCATGCTGAAAGAAGATAGGGGGAGGTTTTTAGTGTGGCTTAAGGCTAAACCGGGCGTGAGCATAGATTACATGACACAAAAGAGTAAGATCTTTCAAAAAGCGATTGAAAAGCATGCTGAAGTGGAATTTACCACCCTGCAAGTGGGTTATGGCACCACACAAAACCCTTTTAAGGCTAAGATTTTTGTGCAACTCAAGCCTTTAAAAGAGCGCAAAAAAGAGGGTGAATTGGGGCAATTTGAGTTGATGAGCGTTTTAAGGAAAGAGTTGAGAAGCTTGCCTGAAGCTAAAGGTTTAGATACTATTAATCTTTCTGAAGTTGCTCTTATAGGGGGCGGTGGGGATAGTTCGCCCTTCCAAACCTTTGTGTTTTCCCATTCTCAAGAAGCGGTGGATAAAAGCGTGGAGAATTTGAAAAAATTCTTATTAGAAAGCCCTGAATTAAAAGGCAAGGTTGAAAGCTACCATACAAGCACGAGCGAATCGCAACCGCAATTGCAACTCAAAATCTTAAGACAAAACGCCAACAAATACGGCGTGAGCGCTCAAACCATTGGCTCAGTGGTGAGCTCTGCTTTCTCTGGGACTTCTCAAGCGAGCGTGTTCAAAGAAGATGGTAAAGAATACGACATGATCATTAGAGTGCCTGATGACAAGCGCGTTTCTGTAGAAGACATCAAACGCTTGCAAGTGCGTAACAAATACGATAAATTGATGTTTTTAGACGCTTTAGTGGAAATCACAGAAACTAAAAGCCCGTCCAGCATTTCTCGCTATAACCGCCAGCGCAGCGTTACGGTGCTTGCTGAGCCTAATAGGAATGCGGGCGTTTCTTTGGGCGAGATTTTAACGCAAGTGAGCAAAAACACTAAAGAATGGCTGGTTGAAGGGGCGAATTACAGATTCACCGGAGAAGCGGATAACGCCAAAGAGAGCAATGGGGAGTTTTTAGTCGCTTTAGCGACAGCGTTTGTGCTGATTTATATGATTTTAGCGGCGTTGTATGAGTCCATTTTAGAGCCTTTTATTATCATGGTTACCATGCCTTTAAGCTTTTCAGGGGCGTTTTTTGCTTTAGGTTTAGTGCATCAGCCTTTGAGCATGTTCTCTATGATAGGCTTGATCTTGCTCATTGGTATGGTGGGTAAAAACGCCACGCTTTTAATTGATGTGGCGAATGAAGAGCGTAAAAAAGGTTTGAATATCCAAGAAGCCATTTTATTTGCCGGCAAAACCCGTCTAAGACCGATTTTAATGACGACCATTGCGATGGTTTGTGGCATGCTGCCTTTAGCGTTGGCGAGTGGGGATGGAGCGGCGATGAAATCCCCTATAGGGATTGCGATGAGTGGGGGCTTAATGATTTCTATGGTGTTAAGCTTACTGATTGTGCCGGTGTTTTATCGTTTGATCGCTCCCATAGACGACAAACTCAAGCGGTTTTATCAAAACCAAAAAACTTTAGAATGAAAAAAATCGTTCCGGTTTTGGCTTTATGGGTGGGTTTGTTAGGGGCGTTTGAGCCTAAAAAAAGTCATATTTATTTTGGGGCTATGGTGGGTTTAGCCCCCATTAAAATAACCCCAAAACCGGCTAGCGATTCTTCTTATACGGCTTTTTTATGGGGGGCTAAAGGAGGGTATCAATTCGCTTTTTTTAAAGCCTTAGCGTTAAGGGGTGAATTTTCCTACCTTATGGCGATCAAACCCACCGCATTGCACACGATTAACACTTCTTTATTGAGCTTAAATATGGATGTGTTGAGCGATTTTTACACTTACAAAAAATACAGCTTTGGGGTGTATGGGGGGCTTGGGATAGGGTATTTTTATCAAAGCAACCATTTAGGCATGAAAAATAGTTCGTTTATGGGTTATAACGGGCTAATTAATGTAGGGCTTGGCAGCACGATCGATCGCCACCACCGCATAGAGCTTGGGGCTAAAATCCCTTTTTCAAAGACTAGAAATTCTTTTAAAAATTCTTATTTTTTAGAGAGCGTTTTTATCCATGCGAGTTATAGTTATGCGTTTTAAAAAAGGTTCCAAATAACCCAGTGATGGCTTCCGTTTATAAGATATGATCCCTATAACCACACAAAGAAATCGCACATTCTTTTTTAATTGTTATAATGGATAGTGCCAAAAAGTATTAACAAGTATTAGCATGATTGCATGAAAGGGTTCAAAATATGACTTATAGAAATAGCAAAATAGATTTAAAGGAACGCTTTAGTAAAAATCGCTCTTTTAAGGGCATTAAAAAGAAAATCGCTAAAAAATACACAATCAAAAACTCGCCTTTGATAATTTATTCCTTAAAAACGCATTCAAATCCTTCTCTATCCATTAATAAAAAAATCTTCTTAGGGCTTGGGTTTGTTTCAGCTTTGAGCGCTCAAAGTGAAGATTATAATAGTTCGGTGTATTGGCTCAATAGCGTGAATGAAAACAATAACAACAAATCCTATTATATCAGCCCTTTACGCACTTGGGCTGGGGGGAATAGGAGTTTTACGCAAAATTATAACAATAGTCAGTTATACATAGGGACAAAAAACGCTTCCGCAACACCCAACAATTCTTCTGTGTGGTTTGGGGAAAAGGGCTATGTAGGTTTTATTACAGGGGTTTTTAAGGCAAAAGACATTTTTATCACAGGGGCTGTTGGATCGGGCAATGAGTGGAAAACTGGCGGAGGGGCGATACTGGTTTTTGAAAGCTCAAACGAACTAAACGCTAACGGAGCTTATTTTCAAAATAACAGAGCCGGGACACAAACTTCTTGGATCAATTTGATTTCCAATAACAGCGTGAATTTGACAAACACGGATTTTGGCAACCAAACCCCTAATGGGGGCTTTAATGTTATGGGGCGAAAGATTACTTATAATGGCGGAACAATCAATGGTGGGAATTTTGGCTTTGATAACGTGGATAGCAATGGCGCAACCACTATTAGCGGGGTAACTTTCAACAATAACGGCGCGCTCACTTATAAGGGTGGGAATGGTATTGGAGGGAGCATCACTTTCACTAACTCTAATATCAATCATTACAAACTCAATCTTAACGCCAATAGCGTTACCTTTAATAACAGCACTCTAGGGAGCATGCCTAATGGCAACGCTAATACTATAGGAAACGCCTACATTCTTAATGCAAGTAATATTACTTTTAATAATTTGACCTTTAATGGGGGTTGGTTCGTTTTTGATAGATCTAACGCTAATGTTAATTTTCAAGGCGCAACCACGATCAATAACCCCACTTCGCCCTTTGTCAATATGACCGGTAAGGTTAATATTAACGCTAATGCGATTTTTAATATTCAAAATTACACGCCTAGCATAGGGAGTGCTTACACGCTCTTTAGCATGAAAAATGGCTCTATCGCTTATAATAATGTGGATAATTTATGGAATATTATCAGGCTTAAAAACACGCAAGCCACAAAAGACGCTGATAAAAATCATACAAGCTCAAATAACAACACCCACACTTACTATGTAACCTACAATTTAGGTGGCACGCTCTATCATTTCAGGCAAATTTTTAGCCCTGATTCTATTGTTTTACAATCCGTTTATTATGGCACGAACAATATTTATTACACCAATAGCGTGAATATCCATGACAATGTTTTTAATTTAAAAGACATTAAAGACAATAGAGACGATACGATTTTCTACCTCAACGGCTTGAACACTTGGAATTACACTAATGCGAGATTCGCTCAAACCTATGGTGGGAAAAACAGCGCTTTAGTCTTTAACGCTACGACTCCTTGGGCTAATGGCAGTATCCCTAAATCTAACAGCACGGTGCGTTTTGGAGGGTATGAGGGAGTCAATTGGGGGAAAACAGGCTATATCACCGGCACTTTCACAGCCGATAGGGTTTATATCACCGGTAACATGATGTCTGGGAATGGTGCTCAAACCGGTGGGGGAGCGACTTTGAATTTTGTGGGTGCGACTGAAGTTAATATCGCTGGAGCCACTTTTAAAAACCTAAAAACCACTTCACAAAACTCTTACATGACTTTTATCGCCTTAGGGAATGGCTCTAGTAGCGGTAAGATCAATGTTTCTCAATCTGATTTTTACGACTGGACGGGTGGGGGGTATGATTTTACCGGTAATGGCGTTTTTGATGGCGTGAATTTCAACAAGGCTTATTACAAATTTCAAGGTGCTGAAAATTCTTACAATTTTAAAAACACGAATTTTTTAGTAGGGAATTTCAAATTCCAGGGCAAGACCACCATTGAAAAATCCGTTTTAAATGACGCTTCTTACACTTTTGATGGCATAAATAACGCCTTTAATGAAAACAAGTTTAATGGCGGTTCGTTTAATTTCAACCACGCAGAGCAGACAGACGCTTTTAATAACAACTCGTTTAATGGCGGATCGTTTAGTTTTAACGCCAAGCAAGTGGATTTTAATGGGAACTCGTTTAATGGGGGCGTGTTTAATTTCAACAATACCCCTAAAGTCAGTTTTACTGATGACACTTTCAATGTGAATAACCAATTTAAAATAAATGGCGCTCAAACGGATTTTACTTTCAATAAGGGCGTTGTTTTCAACATGCAAGGGCTTTTGAGTAGCCTAAGCGTAGGCACGACTTATCAATTGCTTAACGCTAAAAGCGTGGATTATAAAGATAACAATAACGCTTTGTATCAAATGCTGCGCTGGACTAGCGGGGAAAATCCTAGCGGTAAATTAGTGGATGAAAATAAAACCGCGCCAAACAACGCTAGAATTTATAATGTCCAATTCACCGATAACGGCTTGACTTACTACATTAAAGAAAATTTTAATAATGGGATCACGCTCACTCGTTTATGCACTCTAGGTTATACGCATTGCGTGAATATCCATAATGATGCGTTTAATCTCAAAAATGTCAATAACAACGCCAGTAACACCGTATTCTATCTCAACGGCATGACGACTTGGAAGATTGCTGGCACAGGCGTTTTCACGCAAGATTATAGCGGCGCTAACAGCGTTTTAGTGTTCAACCAAACCACCCCTTTCCTTAATGGGGCGAATCCCACTTCTAATAGCGTGGTGGGTTTTGGGAAAACTTCAGGGGCTGAATGGGGGCTAGTGGGCTATATTCAAGGCGTTTTTAAAGCCAATCAAATTGATATTACCGGCACGATTCGTTCTGGTAATGGGGCCAAAACCGGTGGGGGCGCGACTTTAGTGTTTAACGCTCAAGAGCGTTTGAATATCGCTAACGCTAGTTTGAATAACGATAAAGCCGGTTTGCAAAATTCATGGATGAATTTCATTGTTAATAATGGCAATTTGAATGTGACAAACGCAAATTTTAGCAACCAAACCCCGCATGGAGGCTTTAACCTTAAAGCGGGTGATATTGCTTGGGATGGGGGATCTGTGAATGGAGGGGGGAATTTTGGCGTGGATAACGCTAGCCTTAACGGGAAGGCAGTGATTAAAAATGTGACTTTCAACGATAACGGCACTTTGATTTATAAAGGGGGCGAAAACAGCGCTGGGAATTCCCTAACCTTAGAAAACAACACCTTCAATTCCTATAATATCAACGCCAGAGCGCAAAACCTTATTTTCAATAACAACTCGTTTAATGGCGGTAGCTATTCGTTTAACGACACTAAAAACATTACTTTTAAAGGCACAAACACGCTCATTAACAGCGATCCTTTCAGCCGCCTTAAAGGATCAGTTTCTATTGAAAATGATAGTATCTTTAACATTGAAAGGGATTTGACCAACAACACCATTTACACGCTTTTAAGCGGGAATAACATTAAATATAATAATCAAATTTTAGCGGATAATGTTTTTTCAAAAAATTTGTGGGATTTGATCCATTATGGTGGCGAGAGAGGGACTCTATTAAGAACGGAGAAAAACACTTATTTTGTGCAATTCACGCAGAGCAACGGCCAAAAATTTGTTTTTGAAGAGACTTTTAATCCTGGCTCTATCACCTATAGATATTTCACTATCCATTCTTCGCCTTTCCACACAGACGCTGATTCTAAGGATATTTGGAATCAGGTAAGGAAGCAATTTGATTTTGTGCCTGGAAAAACCCCGGTGTGCGTTGGGGTGTGCTATATCGCGCCCTATAAAAATCAAAACCTTATCGGCTCTAGCGCTTTTGCATGGTCGCTGAATTTTGGGGCTACAGTGGTAGGGACTTTGCTTTTAGGGAGCGCCCAAGAAAAGGCCAATGACAATGGCGGATCGATCTGGTTTGGTAAGAATAATTTGCTGTATTTGCATGGCAATTTCAACGCGACTAATATCTTTTTAACGAATAACTTTAATGTCGGCAACCCTAACGCTGGCGGTGGGGCAACGATTAATTTTAACGCTGATGAAACCTTGAGCGCTGACGGGTTGAATTACACGAATTTCCAAACCGTGGCTATGGGCTTACAAACTAGTGCGAGCCAGCATTCATGGGCGAATTTTAATTCCAGGTTTTCTATGGAAATTAAAAACTCTAACTTTAGGGATTTCACATGGGGAGGCTTTAGGTTCAATTCAGGGCGTATCGCTTTTGAAAACACCACTTTTAGCGGCTGGACCAATATTAATGGGGCGACTGAGAGCGGTTCGTCGTATGTGAACATGGTTGCGAATACGGATTTGATTTTCACTGATTCCATTTTAGGAGGAGGCATTCGTTATGATTTGAAAGCTAATAACATTATTTTCAATAACTCTCAAATCGTCATTGATGTGTCTAAAAACGTGAATCAGTCTTCATTGAATGGGAATGTTACTTTCAATAATTCCAGGCTTTCAGTCAAACCCAATGCGGCTATCAATATTGGGGGGGATCAGACCCAAACGATTTTAGAAAACGCTTCAAGCCTTTCTTTTTATAACAACAGCGTAGTGAATTTTAACGGCACGACCGCTTTTAATGGGGTGTCTTACTTGAATTTAAACCCTAACGCTCAAGTCAGCTTCAATCAAGCGAATTTCAATAACGCTAATGTAACCTTTTATGGCATTCCGCTATTTGGTAAAACGCCCAATTTTGGCAACTCTGTGCGCCTTATTAATTTCAAAGGGGACACAAACTTTAATCAAGCCACGCTCAATTTAAGGGCTAAAAATATCCATTTGAATTTCCAAGGGGCTTCCACTTTTAAACAAAATTCTACGATGAATTTAGCTGAAAGTTCTCAAGCGAGCTTTAATGCTATTAGCGTGGAAGGGGAAACGAATTTCAACCTCAACGGATCAAGCTTGTTGAATTTCAATGGCAACAGCGTTTTTAACGCTCCTGTGAATTTCTACGCTAATAATTCTCAAATTTCTTTCACTAAATTAGCGACTTTTAATGCAGACGCTTCATTTGATTTGGGCAACAACAGCGCCCTGAATTTTCAAAGCGTTCTTTTAAATGGCGCTCTAAACCTTTTAGGCAATGGCGGTAACAATCTAGCGATCAACGCTAAAGGGAATTTTAGTTTTGGATCTCAAGGGATTTTGAATCTGTCTTATATGAATCTATTTGGGGGGGATAAAAAAGCTTCCGTTTATGATGTGTTGCAAGCCCAAAATATTAGCGGCTTAATGGGGGATAACGGCTATGAGAAGATCCGTTTTTATGGCATCCAGATTGAAAAGGCTGACTACTCGTTTAATAACGGCGTTCATTCTTGGAGCTTCACTAACCCGCTCAACACGACTGAAACCATTACCGAAACCTTACATAATAACCGCTTGAAAGTGCAGATCTCTCAAAACGGCGTTTCTAATAATGCGATGTTCAATCTCGCTCCTAGTTTGTATGATTACCAAAAAAACCCTTATGATGAAAGCTCTAATTCCTATAATCACACGAGCGATAAAGCCGGCACTTATTATTTGAGTAGCAGTATCAAAGGCTTTGGTAAGAATAATGAGATACCTGGGACTTATAATGCGCAAAACCAACCCTTACAAGCCTTACACATCTATAACCAGGCTATCACTAAGCAGGATTTAAACGTGATCGCTAATTTAGGTAAGGAATTTTTGCCTAAAGTGGCTAAGCTTATCGCTTCAGGGGCTTTAGACAATCTCAATCTCAATAGCCCGGATAGCTTTGAAACGATTTTTAGTATCTTAAAAGAATATGGCATTACTTTAAACCAAGCGAATTGGAAGAGTTTATTGAAGATCATCAATAATTTTTCTAACACGACTAATTATCATTTTTCTCAAGGCAGTCTCGTTGTGGGGGCGATCAAAGAAGGGCAAACGAATACGAATAGCGTGGTGTGGTTTGGAGGCGATGGGTATAAAAATCCATGCGCGGTTGGGGATAACACTTGCCAGATGTTCAGGCAGACTAATTTAGGGCAGTTGCTCCATTCTAGCGCGCCTTATTTGGGCTACATTAACGCTAATTTTAAGGCTAAAAACATTTACATTACCGGAACCATCGGCAGCGGGAACGCTTGGGGGAGCGGAGGGAGTGCGAATGTGTCTTTTGAAAGCGCGACGAATTTGGTGCTTAATCAAGCCAATATTGACGCTCAAGGGACCGATAAGCTCTTTTCTTACTTGGGGAAAGAGGGTATTGATAAGCTTTTTGGGGAAAAGGGCTTAGGGAATGTGCTTTCTAATATTATTTATGAAGAAAGCTTGAATAATAACGCTATCCCTAAAGATTTAGCGAACATGATCCCTAAAGATTTGGGATCTAAGACTTTAAGCTCTTTGCTTAGCCCTACTGAAGTGAATAACCTCTTAGGCGTGAGCGCTTTTAAAAATGCGATCATGGAAATTTTAAATTCTAAAACGGTGGGCGATGTTTTTGGTGAAAACGGGCTTTTAAACGCGCTAGATCCTGTAAAAAGAAAAGAAATTGATCAAATGCTTTTAGAGCAGATCCAAGCTCATACTTCAGGGTTTGAAAAATTCATCGTTAAAACTTTAGGGATTGAAAATGTAGAGAATTTCATCAATAACTGGTATGGCAAGCAAAGCTTGAGTTCTTTTGCCAATAATTTTGTGCCTGGAGGCTTGAATCAAGCCCTAGATAAAATAGGTTCTAGCTCTGATGCCAAAGACTTACAGAGTTTCTTGGATAAAACGACTTTTGGGGATATTCTCAATCAAATGATCAATCAAGCCCCCTTAATCAATAAGCTCATTTCTTGGCTCGGCCCGCAGGATTTGAGCGTGTTAGTGAATATTGCTTTAAATAGTATCACTAACCCTAGCGAAGAGCTATCTAGCATTATTTCTAGCATAGGCGAAAAAGCGTTAAACGATTTATTAGGCGAAGGCGTAGTGAATAAAATCATGAGCAATCAAGTTTTAGGGCAAATGATCAATAAAATCATCGCTGATAAGGGCTTTGGAGGCGTTTATAATCAAGGTTTGGGATCCATATTACCTAAACCTTTACAAGATGAATTGAAACAATTGGGCTTAGGATCTTTACTAGGATCTAGGGGATTACACAATCTTTGGCAAAAAGGGAATTTTAATTTCTTAGCTAAAGATTATGTGTTTATCAATAACAGCTCATTCAGTAACGCCACAGGGGGGGAATTGAATTTTGTAGCGGGCAAGTCTATTATTTTTAATGGGAAAAACACCATTAATTTCACGCAGTATCAGGGCAAGCTTTCTTTTGTATCTAAAGATTTTTCTAATATTTCATTAGACACCCTAAACGCTACCAACGGCTTAACGCTTAACGCCCCACGAAACGATATTAGCGTTCAAAAAGGTCAAATTTGCGTGAATGTTTTAGATTGCATGGCCGCTAAAGGGAAAACCACTCAAACTAATTCTTCTCCAAGCGCGACAGCCCTAACTAATGAAACGCTAGAAGTGAATGCGAATAATTTCGCTTTCTTAGGAACCATTAAAGCGAATGGCTTGGTGGATTTTTCAAAAGTCTTACAAAATACCACGATCGGGACTTTGGATTTAGGGCCAAACGCTACTTTTAAAGCGAATAATTTGATCGTGAATAACGCCTTTAACAACAATTCTAATTACAGGGTCAATATCAGCGGTGATTTCAATGTGGCCAAGGGTGCGACTTTAAGCACGAATGAAAATGGTTTGGATGTGGGGGGGAATTTTAACAGCGAAGGGCCATTGACTTTCAACCTCAAGCGCCCGACTGATAAAACGATACTGAGCGTGACTGGCACTTCCACGATCATGTCTTATAACAATCAAGCCTTAATCAACTTTAACACCCAACTCAAGCAAGGCGCTTACACGCTTATTAACGCTAATCGCATGGTTTATGGCTATGATAATCAAACGATTCTTGGGGGGAGCTTGAGCGATTACCTCAAACTTTACACCCTCATTGATTTTAACGGCAAACGCATGCAATTGAATGGCGATTCGTTAAGCTATGACAACCAACCGGTTAGTATTAAAGATGGGGGTCTTGTGGTAAGCTTTAAAGACAATCAAGGGCAAATGGTGTATTCATCTATCCTTTATGATAAAATCCAAGTTACCGTCTCTGATAAACCCATGAGCATTCAAGCCCCTAGTTTGGAGTATTATGTTAAACGCATTCAAGGCAGCGCTGGTTTGAATGCGATCAAATCTGCGGGCAATAATTCCATTATGTGGCTGAATGAGCTTTTTGCGGCTAAGGGGGGTAATCCCTTGTTCGCTCCTTATTATTTGCAAGACAATCCCACTGAACACATTGTTACTTTAATGAAAGATATTACCAGCGCTTTAGGAATGCTCTCTAACTCCAATCTCAAAAACAACTCCACTGATGTTTTACAGCTCAACACTTACACGCAACAAATGAGCCGTTTAGCCAAGCTTTCTAATTTCGCTTCTTTTGATTCAACGGATTTTAGCGAACGCTTGAGCAGTCTCAAAAACCAAAGATTTGCTGATGCTGTTCCTAATGCGATGGATGTGATTTTAAAATACTCTCAAAGGGATAAATTGAAAAACAACCTTTGGGCGACCGGTGTTGGGGGCGTGAGCTTTGTGGAAAATGGCACAGGAACGCTCTATGGTGTCAATGTGGGCTATGATCGCTTTGTTAGAGGGGTAATTGTTGGAGGGTATGCGGCTTATGGGTATAGCGGGTTTTATGAACGCATCACTAATTCTAAATCCGATAATGTGGATGTGGGCTTGTATGCGAGAGCTTTCATTAAAAAGAGCGAGCTGACTTTTAGCGTCAATGAAACTTGGGGGGCTAATAAAACCCAAATCAGCTCCAACGACACTCTGCTTTCTATGATCAATCAGTCTTATAAATACAGCACATGGACGACGAACGCGAAAGTCAATTACGGGTATGATTTCATGTTTAAAAACAAAAGCATCATTTTAAAACCTCAAATTGGTTTAAGGTATTACTATATTGGTATGAGCGGTTTAGAAGGGGTGATGAATAACGCGCTCTATAACCAGTTTAAAGCGAACGCCGATCCGTCTAAAAAATCCGTTTTAACGATTGATTTTGCTTTGGAGAACCGCCATTATTTCAACACAAACTCTTATTTTTATGCGATTGGCGGCGTTGGTAGAGACTTGTTAGTTAATTCTATGGGGGATAAATTGGTGCGTTTTATTGGTAACAACACTTTGAGTTACAGGAAAGGCGATCTTTATAACACTTTTATGAACATCACTGCAGGCGGGGAAGTGAGGTTGTTTAAAAGCTTTTATGCGAACGCTGGGGTGGGAGCTAGGTTTGGATTGGATTACAAAATGATAGATATTATAGGAAACATTGGAATGCGTTTAGCGTTTTAAAAGGTGGGGGCTTACCCCTTTTTTGAGCCATTAAACGATTGATGAGAAACTAAACAAGACATTAGCACATAGAGATTGATGGTATTACAAAATCCCAAGATGCTTTGTTCGTTTTGAAAAATTCTAGCTACAAAAATTGCCAAGCAAAAACAAAACAATGCGCTTGAAGAAACACTAACAAAAAATAAGCGCTTTAAAATGAAGAATAGCGATGATACTAAAGCGCATAAAAAGAGAGAACAATAAAGATAAAAGCGATCACAACGATTAGTCTTGAAGCGATTAATATAGAGTTAAAAGAATATTCGCATTAAGCAATGTTACCATTCCTACCCATTCGTAACTATCTAAGACAACAGGATCGGAGTGGCGATGATGCTTGTAAGTTGTTGGGTGTTGCGCAAGCTTATGAGATTTGATATAAGAGCGTTTTTGCTCTAAATTGGTTTCTAGTTCATCCATAATAATCAATTTTATAAAAAATTGGTAGGATTTAAAAAGGCCGTTTGCGTTTAATTTAGGTGGGTAGGTTTTTTGGGCGTGTGCTGATGTTAGAAATCATAAAAACCCCTTATATTAGGAATGATTTAAAATCCCATTTGGGGTTATTATATTTTTTGTCAAAGCGATAGCGTTACTGACAGACACGATTTAAGCGAGTGGGAACGATTTTAAAAAGCATTTCAACTCTAAAAATAGACAAAGTCAAGGCTTTAAATAAGAAAGACCCCAAAAAAGCTAGAGAAACGGAGCTTTTAATCCCTTATTGTCAAAACTTTCTCGTAATGTGTTTTTTGCCCGCTATTGGCTTATGGGTGTTTTAGCATATAAAACTCCAACGCTTTTTCAAAGAGGAGCGATCGATTAGGAAAACCTTTCTCTTTCATGTATTCATCCACTTTAGCCATAAAACTGGGCGAAAGCAAAACGCTGTGATTGATTCTTCGCTCTTTACTTGTTTTTTCTTCGTATTCTATCTCTTCTATTTCGGCTAACAAACTCGGCGAGAGCGAAACATTAAAACTGCTCTTTCGTTCGCTACCCACTTTTATTTCTGCTTCTAACTCGGCTAATTCGGTTAGCAACCTTTTGCGTTTGGCTTGTAAAGCCTGAATGGTTGTGTGCGCTTTATGGTGTTCCATTATTACTCCTTAAAGTGTCTTTATTTTTTTACATTCTACTATAAAATAGGATTTTGTGGGTAAATCCTATTAAGAATGAAAATTGGAATTTTTTCTTTAGAATTTGACTGGGTATTAAACATAAAATCTTAAAACAAATGGTAAAGGAGCTTGATTTTAATAAACGATGATTTTTAATCCAATTCCTTAAGGCGTTTTAACAATTCTTCTTCATTCAAAACGCTCACGCCATGTTTTTTTGCCAGAGCGAGTTTTGAGCCGGCGTTTTCTCCAACGATTAAAAAATCGGTTTTAGCGCTCACGCTTGAAGCAATTTTTGCCCCTAAATTTTCTAGGATTTGAGCGTATTCTTGCCGTGGTTTAGAAAGCGTGCCGGTTAAAACAATCGTTTTATTGCTGAAAACAGAAGAGCTTTTTTGCTTTTCTTCAGCCGTATCGCTACTTTTAGGATTTAACAAATCAAATAACGATCGGATAAATTCCTGATTGCTCGCATAAAAATTGACTAAAGAATGCGCCATTTCCACCCCAAAGCCTTCCATTTCCAAAAACTCGGCTTCACTTTTTTCTAACACATTTAAGCCGTATTTGGCTAGCGTTTTACTCGCTCCTTTACCGATATGCTCAATCCCTAAAGCGTTAATCAAACGCCATAAGGGAGGGTTTTTGCTCTTTTGAATAGCGTCTAACAGATTTTGAGCTTTTTTGATTTTGAACTTGTCTAGCCGCATTAAATCTTCTAATTTTAAAGCATACAGATCCAAGGCGTTAAAAATGAGTTTTTCTTCAAAAAGTTGCTCTATGATTTTATCGCCCAAGCCTTGAATGTTTAAAGCGTCCTTAGAAGCAAAATGAATCAAGCTTTCTTTCAACCTTGCCGGGCAATTAAGGTTTTGACAATAAGTAAAAATCTCTTCGCACAAAAGCTCATGCGAGCATATAGGGCAAAATTTGGGGCGCATGATTTTTTGTTGCGAGCCGTCTCTATAAGATTCTAAAGGTTTGATGATTTTAGGGATCACATCGCCGCTTCTAATGACGACGACCCTATCATTGAGCATGATATTCTTTTTTTCAATTTCAGAATAATTGTGCAAGGTTGCTCTATTAACCATAGCCCCAGCAATTTCCACAGGCTCTAAGAGAGCGACCGGTGTGATCGTCCCACTGCGCCCCACTTGGTTAATGACTCCTACAATTTTGGTGTGTTTTTCTAGAGCCGGGAATTTATAAGCGCAAGCGAATTTGGGGGATTTTTGCGTGTAGCCTAGCTCCTTTTGAATATCCAATTCATTCACAACGATCACCATGCCGTCTAAAAGGGCAAAAAAGCCCTCCCTTTCTCTAATCAGGGTGTGGTAATTTTCTTCTATTTCTTGGTGGTTTTTGTTTAAGCTTAAGTATTGAATAGCGCTAAAACCTAACGAGACAATAAAATCCAAACACTCCTTAAAGCTTAGGAAATTTAAAGAATGCTTGCCCACGCCCCAAGGGATGAATTGCAATTTACGCTTTTTAGTGATATTGCTATCAAGCTGCCTCAAACTCCCTGATGCGGCGTTTCTGGGGTTAGCGAATAGGGGTTCGTTAGTATCTAGGCGTTCTTTATTTAAAGTGTCAAAATCCTCTTTAGCAATGATCACTTCGCCCCTGATTTCTATTCCTCCATTATAAGCGATAGAATGGGGAATATTAGCGATGTGTTTAGCGTTGTTGGTAACAAGCTCCCCTTCTAAGCCATTACCCCTAGTGGTCGCGCTTATTAGCTTGCCATGGTGATACAAAAGATTGAGTGAAACCCCATCAAGTTTGGGCGAACACACGAATGAAGCGTTAGGATAAACTTTTAAAATGCGTTGCAACCACGCTCGCAATTCACTTTGATTGAACACATCATCTAAGCTCCACATCCGCATTAAATGGGGGTTTTTACTGAACTCATTGGTGGCAGTGGCCCCCACTTTTTGGGTAGGGGAGTTAGCCTGAATGCGATTAGGGTTTTCTTCTTCATAAGCTTTTAATTCTTGGTAAAGTTCATCATAGACCGCATCGCTTACGATGGGTTCATCAAGGTTGTAATAATGGTGCGATAGGGTGTTTAAATATTCAATTCTTTCTAAATATTCTTTTTGGCTTTTTATCATTAAAAACCTTTTAAACTAAATTAGGGTAGTATTATAACATTTAATCTTTGATAGGGCTTAGGGGAAAATAGGTGGTAAAAGATATTGACAAAACGACTTCGTTGCACTTGAACAACGAAGCGCAGTTTCTATGCTTTAGATTAGATGCAGAAAAAGACGCCCAACTTTATGGCATGAATATTTTTAAGATCCGAGAAATTATCCATTATGACGGGGAGGTTACAGAGATTCTTGGAGGGAGCGATGGCGTGATGCTCGGGTTTCTTAGCGTTAGGGGTGAGTCTATCCCTTTAGTGGATGTGAAAAGGTGGTTGCATTATAACGCGAATGATCCGAGTCGTGATCTAAAAGAATGCAGCGTTAAAGATGACCATAATTTGGTGATCGTGTGCCATTTTTCTAACCATTCCATCGCTCTAAAGGTTTTAAAAATTGAAAGGATTATTCATAAAAATTGGAATGAGATTAGCGCTGGGGACAAACAAGGCATTAATGAAGAGGGTAAGCTTAGCGCTATCACCCGTTTTGATAAAGAACGAGTGGTGCAGATCTTAGATGTGGAAAAAATGATAAGCGATGTTTTCCCTAGCTTGAAGGATTTAGACGATTTGACTTTGCGTTGCATAGAAGCCATTCAAAGCCAAAAACTCATTTTAATCGCTGAAGATTCCTTAAGCGCTCTTAAAACCCTAGAAAAGATCGTTCAAACTTTAGAATTGCGTTATTTAGCCTTTCCAAATGGGAGGGAATTGTTGGATTATTTGTATGAAAAAGAACATTACCAACAAGTCGGCGTGGTGATTACGGATTTAGAAATGCCTAACGTTTCAGGGTTTGAAGTGCTAAAAACCATTAAAGCTGATCACAGGACTGAGCGTATTCCTGTGATTATCAATTCGTCCATGAGCAGCGATTCTAACCGCCAATTAGCCCAATCTTTAAAAGCGGATGGTTTTGTGGTAAAATCTAACATTCTTGAAATCCATGAAATGCTTAAAAAAACGCTTTCATAAATTTAATTTTTGTTTTAATTTAAAGGGATAAAACATGCGAAGTCATTTCTGCACAGAAATTAGTGAAAAAGATGTGGGTAAAATCATCAAAGTGGCCGGGTGGTGTAACACTTATAGAGACCATGGAGGCGTGATTTTTATTGATTTAAGGGATAAAAGCGGTTTAGTGCAATTAGTCTGTGATCCTAGCTCTAAGGCTTATGAAAAGGCTTTAGAAGTTAGGAGCGAATTTGTGCTAGTGGCTAAAGGGAAAGCGCGTTTAAGGGGCGCTGGGCTAGAAAACCCTAAACTAAAGACCGGTAAAATTGAAATCGTTTTAGAAGAGTTAGTCATTGAAAATAAAAGCGCTACCCCACCGATTGAAATTGGCAACAAACATGTGAATGAGGATTTGCGCTTGAAATACCGCTATTTGGATTTGCGCTCTCCTAATTCTTATGAAATCTTTAAATTGCGCAGTGAAGTGGCCTTAATTACTCGTAACACTCTGGCCCAAAAGGGCTTTTTAGAGATTGAAACCCCCATTTTGTCTAAAACCACGCCTGAGGGGGCTAGGGATTATTTAGTGCCAAGCAGGGTGCATGAGGGCGAATTTTTTGCGCTCCCTCAAAGCCCGCAATTATTCAAACAGCTCTTAATGGTGGGGGGAATGGATAGGTATTTTCAAATCGCTCGTTGCTTTAGAGATGAAGATTTGAGGGCGGACAGGCAGCCAGAATTCACGCAAATTGATGCGGAAATGAGTTTTTGTAATGAAAATGATGTGATGGGCGTGGTGGAAGATTTGTTGCAAGCGATTTTTAAAGCGATCGGACATACCATTTCTAAACCTTTTAAACGCATGCCCTATAAGGAAGCGATGGAAAATTACGGGAGCGATAAGCCGGATTTACGCTTTGAATTGCCTTTAATAGAAGTGGGGGATTGCTTTATGGACAGCTCAAACGCTATTTTTTCTAATATCGCACAAGATTCTAAACACAAACGCATTAAAGCTTTGAACGTCAAAGGGGCTGATGTCATTTTTAGCCGCAACGTTTTAAAAGAATTAGAAGAATTTGTGCGCCAATTTGGGGCTAAAGGCTTAGCGTATTTGCAAATTAAAGAAAATGAGGTTAAAGGGCCTTTAGTTAAATTTTTAAGCGAAAAGGGGCTTAAGAATATTTTAGAAAGAACTGATGCGCAAGTCGGGGATATTGTCTTTTTTGGAGCCGGGGATAAAAAAATCGTGTTAGATTACATGGGGCGCTTGCGCTTAAAAGTGGCTGAAACGCTTGATTTGATTGATAAAGACGCTTTGCATTTCTTATGGGTGGTCCATTTCCCCATGTTTGAAAAAACCGAAAACGGCTATCATGCCGCGCACCACCCCTTTACGATGCCTAAAAATATAGAATGCGAAGACATAGAAGAGATTGAAGCGCATGCGTATGATGTGGTGCTTAATGGCGTGGAGCTTGGTGGGGGAAGCATTAGGATTCATAAAGAAGAAATGCAAAAAAAAGTCTTTGAAAAAATCAATATCCATGAAGAAGAAGCGCAAAAGAAATTTGGCTTTTTGCTAGAAGCGCTAAAATTTGGCGCTCCTCCTCATGGGGGCTTTGCGATAGGCTTTGATCGCTTGATCATGCTAATGACAAAATCTAGCAGCATTAGAGACGTGATCGCTTTCCCTAAAACGCAAAAAGCTTCATGCTTATTGACTGATGCGCCTAGCCCCATTAATGAAGAGCAACTAAGAGAATTACACATTCGCTTGAGAAAATAATTTAAAAGGATACGATATGAAACAACTATTTTTGATTATTGGAGCCCCAGGGAGTGGTAAAACCACTGACGCAGAGCTTATCGCTAAGAATAACAGCGAAACAATCGCTCATTTTTCTACTGGGGATTTATTGAGAGCTGAGAGCACTAAAAAGACTGAGCGAGGCTTATTGATTGAGAAATTCACTTCTCAAGGCGAATTAGTGCCTTTAGAAATTGTGGTAGAAACGATCCTTTCAGCGATTAAAAGTTCTAGCAAAGGGATCATTTTAATTGATGGCTATCCCAGGAGCGTGGAACAAATGCAGGCTCTGGATAAGGAATTGAACGCTCAAAACGAAGTGATCTTAAAAAGCGTGATTGAAGTAGAAGTGAGTGAAAACACCGCTAAAGAAAGGGTTTTAGGGCGCTCTAGGGGGGCTGATGATAATGAAAGGGTGTTTCATAACCGCATGCGGGTGTTTTTAGACCCCTTAGCTGAAATCCAAAACTTCTACAAGGCTAAACGTTTGCATAAAATCATCAATGGCGAAAGAAGCATTGAAGAAATCGTGAATGAAATGCAAGAGTATATTTTGTCTTTTGCAAATTAAAATGCGTTCCAAAGAGAATGATCTGTGATTGGTGTCTATATCATTTCTTTAAAAGAAAGCCAAAGGCGTTTGGATACTGAAAAACTCGTTTTAGAATCCAATGAAAAGTTTAAAGGCCGTTGCGTTTTCCAAATCTTTGACGCCATTAGCCCCAAACATCAAGATTTTGAAAAATTACTTCAAGAGCTTTATGACGCTCAAAGTTTATTGCAATCTGATTGGTATCATTCTTATGTTGGCGCTGGTTTGACTTTGCCTGAATTGGGGTGCTATTTAAGCCATTATCTTTTGTGGAAAGAATGCGTCAAATTAGATCAACCGGTCGTTATTTTAGAAGATGACGTAACGCTAGAGTCTCATTTCATGCAAGCCTTAGAGGACTGCTTGAAAAGCCCTTTTGATTTTGTGAGACTCTATGGGTGCTATTGGTATTACCACGAGACAAAATTCCATGTTTTGCCCAAAGAATTTGTATTTCCTCCCTTTGATTATCCTTTTAAAAATAACCCTATTTTAGAAAAATTTAAAAAATTTTTTGATATTTCTAGATTTTTAAATCTTTCTACCCATAAAGTCATCCACTATATTCTCAAAAAAATACAAAAAAGCTATTACGCAACGCATGAAAAAGAAGCCTTTTTTTTAGAACATTTTTATCTCACCAGCGTGTATGTGGCTTCTACAGCCGGTTATTACTTAACCCCTAAGGGCGCTAAAACCTTTATAGAAGCCACGGAGCGTTTTAAAATCATAGAGCCGGTGGATATGTTTATGGATAATTCTGCTTATCATGATGTGGCGAATCTAACTTATGTGCCTTGCCCTGTTTCTTTAAGTGAGCATTCTTTAGACAGCACTATTCAAAAGCCCCAAAAAAAAAGCTTGAAATCTTACCCCTTTCCGCCTAAAAAATCAACTTTTAAGAATCTTTTCTATTATAGCCTTAACGCTAAAAAGCGTTTAAAAGCCTTCCAACAATACAGCAAACAATACGCTCCTTTAAAAACCCCTAAAGAGGTTTAAAAAGAATGAAAAAACTTTATGGTAGAATGCCAGAGAATACCATATTTAGGAGTTCATTTGACACAAGTTTATATCATTTCTTTAAAAGAAAGTCAAAGGCGTTTGGATACTGAATTCAAAAGCCCCAAAAAAAGAGCTTGAAATCTTACCCCTTTCCGCCTAAAAAATCAACTTTTAAGAATCTTTTCTATTATAGCCTTAACGCTAAAAAGCGTTTAAAAGCCTTCCAACAATACAGCAAACAATACGCTCCTTTAAAAACCCCTAAAGAGGTTTAAAAAGAATGAAAAAACTTTATGGTAGAATGCCAGAGAATACCATATTTAGGAGTTCATTTGACACAAGTTTATATCATTTCTTTAAAAGAAAGTCAAAGGCGTTTGGATACTGAAAAACTCGTTTTAGAATCCAATGAAAAATTTAAAGGCCGTTGCGTTTTCCAAATCTTTGACGCTATTAGCCCTAAACATCAAGATTTTGAAAAATTTATTCAAGAGCTTTATGATTCTTCAAGTTTGTTAAAATCCGATTGGTTCCATTCTGATTATTGTTATCAAGAATTATTGCCCCAAGAATTCGGGTGCTATTTAAGCCATTATCTTTTGTGGAAAGAATGCGTCAAATCAAACCAACCGGTCGTTATTTTAGAAGATGATGCAACGCTAGAGTCTCATTTCATGCAAGCCTTAGAAGATTGTTTGAAAAGCCCTTTTGATTTTGTGAGACTCTATGGGCATTATTGGGGAGGCCATAAAACCAACTTGCGCGCTCTCCCTATCTATACAGAGGCTGAAGAGGCTGAAGCGTTTGTTGGAGAAACGCCTATTGAAAACCATGAAGTCACCCCCCCCCCCCCCAATCCCACGCAAGATGTGCAACAAAACTCTATTATGGAAACGCAACAAGACCCTAAAGAACTATCTGAGCCTTGCAAAATAGCGCCCCAAAAAATCTCTTTTAATCCAGTGTTTTTTAAAAAAATTAAAAGAAAACTCAACCGCTTTATTGGAAGTATTTTAGCTCGGACAGAAGTGTATAAGAAACTCGTATCAAAATACGATGATCTCACAGGAAAATACGATGATCTCACCACAAAATACGATGATCTCACCACAAAATACGATGATCTCAATAAGAATATTGCGGAAAAATACGACGAACTCATGGGAAAATACGAATCCTTATTGGCAAAAGAGGCAAACATCAAGGAGACTTTTTGGGAATCTCGCGCTGATAATGAAAAAGAAGCCTTTTTTTTAGAGCATTTTTACCTCACCAGCGTGTATGTGGCCACTACGGCAGGCTACTACCTCACGCCAAAAGGCGCTAAAACCTTTATAGAAGCCACGGAGCGTTTTAAAATCATAGAGCCGGTGGATATGTTTATGAACAACCCCACTTACCATGATGTGGTTAATTTGACTTATTTGCCTTGCCCTGTTTCTTTAAACAAACATGCTTTCAATAGCACCATTCAAAATGCGAAAAAGCCTGACATTTCATTAAAGCCTCCTAGAAAATCCTATTTTGATAATCTTTTTTATCATAAATTCAACGCCAGAAAGTGCTTAAAAGCCTTTCACAAATACAGCAAACGATACGCTCCTTTAAAAACCCCTAAAGAGGTTTAAAAAGAGCGGGCTTTATGTTAGAATAAGTCTTTTTATTCAAAGGAGATTGCAATGAATTTAGACCAATTAGAAGTGAGCCATGACGCTGATTCTTTGTGCGTGGTGATTGAAATATCCAAGCATTCTAATATCAAGTATGAATTGGATAAAGAAAGCGGGGCTTTAATGGTGGATAGGGTGCTTTATGGGGCGCAAAATTACCCCGCAAATTACGGCTTTGTGCCTAACACTTTAGGATCTGATGGCGACCCTGTAGATGCGCTTGTTTTAAGCGATGTGGCTTTTCAAGCCGGGAGCGTGGTGAAAGCACGCTTGGTTGGGGTTTTGAACATGGAAGATGAAAGCGGAATGGATGAAAAATTACTCGCTCTGCCCATAGATAAGGTTGATCCCACGCATTCCTATGTCAAAGATATTGATGATTTATCCAAACACACTTTGGATAAAATCAAACATTTTTTTGAAACTTACAAGGATTTAGAGCCTAATAAATGGGTGAAAGTCAAGGGGTTTGAAAACAAAGAGAGCGCGATTAAGGTTTTAGAAAAAGCCATAAAAGCCTATCAAGGCTAAAGATTTAAGGGTTTTGGCTCAATTAAGCTATAAAATCCCTTTTTAACGCTCACAATATAAAAGGCTTTTGTCTTGTTGGGTGTTGGTATAAAATAGGGTAGTTTAAACGGATTTTTGTATTCCCCATAAAAAGCACCAAAAACTACAATTTAACGATTTTAACCCCACTGCCGCCTAAATTAATGGGAGCGTCGCTAAAACTCACCACTTTAGGGTGGTTTTTTAGAAATTCTTTCACAAACTTTTCTAAAATCCCGCTCCCTTTGCCATGGCAAATCAGCACTTCTTCAAAGCCCCCTAAAAGCGCGTCGTTTAAAAAAGCGTCTAGTAAATCCAGGGCTTCTTCGCTGCGTTGCCCCCTTAAATCAAGGCGTAAGCTCGCTTCTTTAGGTTTAGGAACGATGGTTTTAGGGGGTTTGAATTTGTTTTTAGGGGGTGTTTGGATTTTTTTCAACCAACTCCCATGCGCTTTTAAGCGCATGCCAAGCTCGGTTTCTACCAAATAATAGCCCTTGTCTAAAATTTGCGCTATCAGCACGCTTTCATTTTTATAGCGCGCTTTTTCGTTAATTTGAAAGCTTGTTATGATTTGTGGGATCTCATGGCTTGTTTTATGCTTGTTTAAAATCTCGCTCGCTTTATGGATTTCTTTATGCATGGAGCTGGTATCTTTTGAAGCGACTTCGCTTTTTAAGATATTTAGGGCTTGTTGGTAGGATTTTTCCAATTCCAATTTTTTATGGTGAAAGATTTCTTTTTGTTTTTCCATTTCTAAAAGCCATGCGTTTTTTAAATCTTCTTGCTCTTTTAAAGCGTCCTCTAAATGTTCATTTTTTTGTTTCAATTCCCTTTCTAACGCGCTGGAATTTTCAATCAAAACATTCAATTTTTCCTTATCTTCGCCATAGAAGGCTTTCGCTTTTTCAATCAAAAAATGCGGCACGCCATAGCGTAAAGCGGTTTCAAACGCATAGCTTTTGCCAATAACCCCTTTTAAAAAAGTGTAAGTGGGCCGTTCTTTTTCTTCGTCATAAAGAGCGGCTAGTAATTCCACTTCCTTGTTTTCTGCCATTAACACACTCAGGCGTTTGTGGTGCGTGGTGATAATGATTTGGTTGTTTTGCTTAAGCAATTTTTCTAACAGGGTTTTATACAAACTGCTCGCTTCATCAGCGTCAGTCCCTAGCTCAATTTCATCAACGCCTAAAAGCATGTTTTCTTTGGATAAAAGAGCGCTAAATTGCTTCATTCTGCCTGCAAAAGTAGAGATATTGTTCGCGCTGTTTTGGGGGTCGTTGATAATGGCGTGGATTTCTTTAAAATAGGGGATAGTAGAATGATGAGCGTTGATTTTCATAGGAATGAGATGCTTGCTCAAAAACGCCGCGCTTAAAAGCGATTTTAAGAGCATGGTTTTCCCGCCCGCATTCACGCCGGTAACAGCGAGCATGGATTTTTCAAACTTCAAATTTAAGGGCTTTGGCTCTTTTAGAATGGGGTGCGAAAAGTTTTCTAAAACCATTTTTTTTTGCGTAAAACTTGGCATGACAAATTCTAAATTGTAGGCTTTAGCGAAATTGAGTCTGGCTTGCAAGCTGTCTAAAAAATCAAATTCTTTGAAAAGGAATTTTAAAAATAAAAGGTGTTTTTGCAAGCTACGGCTTAGAGTTTGACACATTTCAACAATGTAGCAATCTATTTCATTATTAATTTGTGCGATTTTTTGCGCGATTTTTTGCACGCTTTCAGGCAAGAGGTAGAAATAGCCATTAGCGCTCCTTTCTAGCACAACGCCTTTAATCGCACCAGAAAACCCGCTTTTCAATAAAAGGCATTCATAACCATGTTTAAGGTGGCTTTGCGTATCCACTAAATAAGGGGCAAGCTCTTTAGAGCGGGCGTAATGGTGAATGATTTTTGCGCTCTCTTTTTTAAGGCGGTTCAAACTTTCATTCAAAGCGTCTAGGGTAGCGTTAGCCCCTTGTTTGATTTTCCCTTCATCATCTAATAAAGCGATTAGATCGTTAAAAAAAGGGGGTAGGACAATAGCGTTAAGGCGTTCATGAAATTTTAAATGCGTGAAAGGTTTAAAAGCGTTTTGTAAAACGACAATGTAGTGCAATCGTTTGACAATCTCATAGATTTCATCTAAATGGAGCGTCCCTAATTTGGTGAGTTTGATAAGAATAAGTTCGCTTTCTTTCACGCTTTTGGGGGCAGGCAAACCGATCGCATCCACTTCATTTAAATAAGTGAAAGCCTGTTTGAGATCGTTTTCTAAAGCAATAATACCCCCTTCTTTGGCGAAAAAGGTTTTAAAAAGAGCGATAAACTCTTTTAAATCCAGGCTTTCTTCTAGGGGTTTGGGTAGGGTATTATTATTATTCATCATTAGGGTTGGATTAAGGGATCTTTTTGAAGCGTCTGACAAGAATCCAAATCCACAAGAATGTCTTTCATAGGGGTTTGTTTTTTGCCTAAAAAGCTCAAAGTCCCGCTCACTAAATTAAAGGTTTGGTTATTGACTTTAATGCCTTTACACAACAAGGTTTCCCCCCTTAAAAACGCTCTTTGCAAAGTGATTTCTTGTTGGTTTTGTTGGTTTTGTTTATAAGTGTAAACGCTGATACTCGCCCCTATAATCCCCACGATTAAAAAAGCTAAAATCTTTTGTTTGGGGCTAGCTAAACCAAAATCCCTTAAAACTAAAAACAATAAAATTAGCGTTAAAAATAAAACAACCGCTACACCCATTACATTTCGCCTCTCAATTGATAGGTAATATCCCCCGCTCCAAAGCCTATCACAAAGCCTTTTTCAATCGTTTCTATGACATTATCATTGACTAACAGCTCTAAAAAATCCCCCTTTTTACGCACCCTGTCTATAAAGGTGGGGTTATAATGCTTGAAATGGGCTTTCAAATCAATGTCTCTTTTGACTTCACTCGCGCTATAAACGGGTAAGATAATTAATCTGTCGCAATGCTCTAAAAAACATTTTTTAAACTCTTCTAAATTATCCATTAAGCGAGAGTATTTGTGCGCTTGCCAGATCACAATAATTTTTTCTTGCGTGTTCAATAAATTGGCATAAATCCTAGCGCTTTTTAAAGTGGCGCCAATTTCAGTAGGGTGGTGGGCGTAATCATCAATGAGAATGAGCGCGTTTTTTTGCAAAATATCAAAGCGTTTTTTAATGCCTTTGAAATTCAATAAATTATTTCTAATTTCTTCTAAATCCAATTCATCTAAAGCGCTTAAAATCGCTAAACTCGCATTCGTGGCGTTATGTTCGCCTAACCCCCACACCAAAAAAGCCCCCAAGTCTTTCAGTTCAAATGAAGTGTAAGGCTCGCCGTCTTTTAAAATGTATTGGATATTATAAATGTCTTTTTTTTCTAAAACAATGGCGTCTTTAGAATAGTTTTTTAAAAAAGGATCTTCTTTGTAAATCACTCTTTTTTGAGCATGATCTAAAAAATATTTATAAGCGAAGAAAAAGCGCTCTAAATCGTGGTCATAATGCTCCAAATGTTCTGGCTCTGTGTTAGGCACAATCGCGCAAAAAGGGTTAGAAAATAAAAAACTTGAATCGCTTTCATCGGCTTCAAAAACCAAGCTCATATCCGCGCTCTCTCGCACATTGGAATCAAACTCTTTAGAATGCGCCCCAATAATCGCTCCAAAAGCGGGGCAAATCGCGCTCAACATGGCCGTGATACTACTCTTTCCATGAGCCCCACACACGCTAAAAACGCGCTTGTCTTTAAGGATAGAATACAAAGCGTCTTTACGAGACAAAATAGGGATTTCTAGTTCCTTAGCCCTTTGTATTTCGGTATTGTCTTCTTTGATAATGGCTGAATGGATAATGACATCTTGATGGTTGATCGCTTTTGGATCATGCGGGATATTAATTTCTACGCCTAAAGCTTTCAAATACTTAACGCTAGGGCTTATGGCAATATCAGAGCCGCTGATCTTAGCCCCTTGCGCTTTAAGGTATTTGGCTAAGCCTGAAATGCCAATCCCCCCTATACCGATAAAATGGATCTTGCAATCTTGTAAGTTTTTGAGTAAAACTTTTGGGGTTTCAAGCATGATTTTCTCGATAAGTTTCTATGATTTCTAAAGGCTTTTCTAAAAGGGGAGTGTCATAGACAAGGGCTAAACGCACATAGTCAGTGCCGATACGATTACGCCCTAAATACAAGGCCGGTAAGGTGGTGATGCCTTCGTTTTGATAAAGCGTTTTGGCAAAATTTTCGCCATTTTTAACGGGCAGATACGCATAAAAACTATAAGGATAAATGAGCGTGTCTTTAAAGGTTTTTCGCGCCAGTTTCAAATTATTCGCATAAATATTGCGGAAAAATTCTGCATGCTCATCATCTAGCCAAGCCGCTTCACTAGCCTTTTGGATTGCATTAGCGCTCGTATAGCCTAAATAGGTGCGAAACGCTTTGTATTTTTCTAGAATGCGACTATCCCCAGCGATAAAACCACTCCTTAGCCCTGGAGCGCTAGATCGTTTGGAGAGCGAATGGATAACCAAAACATTTTTGAACGCTTCATTACCAGCCAGCATGCAAGCTTCTAAAAGCGAAGGGGGAGGCGTGTTTTCATAAATTTCACTATAACATTCATCATTGATTAAAATAAAATCATGTTTTAAAGCGAGTTTGACCCAAGCGATCAACTCTTCTAAAGAAAGGGTTCTCCCGGTGGGGTTGTTAGGGGAATTTAAGATCACTAAATCCACTTCTTGCAACTCTTTTTCATTCAAGCTTGGAGTGAAATCATTTTCTTTAACTAAAGGCATTAAAAGGCTTTTAGCTTTGATAAATTTGGCCGCCCCTTCATAGATTTGATAAAAAGGGTTAGGGTAGGCGATGGTGGGGTTTTGATAATCAAATAAAACAAAACTAGGGAAATTGAATAACACTTCCCTAGAACCTAGCGTGGAAACTAACTCGTTTTCTTTCAATTCTATCTTGAAACGGCGTTTAAAAAAATCCCTTTGAGCCACTCTCAAACCCTCTTCAAACGCGCTTTTAGGGTAGATATTAAGCGAATGGGTGTGGTTTTTGAGGGCGTCTTGAATGAATTTGGGCGTCTCAAATTGCGGCTCGCCGATGCCTAAATCTAGCCCCTTTTTTTTAGGGGTGATCTCTTTAAACAAGACTCTCAATCGTTCAAAAGGATATGGCTCAAAAGTCATAGGGCTACTTTAATTTAAAATGGAATGGTTAATCTTACCTAAAATTTAAGCGTTTATCATTGAAAGCGTTAAAAAAGAGCGAAAGAGAGCCAAAGAGAACATGAAAGAGAGCGCATAAAAGAGTATAATAGTGCGTAAGAATTTAACTGATGAAGAGGTTTAATGCTAGAAAATAGAGTTAAGACCAAGCAAATTTTTATCGGTGGCGTGGCCATAGGGGGTGATGCTCCCATAAGCACGCAAAGCATGACCTTTAGTAAAACCGCTGATATTGAAAGCACTAAAAATCAAATTGACCGACTCAAACTCGCCGGGGCTGATTTAGTGAGGGTGGCGGTGAGCAATGAAAAGGACGCCCTAGCCTTAAAAGAATTGAAAAAAGTGTCTTCCTTGCCCTTAATCGCTGATATTCATTTCCATTATAAATTCGCTCTCATTGCCGCTCAAAGCGTGGATGCGATCAGGATCAATCCCGGAAACATCGGCTCTAAAGACAAGATCAAAGCGGTGGTTGATGCTTGTAAAGAAAAAAACATTCCTATAAGAATTGGCGTGAATGCCGGGAGTTTAGAAAAGCAGTTTGATCAAAAATACGGGCCGACCCCAAAAGGCATGGTAGAAAGCGCTTTGTATAACGCTAAACTTTTAGAAGATTTGGATTTTACCAATTTTAAGATTTCTTTGAAAGCGAGCGATGTGATGCGTACCATAGAAGCTTACAGGATGCTACGGCCCCTTGTGATCTATCCTTTCCATTTGGGGGTTACTGAAGCGGGGAATCTTTTTAGCTCCAGTATCAAATCCGCCATGGCTTTAGGGGGGCTTTTAATGGAAGGCATTGGGGATACGATGCGCGTATCCATCACAGGGGAATTAGAAAATGAAATCAAAGTGGCTAGAGCGATTTTACGCCATAGCGGGCGTTTGAAAGAGGGGATTAATTGGATTTCTTGCCCCACTTGCGGGAGGATTGAAGCCAATTTAGTGGATATGGCGAGCAAGGTAGAAAAACGCCTAAGCCACATTAAAACCCCTTTAGACATTAGCGTGATGGGTTGCGTGGTGAACGCTTTAGGTGAAGCCAAACACGCAGACATGGCGATCGCTTTTGGGAATCGCAGCGGTTTGATCATTAAAGAGGGTAAAGTCATTCACAAACTGGCTGAAAAGGATTTGTTTGAAACTTTTGTCATAGAAGTGGAAAATTTAGCTAAAGAAAGAGAAAAAAGTTTAAAGGATTAGGCATGATGAATAAATTTAAAAATTTTGTGAGCAACTACCAGCAATCTAATAGTTATAAAGAGCCTTTAGGTTTTGGCATTGCCAGAGTGGATATTGCCCCTATTTCCAAAAAGATTTTATGCGCCACTTACCCCATTTTGAACTGGAAAGAGGAAAATCTAGGCTCTTATGCGGTGTTTTGTAACTCATTTTCTAAAGAAAAAGTCCTAAAAGAGAGCGCGAGCGAGTGCGTCGTTGAGATTGATGAAAGTTTTGTGTTAAAAGCGCTAGAGTTTTACACGCCCTTTTTGAATGAAGCCTATTCTAATAAAATGGCTCATAAGAATATCCAAGTGGTTTTAGAGCTTTTAAAGGCTTTAGAGGAAAATCGTTTGAAAAATAATAATGGGGAGTCTCTTTATCGCTTGGTGATCTTGTTTGAAGATAAGCCTTGTGAGAGCGTGGAGAGCGCGTATATGAAACTTTTAGCGCTCTCTTTAGGTAAAGCCCCTTTGAGGAGTTTGAATTTAGAGGGCATTTTTAACCAGCTTTCTAATGCAGCCTGGAGCGGTAACAAGCCTTATGAATTAGAATGGCTCAGGATGAACGAAGTGGCTTTAAAAATGCGAGGCCATTTCCCTAGCATTGATTTTATAGATAAATTCCCGCGCTATTTGATGCAATTAATCCCTGAATTTGATAATATCCGCTTATTGGATAGCTCAAAAACGCGCTTTGGGGCGTATTTAGGGACCGGAGGTTACACTCAAATGCCCGGGGCTAGTTATGTGAATTTTAACGCAGGGGCTATGGGAGCGTGCATGAATGAGGGGCGTATTTCTTCATCGGTGGTGGTTGGAGCAGGCACTGATATTGGTGGGGGAGCGAGCGTGTTAGGCGTTTTAAGCGGAGGGAATAACAACCCCATTAGCATTGGGAAAAATTGTTTGTTAGGGGCTAATAGCGTTACCGGAATTAGTCTAGGCGATGGCTGTATTGTGGATGCAGGCGTTGCGATACTAGCCGGGAGCGTGGTAGAAATTGAAGAAAATGAGTTTAAAAAGCTTTTAGAAGTGAATAGCGCTTTAGAAAAGCATGCGAACAACCTTTACAAAGGCAAGGAGCTTTCGGGTAAAAATGGCGTGCATTTTCGTTCCAATAGCCAAAATGGCAAGCTGATCGCTTTTAGGAGCGTGAAAAAAATTGAGTTGAATCAAAACCTGCATTAAGGATTAAAAGAATGCTCAAAAAAAGTTTGTTATGGCTTGTTTTTTTAATCTTACAGCTTAGCGGCGCTGAAGAAAACAATCAAGCCCCAAAAAACACGCCCCCTGAATTAAACCCCGCTAACGCTAAGGGCGCGCCAAACCCTAACACCCAAATCACCCCTAAAAACGATAACTCCAATCTGTTAGACAAATTGGGATCGCCTGAAAACGCTCAAACCGAGCTTTCTGCCGGTATTGATTTGGCTAAAAAGGGCGATTATCAAGGGGCTTTTAAGCTTTTTTCCCAATCGTGCGATAATGGTAATGCGGCTGGGTGTTTTGCGGTAGGGGCGATGTATGCTAATGGGGTAGGGATCCAAACCAACAGACTAAAAGCCGCTCGCTATTATGAAATGGGTTGCAGTGGGGGCGATGCGACCGCTTGTGCGAATCTGGCTCAAATGTATGAAAACAAAAAAAACGCTGATTCAAACGATAAAGAAAACGCTTTGCAATTGTATGCGGTGGCTTGTCAAGGGGGGGACATGCTCGCATGCAATAATTTGGGGTGGATGTTTGCTAATGGGAGTGGGGTCCCAAAAGATTATTACAAAGCGATGGGTTATTATAAATTTTCATGCGAAAACGGGAATGATATGGGGTGTTATAATTTGGGCTTGATGTCTAACGTGAATAATATTTATGGCATTGATAAGGCGCAGCTCAGTCAAGTGGATTTGAATTATTTGGCTTGTAACGCTGGGGACATGATGGGGTGTGCGAATTTAGGCTGGATTTATGCGAATGGGGATCTAGGGGCTCCGTTAAATAACCACTATGCGGCGAAGTATTTTCAAATGGCATGCGATGGGGGGATTTTGGGGAGTTGTAATAATTTAGGCGTGCTGTATCAAAAGGGCTTAGGCGTGCCTCAAGACGATCAAAGGGCTTTGGATTTATTCTCGTATGCATGCGATAATGGCTTTGAGTCAAGCTGTCGTAATTACGGGAATTTCAAAGAGCATTTATTGCGCGTGAATCCTAATTACGGGCGCTTGTTCATGCCATACAATTCTTATGAGATACCCTAGTAGGGGTATTTTGAAATCATTCCCGCCACATAACTAAACCCCCCTAAAGATCGCATTTTTAAGAGATTACTACTTGCTTTGCGCAAAGCTCTTTTATCTTTTTGGGATAAATCCAGCCACAAATTGCGGTTTTTTCACAAATTTAAGCTATCTTTTTTTTTTGATTTAATACTCGGTGCAATGATAATCTCACTCAAAAGGAAAAGCGATGAAAGCGACACAAAGCACCATTAACGATTTTTTTGCCTTAACAGGCACGATATTTTCTATCCCTGTATATCAGAGGAATTATACTTGGAAAGAAGAGAATTGTAAAAAATTACTGCAAGATATTGTCGGTATTTCTCAAAATAAGAAAACGCATTTCATGGGTTCTATCACTTATATTTTGCGTTTGATTGATGACGAAAAGAGCTTGAGACAACTCCAAGAATTTGTCATCATTGATGGGCAGCAAAGGATTACCACTACCATGCTTTTGCTTAAAGCCATAGAGACAAAGATACAAAATGAAGCAATAAAAAAGGAGATTGACGGACTACTCAATCTTACAGGACAAAGGTTGCGCCTAAAGCCCATTAAAAGCGACAAAGAAGCCTTTGATCTTGTCATGCAAAATCGATCGCATGAACTGCAAGGCGGATCGCACATTAGGGACAATTATAAATTTTTCACCAAAGAGCTTGAAAATTATATCAGCGAAGGGTATCGCATTGAAGAGATTTATGGCGCGTTTTTGCGGCTTAAAATCGTAGCCATAGGCTTAGAGCTAGGCGAAGACGATCCGCAAGTGGTGTTTGAAAGCATTAACGCCACGGGCGTGCAATTAGAAGGGCTGGATCTTATCCGCAACTACCTGATGATGGGGGAAAATTCTGACAGACAGAAACACCTTTATGAGACCTATTGGGTGCCTTTAGAAGATTGGCTTGGCGAAAAGGATTTGAATGATTTTATCAAAACCTATTTGAGAATCTACCTTGAAAAGAAACTAAGTGATGAAGAGCGTGAAGTGTATTACGCGCTAAAAACCCATCACAGAAAAAATATCTCTGATATAGAAGCCCTTATGAGCGATATGCGTGAGTATGGCAGAATCTATCAAATCTTTTTAGACAGAGATCATTATTTTTTAGGGCGTGGGGATCCGCAACAGTTAGCGAATTTACGCCTGCGTATTAAGGATCTTGTGAAAATCAAATTTGGCGTGGCAAAGCCCTTTATTTTGCGTTGCGCCAGAGATTTTGAAGAAGGCAAATTGGATTATGAAAACTTCCATGAAATTTTGCAAATCCTTACCAGCTACTATGTGCGCCGAAGCGTGTGCGGAGAGCCTACCGCCGCACTTAACAAAGTTCTTTATTCTTTATATAAACAGCTAGAAGAAGATATTTCAGCCGATGCATTGAAGCGGTATCTGGGCAAGAGCGTTGGTCAAGCGGCGTTCCCTAATGACGATAGAATTAAAGCGGCATTTCTTGTGCGTAACGCTTATGCAACAAATTATGTGTGCAAATTCATTCTGCTTGAGATAGAAAAGCTAAGCAACGCCGAACCGCCAAGAGAAGAAAATCTAGAAGTGGAACATTTCTACCCCAAAACCCCCACTCAAGAATGGCGCGATAGGGTGGGGGACTATTTCACTTTTGAGCAAGACTACCTCCATAATTTTGGGAATCTAACCCTATCAGGGCAAAATCAAAAGCTCAGCAACAAATCTTACGAGGCAAAAATAGAGCTTATGGAAGAATACAGCTCCTTGCATTTAAACGACTATTTCATCAATAACACCCATTCTTGGGGGATAGAGGAAGTGAGGAATAGGAGCGAATATTTAGCGGATCAATTCTGTCAAGTGGGATTGTTTAAAGATTTGCCTAAAGAATACCGCGCAAGAGAGCTTCACAAAACCCTTGATGATGACTTAACTAACCATAATCTTCAAAGCGTCAAGCTCCCCAATGATCAAAGGCGCATGGCAATAAACGCTAAAGAATTAGCTAGCGTTGTCATAGACTACTTGCTGGAAAACGCCAGGGAAGCCTTTGAAAGCTACACAGACGATGAGTCTCAAAAATACATTTATTGGAGTAAAGCAAAAGCTGAAGCAAGGGATAGAGATGGCACTTTGGTTGTGCCTTTTGAAAAATACGGATTTTACTTTGTAAGCAATGCGAGTTATCAAACTACGGGCAGTAATCTTAAAGATCTCATCTCAGGCTGCGATCTCAATCCCAGAGACTTTATTGTGGAATGAACAAGCCCCCAAAAAATGGGGGTTAAAAAGCCCTTATTTTAAAATCACTTACCAAAAGCTTGGTGCAAATGCGTGGTTAGGGAGTTAAGATACTGCTCCACTTGGGGGTTTTTCATCACATCGTTACAAATAAAAGTGGGCAACGCTGAAAGCCCTAAAAACTGGAACGCCTTATGCAAATGCAAATACACAACATCCACTCCCACCCCTTCAAAAAATTCATTAGGATCGTTAAAGGCTTCAATGGGAGCGTTCCAAGTCAAGCTCAACATGTATTTTTTGCCCTGCATCAAGCCCCCTTTCCCGTAGTTTTTAGTGGGGTTTTGCGAACTTCTGCCATCGCTAGCATAAAGTTTCCCATGCCCTGAAGTGAAGACTTCATCAATGTATTTTTTCACAATCCAAGGCTCGCCCATCCACCAGCCAGGCATTTGCCAAATCGTCGCATCAGCGTTAAAGAATTTCTCCACTTCTTGGCTCTTTTCATAGCCTTTATCCACGATCGTTGTATCCACTTCTAGCCCCAAAGATTCTAGAGTCTTTTTTGCATGGTGGGTTAAGGTTTCATTGAGTTTCCCCCCAGAATGCCCGAACGCTTTGGCCCCATTAATGATGAGTACTTTTTTCATTTTGTTCCTTTTTTAATAAAATAGGGGGTATTCTATCCAAATGAAACTTAATGTTAAAGAAATTCCTTTCATCTAAATATAAAGCTAAAAAATAACCAATTGCCACTACATTATTTTTATTATGTTAAGATAATGAAAATTTCTAGTGAAGGAGTGGTCATGTTCTACGATGAAAAAAAGACCTATCAAAGGATTGAAGAACGCCTTGAAGTAATTCGTTCGTTTAACGCTCATAACGAGCATAAAAACTTACAAGACGAGTTTAAGGGTGCGGGCATTTCCAGGCGCGATTTATTGAAATGGGCGGGCATGATGAGCACGACTTTAGCCTTGCCGGCTAGTTTTGCTCCCTTGACTTTAAAGGCGGTAGAGGTGGCTAACAGATTGCCTGTGATTTGGTTGCACATGGCAGAATGCACCGGCTGTAGCGAGAGCTTGTTAAGGAGCGCAGACCCGACCATTGATAGCATCATTTTTGATTATATCAACCTAGAATACCATGAGACGATCATGGTAGCGAGCGGTTTTCAGGCTGAAAAAAGTTTGCATGACGCCATAGAAAAGCACAAAAACAATTACATTTTAATGGTAGAAGGCGGTATCCCCCAAGGCACGGAGTACTTCCTCACTCAAGGCCCAAACGCTGAAACGGGGGCTGAAGAGTGCAGGAAAGCCGCCAAATACGCAGCCGCTATTTTTGCCATAGGCACATGCTCAAGTTTTGGGGGCGTGCAAGCGGCTTACCCTAACCCCTCTAACGCGCAACCCTTACACAAAATCATTGATAAACCCGTGATCAATGTTCCCGGTTGCCCGCCTAGTGAAAAAAATATCGTGGGTAATGTGCTTTATTACTTGATGTTTGGGACTCTCCCTAAGCTTGATGCGTATAACCGCCCCTCTTGGGCTTATGGGAACAGGATCCATGATTTGTGCGAAAGGCGAGGGCATTTTGATGCGGGCGAATTTGTGGAACATTTTGGCGATGAAAACGCTAAAAGGGGCTTTTGTTTGTATAAAATGGGCTGTAAAGGGCCTTACACTTTCAACAATTGCTCCAAACTCCGCTTCAATTCACACACTTCTTGGCCCATAGGTGCAGGGCATGGGTGCATAGGGTGTTCTGAGCCTAATTTTTGGGATACGATGAGTCCTTTTGAAGAGCCTTTAGCGAATCGCTCCATTAAAACCGCCTTTGATGGCTTAGGGGCTGATAAAGTAGCGGATAAGGTCGGCACGACTCTACTCAGCGCAACCGCTATTGGCATTGCCGCGCATGCGCTCCTTTCTAAAGCGATCAAAAACAAAGAGTAAGGGATTAACATGTCAAAAAAAATCGTAGTCGATCCTATCACTAGGATTGAGGGGCATTTAAGGATTGAGGTGATCGTAGATGATGATAATGTGATCACCGATGCGTTTTCTTCCTCCACGCTTTTTAGGGGGCTAGAAACGATCATTAAGGGCAGAGACCCACGAGATGCAGGCTTTATCGCTCAAAGGATTTGTGGGGTATGCACTTATTCGCATTATAAAGCCGGTGTTACTGCGGTAGAAAACGCTCTAGGCATTACCCCCCCATTAAACGCGCAATTGGTGCGATCTTTGATGAACATGGCGTTGCTTTTTCACGATCATGTGGTGCATTTCTATACTTTGCATGGGCTTGATTGGTGCGATATTATGAGCGCTTTAAAAGCCGATCCCGTTCAAGCGGCAAAACTTTCTTTCAAATACAGCCCTTATCCCATTAATACCGGTGCCGGTGAATTAAAAGCGGTTCAAAAACGCTTGAATGATTTCGCTAAAAGCGGATCTTTAGGGCCTTTTAGCAATGGCTATTATGGGCATAAAACCTATCGTTTAAACCCAGAGCAAAATTTAATCGTCTTAAGCCACTATCTCAAGCTTTTAGAAATCCAAAGGGAAGCGGCGAAAATGACCGCTATTTTTGGGGCCAAACAGCCTCACCCGCAAAGCCTAACGGTGGGGGGTGTTACGAGTGTCATGGATATATTGGATCCGACAAGGTTGGCTGAATGGAAAAGCAAGTTTGAAGTGGTGGCTAATTTTATCAACCATGCTTACTACCCTGATTTGGTGATGGCAGGCGAAATGTTCGCTAACGAACCATCCGTTATTAAAGGCTGTGGTTTAAGGAATTTTATCGCTTATGAAGAAGTGTTGCTTGGGAAGGATAAATACCTTTTGAGTAGTGGGGTGGTGCTTGATGGGGATATTTCTAAATTACACCCCATTGATGAAAGTTTGATTAAAGAAGAGGTTACGCATTCTTGGTATCAATATGAAGACACTAAAGAAGTGCAACTCCACCCTTATGACGGGCAAACTAACCCGCATTATACCGGTTTAAAAGACGGCGAGAGCGTGGGGATTGAAAATAAAATAATCCCTGCTAAAGTGCTTGACACTAAGGATAAATATTCTTGGATAAAATCCCCCAGATACGATAGTAAGCCCATGGAAGTAGGCCCCTTAAGTTCCGTAGTGGTAGGTTTAGCGGCGAAAAACCCCTATGTTACTGAAGTGGCTACTAAATTTTTAAAAGACACGAAACTGCCTTTAGAGGCGTTGTTTTCAACGCTTGGGCGCACAGCTGCAAGGTGTATTGAAGCTAAGACTATCGCTGATAATGGTCTTTTGGCGTTTGACGCGTTAGTGGAAAATCTAAAGAGCGATCAAAGCACTTGCGCTCCTTATCACATTGATAAAAATCAAGAATATAAAGGGCGCTACATTGGTCAAGTGCCAAGGGGCATGTTAAGCCATTGGGTGCGTATTAAAAACGGCGTGGTGGAAAATTATCAAGCGGTGGTGCCTTCCACTTGGAATGCGGGGCCTAGAGATTCCAAAAATCAAAGGGGGGCTTATGAAATGAGCTTGATTGGCACTAAAATCGCTGATTTAACCCAGCCTTTAGAAATCATTAGGACTATCCATTCTTTTGACCCATGCATCGCATGCTCAGTGCATGTGATGGATTTTAAAGGGCAGTCTTTAAACGAGTTCAAAGTAGAGCCTAATTTCGCTAAATTCTAAAAAGGGTTACGCATGGATAAAATGAATAAGGTCGTTTTACACAAAGAGTATTCAGGTTTTGTGCGCTTTTTCCATTGGGTTAGGGCTTTGAGTATTTTTGCTTTAATCGCTACGGGGTTTTACATCGCTTACCCTTTTTTGCAGCCTAATTCCAGCTTTTATAAAGGGGTGTATCTTTTACAAGCTTATGTACGCTCTTTTCATGTCATGTTTGGGTTTTTGCTCATTAGTGCGTTAATTTTTAGAACCTATCTTTTTTTCACTAAAGAAAGCTTGATGGAACGCAGGAGTTTCAGCCAACTTTTAAGCCCAAAAGCGTGGATAGATCAGATGAAAGCGTATTTTCTTATTAGTGATAAACCCCACACTAAAGGAGCGTATAACCCTATCCAACTCGTGGCTTATTTCACTTTGGTTGTTTTGATTGTGTTGATGAGTTTGAGCGGGATAGTGCTGTATTATAATGTCTATCATGAGGGGCTTGGGGCGTTTTTAGCAAGCGCTTTTAAGTGGTTTGAAGCGCTTTGTGGGGGGTTAGCGAACGTTCGTTTTATCCACCATTTAGCGACTTGGGGGTTTATTTTGTTTGTCCCTGTGCATGTTTATATGGTGTTTTTCCATTCTATCAGGTATGATAGTTCAGGGGCGGATTCTATGATTAATGGCTATGGTTACACCAAAAAATGAGTCAAAAAATCCTAATTTTAGGCATTGGCAATATCCTTTTTGGCGATGAAGGGATTGGGGTGCATCTAGCCCACTACCTCAAAAGGAATTTTTCTTTTTTCCCTAGCGTGGATATTGTGGATGGGGGGACTATGGCTCAGCAACTCATTCCTTTAATCACTTCGTATGAAAAGGTTTTGATTTTGGATTGCGTGAGCGCTAAAGGCGTTGAAATTGGCTCAGTTTATGCCTTTGATTTTAAGGACGCTCCTAAAGAAATCACATGGGCTGGGAGCGCGCATGAAGTGGAAATGCTACACACTTTAAGGCTCACGGAGTTTTTAGGGGATTTGCCTAAAACTTTTATCGTGGGGCTTGTGCCTTTTGTGATAGGGAGCGAGACCACTTTCAAACTTTCAAGCGAAATGTTAAACGCTTTAGAAACAGCCCTAAAAGCCATAGAAACCCGACTCAACGCATGGGGGGTTAAAATGCAACGCACCGATCATATCGCCCTAGATTGTATCGCTGAACTCTCTTATAAGGGTTTTTGAATTGGTGTTTGTCTTTCTTTTTAAATGCGTTAATGAAAAAACAAGCTTGATTTTTACGCCCCTTTTAGAGCGAATGGCGCTCCATTTGCAAGCGCGTTTTTATAGCGTTTATAAGGATAATACCACTTCTTTCTACCTCCAAGCGAGCGCTGAAACCACCTTAGAATTCGCACAAAAACTCAGCGAGATTTTGCCCTTTTCTTTGGATTTTAGCTTTTTGTCTTTAAAGGAAATCACAGAGCCTTTAGATGAAAATCTTTTCCAAACAACAAGCCTTTCAAAGCCCCTTTTTATGAACGCTAAAGAGCATCAAGATTTTTTAGACAAAAACGCATCTTTGTATGCCAATGCGTTAGGTTTTGTCAAAAACACCGCTTTTAAAGGGAAAATGATTTATAGCCCTAAAGAGCTTATAGATTGTTTAACCCAATTAAAAGGCATGCTCAAAACGCAGGATTTTATCCCTATTTCCACTTCTAGGGGGGCATTATCCCTTTCTTTAAAAAATCCCTCTCCAAGCGTTATTTTTAGCGATCTTTCTAGCGTTTTAACCTGCACTAAATTGCCTTTAGAAGACGCTAAATATTTAGCCAGTTTGGAAAAACCCTCCATCAAAGCCCCATTAAAAAGCGTGTTTAAGGACACTTTCAAAAATGATGAAATCATAGCCCAGCTACCCTTTGACCCCATATTGAATTTATTGTGCCATATTTTACAAGATGAGGGGATAGAATTTGTTTTTGCGCATGAAAGCCATTCTTGTGAAGCGCTTTTGCATTATGAAGCGCTTTTTAAAACCCCTAAGCGCTTGATCACACCCACTAAAAAATTCGTGCTAGAAAATAATTTTTCTACCTTTCCCTTTAAAGATGAATTAGAGTTTTTAAGAGAAACGCCCAATTCTATCGTTTTGTATTTTAGTTTCAAGCGCCCTACAAGGTTATTGTTGCATGCTAATGGTTCTTTAAAAACGCTTTTAAGCGTTGGTTTTGATTTCAATCAAATATTTAACCTCCTCAAACAAGATGAAAAAGCCTCCAGAATGCTACAAAACTACGCGACTAAATTCCCTGATTTTTACGCGCGCATTGCAGAGCTTTCTCAATACAATCTAGGGGGCACGAATTTATTGGATTTTTTTCGCATTTTGGGGTTTGTTTTGGGGTATAGCGAGGATTTTCATTCGCATAGCGTTATTTCTTTGGCTAAAGAATGCTTACGCCCTAAAGGCCCTAGGATTGATTATAAAATCCTTAAAAACGATTCTTTGAAAATGGCTTTAAACTTTTCAAAGATCATGCACAGCGCGATGAGTTTCAGGCTCGCAGGCGTGGAAAATGAAATTTTGAGTTTGGGGATTTTGGATTCTTTAGCGGAGTTTTTAGGGAATTTCATTTGGGACAACGCGCAAAATTTTAGCGTCCAAGAAGTAACGATCGCTGGGGATTTCTTTGGCGAAAAAGTGTTTTTGGATTTGTTTGTGCGGTATTTCCCTAAAACCCTCGCTCTTAGAACGCATGCATTTTTGGATTATGAATAAGGGCTTAAAAGCGGATGTGCATCATCAGCCCGCCGTCCATGTATTGGGTTTTTTTGCTTTTAGTCCTTTCAAAATAAGGCCCAAAAGATAGGGCTTTATTGAAATTCACAATCGGCATGCTCACCCCTTCAGCGATATTGTTTTTAGCGAGTTGTTTGTAAAACTTTTTGTCGCTTTTTTTATGGCTTTTAAGGTTAGGGCTTTTTTCTAAATCCACGCCTTCTAATCCGCTATTTTTAGTGAAATCGTAAAGCTTTTTGTCGTTTTTAGCCTCGGTTTCTGAGCCATGGTTTTTATGGAGTTTGTAAAATTTTTTACCGCTCTTTTTTTCGCTTTTAGTTTCGGTTTCTAAATCCGCTGCGAACATGCTACTATACGCCACAAACGATACAAGAAATAAATTTCTAACTATACGCATAAGATCTCCTCTTATTATAGCCTTTCTTTATCACACTACCATAGCATGTTAGAAACAACCATTAGAAAACACAAGCGTATTTTAATACCAACGCCACCACGCACGCTAAAGCCACTCAATCAATAAAAAGCGTAAGGGAAGTATCCAGGCGCTCCATACCCATAAGGCCCATAAGGCATAAGACCTGACCCATAAGGCATGAAACCATAGGGCATGTAATAATAAGGCATGTAATAGCCTCCATACATGCCGTTTTGCATGGGCGAATTGAGGTTATCCACTGAATTGTAAAAGCCGTTTAAAGAACCATAAGCGTTATAATTAGTGAAACGATTGATTAAAGGCGTGGTGCGCGCATCAATAGTGGCGTTTTCTTGCTGGATGGCGTTTTCTTCTCTGGCGACTTCTTGAGCTTTGGTTTCTTTAGGATCTTTAACTATCACTTCTTCTATAGGCACATTCGCCCCACAAGCGCTTAACAGATAGGCTAAAAAGCCGGTGTTTAAAAAAAGAACGATTTTAGAAAGATGAGCGGATTGGTTGGGTAAAAAAGTTTTATTGTTTTGATGCATGGGTTTTCCTAAATTTTAAAATAACTAAAGATTAACATGTTTTTGATTTAATGTTGGTTAAGCGGTGGTTTTTAGGGTTATTTCATTTTAACTTTGTTTTTCATTAAAACCCCATACTAAAACCTTATTTTATGATAAAATACCTAGCAATAATATCAAATCTTAAACCAAAGAAAAACCATGAAAAAAGCCCTCTTACTAACTCTCTCTCTCTCGTTTTGGCTCCACGCTGAAAGGAACGGATTTTATTTAGGTTTAAATTTTGCAGAAGGAAGCTATATTCAAGGACAAGGTAGCATCGGCGAAAAAGCTTCAGCAGAAAACGCCTTAAATCAAGCGATCAATAACGCAAAAAATTCATTATTCCCTAACACAAAAGCCATAAGAGATGCACAAAACGCCTTAAATGCAGTGAAAGATTCAAACAAAATCGCTAACCGATTCGCAGGAAATGGCGGGTCGGGCGGTATTTTCAATGAACTCAGCTTGGGGTATAAATATTTTTTGGGCAAAAAAAGGATTATAGGGTTTAGGCACTCTCTTTTTTTCGGTTACCAACTTGGTGGTGTTGGTTCTGTTCCTGGCAGCGGTTTAATAGCTTTTTTACCCTATGGTTTCAATACGGATTTGCTCATTAATTGGACCAACGATAAGCGAGCGTCCCAAGAATACGTTGAACGAAGGGTAAAAGGGCTCTCTATATTTTACAAAGATATGACCGGCAGAACGCTAGACGCTGATACATTAAAAAGAGCGTCAAGGCATATAATCAGAAAATCTTCAGGGCTTGTGATTGGCATGGATATAGGGGCTAGCACTTGGTTTGCAAGCAACAATCTCACCCCTTTCAATCAAGTCAAGAGCCGCACGATTTTTCAGTTACAAGGGAAATTTGGCGTTCGTTTTAGTAGTGATGAATACGATATTGATCGCTATGGCGATGAAATCTATCTTGGGGGTTCTAGTGTTGAATTAGGGGTTAAAGTGCCAGCGTTTAAAGTCAATTATTATAGCGATGATTATGGGGATAAATTGGATTATAAAAGAGTGGTGAGCGTTTATCTTAACTATACATATAACTTTAAAAACAAACATTAAAAATGCGCTTTTTACCGCTCTTTGATTGTTTGTCTTAAAAAATGCTTTTGAGTATTTTTACCAACGCTTTATTGAAACAAAGCTTTAGCTTGAAACTCTTCAAAGCCTTTTTTCCTCAATTGGCATGCCGGGCATTTATCGCAGCCATAGCCATAAGCATGCAAAATCTTTCGCTCTCCTTGATAGCAGGTGTGCGTTTCTTTGATGATCAAATCTAAAACCCCTAAATCTTTAGCCATTTGAAATTCTTGTGCTTTACTTAAAAACATTAGAGGCGTTACAATTTTAATCGCTGTGTTTGAGCCTAAATTTAGGGCATGCTCGATGCTTTTAATAAAATCTTCTTTACAATCCGGATAGCCGCTAAAATCCGCTTGCGAAACCCCTAAAGCGATGTTACTAGCCCCTAGTTTTTGTGCGTAAGAATGCAAAAGGGTGATAAAAATGGCGTTACGATTAGGCACAAAAGAGTTGGGCAAATCTTTATTTTGTGCATGCGAATGCCCCATTAAATCGTTAGAGTTTTTAAAAAGCGCGGAGCGAGTGATATTCTCTAAAAAATCTAATGGGATGATTTCATAAGGGAGTTGTAAAAGAGAAGCGATTTTTTGAGCGCATTCTAATTCCACAGAGTGTTTTTGCGCGTAATCAAACCCCACTAAACAGACTTTTTTAAAACGCTTTTTCGCCCACACGGCTAAAGTGGTGCTGTCTTGCCCGCCGCTAAAACCGATCACGCAAATTTCTTGTTCCATCAAAATTCCTTAAAAATTCTAAAAAGATATAATAACACAAAGAAATTTTAAGAGTAAAAAGCGTGTTTGAGTTGGAAGAAGGATTAAAAGAATTGTTTGACATTTATGAAAAATCCCCCTATGAGCTTTACTTGGTAGGGGGGTGCGTACGCGATTGTTTGATGGGCATTACCCCTAAAGATTACGATTTGACCTCAAACGCTTTAGTGAGTGAAAGTAAAGAGCTTCTTTTAAAGTGCCATTTTAGGGTGCTAGAAACCGGTATCAAACATGGCACGATCACGGCTCTTAAAAACCATCAAAGCTATGAAATCACAACTTTTAGAATGGAAAAGGGGCATATCAAACACCGAAAGCCTAAAGAATTGGTTTTTAGCGCGCGTTTAACAGACGATTTAAAGCGGCGCGATTTTAGCATGAATGCGATCGCTTATAGCCCTACAAAAGGGATTATTGATCCTTTTAAAGGGCGAAGCGCGATTGAAAATCAAACGATTGAATGCGTGGGGGGAGCGCGATTGAGGTTTTTTGAAGACGCTTTAAGGATTTTAAGAGCGCTGCGATTCAGCGCGACTTTAGGCTTTAAGATAGCAGCAAGCACCAAAAGAGCAGTTTTTGCGTGTAAGGATTTGTTAAAACACCTTTCTAAAGAGCGCTTACAAAGCGAATTGAATAAGCTTCTTATGGGGAAAAACGCCTATGAAGTGGCTAAAGAATATCAAGAAATTTTAGAGTTGGTTATTCAAGAAAAAATAGAAAATTTAGGGTTTTTAAAAAACGCGCCTTTGAATCTGGAATTAAGATTATTGGGGTTTTTTAAAGATCAAAAAAGTTTAGAAAATTTACGCTACCCTAAAAAAACTTGTGTTTTATTTTCCAAAGCTAAAGAATGCCATAAAGCTTTTTTTAATATTCATAGCAAAACAGGATTGAAGTTTTTATTGAAAAACTACGATTTAGAGCCTTTTAATCTGGCTTTAGATTTTTATGCGCTAGAAAACCCCAAACATGCTTTAAAAATCAAAGGCTTGTTAAAAGAAATATTTGATTCTAACGAGCCTTTTAAAAAAGAACACCTAGCCCTTAAGGGCGGTGCGCTTCAAAGCTTGGGTTATCAGCACCAAAAAATCGGCGAAATTTTAAACGCATGCTTAAATTCAGTCATTGAAAATCCTAAAAACAACGCTTTAGAATGGCTGATTGAGTGGGTTAAGGGTCATTATTTACCTAATGATGCTATAAATCTTTCGCCAATAAGGCAAAAAAATTAAAAATTAAAAACGGAAAAAACATGATAACGATGAATGCGATTCAATGGCCTAAGAAATGGATTCCAGGAGAGACTGATAATTTCGTGTCCAATGAAGTCATTGTCAAAGGTTTGGATTTTAATAAAGTGGTGCAGCATTTAAGAGACGCGTCTCATTGGGAAAAGTATTACAAAAACTCAGGGAATATCCACATGCACAATCAAGACAATACCATTCTTAAAGACAAGACTCGTTTTTGTTTTGAGACTTTTGGCTTTTTGGTGGAAGCAGAAGTGGAAGAGTTTGAATTGAAAGACGCTATACTGCGTTTGGCTTGGAGAGGTTGGAATGAAGCTAAAGGCGATGAGTATCTTGAAGTGTATCACGCATGGCTAGTTGAAAAATTAGACAATGATCGTGTGCGTATTTTAACCCAAGAAAGCCAATCAGGAGTCCCTGCTAAAGCTTTAGCGGAATCTGTGCCTAATGCGATGTTGAATGGCCATCAAGCTTGGTTAGATGGTTTAGTGGCGTATTCACGCTAATTAAGGAGAATTGAATGAAAATTGGATGGATTGGATTAGGGGCTATGGGGACTCTTATGGCGACTCGTTTGCGCGATGCGGGGTTAGAAGTGTCGGTTTATAACCGAACAGAGAGCAAAGCAACCCCCTTAAAGGAAAAAGGCGTAGCGGTTTATACTAGTCTCATAGATTTGGCCGCTAAAGTTGATCTGATTTTTATCATGCTTTCGGATAAAGCGGCGATTGATGCTGTTTTATCGCCAGAATTTTGGGAACAAATGTCTAAAAAAATCGTGGTGAATATGAGCACTATCGCCCCTTTGGAAAGCTTATCTTTAGAAAAAATCGCTCAAAAGCATCAAGCAACTTACCTTGAAGCGCCCGTTTCGGGATCGGTTGGCGCGGCCAAAGCCGGGGCTTTATTGATTTTAGCGGCAGGTGATGAAGAAGTTATCTCTAAACTCAAACCTGTTTTGGCGCATTTGGGGAGTCAAACCTTTTATTTGGGTAAGATTGGTCAAGGGACAGGAGCTAAACTATCCATTAATAGCCTTTTGGCTCAAATGGGGGTCGCTTATTCAGAAGCTTTGCTGTTAGCCAAACGTTTAGGGGTTGATGCAGAGTCATTTTTGCAAATTATTGGCCAATCTGGCATGAATTCGCCTCTCTTTCAAGCTAAAAAAGGCATGTGGTTGCAAGATAATTATCCGGCCGCTTTCAGTTTGAAGCTTATGGCTAAGGACATTCGCTTAGCCAAAAATGAAGCAGGAGAGGCGATGAAGTTGCCATTCTTATTTCAAGCAGAAGAGCTTTATTCTCAAGCAGAAAAATCCGGTTTAGGCGGATTGGATATGGCAGCCGTTTATCATTATTTAGAAAAAGGAGAACATTAAAATGGACAGAGAACAAATTATTGCTTTACAACACCAACGATTCGCTACGAAAAAATACGATCCCAATCGCCGTATTTCTGAAAAAGATTGGGAAGTTTTGGTTGAAGTGGGGAGGTTAGCCCCTTCTTCAATCGGGCTTGAACCATGGAAAATGCTTTTATTGAAAAATGAACGCATGAAAGAAGATTTAAAACCGATGGCATGGGGGGGCTTTCTAGTTTAGAAGGAGCGAGCCATTTTGTCATTTATCTTGCGCGAAAAGGCGTTACTTATGATAGCGATTACGTTAAGAAAGTGATGCATGAGGTTAAAAAAAGGGATTATGACACTCATTCAAGGTTCGCTCAAATCATCAAAAATTTCCAAGAGAATGATATGAAATTGACTGACGAACGATCCTTGTTTGATTGGGCTAGCAAACAGACTTATATCCAAATGGCGAACATGATGATGGCAGCGGCCATGTTAGGGATTGATTCTTGCCCGATTGAAGGGTATGATCAAGAAAAAGTGGAGGCTTATTTAAAGGAAAAAGGCTATCTGAACACGGCGGAATTTGGCGTGTCGGTAATGGCTAGTTTTGGTTATCGTAACCAAGAAATCACCCCTAAAACCCGCTGGAAGACAGAAGTTATTTATGAAGTGATTGAATAAAAACGCTTCTAGCTTTTTGATAACCAAAACATAAAAGAGCTTAGTCAAGCGGTGATCTAATGCGATCTTAAGAGGTTAGGGGATTTAGTTTGAGGGGTTGTAGGGGTGTTAAAGCGCAAAATACCCCCTATCCCTTTAAGAAAATGAGCCTTATTAAAATCTTTTATTAAAATCAAAATAACCAAAATCTTGTTTTTTAAGAAAATAAAGAACATCAAGTAAGGCTTTGAGCGTTTATCTTTGATAAAAACAGGGCCGCACTCCATAAACATAATTAAGCATTCTTTAGGTATAATCAAAAATCATTTTCTTTCATAAAGGGTTTTTATGCTTCGTTTTGCGCCTTCGCCTACAGGGGATATGCACATAGGGAATTTAAGGGCAGCCATTTTTAACTACATTGTGGCCAAACAGCAAAATAAACCCTTTCTCATTCGCATTGAAGACACGGACAAAGAGCGCAACATTGAAGGCAAAGACCGAGAAATTTTAGAGATTTTAAAGCTTATGGGGATAAGCTGGGACAAGCTCGTGTATCAAAGCCATAACATAGATTACCACAGAGGAATGGCAGAAAAATTACTGAAGGAAAATAAAGCGTTTTATTGTTATGCGAGCGCGGAGTTTTTAGAAAGAGAAAAAGAAAAAGCTAAAAATGAGAAACGCCCTTTCAGGTATTTAGACGAGTGGGCCACTTTAGAAAAAGACAAAAACCATGCCCCTGTGGTGCGTTTGAAAGCCCCTAATCATGCGGTGTCTTTCAATGATGCGATTAAAAAAGAAGTGAAATTTGAGCCTTATGAATTGGATTCTTTTGTGCTTTTGAGAAAGGATAAAAGCCCGACTTATAATTTCGCTTGCGCATGCGATGATTTGCTCTATGAAATCAGTTTCATTATTAGAGGTGAAGATCATGTGAGCAACACCCCTAAACAAATTTTAATCCAAGAAGCTTTAGGCTCAAACGATCCGATTGTTTATGCGCATTTGCCCATTATTTTAGATGAAGTAAGCGGTAAAAAGATGAGTAAAAGAGACGAAGCGTCCAGCGTGAAATGGCTTTTAAATCAAGGGTTTTTGCCGGTTGCGATCGTGAATTACCTCATCACTATCGGTAATAAAGTGCCTAAGGAAGTTTTTAGCCTTGATGAAGCGATAGAATGGTTTAGTTTAGAAAACCTTTCCAGCTCCCCAGCTCATTTTAATTTAAAATATTTAAAACACTTAAACCACGAGCATTTAAAGCTTTTAGACGATGAAACATTATTAGAACTCACTTTAATAAAAGATAAAAATCTTTTAGGGCTTTTAAGATTGTTTATAGAAGAATGCGGCACGCTTTTAGAATTGAGAGAAAAAATTTCGTTGTTTTTAGAGCCAAAAGATATTGTCAAAACTTACGAGAACGAAGATTTTAAAGAGCGTTGTTTAGCGCTTTTTAACGCCCTAAAAGGCATGGATTTTCAAGCGTATAAGGATTTTGAAAGTTTTAAAAAAGAAGCCATGCGATTGAGCCAGCTTAAGGGTAAGGATTTTTTCAAACCTTTGCGCATTCTTTTAACCGGGAACTCGCATGGCGTTGAATTGCCGTTGATCTTCCCCTATATCCAAAGCCATTCTCAAGAAGTTTTAAGGCTGAAAGCATGATCTTTTCCACTCTCCTTAACGCAGTAGCGGTGATTTTAAGCTCGCTCATTACGATTTACATGTGGGTGGTGATCATTTATTCGCTTATCAGCTTCGTGCAGCCTAACCCCAATAACCCCATCATGCAAATCCTCGCTCGCTTGTGCGAGCCGGTGTTTTATTTTTTACGCTCTAGATTCAAGCTGGTGTTTAACGGGTTGGATTTCGCTCCTTTAGTGGTGGTCATTGTGTTGAAATTTTTAGATTTAACTCTCATCCAATGGCTTTTTGCGCTCGCCAAAAGCCTCTAAAAGAAATCATGCGTTTTTTGATTTTATTTTTTATCGGTGCGCTTGGCGTTGGTTTTTCTCAAACCGAGTTGGATTTAAAGGATTTAGAAAAAAAGCCCACCGGGATCGTTAGGGATTATTATTTATGGCGTTATATTAGCGATAAAAAAACGAGTTTAGAAAACGCTAAAAAAGCCTATGAATTGACCCAAAATAAAAACAGCACCCTACAAAAAGCCATGCAAGAAAAAGGCGTAGAAAATTCAGAAAAAAGCCCTGATGTTAAATTGCCTGAAGATATTTATTGCAAGCAAATTACCCTAGAAAGCATGTTAGAAACAACAGACACTTTCCAAGCGAGTTGTATCGCTATCGCTTTAAAATCAAAAATCAGAGATTTTGATAAAATCCCCTTTCAAACCATCAAGCCCTTACAAGAAAAAATCAAAGAGGCTTACCCCGTTCTTTATGAAGAGTTAGAAATCTTGCAAAGTAAGAATGTGAGCGCTTCTTTGTTTAAGGCTAATGCGCAAGTGTTTAGCGCGCTCTTTAACCATTTGAGTTATGAAAAAAAGCTTCAAATTTTTGAAGAGCATATCCCCATTAAAGAATTAAACCGCCTTTTAGATGAAAATTACCCAGCGTTTAACCGCTTGATCTATCAAGTCATCTTAGATCCTAAATTGGATCATTTTAAAGACGCTCTGGCTAAAAGTAACGCCACCCAAAACAACGCGCAAACCTTTTTTATTCTAGGGATTAACGAAATCTTGCGCAAAAAAACTTCTAAAGCGCTCAAGTATTTTGAACGCTCAGAAGCGGTTGTTAAAGATGATGATTTTTTAAAAGACAGAGCGATTTTTTGGCAGTATTTAGCCTCTAAAAAGAAAAAAACTTTGGAGCGCCTTTCACAAAGTCCAGCCCTAAACCTCTATAGTCTTTATGCGAGCCGCAAACTCCAAACCACGCCCAGTTATCGCATCATTTCTCGCATCCAGAATTTAAGCCAAGAAGACCCTCCTTTTAACACGCATGACCCTTTTTTATGGCAAATTTTTAAGGAAAAAACCTTGAGTTTGAAAGATGAGGGCGCGTTTAATGCGATGCTAAAAAGCCTGTATTATGAAAAAAGTGCCCCTGAATTGACCTATCTTTTAAGCCAACGCAATAAAGACAAGATTTATTATTATTTATCCCCTTATGAGGGCATTATTGAGTGGCAAAATACAGATGAAAGGGCTATGGCGTATGCGATCGCTAGGCAAGAAAGCTTTTTGCTCCCGGCTTTAATCTCTCGCTCCTTCGCTCTAGGGCTTATGCAGATCATGCCTTTTAATGTAGGGCCTTTCGCTAAAAGCCTTGGCATGGATAACATTGATCTAAACGACATGTTTAACCCCAATATCGCTCTCAAATTTGGTAATTATTACTTGAACCATTTGAAAAAAGAATTCAACCACCCCCTTTTTGTCGCCTACGCTTATAACGCTGGGCCTGGGTTTTTAAGGAGGTGGTTAGAAAGCTCCAAACGATTTAAAGAAAAAAATCATTTTGAGCCATGGCTTAGCATGGAGCTTATGCCTTATAGCGAGACTCGCATGTATGGCTTTAGGGTCATGCTCAATTACTTGATTTATCAAGAAATTTTTGGGAATTTCATCCCTATTGATACGTTTTTAGAACAAACTCTTAACTCAAAGGACAAACCATGATTAAAAAATGCCTTTTTCCTGCCGCTGGCTATGGCACGCGCTTTTTGCCGATCACTAAAACCATCCCTAAAGAAATGCTGCCCATTGTGGATAAGCCTTTGATCCAATACGCTGTGGAAGAAGCGATGGAAGCGGGTTGTGAAGTGATGGCGATCGTTACAGGAAGGAATAAACGAAGCTTAGAAGATTATTTTGACACGAGCTATGAAATAGAGCATCAAATCCAAGGCACCAACAAAGAAAACGCTTTAAAAAGCATTCGTAACATTATAGAAAAATGCTGTTTTTCCTATGTGCGCCAAAAGCAAATGAAAGGCTTAGGGCATGCGATTTTAACCGGGGAAGCCCTGATAGGCAATGAGCCTTTTGCGGTGATTTTAGCCGATGACTTATGCATAAGCCATGATTATCCAAGCGTGTTAAAGCAAATGACTTCATTGTATCAAAAATACCAATGCCCTATTGTAGCCATTGAAGAAGTGGCGTTAGAAGAAGTTTCAAAATACGGCGTGATTAGGGGCGAATTGTTAGAAGAGGGTGTGTATGAGATTAAAGACATGGTAGAAAAACCAAGCCAAGAAGACGCCCCAAGCAACCTGGCCGTGATAGGGCGCTACATTTTAACCCCGGATATTTTTGATATTTTGCGTGAGACCAAACCGGGTAAAAACAATGAAATCCAAATCACAGACGCCTTACTCACTCAAGCCAAAAGAAAACGCATCATCGCTTACCAATTCAAAGGCAAACGATACGATTGCGGGAGCGTGGAAGGCTATATTGAAGCGAGTAACGCTTATTATAAAAAACGCTTATAAATCTTATCAACATGGGTAATTTGACTTATTACGCTTACATGTATTTGATCCTCTTTGTATGCTTGCTCCCTGTGTTATTGGTGGGGCTTGTTTGGAGGCTTACTCGCCCCCCTTTAAAGCAAAATATTCCTAATAAAAGCCTTTCTTTGGAAAATTTAAACGAACAAATCAAAAACCTTCAAAGCGTGCCAGCTTTAGAAAAACTGAAAAACCGCTTCAATGAGCGTTTTAAAATCTGCCCTAAAGACAAAGAAACCCTGTGGCTAGAAACGATCCAAAACTTAGTCGCTTCAGAATTTTTTGAATTAGAAGACGCTATTAATTTTGGGCAAGAATTAGAAAACGCTAACCCTAATTACCGACAAAAAATCGCTAACGCTACCGGCTTAGCCCTTAAGAATAAAAAAGAAAAAGGATAGAATTGGATTTTTTAGAGATTGTAGGACAAGTCCCTTTAAAAGGGGGGGTAGAAATTTCAGGGGCGAAAAATTCCGCGCTCCCCATTTTAGCCGCCACGCTTTTAAGCCAACAAGAAGTCAAAATCAAATCTCTGCCCCAAGTGGTGGATATAAAGGCGATGGCGTTATTGTTGCAAAATTTAGGCGCAGAATTAGAATGGCTTAATCCCCACACGCTCCAACTCAGCGCTAAATCTTTGAGCCACACCGAAGCCATTTACGATTTGGTGCGTAAAATGCGCGCTTCCATTTTGGTTTTAGGCCCACTATTAGCGCGCTTTAAAGAATGCTTAGTGAGTTTGCCCGGTGGGTGCGCTATAGGAGCTAGGCCTGTGGATTTGCACCTAAAAGCGATGCAACAATTAGGGGCTGAAATCAAAATTGAGCAAGGCTATATCCATGCAAAAGCCCCTAAAGGCTTGAAAGGGAATGATATTTTATTTGATAAAATCAGCGTTACAGGCACAGAAAACGCCCTCATGGCAGCAAGTCTTGCTAAAGGGATCACGCGCATCATTAATGCGGCTAAAGAGCCAGAGATCGCTCAATTGTGCGCGTTTTTACAGAGTGGGGGGGTAGAAATTGAGGGCATTGGCAGCAGCGAGCTAAAGATTAGGGGGGTAGAAAATGACGCTTTGAATTTAAAAGACATTCAAATCATACCCGATAGGATTGAAGCAGGCACTTATTTGTGCGTGGGGGCTATCACTAACAGCCAGCTTAAAATCAATCATATCATCCCTAACCACATTCAAGCGATCACCGATAAGCTCATAGAAATTGGTTTTTCGCTAGACATTCAAGAAAATTCTATAGAAATTTATCCGGCTAAAAAACGCCAAGCCTTTGAAATCACTACGAAAGAATACCCGGGCTTTCCCACAGACATGCAAGCGCAATTCATGGCGTTAGCCACGCAGTGTTTGGGGACTAGTATCATTGAAGAAACGCTTTTTGAAAACCGCTTCATGCATGCAAGCGAATTGCAACGCTTGGGGGCTAATATCAGCCTAAAAACGAATGTGGCTACCATTAGCGGATCCACAGAGCTTACCGGAAGCGATATGATGGCGACGGATTTAAGGGCTTCTTCGGCTCTCGTTTTAGCCGCTTTAGTGGCTAAGGGGGTGAGTAGGGTGCATAGGATTTACCACTTGGATAGGGGTTATGAGAGATTAGAGGATAAAATCAACGCTTTAGGGGCAAAAGTGTTGCGTTTAAAAGAAAAATAATCCAAGATTTGGTTACAATAGCTAGAATATTTTTCAATTATTACATAAGGAGCTTTTATGCGTATTGAGCATGATTTCATTGGGCAAATGGAAATTAGCGACGAGGTTTATTACGGGATCCAGACTTTAAGGGCGAGTGAAAATTTTTTCATCACCAACGACAAGCTTTGCAGTTATCCTGTTTTTATTAAATCTTTTGCTCAAGTCAAAAAAGCGGCCGCTTTAGCGAACGCGCAATTAGGCTTGATTGATGAAAAGCTTAAGATTGCGATTTGCCATGCGTGCGATTTGTTGGTTGATGGCAAATACCATGATCAATTCATTGTGGATATGATTCAAGGGGGGGCTGGCACAAGCACGAACATGAACATGAATGAGGTGATTGCTAATTTGGCTTTAGAATACATGGGGCATCAAAAGGGCGAGTATCAATTTTGCCACCCAAACGACCATGTCAACCGCTCTCAATCCACTAATGACGCTTATCCTAGCGCGTTAAAAATTGCGATTTATGAGCGCTTGAGCAATCTAGTTGCCCCCATGAAAGCTTTAAGGGACGCTTTCGCTCAAAAGGCTAAAGAATTCGCTCATGTGATTAAAATGGGGCGCACCCAGCTTCAAGACGCTGTGCCTATGACTTTAGGGCAAGAGTTTGAAACTTATGCCTTGATGGTTGATAGGGATATTGAGCAGGTTTTAGACGCTAGGAATTGGGTAAGAGAGCTTAATTTAGGCGGCACGGCTATTGGCACAGGGATCAATTCGCACCCGGATTATCGCAGTTTGATTGAAAAGAAAATCCAAGAAGTAACGGGCCGCCCCTTTGTCATGGCTAATAACTTGATTGAAGCCACTCAAAGCACCGGGGCGTATGTGCAAGTGAGCGGGGTGTTAAAGCGTATTGCGGTGAAACTTTCTAAGGTTTGTAACGATTTGAGGCTGCTCAGCTCAGGCCCTAGAGCCGGGTTGAATGAAATCAATTTGCCTAAAATGCAGCCGGGCAGCTCTATCATGCCCGGTAAAGTCAATCCGGTGATCCCTGAAGTGGTCAATCAGGTGTGCTTTGCGGTGATTGGGAACGATTTGAGCGTGGCGTTAGCCGCAGAAGGAGGGCAATTGCAACTCAATGTGTTTGAGCCGGTTATCGCTTACAAGCTTTTCCATTCCTTTGTGATTTTAGGGCGCGCGATTGAAACTTTGACGACTAAATGCGTGGAAGGCATCACGGCTAATGAAAAGATTTGCCACGATTATGTCTTCAACAGCATTGGCATTGTTACCGCACTAAACCCTCATATCGGCTATGAAAAATCCGCTATGATCGCTAAAGAAGCCTTAAAAAGCGATCGCTCTATTTATGACATCGCTTTAGAAAAGAAAATCTTAACTAAAGAGCAACTGGACGATATTTTCAAGCCAGAAAACATGCTAAGCCCTCACGCTTTCAAAAAGCATAAAGACTGAACGCTTTGCAACACTCACGCCTTCAAACTTTACGCTCCCTTTATATGGAGCGTCTTTTGGGCGAAACTTATACGGATATTAGCCTTACCAAGCCCCAAAATAAGCCCCTTAACAAACAAGTTCATGAGGGCATAGAAAATTGCAATCTGTGCAAACGCCACCAACATTCAAAACCGGTGATCGGGCTTTTTAACCCCACTTCCAAGCTCGCTTTCATCACGCTCACCCCCATGCTGGATAGCCAATTACATTTCTTAAACAATTTAAAAGCGGCCATGTTAGAGAGCATTATCCAAAAGGTTTTTAACTACCCCTTAAAAGATTGCAGTATTTTATCGCTTCTTAAATGCGACTCTAACAGCCTCAATTTAGAAGAAGAAATCAACGCATGCCTGCCTCATTTAACATGGCAATTAGACAACAGCGCTTCAAAAGTCATTGTGGTATTTGGCGAGGTTTTGCCTAAACGCCTTTTAAACCTTTCTAAAGAAGAATCCTTTGGGCGCATCGTGTCTTTAAAAACCAAACATTTTTTAAGCACCTACGCTTTAAAAGACATGCTCAAAAACCCCACGCTCAAAAAAGAAGCGTTAGCGCATTTTAAAATAGCGCTCCAATTCCTCAATCAGTCTTAAAATACGCCTTATTTTTTAACCAACTTTCTTACAGCGCGCAACAAAGGTAAGGATTTTTGATAAGCTTTGCGATAGATTTTAAAAGTGGTGTTTTGAGAGAGTTCCAATAAAGGCGAAGCGTTTTGTAAAAGGCGATCATAATTAACCCTCAAATCATCATAATTAACCCTCAAATCATCATAATTAACCCTCAAATCATCGTAATTAACCCTCAAATCATCATAATTAACCCTCAAATCATCGTAATTAACCCTCAAATCATCAATAGATATTAACGGCTCATTCAAATCACGATAGAAAACAAAAGGGTTATTGTGATAGATCGTGTCGTTTTCTAAAATCGTTTTAAAAAAATCCAGGATTTTTTTAAAACTCAAATCTTGGTAAAAGTAAGCTTTCCCATCAATTTCATTTAAAGGGTTTTCATAGAGCATGTCTAAATAAGCGTTTGGGTGCGTGTGCAAGTACCTCACGTAATCAATCGCTTCATCAAAATCTTTAAAATCACAAACGTTCACAAAACTTTTAGGGTTAAAGTCTTTCGCCACGCTAGGACTCCCCCAATAAATAGGAATGGTGTGGCTGAAATAAGCGTCAATGATTTTTTCAGTAACATAGCCATAGCCTTGAGTGTTTTCAAAACACAGATTGAATTTGTATTGGCTTAAAAACTCGCTTTTGTTTTTGACGTTATAGCCTAAAGTGTTTCTCACGCTCCCTCCCCCAGTAACTGGCTCAATAGAATTTAAAGCGTCATAGAAAGCGTTCCTTATAGGAGCGTTAGGGTTGCTTGCGACAAAGCTCGCAAACCCTCTTTTCAAAGGATCGCTCTCATCATTCACTACTGCGCATAAATGGGGGTGTTTTTCTTTAAAATGATGGGAGGGCTTTTTTAAAGTATAAAGGCTGTTGTCTTTGAGTTTGTAGGGCGCGGTGGTGTCATTCACGCTCTCGGCTTTGTAATGCAAGCTAGCGTAATATAAAGGCATTCTCAAATAACGATCTCTAAAATCCAATTCATCAAAGCCTATGGCGTAATCAAAGAGGTTGAAATTAGGGACTTCGTTTTCACCGGTGTAAAACACCCTTTTAGTGTTTTGATAAAAGAGAATTTTTCTGGCTGATCCAATAGGACTGCCAAAGACAAGATCGGAAAATTCGTTGGGGTTTTGGTGGAGGGTGATTTTGTAGCGTTGGCTTAAGATGAAATACAAGATAAAACGCCTAAACCCTTTGCTTTCTCTTTTATCCAAAGGCCACCAATTGGCTAGGGCTATATTTAATGGGGGCTTATAATCGGTTTCATCTAAACGGGTGCTGTCTGTATAAGCGTCTAATAAGGGCTGGAACATGATTATCCTTTTAAAGGAATTTTACAAAAAAATTTTTTTAAATCAAAGGCTTGATTAGGGCTAAATTAGGCTCATCAATGCAATGCGTGGCGTGCTGTTTTAGGATTTCTTTAGCGTTGAAAGCGATTTTAATGTGGGCATGTTTGAACATGCTCAAGTCATTCGCTCCATCGCCCACGACTAAAGTGCGATCTTTACTGATATTTAATAAGCGTTGTAGGGCGAGAAGCATTTCGCCCTTAGAGTGTGAAAACATCATATGCCCGGTAATCAAGCCGTTTAAGGCGTTATTTTCCACGATCAGCGTGTTACTGAAAGCCGCATCTAAATGCAATAAATCCCTGTAATGATTGGTCGCTAGATCAAAGCCTCCGCTAAAGCAAACCACTTTGTAATTTTTCTCTTTTAAGGCGCTAATGAGTTCAAACGCCCCTTCAAATAAAGGCAGACTTTCACAAACTTCTTTGGCTAGTTTTAAAGGCATGTTTTTGAGTTTAGAAACCCTTAAAATGAGACTTTTATGAAAATCTGTCTCGCCATTCATAGCTTTCAAAGTGATCTCTCTCACTTCATCAAACACCCCCCACGCTCTCGCTAAAGACTCAATCGTCTCAGCATTGACTAGCGTGGAGTCAAAATCAAAAACGGCTAGTTTTTGCACTCAATACCCTAAAATTAAGATTTCCTGCTTTTAGCGATCCCTTTGACATACTGATCAGCCAAATACAAGCCATGGTTTTCATTACCAATCAACTCAATTTTATCCAAAATATCCTTGAAAAGCACTTCTTCTTCATGCTGTTCAGCCACATACCATTGCAAGAAATTGAAAGTCGCATGATCTTTGCTTTTTATGGCGTGATCGACGATATTATTAATAGACTCGCTGATGTGTTGCTCATGTTCATAAGCTTTTTGGAAAATTTGAGTCAAACCTTCAAACTTATGCTCAGGCGCGCTGATGCTGGTCAATTGCACAGGCACATTGTTTTCATTCAAGAAGATGATGAGCTTTTTAGCATGCTCGTATTCTTCAGCCGCATGGTCAAACAAGAAAAGTCCTGCACCGTCTAAGCTATGGGTATAGCACCAAGAACTCATGCTCATATACAAGTTGGAAGAGTTCATTTCCTTATTCACTTGTTCGTTTAGCAACTTAATGATGTCTTTTGATAACATAAGTATCTCCTTTGTGTTGGTTTAAGTTGTCCCATAATTATAGCATAAATGATAATGAAAAAGTAAACAAGAGTATGAAAATTTTTAAAAACTTGCAAAAAATGAGAAAGAACGCCAGCTAATCCCCTAATAGAGCTTAGATTTTATCATAAAAGTGCTTTTAATGAGAATTAGGTCAAAAAAAGGGGTTGGTATCAATAGGGGGGTTAAGGGGTTAAAAGGGAATATTTTTATACAATCAATAAAAAGCATTCTTCAATCTAAAAATGCTACAATGTTTATCTTTAAAATGAAAGGCAATTTAACCATGGACTTTTTAGAAAAAGTATTAGACAATCAGGTTACTGAAAGTGAAGAGTTAGTGAAGCTTTATGATTATGATTTATACACGCTAGGGGAAGCAGCGGATCAAATGCGCCAAAACATGCACCAAAAAATCGTGTATTTTAATGTCAATAGGCATTTAAACCCTAGCAATATTTGCGCGGACGCTTGCAAATTTTGCGCTTTTTCAGCCCACAGAAAAAACCCTAACCCTTATGAAATGAGCTTAGAAGAAATCCTAGAAAAGGTTAAAAATTCCTACAACAAGGGGATTAAAGAAGTCCATATCGTGAGCGCGCATAACCCTAACTACTCTTATGAGTGGTATTTAAAGGTATTTGAAACCATCAAACAAGAAATGCCCAACTTGCATTTAAAGGCCATGACCGCTGCAGAAGTGCATTTTTTAAGCACCAAATTCAACAAACCTTTTGAATTGGTGTTAGAAGACATGCTCAAAGCCGGGGTGGATTCCATGCCAGGTGGGGGGGCGGAGATTTTTGATGAAGAAATTAGGCGTAAAATCTGTAGTGGTAAGGTGGGCTCTTCTCGGTGGTTAGAAATCCATGCTTATTGGCACAAATTAGGCAAAATGAGTAACGCTACCATGCTTTTTGGGCATATTGAAGATAAAATCCACCGCATCGATCACATGTTAAGGATCAAAAAAACTCAAAGCCCTAAAAATAAAGTAGAAAATAAAGAAGGGGGCTTTAACGCATTCATTCCCTTGCTGTATCAAAAAGAAAACAATTATTTGAAAGTGGGAAAATCCCCTAGCGCGATAGAAATCCTAAAAACCATCGCCATATCCCGCATTCTTTTAAACAATATCCCCCACATTAAAGCTTATTGGGCGACTTTGGGCTTGAATTTGGCTTTAGTGGCTCAAGAATTTGGCGCTAACGATTTGGACGGCACGATAGAAATAGAGAGCATTCAAAGCGCGGCTGGCGCGAAGAGCCGGCATGGTTTAGAAAAAGAAGATTTGGTATTTAAAATCAAGGATTCTGGCTTTGTTGCGGTAGAAAGGGATAGTTTGTATAATTTTATACAAAAATTTTAATGATTTTTAGCGTTTTTAAGAATGATTAGTTATAATAACGCTACTAACAACACTCGAGCTAAAATCTATTAAGGAAATCAGTATTAAAAAATTTATTCTATCTTCTCTTGTTTTCGCATGTATCAATACCGGCGTTGAAGCTTTAGAAAATGACGGCTCTAAACCAAACGATTTGGCTTCTCCAAAAGAAACCTCAAAAGAGGCTCAAAAAAGTGAGACTCAAAAGAATGAAGCTCAAAACGAAACCCACCAATCCAATCAAACGCCTAAAGAAATGAAAGTCAAGTCCATTTCTTATGTCGGGCTTTCTTACATGTCTGACATGCTCGCTAATGAAATTGTAAAGATTCGCGTGGGCGATATGGTGGATTCTAAAAAAATAGACACCGCCGTTTTAGCTTTGTTCAATCAAGGGTATTTTAAAGACGTTTATGCCACTTTTGAAAACGGCATTTTAGAGTTTCATTTTGATGAAAAAGCCAGGATTGCCGGGGTAGAAATCAAGGGTTATGGGACTGAAAAGGAAAAAGACGGCTTAAAATCCCAAATGGGGATCAAAAAGGGCGACACCTTTGATGAGCAAAAATTAGAGCATGCTAAAACGGCTTTAAAAACGGCTTTAGAGGGGCAGGGTTATTATGGGAGCGTGGTGGAGGTGCGCACAGAAAAGGTTAGTGAGGGCGCGTTATTGATCGTGTTTGATGTGAATAGGGGGGATAGTATTTATATCAAACAATCCATTTATGAGGGAAGCGATAAATTGAAACGCCGTGTGATTGAATCTTTGAGCGCGAACAAGCAGCGCGATTTCATGGGCTGGATGTGGGGCTTGAATGACGGGAAATTGCGCTTAGATCAATTAGAATACGATTCTTTGCGTATCCAAGATGTGTACATGCGTAGGGGTTATTTGGACGCTCATATTTCTTCGCCTTTTTTGAAAACGGATTTTTCCACCCATGACGCTAAGCTCCATTATAAGGTCAAAGAGGGGATCCAATATAGGATTTCAGATATTTTAATAGAGATTGACAACCCGGTAGTCCCCTTAAAAACCTTAGAAAAAGCGCTTAAAGTTAAAAGGAAAGATGTCTTTAATATTGAGCATTTAAGAGCGGATGCGCAAATTTTAAAAACCGAAATCGCCGATAAGGGCTATGCGTTTGCGGTGGTGAAGCCAGACTTGGATAAAGATGAAAAAAACGGGCTTGTGAAAGTCATTTATCGTATTGAAGTGGGCGATATGGTGCATATCAATGATGTCATCATTTCAGGGAACCAACGCACGAGCGATAGGATCATTAGGAGAGAATTGTTACTAGGGCCTAAAGATAAATACAACTTGACCAAACTGAGAAATTCCGAAAATTCTTTAAGGCGTTTAGGGTTTTTCTCTAAAGTCAAGATTGAAGAAAAAAGGGTTAATAGCTCGCTTATGGATTTATTAGTGAGCGTAGAAGAGGGGCACACCGGGCAGTTGCAATTTGGGTTAGGTTATGGCTCTTATGGAGGGCTCATGCTTAATGGGAGCGTGAGCGAAAGGAATCTTTTTGGCACAGGGCAAAGCATGAGCTTGTATGCTAACATCGCCACAGGGGGGGGCAGATCTTATCCGGGCATGCCTAAAGGGGCGGGGCGTATGTTTGCGGGGAATTTGAGCTTGACTAATCCAAGGATTTTTGACAGTTGGTATAGCTCTACGATCAATCTTTATGCGGATTATAGGATAAGTTACCAATACATCCAACAAGGCGGAGGCTTTGGGGTGAATGTCGGGCGCATGTTAGGCAACAGAACCCATGTGAGCTTAGGGTATAACTTGAATGTTACCAAGCTCCTTGGTTTCAGCAGCCCTTTATACAACCGCTACTATTCCTCTGTTAATGAAGTGGTTTCTCCAAGGCAATGTTCCACGCCCGCATCGGTGATTATCAACCGCTTATCAGGCGGTAGAACTCCATTGGTCCCTGAAAACTGTTCTAATCCTGGAGCGATTACCACTTCACCAGAAATAAAAGGTATTTGGGATAGGGATTACCACACGCCTATCACCAGCTCTTTCACTCTTGATGTGAGCTATGACAACACCGATGATTATTATTTCCCTAGAAATGGGGTTATCTTTAGCTCTTATGCGACGATGTCTGGTTTGCCAAGCTCTGGAACGCTCAATTCGTGGAACGGGTTAGGCGGGAATGTCCGTAACACTAAAGTCTATGGTAAATTCGCCGCTTACCACCATTTGCAAAAATATTTATTGATAGATTTGATCGCTCGCTTTAAAACGCAAGGAGGCTATATCTTTAGGTATAACACCGATGATTACTTGCCCTTAAACTCCACCTTCTACATGGGGGGCGTAACCACGGTGAGAGGCTTTAGAAACGGCTCAGTTACGCCTAAAGATGAGTTTGGCTTGTGGCTTGGAGGCGATGGGATTTTCACCGCTTCCACTGAATTGAGCTATGGGGTGTTAAAAGCGGCTAAAATGCGCTTAGCGTGGTTTTTTGACTTTGGTTTCCTAACCTTTAAAACCCCAACTAGGGGGAGTTTCTTCTATAACGCTCCCCTCACGACAGCGAATTTTAAAGATTATGGCGTTATAGGGGCTGGGTTTGAAAGGGCGACTTGGAGGGCTTCTACAGGCTTACAGATTGAATGGATTTCGCCCATGGGGCCTTTGGTGTTGATTTTCCCTATAGCGTTTTTCAACCAATGGGGCGATGGCAATGGCAAGAACTGTAAAGGGCTGTGTTTCAACCCTAACATGGACGATTACACGCAACATTTTGAATTTTCTATGGGAACAAGGTTTTAAAATGCGCATTAACAGAGAAGAAATTTTGGATTTAATGAAAAACGCGCCCTTGAAAGAATTAGGGCAAAGGGCCTTGAGAGTGAAGCAACGCTTGCACCCTGAAAACCTGACGACTTTTATTGTGGATAGGAATATCAATTACACCAATATTTGTTTTGTGGATTGCAAGTTTTGCGCGTTCAAACGCACCCTAAAAGAAAAAGACGCCTATGTGTTGAGCTATGAAGAAATTGATCAAAAGATTGAAGAATTGCTCGCTATTGGCGGCACGCAGATCCTTTTTCAAGGGGGGGTGCACCCGCAGCTCAAAATAGACTATTATGAAAATTTAGTCAGCCATATCGCTCAAAAATTCCCCACCATTACCATTCATGGTTTTAGCGCGGTTGAAATTGATTACATTTCTAAAATCTCTAAATTGTCTTTAAAAGAAGTTTTAGAAAGGTTGAAAAACGCCGGGTTAAGCTCCATTCCAGGAGCGGGAGCAGAAATATTAAGCGATAGGGTGCGCGATGTGATCGCTCCTAAAAAATTAAGCAGCGATCGGTGGATTGAAGTGCATAGAATGGCACACCTTTGCGGGATTAAAAGCACGGCTACCATGATGTTTGGGAGCGTGGATAATGAAGAAGATGTAATAGAGCATTTACAAAGAGTGCGCGATTTGCAAGATGAAACCGGTGGCTTTAGGGCTTTTATTTTATGGAGTTTTCAGCCCAACAACACCCCCTTAAAAGAAGAAATCCCTAGCATTAAAAAGGCGAGTTCCAATCGGTATTTACGCTATTTGGCATGCAGTAGGATTTTTTTGGATAACATTCAAAACATACAAAGCTCATGGGTTACTCAAGGCTCTATGATAGGGCAGTTGGCCTTATTGTTTGGAGCGAATGATTTAGGGAGTGTGATGATGGAAGAAAATGTGGTGAAAGCGGCCGGGACGAGTTTTTGCATGAATGAAGCGGAAATGATAGAGCTTATTGAAGACATTGGGAGCGTGGCGGCTAAGCGAAACACCGCTTATGAAATCTTAAAGCGTTATCCGGCTAAAGCAAAGGTATAAAGAGCATGAAAAAAATTTTAATCACTTTATTATTAGGAGTTTTTATGGGGTTACAAGCGAGCGCTTTGACACACCAAGAAATCAATCAAGCTAAAGTCCCTGTGATTTATGAAGAAAACCATTTGTTACCCATGGGGTTTATCCATTTAGCCTTTAGGGGGGGTGGGAGCTTGAGCGATAAAAACCAGTTAGGTTTAGCGAAATTGTTCGCGCAAGTTTTAAACGAAGGTACTAAAGAGCTTGGCGCGGTGGGGTTTGCGCAACTTTTAGAGCAAAAAGCGATCAGTTTGAATGTGGATACCAGCGCAGAAGATTTGCAAATCACTTTAGAATTTTTAAAAGAATACGAAGATGAAGCCATCACGCGCTTAAAAGAGCTTTTAAAATCCCCTAATTTCACGCAAAACGCTTTAGAAAAAGTCAAAACCAGAATGTTAGCCCAACTTTTACAAAAAGAAAGCGACTTTGATTATTTGGCTAAATTGACTTTAAAACAAGAGCTTTTTGCTAACACCCCTTTAGCTAACGCAGCTTTAGGCACTAAAGAGAGTCTTCAAAAAATCAAGCTAGACGATTTGAAACAGCAATTTGCTAAGGTTTTTGAACTCAATAAACTCGTGGTGGTGCTTGGGGGCGATTTGAAAGTCAATCAAACGCTCAATCGTTTAAATAACGCCCTCAATTTCTTGCCACAAGGTAAAGCGTATGAAGAGCCTTATTTTGAAACGAGCGATAAAAAAAGCGAAAAAGTCCTCTATAAAGACACTGAACAGGCTTTCGTGTATTTTGGCGCGCCCTTTAAAATCAAGGATTTAAAACAGGATTTAGCGAAATCTAAGGTCATGATGTTTGTGCTTGGGGGGGGGTTTGGCTCTCGTTTGATGGAAAAAATCAGGGTTCAAGAGGGCTTGGCTTATAGCGTGTATATCCGCTCCAACTTTTCTAAAGTGGCGCATTTTGCTAGCGGGTATTTGCAAACCAAGCTCAGCACTCAAGCTAAAAGCGTTGCCTTAGTTAAAAAAATAATTAAAGAATTTATAGAAAAAGGCATGACGCAACAAGAATTAGACGACGCTAAAAAGTTTTTACTAGGCTCTGAGCCTTTAAGGAATGAGACGATCTCAAGCCGCTTGAACACCACTTACAATTATTTTTATTTGGGTTTGCCTTTAAATTTCAACCAAACGCTCTTGGATCAAATCCAAAAAATGAGTTTGAAAGAGATCAATGATTTCATTAAAGAGCATACCGAAATCAATGACTTGACCTTTGCTATTGTGAGCAATAAAAAGAAGGACAAATAATGCCATTTGAAGCTGTAATCGGGCTAGAAGTCCATGTCCAACTCAACACCAAAACCAAAATCTTTTGCTCTTGCTCTACAAGCTTTGGGGAAACCCCTAATTCTAACACCTGCCCTGTGTGTTTGGGCTTACCGGGAGCTTTGCCGGTATTGAATCAAGAAGTGGTTAAAAAAGCCATCCAGTTAGGCACAGCTATTGAAGCTCGTATCAACCAAAACTCCATTTTTGCGAGGAAAAATTATTTTTACCCTGATTTGCCTAAGGCTTATCAAATTTCGCAGTTTGAAGTCCCCATTGTGAGCGATGGGAAATTAGAAATTGACACTCAAGAGGGCACAAAAATCGTGCGTATTGAAAGAGCCCACATGGAAGAAGACGCCGGCAAAAATATCCATGAGGGCAGTTATTCTTTGGTGGATTTGAATCGCGCTTGCACCCCTTTATTAGAAATTGTCAGCAAGCCGGACATGAAAAATAGTGAAGAAGCCATAGCGTATTTGAAAAAGCTCCATGCTATCGTGCGTTTTATAGGGATTTCTGATGCGAACATGCAAGAGGGGAATTTCAGGTGCGATGCGAATGTGTCCATTAGGCCCAAAGGCGATGAAAAGCTTTACACGAGGGTAGAAATCAAAAACTTGAATAGCTTTAGATTCATCGCCAAAGCGATTGAATACGAGATAGAGCGCCAAAGCGCGGCGTGGGAAAGTGGGCGTTATAATGAAGAGGTGGTTCAAGAAACGCGCCTTTTTGACACCGCCAAAGGGATCACCCTTTCTATGCGCAACAAAGAAGAATCAGCGGATTACCGCTATTTTAAAGATCCGGATTTGTATCCCGTTTTTATTGATGAGAAACTTTTAAGAGAATCTCAAAAGATCAATGAATTGCCCAGCGCGAAAAAAACCCGCTACATGAAAGATTTTAACCTTAAAGAAGACGATGCGAATTTATTGGTGAGCGATCCTTTATTGGCGGAGTATTTTGAAAGCATGCTTAATCTTGGGGTTAAGGCTAAAACGAGCGTAACATGGCTTTGCGTGGAATTATTAGGGCGTTTGAAAGCCGAAGTTACTTTAGAAAATTGCGGGATTAGCGCTCATGCGTTAGGCGCTTTAGCCAAACGCATTGATGAGGGCAAGATTTCGGGTAAGAGCGCTAAAGATGTGTTAGATAGGCTTTTAGAAGAACAAGGGGGCGATGTGGATACCCTTATTGAACAAATGGGCTTGTCTCAAGTCAATGACACGGAAGCGATTGTTAAAGTCATAGAAGAAGTGTTAAAAAACAACGCCGACAAGGTGCTTGAATATAAAAGCGGTAAGGACAAGCTTTTTGGGTTTTTTGTAGGGCAAGCGATGAAAAATTTAAAAGGGGCTAATCCTAGCGTGGTGAATGCTATTTTGAAAGAGAAATTGGGTTGATGAGGAAAATTTTTTCTTATATTTCTAAGGTTCTATTATTTATTGGGGTGGTTTATGCAGAGCCTGATTCTAAAGTGGAAGCCTTAGAAGGGAGGAAGCAAGAGTCTTCTTTGGATAAAAAAATCCGCCAAGAATTGAAGAGTAAGGAATTAAAGAATAAGGATTTGAAAAATAAAGAAGAAAAGAAAGAAACAAAAGCCAAAAGAAAGCCCAGAGCAGAAGTCCATCATGGGGATTCTAAAAATCCCACTCCAAAGATCACGCCTCCTAAAATCAAAGGGAGTAGTAAGGGCGTTCAAAATCAAGGCACACAAAATCAAGGCGTTCAAAGCAACGCGCCAAAACCTGAAAAAAAAGAGACAACCCCTCAAGCTACTGAAAAAAATAAGGGAACAAGCCCTAGCTCTCAATTCAATTCTATTTTTGGTAATCCTAATAACGCTACCAACAACACCCTTGAAGATAAGGTCGTAGGGGGCATTTCTTTGCTTGTTAATGGCTCGCCTATCACGCTGTATCAAATCCAAGAAGAGCAAGAAAAATCTAAAGTGAGTAAGGCTCAAGCTAGGGATCGTTTGATTGCGGAGCGCATTAAAAACCAAGAAATTGAGCGCTTGAAAATCCATGTAGATGATGACAAGCTAGACCAAGAAATGGCGATGATGGCGCAACAACAAGGCATGGATTTAGACCATTTCAAACAAATGCTTATGGCTGAGGGGCATTATAAACTCTATAGAGATCAGCTTAAAGAGCATTTAGAAATGCAAGAATTGTTGCGTAATATTTTGCTCACCAATGTGGATACCAGCTCTGAAACCAAAATGCGCGAATATTACAACAAACACAAGGAGCAATTCAGTATCCCCACAGAAATAGAAACCGTGCGCTACACTTCCACCAATCAAGAAGATTTAGAAAGGGCGATGTCTAACCCTAATTTGGAAGTCCCAGGGGTGAGTAAGGCCAATGAAAAAATAGAGATGAAAACCCTAAACCCTCAAATCGCCCAAGTCTTTATTTCGCATGAGCAAGGCTCTTTCACGCCCGTTATGAATGGGGGTGGGGGGCAGTTCATCACCTTTTATATCAAGGAAAAAAAGGGTAAAAATGAAGTGAGCTTCAGTCAGGCCAAGCAATTCATCGCCCAAAAATTAGTGGAAGAATCTAAGGATAAGATTTTAGAAGAGCATTTTGAAAAATTGCGCGTCAAGTCTAGGATTGTGATGATTAGAGAGTGATTTTAGATTGTGCAACACTTCAATTTCCTCTATAAAGATTCTTTATTTTCTATCGCCTTATTCACTTTCATTATCGCTCTTGTGATTTTATTAGAACAGGCTAGAGCGTATTTCACCCGAAAAAGAAACAAAAGATTTTTGCAAAAATTCGCCCAAAATCAAAACGCCTATGCGAGTAGCGAGAATTTAGACGAGCTTTTAAAGCATGCTAAAATTTCTAGTTTGATGTTTTTAGCCAGGGCGTATTCTAAAGCGGATGTGGAAATGAGCATTGAAATCTTAAAAGGGCTTTTGAATCGCCCCTTAAAAGATGAAGAAAAAATCGCTGTTTTAGATTTATTGGCTAAAAATTATTTTAGCGTGGGGTATTTGCAAAAAACAAAAGACACCGTGAAAGAAATTTTGCGCTTTTCCCCAAGGAATGTGGAAGCGTTATTGAAGCTTTTGCATGCGTATGAATTAGAAAAAGATTATTCAAAGGCTTTAGAAACTTTGGAATGTTTAGAAGAATTAGAGGTGCCTGAAATTGAAACGATTAAAAATTACCTCTATTTAATGCATTTAATAGAAAATAAGGAAGAGGCGGCTAAAATCTTGCATGTTTCAAAGGCGTCGTTAGATTTGAAAAAAATCGCTCTGAATTACTTAAAATCGCATGATGAAAAGCTTTTTTGGCAAGAAGTTGATACAACCGAACGGCTAGAAAATGTGATCGATCTTTTATGGGATATGAATATCCCTGCTTTGATTTTAGAAAAACATGCCCTTTTGCAAGACATCGCACGATCTCAAGGGCTGCTTTTGGATAACAAACCTTGCCAAGTTTTTGAATTAGAGGTTTTACGCGCTCTATTGCATAGCCCTATGAAAGCGAGCTTGACTTTTGAATACCGTTGCAAGCATTGCAAACAAATCTTTCCTTTTGAAAGCCATAGATGCCCTGTGTGTTACCAGTTAGCGTTTATGGATATGGTGCTTAAAATCTCTAAAAAAACGCATGCTATGGGAGTGGATTAAGATGCAAGAAATTGAAATTTTTTGCGATGGTTCTTCTTTAGGCAATCCTGGGCCAGGCGGTTATGCGGCGATTTTACGCTATAAAGATAAAGAAAAAACCATCAGTGGGGGCGAAAATTTCACCACGAATAACCGCATGGAATTAAGAGCGCTCAATGAAGCCTTAAAAATTTTGAAACGCCCATGCCATATCACGCTTTATAGCGATTCGCAATACGTGTGCCAAGCGATCAATGTGTGGCTGACTAACTGGCAAAAAAAGAATTTTGCTAAAGTTAAAAATGTGGATTTATGGAGAGAATTTTTAAAAGTCTCTAAAGGGCATTCTATCATGGCTGTTTGGATCAAGGGGCATAATGGGCATGCCGAAAACGAACGATGCGATAGCCTCGCTAAATTAGAGGCGCAAAAACGGGTCAAAACGACCACTTAAAGGGAAAAATGATGAAAAACAAACGCTCTCAAAACAGCCCTTATGCAACGCCTAATAACCCTTATCTAACGCTAGAAAAAGCTTTAGGGTATTCTTTTAAAGACAAGCGTTTATTGGAACAAGCCTTAACGCATAAATCATGCAAGCTCGCTTTAAACAATGAGCGCTTGGAATTTTTGGGCGATGCGGTGTTGGGCTTGGTGATAGGGGAGTTGCTATACCATAAATTCTATCAATACGATGAGGGCAAACTCTCTAAATTAAGGGCTTCTATTGTGAGCGCGCATGGTTTCACGAAATTAGCGAAAGCGATTGCTTTACAGGATTATTTGCGCGTCTCTTCTTCTGAAGAAATTTCTAAGGGGAGGGAAAAACCCTCTATCCTGTCAAGCGCTTTTGAGGCTTTAATGGCTGGGGTGTATTTAGAAGCAGGGTTAGCTAAGGTGCGCAAGATTATACAAAATTTACTCAATCGCGCTTACAAGCGTTTGGATTTGGAGCATTTGTTTATGGACTATAAAACCGCCTTACAGGAATTGACCCAAGCGCAATTTTGCGTGATCCCCACTTACCAATTGCTCCAAGAAAAAGGGCCTGATCACCATAAAGAATTTGAAATGGCTCTATACATTCAAGATAAAATGTATGCGACCGCTAAAGGCAAAAGTAAAAAAGAAGCCGAACAGCAATGCGCTTATCAAGCGCTTCAAAAACTTAAGGAAGCCAAATGAACACTTTGGGGCGTTTTTTAAGGCTAACGACTTTTGGGGAATCGCATGGGGATATGATAGGGGGGGTATTAGACGGCATGCCTAGCGGGATTAAAATAGACTATGACTTGTTAGAAAATGAAATGAAGCGCCGCCAAGGGGGGAGGAATGTTTTCATTACGCCACGAAAAGAAGACGATAAGGTGGAAATAACAAGCGGGGTTTTTGAAGGTTTTAGCACAGGGACGCCCATAGGGTTTTTAATCCACAACCAAAGGGCTAGGAGCAAGGATTACGATAACATTAAAAACCTTTTCAGGCCTAGCCATGCGGATTTCACTTATTTTCATAAATACGGCATCAGAGATTTTAGGGGTGGGGGGAGGAGCTCGGCCAGAGAGAGCGCTATAAGAGTGGCTGCTGGGGCGTTTGCTAAAATGCTTTTAAGAGAAATTGGCGTTGTTTGTGAAAGCGGGATTATTAAAATTGGGGGCATTGAAGCCAAAAATTACGATTTTAATCACGCCTTAAAAAGCGAGATTTTTGCCTTAGACAAAGAACAAGAAGAAGCGCAAAAAACAGCCATTCAAAACGCTATCAAAAACCATGACAGCATAGGGGGCGTGGCTTTGATTAGAGCAAGGAGCATAAAAACCAATCAAAAGCTTCCCATTGGCTTGGGTCAAGGGCTATACGCTAAATTGGACGCTAAAATCGCTGAAGTCATGATGGGGCTTAATGGGGTGAAAGCGGTTGAAATAGGCAAAGGGGTAGAAAGCTCTTTATTAAAAGGCTCAGAGTATAACGATTTAATGAATCAAAAAGGGTTTTTGAGCAATCATAGCGGGGGGGTTTTAGGGGGCATGAGCAATGGGGAAGAAATCATTGTTAGAGTGCATTTCAAACCCACGCCAAGCATTTTCCAACCTCAACAAACCATAGACATTAAGGGCAATGAATGCGAATGCTTGTTGAAAGGCAGGCATGATCCTTGCATTGCGATTAGAGGGAGCGTGGTGTGCGAAAGTTTGCTTTCGTTGGTGTTAGCCGATATGGTATTACTCAATTTGACTTCAAAAATAGAGTATTTAAAAACGATTTATAATGAGAATTAAACGAAATTGGATACAATCAGCTTAAAAAGGATATAAAGTGGAAAAATTACCTAAAAAACGAGTTTCTAAAACCAAATCACAAAAACTTATCCATAGCCTAACCACCCAAAAAAACAGAGCCTTTCTCAAAAAAATCAGCGCTAATGAAATGCTTTTAGAGTTAGAAAAAGGGGCGTTTAAAAAAAATGAAGCCTACTTTATTTCTGATGAAGAAGATAAAAATTACGTTTTAGTGCCGGACAATGTGATCTCTCTTTTGGCAGAAAACGCCCGAAAGGCTTTTGAAGCCAGGCTTAGGGCGGAATTAGAAAGGGATATTATCACCCAAGCACCGATTGATTTTGAAGACGTGCGCGAAGTTTCCTTGCAACTATTGGAAAATTTACGCCAAAAAGACGGGAATTTGCCCAATATCAACACCTTAAACTTTGTCAAACAAATCAAAAAAGAACACCCTAATTTATTTTTTAATTTTGACAATATGTTCAAACAACCCCCTTTTAATGAGAATAATTTTGAAAATTTTGACAATAGCGATGAGGAAAATTTTTAATGCAAACCATTGATTTTGAAAAATTTTCACAATATTCCAAGCCCGGGCCACGATACACCAGCTACCCCACAGCGGTGGAGTTTAACGAAAATTTTAATGAAGAGAGCTTGAAAACAGCATTTTTTAACCATGACAACCTCAAAAACCCCATGCCTTTATCGCTTTATACGCATTTGCCTTTTTGCAGGAGCGCGTGTTATTTTTGCGCTTGTTCAGTCATTTATACTAGCTTAGAAGAGAAAAAAGTCCGCTATATCAGTTACCTTAAAAAAGAACTCGCCCTTTTAAAAAACACGATGGACACCAACCGAGAAGTGGCGCAATTCCACTATGGCGGTGGCACGCCGACCTTTTTTTCGCCCATTCAATTAGATGAGATCACGCAAAGCATTCAAGAAGTTTTCCCCAATTTCAGTCAAGATATTGAAATGAGTTGTGAGATTGATCCTAGGCATTTCACTAAAGAACACATGCAAACCTTGTTTGATAGGGGGTTTAACCGCTTGAGTTTTGGGGTTCAGGATTTTGATTTGGAAGTCCAAAAAGCCATTCACCGGATCCAGCCTTTTGAAATGGTTCAAGAATCCGTGAAACTCGCCAGAGATTACGGCATCAAATCCATTAATTTTGATTTGATTTATGGCTTACCCAATCAGACTAAAGGGGGTTTTTTAAAAACTTTGGAATGGGTTTTGAAACTGGATCCGGACCGATTAGCGGTGTTCAATTACGCGCATGTGCCTTGGGTGAAAAAAACGATGCGTAAAATTGATGAAACCTTATTGCCAAGCCCTAGAGACAAACTAGAGATTTTAGAAGCTCTCATTAGTTTTTTAGAAAAAGCCAACTACCAAATGATAGGCATGGATCATTTCGCTAAAAGCGATAATGAATTGTATTTAGCCCTTCAAAAAGCGGAATTGCGCCGTAATTTTCAAGGCTATACCACGAAAAAATTCACCCAAACCATTGGCATTGGCGTTACGAGCATTGGCGAAGGGAGCGATTATTACACGCAAAATTATAAGGATTTGCACCATTATGAAAAAGCCCTTGATTTGGGGCATTTACCGGTAGAAAGGGGTGTATCGCTCAGTCAAGAAGATGTTTTAAGAAAAGAAGTGATCATGCAGATGATGAGCAATTTAAAATTGGATTACTCTAAGATCGAAGAAAAATTTTCTATTGATTTTAAAGCGCATTTTAAAAAAGAATTAGAAAAATTAAAGCCTTATGAAGAAGCGGGCTTGCTTTCTTTCAACCCTAAAGGCTTTGAGATGACAAGAACAGGGGGCATGCTCGTAAGAAACATGGCCATGGAGTTTGACGCGTATTTGCGTGGGGGCGAAAAACATTTCAGTAAAACGCTATGAATGAAAATGTTAATGAAAATATTTTTGAAGAAGTAGGGGACGCTTGCGTTAAGTGCGCTAAATGCGTGCCAGGTTGCACCATATACCGCATTCATAAAGACGAGGCGACTTCGCCTAGGGGCTTTTTAGATTTGATGCGCCTAAACGCTCAAAACAAGCTCCAATTAGACGCAAATTTAAAACACCTTTTAGAAACTTGTTTTTTATGCACCGCTTGCGTTGAAACCTGCCCCTTTCATTTGCCCATAGACACCTTAATAGAAAAAGCCAGAGAAAAAATCGCTCAAAAGCATGGCATCGCTTGGTATAAAAAATCCTATTTTTCCCTTTTAAAAAACCGCAAAAAAATGGATAGGGTGTTTTCGGTAGCGCATTTTTTAGCCCCTTGCGTTTTCAAGCAAGTGGGGGATAGTTTAGAGCCTAGGGTGGTGTTTAAAGGCTTGTTCAAACGCTTCAACAAAAGCGCTCTGCCTCCCTTAAATCAAAGAAGTTTTTTACAAAAGCATGCAGGAATAAAGCCTTTAGAAAAACCCATTCAAAAAGTGGCGATTTTTATAGGGTGCTTGAGCAATTACCATTACCAGCAAGTGGGGGAAAGCTTGTTGTATATTTTAGAAAAACTCAACATTCAAGCGATCATCCCTAAGCAAGAATGCTGCTCAGCCCCTGCGTATTTTACCGGCGATAAAGACACCACGCTTTTTTTAGTGAAAAAAAACATAGAATGGTTTGAAAGCTATTTAGATGAAGTGGATGCGATCATTGTGCCTGAAGCCACATGCGCTAGCATGCTTATTAATGATTATTACAAGGTGTTTTTAGGCGAAACAGATAAGGATTTGTATGTGAAGCGCTTGGAAAAGATCACGCCTAAAATCTATCTGGCGAGCGTGTTTTTAGAGAAACACACCCCTTTAAAAAGTCTTTTAGAAAAAATCCCTAAGGGGAAAAAAGAGACTATCACTTATCATAACCCTTGCCATGCCAAAAAAACCCTAAACGCTCACAAAGAAGTGCGAAGCTTGCTCAATCCGCATTATGAAATTAAAGAAATACCGGACAATTGCTGCGGTTTTGGGGGGATTACGATGCAAACCGAAAAGGCGGGGTTTTCTTTAAAAGTGGGGCTTCTTAGGGCTAAAGAAATCATAAACACTCAAGCTAGAATTTTGAGCGCAGAATGCGGGGCATGCCACATGCAATTAAACAACGCCTTAAAGTCTTTAGATGACCCTAACACCCCCTCTTTTTCACACCCTTTAGAACTCATCGCTAAAGCTTTAAAAAGCGCTGAATAGAGGTTAAAAAGCGCTTAAAGGCATTTTTAACAATTAAAATATCAAAGAGCTTGCGAAAAGCAAGCGATAGCTTATTGAAAAAAGCGGTCTTCTTGGGTTAGGGGGTTGTTAAAGGGGGTTGTAGGGGGGAATTATTTCAAAATACCCCCCTATCCCCTTAAGAGTTTTACAATAAAATAAAATCTAAAACGATAAAGCAAGTTAATTAAAATCCTATTTTTTATATAATACAGAACTTTAACGCCACTATAAGGAATGAAAAATGCAAGAAATCAGCGCCTACGAACTCATCAAACAAAAACTGCACGCCATACCTAACCTTCGCCATAAAGGGAGCTTGTTTGAAAAAATTTCTAAGCAATTTTTACAAGAGCATGACAGCGCTAACGAATACGAGTCTATTGATCTTTGGTATGATTGGGAATTAAGGGGGAAGGAGCGCGATAAGGGGATTGATATAGTCATTCAAACGACTTCAAAAGAATACATCGCCGTGCAATGCAAATTCCATCAAAACAGCGTCTCGTATAACGACATTTCACCTTTTTTAACCCAATTGCTAAGCGGGGTAGGGAGTGTCAAGTTTAAAAAAGGGATCATCATCTCCACTTCTAATTTAACCTCTGAAGCCCTTAAAGCAATTGAGCAAATCAGAAGCACAGGAATGGGGATTGACATTGATGAAATCACTGAAGAGGATTTCATTTATTCTCGCATTGATTGGGAAAAGTTTGATCCCACAAAAACCGAAGACGAAATCCCCTTATGCGATAAGAAAAGGCCGCGCCCTCACCAAACAGAAGCGATTGAAAAGACTAAAGAGTATTTTTCTGACCCTAAAAACGCTAGAGGCAAGCTCATTATGGCATGCGGGACCGGCAAAACCTACACTTCTTTAAAAATCATGGAAGCTTTAGATCCCAAGATCACGCTTTTTCTAGCGCCAAGCATCGCTTTGCTTTCTCAAACTTTTAGAGAATACGCGCAAGAAAAAAGCGATCCCTTTTACGCTTCTATCGTGTGCAGCGATGATAAAACCGGGCAAAGTAAGAAAAATAAGAGCAAGAACGAAGACAATGATGATATTAAATTTTCTGAGCTCCCTATAAAGGCCTCCACTCGCTTGGAAGATATTTTAAGCACTTATGAAAAAGCGCAAAAAGAAAACAAGCGCTTCATTATCTTTTCAACTTATCAAAGCGCGTTGCGTATTAAAGAAGCGCAAGAAGCGGGTTTGAATGGAATCGATCTCATCATTTGCGATGAAGCCCACAGAACGGTAGGGGCTATGTATTCTACGAATGAAAGGGACGATAAAAACGCTTTCACGCTTTGCCACAGCGATGAAAATATCAAAGCCAAAAAACGCCTGTATATGACCGCCACGCCTAAAATTTATAGCGAAAGTTCTAAAGCTAAAGCCAAAGAGAAAGATAACGTTATCTATTCCATGGATGATGCGCAGACTTTTGGCGAAGAAATTTATACGCTCAATTTTGAAAGAGCGATCGCTTTAGATCTCTTAACCGATTATAAAGTCATCATTTTAGCGGTGCGTTCAGAAAATTTAAGCGGCGTTACTAACAGCGTGAATAAGAAAATCAGCCAGCTTGAAGCCAAAGGCACTAAATTGGATAAAAAGCTCATCAATAACGAATTTGTGTGTAAGATCGTTGGCACGCATAAAGGGCTAGCCAAGCAGGATGTGATCGCTTTAGACGATGAAAACAAAGAAGACAACGACTTGAGAAACAAAGCCGACACCTTTGTTTCTCAAAGAGCCATAAGCTTTTGTAAAAGCATACAAACGAGTAAAAATATCAAAGACTCCTTTGAAACGATCATGGAATGCTATGATGAAGAGCTGAAGAAAAAGAGTTTTAAAAACCTACAAATCAAAATCGATCATGTTGATGGCACCATGAATTGTAAGGAGAGGCTTGACAAATTAGAAAACTTGAACCAATTCGAACCTAACACTTGTAAGGTTTTGAGCAACGCCAGGTGTTTGAGCGAAGGGGTGGATGTCCCAGCGCTTGATAGCGTTATCTTTTTTGATGGCAGAAGCGCGATGGTGGATATTATCCAAGCGGTGGGTAGGGTGATGCGAAAAGCCAAAAACAAGAAAAGAGGCTATATCATTTTGCCTATCGCTTTAAAAGAGAGTGAAATCAAAAACCTAGATGAAGCCGTCAAAAACACCAATTTCCAAAACATTTGGAAAGTGCTAAAAGCCTTAAGAAGCCATGATTCAAGCCTCGTTGATGAAGCCACTTTCAGAGAAAAAATCAAAATTTTTGGAAGCGATGACGCAAGCAATCCAGACGATGAGGAAGAGTTAAAAAAAGATAAAACCGAGCAATCCGATCCCAAAGAAGCTCAAAAAACCCTTTTTGACGCTATCTTGCTGCAAGATCTAGCGAACGCCGTGTATAACGTCATGCCCACTAAATTAGGGGACAGGAATTATTGGGAAAATTTCGCTAAAAAAACGGGCAATATCGCAAGAACCTTGAATAACCGCCTGAAAGAGCTTTTTGGCAAAAACCCTGAAATTTTTGACAACTTTTTAACTTCGTTAAGAGGCAATATCCATCAAAGCATCAAAGAAGAGGAAGCCTTGGACATGATCATTTCTCACATCATCACTAAGCCCATTTTTGATGCGATTTTTGGGGACAATATCCAAAACCCTATCGCAAAAGCCTTGGATAAAATGGTTTTAAAACTCTCCGATCTAGGGCTAGAAGGGGAAACTAAAGATCTTAAAAACCTCTATGAAAGCGTGAAAACCGAAGCGGCGCGCGCCAAAAGCCAAAAAACCCAACAAGAACTCATTAAAAACCTCTACAACACTTTCTTTAAAGAAGCCTTTAGAAAGCAAAGCGAAAAACTAGGGATCGTTTATACGCCTATAGAGGTGGTGGATTTCATTTTAAGGGCCACTAACGGCATTTTGAAAAAGCATTTCAACACGGATTTTAACGATCAAAACATCACGATTTTTGACCCCTTCACGGGCACCGGGAGTTTTATCGCTCGGTTGCTTTCCAAAGAAAATAATCTCATTAGCGATGAAGCCTTGAAAGAGAAATTTCAAAAAGGTTTGTTCGCTTTTGACATCGTGCTTTTATCTTATTATATCGCTTTAATCAATATCACCCAAGCCGCGCAAAATAGGGACAGCTCGTTAAAAAATTTCAAAAACATCGCGCTCACGGACAGCTTGGATTATTTAGAAGAGAAAAACGATAAGGGGGTAATCCCTGGCTTTGAAGATTTGAAAGAAAACCAAGAAATCAAAAACACTGTAACTGAGCAAAACATTAGAGTCATCATCGGCAACCCGCCTTATTCAAGTGGCGCTAAAAGCGAAAACGATAACAACCAAAACCTCTCACACCCTAAGCTTGAAAGATTAGTTTATGAAAAATACGGCGAAAATTCCACATCTAGAAGTGTGGGGCAAACCACACGAGACACGCTCATCCACAGCATACGCAGGCGAGCGATGTTGTTAAAGATAGGGGGGTGATAGGCTTTGTGGTGAACGGGGGTTTTATTGACTCTAAAAGCGCGGACGGGTTCAGGAAATGCGTGGTGCAAGAATTTTCGCACCTTTATGCGCTGAATTTGAGGGGGAATCAGCGGACTTCAGGGGAAGTGTCAAGAAAAGAGGGAGGGAAAATCTTTGATAGCGGATCGAGGGCGACGGTAGCGATCGTCTTCTTTGTGAAAGATGAGAGCGTTCAAAACAGCGCCATTCATTACTATGAAGTGGAAGACTATTTGAAAAGAGAAGCCAAACTCAATTTGCTTGCGGGTTTTGAAAATCTGGATTCGGTGCCTTTTAAGGAAATCACCCCGAATAATAAAGGCGATTGGATCAACCAAAGGAATGACGATTTTGAAAAGCTCATCCCTTTGAAAAGAGACAAAAAATCAAAAATATTCAATACTATTTTTGATCTCAATTCTAATGGGGTGGTAAGCGGTCGTGATCCTTGGGTGTATAACTTTTCGCAAAAAACTTTAAAGCAATCGGTGCAAAACTGCATTGACACTTATAACGCTGATTTGAAGCGCTTCAATGAGCGTTTCAGGGAAGCCTTCAAACAACGCACGGCTAAAGATAAAGGTATCAAACCAGCCGATCGCTACAAGCACCTAAACGATAGAGAAATCACCACCGATAAAACGAAAATCGCTTGGACTCGTAGTTTGAAAAAAGGATTTATTAAAAATGAAAACCTGCCAGAAAGCGGCATGGAGCGCGTAAGGTTAGCCTTGTATCGCCCTTTTAACAAACAATGGCTTTATTGGGATAAAACTTGGAATGAAGAACAATCTCAATTGCCCAAAATTTTCCCGGACAAAAGCGCGCGCAATGTGGTGATTAATACAACCACAAGAAATTTTTGTTCACTTATAGGGGACGCTATCCCTGATACGCATTTTATAGGCGATGCTAACGCTTACCCCTTGTATTATTACGACGATCTGGGGAACCGCTATAACGCTATCAGCGGCTATGCGCTCAACCTCTTCAGGAGGCATTATAAAGATGACTCTATCGTTGAAGAAGAGATTTTTTACTACATTTATGCGATTTTCCACCATAAAGGCTATTTGGAAAAATACAAAAATTCCCTCACCAAAGAAGCGCCGCGAATCGCTTTGAGCGAAGACTTTAAAGAACTCTCTATGCTTGGCAAAGAATTAGCCGAGTTGCACCTGAACTATGAGAGCGGGGAAATGCACGATAGCGTTAAACATAACCTACTAGAGAACGCCGAAGTGGAGGGCTATTATGATGTGGTTCAAATGAAAAAGGATAAAAAAGGGGATAGTATCATTTATAACGACCATATCACCATCACTCAAATCCCTAAAAAAGCCTTTGACTATGTAATTAATGGCAAAAGCGCGATTGACTGGGTGATCGAACGCTATTCAATCACTAAAGATAAAGACAGCTTGATTGAAAACAACCCGAACGATTACGCCGGCGGCCAATACGTTTTTGAACTCCTTTGTAGGGTCATCACCCTTTCGGTAAAAAGCGTGGATTTGATTGAAAAGATCAGCGAGAAGAGGTTTGAGTGATCACATCGCTTGGGAGTGTGGAATATTTTGAAAGGCAATGTCTTGCTTTCTTAAAAAATCCACAAACTAATCCACAAAATGAGCAATACATTCCAGGAGTGTTTTCGTATCAGGAAAACAAAATTTCTTTTTCTTTTGTGGTTTTAGGAGAAATTAAAGAGATCCACTCTTTGCAATACCAAACGCTCTATATTGTGGATAACACAAAAAGATACACTCTTTACAAGCTTTATGATCGCATTGTTTTAGGTCATGCTTTAGGGTATTCTGCACCAATCACGCTCTATTATGAATGGCTGTTTGATGATTGGATCGATCCAGAAAAAATTATGGGCGATCGTTTTAATTGCAGAACAAACTATTTAGAAAGCTTTTTTACGACCAAGAAGCATTTGCTACCTGATGCATTGTTTAAAGTAGATGAAAGTGGGTGTGAAAGTTATCATGGGGATAAAAATAAGGATTTTATTTTACAATCATTTTATATTCAAAATGATTTTTTGTCCCAAAAATATGAAAAAGACAAGATAAAAGCAAAATCTAATTTGGTTCCTAAAAGACAGAATCGTTTATTAACTTATCAATTTGATTTGTTTTTGGAATGTGATATGATTTTTGAAACCCTTGAAGAATTAGCGCTTATTGCTGAAGCGATTAAAAATTTCTTTGTTTTGATTTATGCTCATTCTAAGTTTGACATCCAAATTGACTATATCCAATTCAAACTTTCTAATAAAAACATTACAGCAATAAGAAACACTTACAAAAAAGACAAAAAGTCCATAGAGATAGATCCTTATGGGATTGCTATAAATTTCCAACAGATAGACACCTTCTCTGTAATACTTGAAAAATGGATTTATTTTTATATTAAAGACAATATTAAAGATAATGGAGGTTTTCAACTTGCAAGTATTTTAGATATTATCAATAAAAAAGATCCAATTATTCACTTGTATTTGGACATGTTTGTATTGATTAGCATGATTGAAAGTTTTATTGAAAGTTTTATTGAAAGTTTTTTAAAGAAACCACAAGGAACAAAACTCTGTAAAAAACTCTCTGAATTTTTTAAAATTTCATTATCTAGGACAAAATGCGATCAAACAAAAAATTATTTTAATGATAAATGTCAAGAAGATCTAATCCAACAGATTGTTGACTGCCGCAACAATCTAGCACACGGAGATGATTTAAAGCTTGATACAAACAAAGCTACAGATATTAGCCATGTTTTTATGGATTTCAAGCAAATTGTCATTGAATATTTCTTTGGTAAGATAGAATTGAGCGATTTTATTACAAACAATTTTGGTTTTCTTAACAAAGTTAAATTAAGAAACCCCCCAAAAACAGAAAAAATCGCAGAGCCAAACCGCTAAAACCCCCTAGAAAATTTAAAATTTTAAGTTTTAGGGGTGTTTTTCTTAAGAATTTAGGTTTTTTATAGATTATTATGTTATTATTATACGAAATGTAGACTTTTAGAAGGAAAAATGTTGTATGAAAAAGTTTGTAGTGTTTAAAACGCTCTGTTTATCGGTAGTGTTAGGTAATAGTCTTGTGGCAACAGAAGGTAGCACAGAAGTGCAAAAGCAATTGGAAAAGCCAAAAGACTATAAAGCAGTGAAAGGCGAGAAAAACGCTTGGTATTTGGGGATCAGCTATCAAGTCGGTCAGGCTTCACAAAGCGTTAAAAACCCCCCAAAGAGCAGTGAATTTAACTATCCTAAGTTCCCTGTGGGTAAAACCGACTATCTGGCCGTTATGCAAGGCTTAGGGCTTACTGTGGGTTATAAGCAGTTTTTCGGACAGAAGAGATGGTTTGGTGCCCGTTATTACGGCTTTATGGATTATGGGCATGCCGTGTTTGGAGCGAACGCTTTGACATCAGATAATGGTGGGGTGTGCAAACTCAATGAGCCATGTGCGACCAAAGTAGGGACTATGGGCAATCTGTCTGACATGTTCACTTATGGTGTGGGTATTGACACTTTATACAATGTCATTAATAAAGAAGACGCGAGTTTTGGGTTCTTTTTTGGGGCTCAAATTGCGGGTAACTCTTGGGGTAATACGACAGGGGCCTTTTTGGAAACTAAAAGCCCTTATAAGCACACCTCTTATAGCCTTGATCCGGCGATTTTCCAGTTCCTTTTTAATTTAGGGATTCGCACCCATATTGGTCGGCATCAAGAATTTGACTTTGGCGTGAAGATTCCTACTATCAATGTTTATTACTTTAACCATGGGAATTTGAGCTTCACTTACCGCCGTCAATACAGCCTTTATGTAGGGTATCGTTACAATTTCTGATTTAAAACGCTTGTTTTTCTCTAATTGAAGTTTTTCAATTAGAGTTTTCTCCATAGACTACCGCTTTCTTTTGAAACATTTTTAAAAGTTTTTTGAAAATTAGAATTAAAATCTTTTTGATCATGTTATGATAATCCAAAAATTTAATAAGGATTAAGCATGTCCTATTCTTCTAAAGTCCAATCCCTTTCAGAATCCGCAACGATCGCTATCAGCACGCTCGCTAAAGAATTAAAATCGCAAGGAAAAGATATTTTGAGTTTTTCAGCGGGTGAGCCTGATTTTGACACCCCACAAGCAATTAAAGATGCGGCTATAAAAGCCCTAAATGACGGCTTTACAAAATACACTCCAGTGGCTGGTATCCCTGAATTACTCAAAGCGATCGCTTTTAAATTGAAAAAAGAAAACAACTTGGATTATGAACCGAGTGAAATTCTAGTGAGCAATGGCGCTAAGCAAAGCTTGTTCAATGCGATTCAAGCTTTAATAGAAGAGGGCGATGAGGTGGTTATCCCTGTGCCTTTTTGGGTAACTTACCCTGAGCTTGTGAAATACAGCGGAGGAGTGAGTCAATTCATTCAAACCGATGAAAAAAGCCATTTTAAAATCACTCCCAAACAGCTTAAAGACGCCTTAAGCCCCAAAACAAAAATGCTCATTCTCACCACCCCATCAAACCCTACCGGCATGCTTTATAGTAAGGCGGAATTAGAGGCTTTGGGCGAAGTTTTAAAAGAGACCAAAGTTTGGGTGCTTAGCGATGAAATTTATGAAAAGCTTGTTTTTAAAGGGGAGTTTGTTTCTTGCGCGGCAGTGAGCGAAGAGATGAAAAAACGCACCATTACCATTAATGGCTTGAGCAAGTCAGTGGCGATGACAGGTTGGCGTATGGGCTATGCGGCGAGCAAGGATAAAAAATTAGTCAAATTGATGAACAACTTGCAAAGCCAATGCACTTCCAATATCAATTCTATCACGCAAATGGCTTCTATTGTGGCGCTTGAAGGGTTGGTGGATAAAGAAATTGAAACGATGCGTCAGGCTTTTGAAAAACGCTGTCATTTAGCCCACGAAAAAATCAATGCGATTGAAGGGCTAAACGCTTTAAAACCTGATGGGGCGTTTTATCTGTTTATTAATATTGGCAGTCTTTGTGGGGGGGATTCAATGCGATTTTGCCATGAGTTGTTAGAAAAAGAAGGCGTGGCGTTAGTGCCTGGAAAGGCTTTTGGATTGGAAGGCTATGTCCGTTTGTCTTTTGCATGTTCAGAAGAACAGATTGAAAAGGGGATTGAACGCATCGCTCGCTTTGTCAAATCAAAGGGGTAAAAAAATTGGTATTTAAAAAAAGGGGGACTTAATCTTGTTTAGGATTTTATTTTGGGATTTTGTATTGTAGTTTAGCGGCATAGCGTGGTATAACGGTTTGATTTAAAAGTTTGAAAAGTGCAGTTTTCATAACTAAAATAGATTTATAGATTTTAAGGAATAATAAATGACAATGATATTTGATCATAACAATAATTCTGAAGAATGTCAAATGTTTTTTGACAAGATCAATAATGGCTCGCCTTTTAGGGTTATCACTTTCATTGGACCAATTCTATCGCATTTTAAAAACGTGATGAGGAGTGGCTACCTTTCTTCTGAACCAACAAAGCAAGATCGGATAAAATCTTTCTTAATAAATAAGCGTGAATTTATAGGGTTTGTTGAAATTGTTATTGGACCTAGCGAAAGCTTGTTTTTTGTATATGAAAACGAGCCGAGTGCAAACATTTAATTTAAAAAACTACTTGTTGGTGTTAGCCAAAATGCATTGTAATCCAACAGCGATTTATTATTGCGGAAACAAGCAAGACACACAAAACACCAATACAAAAGAGATAAAATTCCTAAGTGCAAAAAGTCATGATTTTGGGAAAGAAATGGACTCTATAAGTGTTGAACTTTCAAACTCTAATACTTTTATTCAATCTCTTTTAAAATTAGGGTCTTTTTTGCATGGAAAAACTATTGAGTCTCTTAATAATCCAACAAACTATCCGCCAATTAATTTGGTAGTTACTCCAGCTTTGGCACCTTGGAAAACAACGGTGGAGATAGAGGAGCATAGAAAAAATATAACATTTGACCACTATAGGCAAAGCTCTGCACAAAACATTAAAATCAATGAAATTGCTAATGATTTAAACAGCTCTTATAATATCAATCCTAACCTAAAGAATTATCTCAAAGACAGTAGTATCCCAAAAATTTTTCTTATGCTTTTCATCTTTTTTTACTAGTAATGATAATAATTTGTCTGTTCATATAGGTTGCGAGTGTGTTAATATATATTTTAAATTAACAGAATTTGATCGTGATGATAAAAAATATTACAATCGTATTGTTTTTGAATTTAAATATGATTTAAATGAAGAAGACAAACAATATTTGATTGAATTTGTTCCCATAAAATACAACAATAATCTATCTTATTTCCCAAAAGAAGAAAATCAATTTAAAAAAAAGGTTTAACACCACTAATTCTTAAAGCCTTTGAGCATAACCATATAAAAGTGAAACATAGGGAAAAAGAATTAGAAATTCTATTTTTTGAAAATAAACAAGAGCTTTATAACTCTATTAATAAACCATAAATGAAGCACCCCCTAGAAAAGTTAAAAGACCCTGTAGAAAATCTTTTGCTATGGATTGGGCGCTTTTTGAGGACGACTAAAATCATTTTTTCATCATTTGGGAATGGTTTTAATTCTTGTGCTAAAATCAGCCTTTAAGGGTTTTGTTTTTACAAATAAATTAAAAGAGGTGTTGGATGTTATTGAATTATGATTTTTTAGAATTTGAAAATGATGAAAAAGTTAGAGTGATAGACGATAAGTTGTGTGTAAATATTTTAGATTTTTTTGGCATTGGCGATGAGAACGATAAGATTTTTCTTGGCGATGAAATCTCTAATATTAAGGACAACCCTACTGAAGCTTATGCCGCTGAAGTTTATGCAATTGAGGGTGCTAAGCTTAATGGAGTGTATGAGAAAATTAGGAGCGGACTACCTTTTGGGATTATCTCAGCGTTCAGACCTTTTAAAGGAGTTTTTACAAAGGATTTTACTGATGAAGAGCAAAAAGTGCTTATAAAAGCAGCTAAAAGCGATTCTTTAACTAGGGATTTCCTTAGAGAAAATGATGGCATTTATAGAAAACTCTGTAATTGTAAAACGTTCAATAAAGCTTTTGTGGATAAATTCACAACAGATAAGAGCAAAGCGACAATGAAAGATTTCATGTCTACTAGCGACTATGCGCAAGAAACACAACGCCTAAAATCTTTTTTAGATGGAAAGCGTGATTTTCTTGGTTATATTCAAGCGATTGGTTATTGGAAAGAAGAGATAGAAAACGATATTTTACCTAACAAAGGAATAAGTTTTTTTGTATTTCAAAACGAGCCAAGCAAGACATTCAATTTAAGAAATTATTTGTTGTTATTGGCAAGATTGTTTGATCAAGAGGCGATCTGTTATTGTAAAAACGCCATTCATGATAAAGAAAACACTTATAAGGTAGAATTGGTGAGTGCTTTATTTGGTGATTTTAATGAGGTGTGGGCTGAGTTCTCAGATATTACATTCTCAGTGCCTAGTCAATTACCGCAATCTCTCGCACGCTTAAAAAATAAGGTAGTTGCATTCTTTTCAAAACAGCTTGGTGGCAGTTGTGGTATGAATTTTAAGGAAATTGATAAGGTTCAAATAAAAGCGACATGCATGCCTAATATTGTTATTGGGGCATTTGAAGACGACATAAAATTATCTATTAAGCATAGTCAGTGGCGCGGTTATCCTAAAGTTTTTGATATTGAAAAGATAGAGAGCATAGAAAGAGAAGTTATTGAAGAGAGAACAACATAAAATAGGTTCGGCACAGAACCTTAAAATCAATCAAATTGCTGATGATTTAAAACAAGGTGAGGTAGTTAGTCATAAACTTATTGCGAACGCACTTATAACGCAAAAAGCGCCCAGCAATACATCGCATGATGACGATTTAGATCAGTTTAAAACCCCTAAATGAAACACCCCCTAGAAGAATTAAAAGACCCTATAGAAAATCTTTTGCTATGGATTGGGCGCTTTTTGCGTTACAAATGCACAAGCCTGTCTAATTCCCAAGTGAAAGATCAAAACAAGGTTTTTGAATGCTTGAACGAATTCAATCATGCATTCATCAGCTCAAGCCAATTGGAAAAAGTTTGCAAAAAAGCCCGTAATGCCGGATTACTAGGGATCAACACCTACGCATTGCCCCTACTCAAATTTCATGAATATTTTAGCAAAGCCAGACTGATAACCGAAAGGCTTGCTTTTAATTCGCTCAAAAGCATAGACGAAGTCATGTTGGCTGAATTTTTAAGTATTTATACCGGGGGTTTGAGTTTAGCCACCAAGAAAAATTACCGGATCGCCCTACTAGGGCTTTTTAGCTATATAGACAAGCAAAATCAAGATGAAAATGAAAAATCTTATATCTATAATATCACGCTTAAAAACATCAGCGGAGCGAATCAAAGCGCAGGCAACAAGCTCCCTACTCATTTAAACAATGAAGAATTAGAAAAATTTTTAGAGAGTATTGATAGAATAGAGATGTCCGCTAAAGTGCGCGCACGAAACCGCCTGCTCATTAAAATCATCGTTTTTACAGGCATGCGTTCCAATGAAGCCTTACAGCTTAAAATAAAGGATTTCACTTTAGAAAATGGCTGTTATACGATTTTGATTAAAGGCAAGGGCGATAAATACAGAGCGGTGATGCTCAAAGCTTTCCACATTGAGAGCCTTTTGAAAGAATGGCTCACAGAAAGGGAATTGTATCCTGTTAAAAACGATTTATTGTTTTGCAACCAAAAAGGCAGTGCTTTAACGCAAGCTTATTTGTATAAGCAAGTGGAGCGCATCATCAATTTTGCCGGACTCAGGCGGGAGAAAAATGGGGCACACATGTTAAGGCACTCTTTTGCGACCTTGCTTTATCAAAAACGCCATGATTTGATTTTAGTCCAAGAAGCTCTAGGGCATGCGAGCTTGAACACGAGCAGGATTTACACGCATTTTGACAAACAGCGTTTAAAAGAAGCGGCGAGCATTTGGGAAGAAAAATAAAAACACCCCCCTACTCCCTTAAGAAAATCATTTTTACCATAAAACAACTAAAACCCCCATTTTTTAAGAAATTAAAAAATTTTTAGCTCGCTCATTTAAAATTTTGCTTTCAAATTCTAACAGCCACTTTTTGACTTCTATGCCCCCATTATACCCCCCTAAAGCGCCATTTTTACGCACCACTCTATGACAAGGCACGATCAAAGAAATAGGGTTATTGCGGTTAGCGTTGCCAATAGCTCTGCAAGATTTAGGGTTATTAATGAGTTTTGCGATTTCATCGTAACTTTTTGTTTTACCATAAGGAATAGTCATTAACGCAGACCAAACTTGTTTTTGAAAAAAAGTCCCTATCAAATCTAAAGGCGCATCAAATTCAAAAAGTTGTCCCAAAAAATAGCGCTCTAAGGCTTGAACGCTGAGTTTTAATGGGGCATTCATAGGGGTGTTATGAGAAAAATTGGTCGCATCAAAATCCAATCTCAATAAATGGCTCTCATTAGCGCACAAATGCAAATACTCTAAAGGGAAACTCTTAGGGGTCTTAAAATAGTAGTGGTATAAAACCATCAAAAAAAGATTTTGTATAAAACAATCAATAGCGACAAACCATACACCCCTAAAATCAAAGCTTTATGCATCTTTTCATTCAAAAGCCCCATGATCCATTTAATCCCAATACTCACGCCCATAACTGAGCCTAAGCCCACAATCGCCCCTGCTAAAAGCACTTCTTGATTGATGATGTGGTGATATATTAAAGAAAAAGCTCCTGAAATGGAAGAAAACAAGATGAAAAATAGCCCTAACGCCACGCATTTTTTAGAATCATACCCTAAAAAATAATGCATCAAAGGCACCATGAGCATCCCCCCACCAATCCCTAAAGTGATAGCAAAAAATCCTGTGAGCGCGCCAATTAAAACTAGTTTCAAACCTTGCAAATGGTAGCGTTTGGTATCTGTTATCAAATCTTTTTTTTTGGGTTTTAGAACAAATTGGATCATAGAATACACGACTAAAAGCGCGAAAATAACCATTAAAATTTTACTGGAAACGATTTTTAAAATGAAACCGCTAAAACTCGCCCCTATCAGCCCTCCTGCCCCTATCAACAAGCCTAAAGAAAAATCAAGCGATTTTTTTTTGAAATTCAAAACAGAGCCAACGAACGATGAAAGAACCATTTGCAAAATGGAAATGCCGATGGATTCTTCAAAAGAATGCCCGGTTGCGAGCATGATAGGGACAATGATCATCCCCCCACCAATGCCAAAAATCCCTGATAGAATGCCAGTAAAAAGCCCTATCGTTATGTATAACGCATAAATATCCATAAAAACCCTTAAAAAAGTAAAACCCCCTCTATTAAAACCCCTCTAAAAGAAAATTAAAAATAATCCTATTCTAATCAAACACCAATAACCAAACTCCCTAAACAACGCTTTTAAAAGTCATGCTTTTATTGGTCTGTTTTGTTTTTGCAACACAAAGCATGCGAATCATCATTGGGTTCGCTAATAGAGAGGTTTCTTAATTCATAAGCCAATTTAATAGACGCCGCAGCGTCATCCAAGCCAAACCCCCCTTGAGCTAAAATCTGTTTGTAGCTTTCTATATACAGATTATCAAAGCTTTGCGTGAGATTGACTTCTTCGCCCTCTAGGATCATTTTATGATAAACTTTTTCTTTAGCCACTCCCATGTGTTCTGGATTGATGGAAAAAAACCATCTTATTTTGGCATGCTCTAAAAAGAGTATCCCGCACACGCAATCAGGCTCTTCTCTATTGATAACCTTGTCTTTAACGCCTCCAAATAAATACAATAAAGTGTCAAAGATATTCACTCCCATTTGAGTGGCTAACCCCCCACTCCTATTCACATCGGCTCGCCATGAAGAAAAATACCATTTCCCCTGAACGCTGATATAAGTGAGCGTGATGTCAAACACTTTTTCAGGGTTTTTTTCTAATTCGCTTTTAATTTTTTCTTTCAAAGCCAGCGTGTCGCAATGCAAGCGCAAGGGCAAAAGACTGAATACCCTTTTTTGGTATTTCACCTCTAAATCTTTTAATTCCTGTATTTCGCCAGGGTCTAAAACTAAGGGTTTTTCACAAATCACATGCATGCCGTTTCTTAACCCAAAACGGATGTGATCAAAATGCGTGTGCGTGGGCGTGCAAACGCTCAAATAGTTGATTTCTTTACCCATAGCCTTAGATTGCTCTAAATGCTTTTCAAAATCTTCAATATTGGTAAAAAACTCTGATTGCGGGAAATACTCATCTAAAACCCCCACGCTATCATGAACATCAAAAGAGCTATCCAAAAAATGCCCCGTATCTCTAATCGCTTGCAAGTGCTTGGGTGCGATAAACCCCCCTGAACCAATCATAGCAAAAAGCATTCATCTTCCTTAAATAATTTTGAATCTCATTTTAGCAAAGATTAGCTTATTTAAGCTTATATTATTGGCAATTAAAACACTCCACCGAGCGATCTAACACGCTTTTTTCATCTATGCTAGGGCTTTCGCTGCGCAAATAGTAAGTGGATTTGAGTCCTAATTTCCAAGCGAGCGTGTAGATTTCATGCAAGGTTTTACCACTGGCGTTTTCTATGCGTAAAAACACATTAACGCTTTGGCCTTGATCGATCCACTTTTGGCGTACCGCTGCCGCTTTAATCAAATCTTTAGCGTCAATATCATAGGCTGATGTGTAAAAATTCCATGTTTCTACATTCAAATTAGGCACTACCACTGGAATTAGCCCGCTCAAATTTTCTTCAAACCATTTTTTCTTATAAATGGGTTCAATCGTTTGGGTTGTGCCTACTAAAATAGAAATGGAGCTTGTAGGAGCGATCGCCATTAAATAGCCATTACGCATGCCATTAGCCTTGACTTTTTCCCTCAAACCTTGCCAATCGCAAGCGTGATTGAAAAGCCCTTTTTCGGTGAGCTTCAAGGCTTCATTATTGGCTTTATCAATGGGGAAAATCCCCTTACTCCATTCTGAATTTTCAAAATCCTTATACACCCCTTTTTCTTCCGCTAAATTCGCGCTCGTGTCAATCGCATGGTAGCTGATTTGCTCCATTAAAGCGTCAATTTTTTCTAAATGCTCTTTAGACCCCCAGGCGATTTGGTGTTCTGCGAGCATTTGCGCTTCACCCATAACCCCTAACCCTATGGCTCTATTTTGTAAATTAGTGGCTTTGACTTTGCGGTTAGGGTAGAAATTCAAATCAATCACATTGTCTAAAAGCCTGACCATGATCGGCACGACCCTTTTAATGTCTTCTTCGGTGTTGATCTTGCTTAAATTGATGCTCGCTAGATTGCACACCGCCGTTTGCCCGTCTTTAGCGACTTTAGTAGCGATATAGATTGGTTTGCCTTTAAGAATATCCGTGCTAGTGAGCTTGTTAGCGCATTTAGTGATGTTACTATCTGTCGTTACCAACTCTTTTTCTTCAAAAAACTCTATCGCGCCGTCGGTGTATTCTATTTGCATGTAGTAGTGGTTGGGCGCGGTGTTTTGAAAAATCTCCGTGCATAAATTAGACGATCGAATGATTCCTGCATGGGCGTTTGGATTACACCGATTGGCGTTGTCTTTAAAGGCCAAGAAAGGCAAACCGGCTTCAAAATAATTCATTAAGATTTTTTTCCATAAATCTTTAGCGTTAATGTATTCTTTAATGATTTTAGGATCTTTTTCATACTCTAAATAGCGTTTTTCAAAATCCTGCCCATAAAGTTCAGTCAAATCCTTACACTCATAAGGGTCAAACAAAGTCCACATCGCATCTTCTAAAACCCTTTTCATGAACAGATCGCACACCCAAAGAGCCGGGAACAAATCATGCGCTCTTCGCCTTTCATCGCCGCTATTTTTCCTTAAATCAATGAACTCCATCACATCAATGTGCCAGATTTCCAAATACACCGCAATCGCGCCCTTTCGTGTGCCTAATTGATCAACCGCAATCGCCACATCATTAGCGATTTTTAAAAACGGGATCGTGCCTGCGCTCGCATTCTTATGCCCATCAATATAGCTCCCAATAGATCGCACCAAAGAAAAATCCCAGCCAATCCCTCCGCCGTATTTGGACAATAGCGCCATTTCCTTATAGCTGTCAAAAATCCCCTCAATATTATCCGGCGTGCTACCAATATAGCATGAGCTTAATTGGTGCTTGGTGGTGCGCGCGTTCGCTAGAGTGGGGGTCGCGCACATCGCTTCAAATTTGCTTAAAACTTCATAAAATTCCAAAGCGATTTTGTTAGGTTCTTGTTCGTTTTGCGCTAAAAACATCGCAATGCTCATAAACATGTGTTGGGGCAGTTCAATAGGGTGATTGTTAGCGTCTTTTAACAAATAGCGATCATACAAGGTTTTAATCCCCAAATAGTTGAATTGGAAATCCCTTTCAGGCTTGATCTGGCTATTTAAAAACTCTAGATCAAATTTTTCCTTAAAGCCCTTAAGGATGCGGCCCTTTTCTTCAGCGTTTTCAAAATACTCTTTCAAATGCCTATACCCTGTAAAACCGCTCACTTTATGGTATAAATCATACAAAAAAAGCCTTGAGGCGACAAAACTCCAATTAGGCGTGTCAATATCTATCTTATCCACAGCGGTTTTAATCAAAGTTTGTTGGATTTCTTCAGTAGTGATCTTGTCCCTGAATTGCAACCTCGCATCCACTTCTAGCTCACTTTGGCTCACGCCCTCTAAATTGTCCGTAGCGTCCTTAGTGTATTTTTGGATTTTGGTAATGTCCAAAGGCTCAATGCGCCCGTTTCGTTTAACCACCGTAATCAAAATTTTTCCTTTAAATCAAATCATTTTCTTTTAAATTTGGCATTGTATCAATAAAAAACTTAAGAGTTAAGAAAGAGAAAAGTTTAAAAATAAAACTCTTAAAGGGGATAGGGGGTATTTTGAAATCATTCCCCTTATAGCCCCCCAGCTAAAAACCCCCTAACCCAAAAAGAGTGCTTTTTTAATCATTTGGGTTAAATCACCACCCTAATTTAGCGCAAAGCCTAGAACAAATCCCAAAACACACAAGAAAGCCAAGCATAACCAAACCCTCTATAAGGAAGTTGCTAGGATGCCCACAATACGCCGAAATCTCATGGATAGCGGCAATAAAGGGCATCGTTAAAAGCATCACATAAAAATCCCTTAGTCTTGCTCCTAACACAGCGTTATAAAACGCACCAAAAAACCTAGCCTTAAAAATGGCTTTCAAAAACTTGGGGTATCCTACTTGTAAGGATTTATAACAATCCCTACCTCGAGGGTCAAACAAGAGATTAGACAACAAAGCCGCTATTAGACCCACTAGCCACATATAATAGCTATTTTTAGGGTCAAAAATCGAATCGCTAGCTGAACCATCCATGTCATAAAAAATCCTAGCGTTTATGGAGATACATATCGTATAGACTAGAGCCACTGCCCATTGATATTCCCAATCGCTCAAACGATTTTTGATGTTCATGCTCTCTCCTTTCTTGCCTAAAGCTACCTATCATACACGAAATGACGATCATAGGTAGGTTCTCTTGGGGCTTGCGGCTCTCTATCAACGCCACGGATAAAATCTTCTACCCTATCGCCTATTTCACGACCAAACTCTCTCCCCACAGAACCACCAACTAATCTGCCAGCCCAACCACCCGCAGGACCACCAACGGCTCCCCCCATTGCACCACCAACACCACCCCCAATTGCACCACCAACAGCTCCCCCCCAAAATCTGCCAAATTCACCCCTTGCCTCTATTTTAGGACCAGCTATAGCCACATTAGCCATTGCACCGCATAAAACCACTACACAACTGAATGTTCTTAATCCACTCATAACAAATCCTTTCATAAAATGGAGATTCAAGGCATGTTTGAGCATACCTTGATGAGAATATTTATACCACAACCCTATTAAAAGCGTTGTTACAGATCAGCCAAATATCACAAAAATCTCAATAAGTGTTTTGTTTATTCACAAATTACAAGATTAAGGTAAATTGTTATTTAAAAATACGCTCAAATGAAGTTTTAAAACAGCAATTCTTTTCAAGCTCCTTAAGGCTTCTTAAAAAACTTAAAATACCCGTTTTCAATGTTAGTTTGAGGGGCGCGTGAAAGGCTTAACGAACCGCTAGGAATGTCTTTAGTGATGGTGGTGCCGCTGCCGATTAAAACATTAGAGCCGATAGTTATGGGAGCGACTAGCTGGCTATCGCTCCCTATAAAGACATTTTCACCGATGATTGTTTGGTGTTTATTTTTACCATCGTAATTGCAAGTGATCACGCCAGCCCCCACATTTGTGTTTTTCCCTATCTCGCAATCCCCTAAATAGCTCAAATGCCCTGCTTTAGCGCCTTGGAGTTTGGCGTTTTTCGTCTCTACAAAATTCCCCACATGACTATCACAAATCACGCTTTTAGGGCGCGCATGGGCAAACGGCCCCACGCTGCTATTAATAATTTGGCTCTCTTCTATCACGCTATAAGCCTTAATGCGCGCGTTTTCTATCAAGCAATTCCCAATCAAACGCACCCCTTGCTCTAAAACGCACTCCCCCTTAAAACTCACGCCTTTTTCTAAGTAAATGCTCTTTGGTAATTGCATCATTACCCCCAAGTCCATGGCGTTTTTTCGCAGTCTTTCTAACATGATTTCTTCAGCCTTCGCTCTTTCTGTTTGGCTATTCACCCCTAAAAAACACTCTTCTTCTAAAAAAATAGCGTCAATTTTTTCATTCCCCTTAATACCCAAAGCGATCAAATCCGTGAGATAGTATTCTTTTTGGGCGTTTTGGTCATGGAGTTTGGGCAAGTATTTTTCTAAAAACTCCCTTTCAAAAAAATACACGCCAGCATTCACGCTTTTAATTCCTTTTTCTTTGGCGTTAGCGTCCTTTTCTTCTACAATCTTTTTAACCTGATGGTTTTCTAAAACAACGCGCCCATAACCTTTAGGGTCAGCTAAATGCAGTAAGCCTATGGCGTTATTCTTGCTTTCTAATAAGGGGGTAAGCGTGTCTTTAGTGATTAAGGGCATGTCCGCATTCAAAATCAAAACCCGCTCATGTTGAGTGGGAATAGGCGTTTTATCTTCTTGCATGATAGCCCCACCCGTCCCTGAATATTTTTCCACGATTTGAGCGTGAAAAATGACGCCCTTAAAACGCTTTGACACCGCTTCTTTAATGCGTTCTTGTTGGTGGTGTAAGATAAGATGCACATCATTACTGATTGAAAAAGCCACTTCTAAAATGTAAAACAGCATAGGCTCCCCGCAAAGGGTGTGTAAAGTCTTAGGCAGGCTAGAACGCATGCGAGTGCCTTTGCCAGCGGCTAGTATGATTACAGAAAGCATTAAAATCCTTCAATTTATGGGGTTATTTTAGGGAATTTTAACATGCCTTATCTTATAATTTGACCTTGTTTTTATTAAAGATTTAAGGCTAGAATTGTGCGTTTTTTCATTTTTTTAATGCTTGCTCTCATTTGCCCTTTAATATGCCCCTTAATGAGTGCTGATAGCGCTTTGCCTAGCGTCAACCTCTCTTTAAACGCTCCTAATGATCCTAAACAGCTCGTAACCACCCTTAATGTCATCGCCCTGCTCACGCTTTTAGTTTTAGCCCCATCGTTGATTTTAGTGATGACGAGTTTCACCCGTTTGATTGTGGTGTTTTCTTTTTTGAGGACCGCTTTAGGCACGCAACAAACCCCTCCCACTCAAATTTTAGTCTCGCTCTCCTTGATATTGACTTTTTTTATCATGGAACCTAGCTTGAAAAAGGCTTATGATACAGGGATTAAGCCTTATATGGATAAAAAGATTTCTTACACCGAAGCGTTTGAAAAAAGCGCTCTGCCTTTCAAGGAATTCATGCTCAAAAACACACGAGAAAAGGATCTAGCGCTTTTTTTTAGGATTAGGAATTTGCCTAACCCTAAAACCCCTGATGATGTGAGCTTGAGCGTTTTAATCCCGGCGTTTATGATAAGCGAGTTGAAAACAGCGTTTCAAATCGGCTTTTTACTCTACTTGCCTTTTTTGGTGATTGATATGGTTATCAGCTCTATTTTAATGGCGATGGGCATGATGATGCTCCCGCCTGTAATGATTTCTCTGCCTTTTAAAATTTTAGTGTTTATTCTGGTGGATGGGTTTAATTTATTGACCGAAAATTTAGTGGCGAGTTTTAAAATGGTTTAATATCAAACATTCAAGCCATAAAAGGATAGCTTGAAATTAATTTAAAACTCATAATTCAAATACGCTGTAATGGATCTCCCTGGCGCGGGTTCTCTCCCTGTAGGGCTTGTGCCAATCCCCCTAAAATAATACTTCATGTTAAAAAGGTTATTGATTTGCAAACTCCCTGTGATTTTATGCCTACCGCTTTGCCATAAAATTGAGCTTACTTGAACATTCAACACAAAATACAAGGGCAATAACCCCACTGAATTACAACCATACTCTAACCCTCCTGTGTATTCTGGGTTTAAGGGCAGGCACACGGTTTGATCTTTAGCTTGATTGAGCATGGAACTATAAGCACGGCTATAAAAATAGCTACTGATACCAAAAGTCGTGTGCTTGTAAGTATACATCATGTCAAATATGAATTGGTTAGGACTCACATAGGGCAAGCGCTTCCCTTTAATGTCAAAGGGTTTATTGACAATGCCTGTAAAATAATAAGCAATATCATCAGCGTTAGAAGTGATGCGCGCATCAATATAAGTGTAAGCCACATGGAATTGCAAACCCCTAATCGGCGCGTAATACAATTCCAATTCCACCCCTTGACTTCTGGCATCCACAGGCTGCGGGCTATAGCCTCCCGCATAGTAACGCTTGGCAAAAATCACAAAATAATTGGTGTTAAAGCTCAATAGATTTTTATAACTATAGCGTTGCCCCACTTCAATTTCATTAAAAATTTGGTTGTAATTAGTCCTAGTAATGCCTACCATTGTGTGTTGTGGGGGGATAAAACTGCGGCGGTAGTTCGCATACCATATCCAATTTTCCATAGGTTTATAGCCAATATTAAGGGCAGGACTCCATTCGTTTTGACGCTGTTTTTTACTGGTCCATACGGAAAAATCGTGCTTTTCTGGCTCTTTGTTGTTATAGTTCAAAAAAGTGTATCTAATCCCTGGAGTTATCGCTAATTTAGAATCAAAAAGCTCTATTTTATCGCTCAACCATACCGCTGTATAGTTATTAAACATTTCTTGATTATTGTTAGGCGTTTTAGAAAGGACATAAGGAGGCATGTGGCACACCCCATTGATAATATCCGATTTTTCGCATGTGCTTTGATCGGATCTAATGAACATGTCCATCGTCATAAAACGCATGCCCACATTAAAAGTTTGCTTAACTTTATTGGTATTGACAACTAAGTTCAAATTAGGCTCAAAAGCGTTCATCACATAGCGCCTTAAATGATCAAAAATAAAAAATCCTGGATAATTTTGATCCGTATAAACAGGGCCTAATTTAGGATTGGTATTGACATTTAAATAGTTAGAATCAAATTTAAAATCCCTTGACATGTCATGCCCATAGTAACTGAAAGTGAAATCCCCACCGACTCTATCCGTGTCCCCAAAAAAGTTTTGATACACAGCTCCCCATCGCTTCGCTCTCCCGCTTTTATCGTTATTGGGGCGGTTGTTTTGAAAACGATTTTGATTGTAAGCGGCTATGCCTAAAGATCCAGGGTCTGTCAAGAAATAACTATAATATTGAAAAAAAGCGGTGATCTTGTTGCTATCATTGATTTGATACAACGAATCTAACATGTAGTTTTGAATATCCGTAGGGCTGTTGTATCTAAACCCCTGCCCTTTGAGCCAATTGACTTGAGCTTGGATTCCAAAATGCTTATTCATCATACCCCCCGTTCTTAAATAGGTGTTAAAAAGCATGTTATTAACTAAGCTTTTATCAATGTTTTTAGAATTTTGATTGAAAAACCCCCCATTTTCAGACTTGCCCCAAAAAGTGGTCCTCTCGCTCACCTGACTTTCCCAATTGGTAGGAATGCCTTTGGTGATAATGTTGATCACACCGCCAAAAGCGTTAGGGCCATAACGCACGCTCTCCCCACCCTTAGTTACGCTGATTCTATCCACAGATTGAAAGGTTACAGGAAAAATAACCGTGCCAATTTCAACATAGGGCGCGACATAAATAGGAATCCCATTGACTAGAATCATTCCCGTATTAGAATGCCCTGGGCCTCCCGCACCAAACCCCCTAATGGAAATGCTAGGCACAGCTCCAATACCTGTAGAGTTTCTAATATGCACGCCCGGCACATTTTGCAAAGCTTCTTCAATGCTTTGATTGGCGCTTTTAGTGAGCTGTTTATTAGAAATCACCGTGCGAGAACCCATATAGTTTCTAACCTCCTTACTTCTCCAACTTAAAGGCGCTTCTTTATCGTTAGCTATTCCTGAAGCTTCCACCCTTTCCAAATTATGAGTCTTTACGGCATGCGCGCTATGACTCAAAACAGCTAGAGAGACTAAAATTCTTTTCATTTACTGCCTTTTATGAAAAATGTTACTTTTTACAACAAGGAAGATTTTATAATAACCATTATTAGTTTTAGCTTAAATTTTTAAAAAATTATTATTTAGATAATATTAATGACTTTTTTTATCAAAAATGCCGATTAATGCGAATGTTGATGGAAAGGATTGGAATATAAAGAAAAATAAAAATTTTTTAATATTTCTAATGGGGGAATTTTAAACAAATAAAGGGTTTTTAAACCCTTTATGGCTAGCCTTTAAACCAAAATTTGAGTCGCATAAAAAGCTATCAAGGAAAACGCATACGCCACAACGGTTGTGAATATGAACAAATACGCTACAAACTTTATCCCCCCAGCTTCCCTACCAAAAGTGATGGTCGCTGCAAAACAAGGGATATAAAACATCACAAACACGATAAAAGCGATCCCGCTAGGCACGCTGACTTCTTTTCTTAAAATTTCTCTAAAAGCGTCAGATTTTTCGTTTTGATCCCCTAAAGAAAACAACACCCCCAAAGTAGAAACCACCACCTCTTTAGCCATAAATCCGGTTACAAGCGACACACTCAAACGCCAATCAAAATCCATAGGGCTAAAGACTTTTTCTAAATACGCCCCACCTCTTCCTACAACGCTATTTTTTAAATTCTTTTTATCCAATTCGGTTTTTAATTCTTTTAATTTTTCTTCTTTGGCTTCGCTTGAAAGAGTGGTATCCTTATTCACTAATAAGCTTTCTTGCTTATAAGTCTTCATAGCCGCATCATTTTTAGGGTATTGAGACATAAACCAGATTAAAATCGCTCCCACTAAAATATAAGTCCCGGCTTTTTTGAGGTAAGAAAGCGATTTGGTATAGATACTGAAATAGACCATTCTCCAACTGGGAAAGCGGTATTTGGGCATTTCCATGATAAAGGATTCAGTCTGTCCTTTAAACACGCTTAATTTGAGTAATTTGGCCATCACTAACGCCACAACCGCCCCCAAAATATAAATGCAAAACAGCACAAACCCCGCGCTTGAAGAGGGGAAAAACGAGCCTACAAACAGCACATAAATAGGGAGTCTTGCCGAGCAACTCATAAAGCCGATCACAAAAAGCGTGATCAATCGTTCGTTATAGTTTTGTAAGGTTCTTGTGGCCATGTAAGCGGGCACTGAGCAGCCAAACCCGGTGATTAAAGGGATAAAGCTCTTCCCATGCAAGCCAAATTTATGCAAGATCCCATCTAATAAAAACGCCACCCTACTCATATAGCCTGTCGTCTCTAGTAAAGAAATCCCAAAATACAACACCACGATTAAGGGCAAGAATGAAACTGTCGCTCCCACTCCCCCAATAATGCCATCGCCCACCAAAGACGCTAGATCTTCATTAGCCACATTTTCCTTAATGCTATCGCTCAAAAATTTAAACCCCTCTTCAAGCGCTTTTTGCACTCCCCCCCCTATTAAAAAGCTCAAGGAAAAAATGATAAACATAAACCCTAAAAAAATGAAAATCCCATAACGCTGGTGCATTAAAATCTTATCAATCTTATAAGTGTGTTCAAAACTCGCATTTTGTTTGTTTTCACTGATCACTGATTTAGCGATTTTTTGAGCGCTCTGGCTGTATTTTAAAGACTCTTTAAAGCTTTGAGATGGGACTTTGATGTTTTCATTGTTTGCAGTGTTTTGAGAATAAAGCCTGACAATTTCATCTAACAAAAGCTCTGTGTTCAAGCGATCTTCTTTGGATCTCGCGCTCGTTGGCACGCACACAACCCCTAATTGTTGAGAGAGCTTTTCTGTATTGATTTTAATGCCCTCTTTTTGCGCCTCATCCCACATGTTGAGCGCGAGCAACATTTTTTTATTCGTGTCTAATAGCTGTGCGCTTAAGGCTAAATTACGCTCTAAATTGGTGGAATCCACCACATTGAGAATGAGATCGTATTGCCCCTTTTCTAAAAAATCTTTAGTAACCTTTTCTTCAGTGGTGAAGTCATTGAGCGCGTAAGTGCCTGGTAAATCAATGATAGTGATTTGATGCTCTTTATGGACTAAGCTCACTTCCATTTTATCCACGGTAACCCCGGCAAAATTCCCCACTTTCAAATGGGCGTTACTCAAAGCGTTGATAAGGGACGATTTCCCCACATTAGGCTGGCCCACAAGGGCGATAGTGATTTCTTTCATTGGGTTTGAATGCTCCACATTAAAGTTTTTTTAATTTTTTGGTTATATCGTTTTTAGATTGAAAGTTAGCACTATAGCGCTATAAGACTAATTGTTATATAATAAAAGCGAGACAAGAATGTCAAAATGCGAAAGGGGCGTGTGATGTTGTGCGTGTTTGATATAGAAACCATTCCTAATATAAGCTTGTGTAAAGAGCATTTTCAATTAAAAGAAGACGATGCGCTAAAAATCTGTGAATGGAGTTTTGAAAAGCAAAAAGAAAAAAGCGGGAGCGAGTTTTTGCCCCTTTATTTGCATGAAATTGTCTCTATTGCAGCGGTCATTGGCGATGATTACGGGCAATTTATCAAAGTGGGGAATTTTGGTCAAAAACACGAGAATAAAGAGGGTTTTACAAGCGAAAAAGAGCTTTTAGAAGACTTTTTTAGATACTTTAACGAAAAGCAACCGCGCTTAATAAGCTTCAATGGCAGAGGTTTTGATATGCCCCTACTCACGCTCAAAGCCCTTAAATACAATTTAACCTTAGACGCTTTTTACAGCCAAGAAAACAAATGGGAGAATTACCGTGCGCGCTATAGCGAGCAGTTTCATTTGGATCTAATGGATAGCTTGAGCCATTATGGGTCTGTTAGGGGGTTGAATTTGAATGGCATTTGCTCTATGACGAATATTCCTGGTAAATTTGATGTGAGCGGGGATTTGGTGCATGCGATTTATTACAACCCCAATTTAAGCCAAAAGGAGAAAAAAGAGATTATTGACAGCTATTGCCAGAGCGATGTGCTTAACACTTACTGGCTTTTTTTAAAATACGAAGTGCTAAAAGGGGCTTTAAATAAGGAGCAATACCTTGGGCTATTGAATGATTTTTTAGCCAAATTCCCTAAAGAAAAATCCTATTCAAGCGTTTTTACTAACGCTTTAGAGAAAGAAATTAGGGAGTTTGCTTAAAATTCTATGATTATAGAAACAGTATATCTGATATTTTAACAAAGAGTCTTTTATGCCCATAATATCAAAAAATAAACCATATAGTTTTATTAAAAACCTTGAGTTTTACACGATTAAACGCATTAAGGATATGGGTTCTCACCCTAGCCAAGACCATTTAAATGAATTGCTAGAATTGTTTAAACAAGATTTAAGTATTGATCTAAAAAGAGAGATAGCAAGCTCTATTGGTAGGCAACTTGATGATGATATTATTTATAATTTTTTAAAGCAAGAAGCTTTTAAAGAACATTACATGGAAGTTGTTTATCAATTTTTACGCACTGCTTTATATAAATCTAAGGATATGCGATTCGCAAAATCATGCGATGACTTGTTGCAATACTATCAAAATGAAAACATGCAAAAAATGAAACAATACTATGACTACCGCCACGCCAAAAAACCACCTTTAAAAATTATAGTTATTAAAAACCTTCTTTATTAGTTGGGGATAATACGCAAACGCTCAATAAAATCGCTCCTAATTCTGTCAATCTTATTTTCACTTCACCACCTTACTATAATGCTAGAATTTATAGCGACTATAAAAATTACAAAGATTATCTAAGTGCCATGTCTCAAAGTTTAAAGGCTTGTTTTAGAGTGTTAGAAGAGGGGCGTTTTATTATCATTAATGTTTCACCTATAATTACCAAGAGAGCTGGGCGTGAGTTTGAAAGCGTGCGTTATCCTATTCATTTTGATTTCCATCAAATTTTAATTGACAATGGATTTTACTTTGTAGATGAAATCTTATGGATTAAACCTGATTTTAGTGTGCCTAATCGTATCGGAGGGTATTTGCAAAATAAAAAACCTTTAGGATACAAACCTAATTGTGTGAGTGAAAGTTTGTTGGTTTATCGTAAAAAAGCTCCTTTTCTACTAGAAAAAAATATTAAAATAGCTGAAAAACGACTAAAACCAATTAAACAAAATCATACTTTATTTGGAAAAAAGAATTGCCTATAGAAACCACTAATTGTTGGTATATTACTCCAAAGTCTAGTAAAGATCATCCGGCAGTATTCCCTGAAAGTCTTTGTGAAAGAGCGCTAAATTACTACTCTTTTGAAAATGAAGTTGTATGCGACCCTTTTGCCGGTAGTGGCACTTTTGGAATGATTGCAAAATCTATGGGGCGTATTCCTTTATTATGCGAACAACATCCAAAATACGCTCAAAATCTAATCAAACTTGGTTTTAAGGAAATCTAAAAATGAATTTTAATGAATCAGTTTTAAATCATACGATTGATTTACTCTTAAAAGGAAAAGATTATAGAGAAGTAGTTTTAAATACTATCAACACAGAGTTTTTAGATTTTGCTATATCTTTTTTTAAAGATATTGTTTATGCAAAAATGCATGATAAATCTATAGATTTTAGTTGGTATCAGCAGTATGTTATTATTAAACTTTCAATTTAATTTTGTTTAAAATATATTATGTGTATAATCATAAGAAATTCACTCAAAGGTAGTGCCATGCTTATAAACGCTGTCATAGAAAAAGATGAGAATGGGTATTTTGCTTTTGTCCCCTTTCTAAAAGGCTGTGTATCACAAGGGAAAAGTTATGAAGAAGCCCTAAGAAACATTAAAGAAGCCATAGAGCTTTATTTGGGAGATTTAGAAGCCGATGAGTTAGCTTTTCTTTCTAAGAAAAATTCTGTAATAGCACCCATTGAGATAGCTTTTGCCTGAATTGCCACGACTCACAGCTAAAGAAGCAGAGAAGCTATTATTGCAGAATGGATTTGTTTTCTCTAGGCAAAAAGGCAGCCATAGAATTTATGTGAAAGATAAAATCAGGCAGGTTTTGCCTTTTCATTCTGGCGAAATCTTGCACCCTAAAATAGTGAAAGAAATCATGGAAAATATCCTTAAATGAAATCTAAAGAAGTCTTAAAGATCTTAAAAATATCCCGTGTTACTCTTTGGAAGTATGTTAAAAGTGGGAAGATACGAGTTAAACAAGAACCCAATGGTTACTATATATACAACGATTCTGATGTCTATTCTTTAGCAGGAATTGAAGATGGTAGGCTGAATGTAGTTTATGCTAGGGTAAGCACTCAAAAGCAGAAACAAGACTTGCAAAATCAAATAGAAAACTGTATCTCTTTTATAAATGCTAAAGGAATATCTGTAGATAGTATCTATTCTGATATTAAAAGCGGCATGTCTTTGGACAGAAAGGGTTTTATGGATCTTCTTAATGCGGTAATGGCGTTTAAAATTAAGGCGGTTTATATTTCCTATAAAGACCGATTAGCTAGATTGAGCTATGAGTTAGTAGAAAAGCTATTTAGCGATTATGGCACTAAAATCGTTATTATCAATCAGTGTGAATCAATCAGTTTAGAGCAAGAACTGTTTGAGGACATCATGCAAACAATCCATTCTTTTTCTATGAAGATGTATTCTAAGCGCCGCATTGCTAAAAAGTTGCTTTTAGAGAGTAAGGTTAATCCAGCCTTGCTAAAATCTCTTAATGGGGAAACAGATGACCTTGACTGAACGCCATATTATTAGACCCACGCACCCCATTTTTAAACGCATTAAGGACTTTTGCCATCTGTCTAAAAACCTTTACAACTACGCTAATTTTATTTTAAGAGAGCATTACTTTGCAGGTTTTAAGTTGCCTACAGCCTACGATTTAATCAATCGCTTTGTCAAAGAAAGCCAAAGAGATTACAAAGCTTTGCCTGCCCAAAGCGCGCAACAGGTATTAATGCTTTTATCTCAAAATTGGAAAAGCTATTTAAAAGCCCTTAAAGCTTACAAACTCAAGCCTTCTAGCTTTCTAGCGCGTCCAAAAATCCCTAAATTCAAACCAAAAGATGGCGTATCTATAGGGGTTTTAACAAACCAGCAAACTAGCTTTACGAAAGGACGCATGACAAAAATTAAATTCCCAAAAAAAGCTAATTTAAAAAGACTTATCACTAAAATAAACCCTCAAACTTCTAGGCTAAAGCAAGTGCGCTTAATCCCTAAAACCACTTGTTTTATCGTGGAAGTTGTCTATGAGCAAACCACGCACAAACTCCCACAAACTCATGGCATTGGCATTATGGGTATTGATCTAGGCTTGAACAACTTCGTAACTGCAATAGATAATCAAAGTAGTCCTTTTATTATCAAAGGCGGAGGGGTGAAGTCTGTCAATCAGTGGTTTAACAAACTCAAAGCCCATTATCAAGCCAAAGCCAAGACTTCAAATAAGCGCTTTTGGACAAAACGCTTAGGCAAATTAGCTCTATGGAGGGAGTGTAAAGTCAATGATTTTATGCACAAGGCGAGCGCCTATGTGGTGGGGCATTGCTTAAAAAAGGGCATTTCTACAATTGTCATCGGTAAAAATGATGGCTGGAAACAAGAGCTAAAGCTAGGTAAGAGAACCAATCAGAACTTTACTAATATCCCTTATGAATCCTTTATTGAAAAACTAGCCTACAAGTGTGCTTTGGTTGGGATAACTTTGCATACAACAGAAGAGAGATTTACGAGCAAGTGCGACCACTTGGCTAACGAACCCATGCAGCACCACGAGCAATATTTAGGTAAAAGAGTTAAACGAGGGCTATTTAAATCTAGCATAGGCAAATCCCTAAACGCCGATATTAACGGTGCAATTGGCATTTTAAGAAAAGTATTCCCTGATGCAGTGAAAACTCTAAGGGATAGCGGAGTAGTGTTTACTCCAGTAAAAATCTCGTTGGCGTTTTAAACACGATGGGAAAATTTACAAAAAATAACTTTTTAAATACTTTTAATAAGATTAAAGAGTTTTTTAGACATGGATAATAAAGATCCAAAAGATATAGCCATTTTGTGTGGAACCAATATCAAAACTATTTTTAATACTTATGGGACTTCTACTAAAGAAGTTGTTTTAGATATTGCAGAATTTAGAAAACGGCAACATGACAGATTTAGGTATCAATATTAAAATTACCTATAAGGATGTTAGTGTTAATTTAGACTTAAAAGAAAGCTTGCTTGTTATTAATGCCTTAGCAACCAAGAAAATTGCTTTAAGGAGAAGCGCATATTCTATGATAGGTAAAAGAATTGAAAAGCCTTTAATGTTAGAATTGTGTAAGCGTTGCGGTATTTCAGAAAGTCATATTGACGCAACTAATTTTAAAAAAGACAAAAAATTGGAGTATGATAGAGAAGTAGATTTTAAACTTTATAATAAGGATAGGAGTAAAGTTTATAGGGTAGAAGTTAAATTAATGAGTAAAGACAATCCCGAAAGTGCTGATGCGGTCATTGCAAGAGATACGGATATTTTTATAGCTTATACCTTAAGCGAACAAAATAAACAACAGCTTGAATATTTAAACATTGTTTATTTAGCTCTAAAAAATAATTCCAATATTCTATTAGATTTTAAAAAACTCTGTAAGCGTTTGGATATACCATTGATAAATCATGCACGATAAATTTGTGTTCTATCTAAGATATTGTGGGTTTTAGGAAAACTACCTTTAATTCAACCCAATATCCATCAATGAGCCTTAAGTTACTAGACACGCATCGCTAAAAACAAACTCCTATCCCAAATTTTTGGCATAAGAAGAGGCATAAAGCCTCTTCATAAAAAGGATTAAGCGATTTTAATGTCTTTCTGGGGGCTGTATGCCTAGCCAATCTTTATAGAATGTCTCTATATCAGGCTCAAAATCATGGATCACAGGATACCAAGGAGTCGGAGCTTCAACATCCAAAAGGATGCCGCAATCCGGGCAAATATACTCCCGATACACTTGCCAGTTAGTATCACTGGCTAAGAGTTTAGGATACACCTCTTCCATTTTTTCTGCTGTATCGCGCACATAGATGTTTGCATGCAATTTCCAATTCTCCTCTGGAGCGCAAAACGCATGACCGCATGAACACTTAATGACCCATTTCTTTTGAGAATCTTGCACCACAAACAAATGCGGCCCCAAGGGTAAGACGATTTTGTCATCAAAATCCACCTTATCTTGCAACACCTTCAAATACATTTGGAACCTCTCATGATCTTTAGGCATGCTCAACATCTTTAAGACAGTGTTCCAATCCAAGTTCCCCTCTACCAAATTTTTAATTTGTTCTTGTGTGTATTTTGACATAACCATTCTCCTTCACAAAAATCTTATTTCTCATCAACCAACACAACCGTGCGCACATCGGGCAATTTGCTCAAATCCATCCTGTATTTAGATCCATAGGTGAATACGCCAAGCTCATCTTCTTCCACATTCCAATTCTTTGGCAAGTTCCAGAATGTTTTAAAATCATTCAAGAACCTAGGCGAGAGATCAAAGCTAGTCGCATACATGTGCTTAACCTGTTTGGAAGCCTCTTTTTCAAGGATAGCGTTTCTCTCTTGCTCCATCCATTCTTTTACAGGGATGGATCTAGCCTTTCTGTTTTCAAGAATTTCTTTTCTTCTGGCTTTCGTTTTGGCTTCATCTCCTACCCAAATGCCGTCTTTATTCTGGCTCACAATCGCGCCATAAACCTTGTAAGCGTATTCTGGCAATAGCTGTTTGCTGTTTAGATCTTCTAAAATCGCGTTCAAATCCCTTTCAATAGGATCGCCAAATCCAGGACCGCCTTTGATGTAATTCAAATACAAGTCGTAATTGTCAAAGCAGTTCTCAGTGGTGATGCATTGCTTATCCCTTTTGACTTGAGACGCATGAGAAATGTGTTTTTCATAACCTCGATCAGTTGGGTTAAAATCGCCTCCCAAAGGCAAGCTGGCGTTATTTTTAATCCTATTTTCTAAGTTGGTGTTATGCGCTTCAAACCTATAACCACTGGCCGCTGGATAGCCACCCATCATGCCCCAATCACTATTCATGTAGCCATTACCCATAAAGAACATGGTCCAATCATGCGCGCCCCACACCATTCTTAAAGTTTCAAACCCGTTACCGCCTCGATATTTCCCATACCCACCGGTATTGGCTTTGACATTCCTACCTAAATAAAGAAGAGGCTCTGCCATTTCCCAGATTTCAATATCGCCCATATCGCCTTCTGGATTCCAAATAGCCGCTGCGTGATTCAAGCCGTCTTTTATCGCGCAAGCTCCAGTCCCACAAGAACTCGTCTCAAAACTATTCACCGCATGGATTTCTCCATCTTGGTTGATACCGCCGCCTTGCAACCAGTTAGAAGTGTTAGCGTTTCCAGAATTGACTTCTTCTAAATACCCTCGGCTGTAATACGCTTGAGACAAGCCTCTCCACAAAGCGCTCCAGCCTGATACCAAGAAATGCCATGCATAAGCATGCCCGGTGCGCCTGTCGTCTGGATTCATCCAAGTCCCTTTTTTGAGTCTGAATTGAGTCGCAAAATAAGCACCATCGTTGATGCGAGAAGTGGGGATCAATGTTTGAGTCATCATCACCCAAATACCGCTAGTAAAGGACACTTGGTTGCAATTGAAAGAGTGCCATCCCCACCTGGAAGCGCCATCAAAATCCAATTTCCACGTAGCGTCTTTATTGATAGTGATTTCCACTGGAGAGTGCATGATCGTGTCTAGCTTAGCAAACTCAGAGCACACGCCAATATCCTTATGCGCATAAGGCACATCCACAAAAGCGACCTTTCTATACTTGCCGGGTATGGTCATGGATTTGATCCTAGAGATAAGGCCTCTCCTCCCTTCTTCAATCACTTCATCAATAAATCGCATGTAAGAATCAATGCCATCTTCTTTAATGACTTCCATCACTAAATCCCTAATCATGTGGCACCCAGCAATCCTAGTCCTTTCATCCAAAATCCAATATTTAGGCGTTCTTACTGATCTTTGAGATTCATGCAACCAATCTTTAAAGCTCTCATCATTCGCCCCTGTTTTACGGCAAGTGATCATGTATCCATCCCCAAACCTTTGAACCTGTCCGGTACTCATCGATCCTGGAGTAACTGATCCCGTATCAATCACATGCGTAACGCCACCTACCCACCCGATCAATTTTTCATCGTGAAAAATAGGCACAAGAGTCATAATATCGCATGGGTGCACATTCCCAATCGCGCAGTCGTTATTGGTGAAAATATCCTTATCGTTGATACCAGGGTTATCTTCCCAATTATTCTCTACCATGTATTTAATAGCCGATCCCATAGTGCCTACATGGATAATGATACCCGTAGAAGTCAGCACGCTATCGCCCACAGCGTTATAAAGCGTGAAGCACAATTCCCCCTCTTGCTCAACAATAGGGCTTGCAGCAATCCTTTTAGCTGTTTCTCTGGCATGCACGATACCGCCTCTTAATTTAGAGAACATCTTCTCATAGCCGATCGGATCCCTTTCTTTAAACTCTAGTTTTTTGAGGCCATTATAATGCCCTGTTTTTTCTGTTCTGGCTAGGATTTCATCTCTAGCTTGTTTTAAAGTTTTGCCGTTTTTCAATAAATTTGCCATTTTGAACTCCTTTATTTAATTTCTTTTAAGTGGAACAATCGGTGTTTGTCTAGTCTTGTCGCAAAGCCTTTGGGTATCACAAAGGTGGTTGAATCCGCTTCCACGATCGCAGGCCCTATGACTTCATTTCCAGGCAGTAACTTTTCCATGTGCCACACATCTGCATCCACCCATTGCTTATGCCGATAGAATTTTCTAACGCCTACTTTGGCCTCTTTTGGGGGCGTAGCGCCATGCTCTTTTTCAACCGGAATCACAGGTTTTTGCGTAGCCACAACACCACGCATGATCACGCCAGTCACGCTAAAGCCAAGCTCTGGCGAACACGCTGATTCAGAATAAACACGAGCGTAGGTTTTTTCATATTCTTTGACAATCTCTTCCCAATCGGCTACGCTTTTGGCTTTTGATACAGGAGAAGTGATCTCTAAATCATTCAATTGCCCCATATACTGCATCCTGTATCCAGGTCTTAGAATCACATCTTTTTCAGAGAATCCATTAATCTTAAACTCTTCAATCACTTTGAGAGTCAATTCATCCCATGCATCTTGAATGATCTTGCATGCCTCTATTTTGGACTCGTCTGAAGAATACTGCGGAATAGCTATATCAACGCTCTTGTCGTATCTGTATTCAAAATCAGCGCAAGCGCAACCAAAAGCACTAAACCCAGCCGCCCACGCAGGCACTACCACATCCTTAAACCCTAAGCCTTCTGTATAGCCATAGGTGTGCACAGGTCCCGCGCCACCATACGAAAAGCACGCAAAGTCAGATGGGCTATACCCTTTAGCGCTAATATTGGATCGCAAGTATTCTTTAAGCTCCAAATCAAGCAATTCAATCACACCCGCAGCCGCATCTTCCACGCTAATGCCTAGCGGATCAGCGATTTGCTCTTTAATGTGTTTTTTAGCCCTATCCACATCTAATTTGATTAAACCGCCTAAGAAATTATCCGGATTCAAATAGCCCAAAACAATGTGGCAATCTGTCACCGAAACCGTGTCTAAACCGCTGTCTTTCCAACAAGTGCCAACTCTATACCCCGCGCTGTCAGGCCCTAGTTTGACCGATCGGCTGTGCGGATCAATGCGTACAAAACTCCCAGCGCCCGCGCCAACAGAATCCATAGCCACAAGCGGTAGAGATAAAACAAGGCGCGCCATATCAGGGTCAGAAGCGATATTGAAATTGCTCTTAACGATAAGCGCCATATCAAAGCTCGTGCCGCCAATATCGCTGCATGCAATATTGTCATAACCAAGCGTTTCGCCTAGCAATTTAGATCCAATCACGCCTCCAATAGGACCGCTCACAATAGTTCTGGCGAGTTCTTTAGCTTTCCAGCTAATGGTGCCTCCATGCGTTGCCATCACACGAAGATCGAATTTAGCGCCATGCTCTTTGAAGCGGTTACTGACTTTAGAGAGCGTTTGTCTGCTTGGCTCAGCCGCATAAGCTTCTAAAATAGTGGTGTTCATTCTGTGGCTTTCTTTTCTTTGAGGGTAGTAATCCACAGAAGCGAACACAGGAATATTTTTACCCAATTTTTCAATTTCTTTTAACGCTATATCTCTAACGATCCGCTCGCTTTCAGCGTTTTTATGAGATTGCAACAAGCAAATCACAATGGCTTTCGCACCCGCTTCTAAAAGCTCCTTAACAGCGATTTTAACCTCTTCTTGGCGAACTGGGATAACCACTTGCCCCTTGACATCGGTTCTTTCTGTAATACCTCTAATCCTTTTTAAAGGAATCAGTGGATCATCATACTTGTGCGTGTTGATATGCAACCTTTCTTCTAGCGCATACCCCAAGTAGGATTGCAACGCCCTGCCCATAGAATGCATCTGCTCAAAACCCTTATTGCAAATCAGACCCACTTCCATCCCGCGCCTTTGGACGACCCGATTGAGCATCGCCGTGCCAGAATACACGCAAGTAACCAACTCTGGATAAACCTTACTGACATCTGATTTCCAATGCGATAAAGCGTCTTGTGAGCTGTTATAAATGGCTAAGCTCTCATCTTCTGGGTTGCTTTGGGCTTTACCGACGACGAAACTGCCATTTTCTTTCACAAAAAACGTGTCCGTCATGGTGCCACCGGCATCAATACCCATCACCTGAACTTTTGCGTCTTTCATTGTTAGACTCCTTTGAATTAAAGTGCTGCTCAAGGCAACCTATTCAAATTGTAGGGCTGATTTTTAAATGGAAATCATTTATTTCAAAGTTGTTTGTAATAAGAGAAAATTTGGTGTAATAAAGTGAAAAATAGTAACAAATTCATTCAAAACGCTACCGATATTCATCTTAAATTGCCCAAAAATATCATATAAATATCACATAGGCAGAAAAACATTAAACCTATATTAAATCAAAAGGCGAAATTCAATTCTAAGGTGCCGATTTGGTGGTGCTTAGGCTGGGACTGAAAGGTTTTACTAATATCAGTGATCGTAAAAGCCACCCTAAAACTACGCCACATCATAGCCGCTCCTATTTCACTAGCATAAACAAAGTATTCCAAATTAGCAATCCCTCTAGTCTCAGGGCTGTTGCCTTGAATGAAGATGTTAAGGGGTTGGAAGCGCCCAAAAGCCCCTGCAAAAAAATAGATAGAAAACTTATCGCTATAAGGCATGCCCCCATCAAAAGCGGTATTAACCTTATTGACCCCATAATCAGCGTCCAAGTTATACCCAGCCCTAAAGAGCGAGCCGAGTTGGAAATAATCCCTCGCATTCCCCAGTTCCACATTAAACCCAGGCATCAACTCCATAGAAAAAAAACGAGTCTTTAAAAGGGGGACTTTTTTGAGCAATTGGTAGTGCAATTCAAAGATAAATTCGTTTTTGAGCTGCGTGTTCCAGCCATAAAATTGGGGATCATGACCCCATTTATGAATGAGACGTTGTGTCTGAGCGGCCAAAGAATCTTGCCCTGTCGTGCCTAAAGAAATCGTGAATAACTCCATGAAAGTTTGATGGCGGTTATACACGTTCAAATTCACCCTCAAATACCCCCCATAAGGGTGGTTGTCATGCAAATGCACCAGTTTTCTGTTTGCAAGTGAGGGGGTATACATGTCTTGGGCGAGAGAAATGCCAAAACGAGTGACCCTAGGGCTTTTATTGAAAAACCCTAAATACGAAGACCATTTCATCGCTTTATTTTTAGAAAAATCAAACTCTTTAGTAGAAAAGCCTATTTGATTGCCTGCAGTATAATACTCATCAATGTAAGGATTGATATAACCATCATTTTCAGTCATCAAATTGATAGAATAGCGTTTAGAGGGCGTTAGTGGGGTTGAAGGGGTTGGAATGATTTCCTTTGCCCATGCAAATATTCCTAATGATAAACATAAAATAAATTTGAAAAACAAAACACTTCCTTAGGTTATTGTGGGGTTATTGTAACGAAATAAGACTGAATTACAAGGGCGTTTGAGAGGTAAAAAGAGAAAACTTTTACCCCCATTGAAAAGAGCATGGTTTTTAAGCATAAGAAAAACTCACACCAAAAAATAAAACACCCCGCACACCACTAAGCCTACAAAAATTAAAGTCAAAACGCAATAGCCCATAATATCCTTAGCGCCCAAACCCGCAATGGCTAACGCAGGCAAAGCCCAAAAAGGCTGTATCATGTTCGTCCAAGCGTCTCCCCAAGCGATAGCCATAGAAACCACGCCCGGATCCACCCCTAAGCTTTGCCCAGCAGGGAGCATGATAGGAGCTTGAATCGCCCATTGCCCCCCACCAGACGGAATAAAAATATTGACAATCCCCGCACTCAAAAAAGTCATGAGCGCGAAAGTTTTTTCGTTAGCGATGTGCGTGAAGGCTAAAGAAAGCATTTGCGCTAAAGAATGCCCCCCCACGTTATGGCTTGCCATCATCCCCATAATCCCAGCGTAAAAAGGGAATTGGAGTAAAATCCCAGCCACGCTCCTAGCGGAATGATCGATCGCTTTCACATAAGCTAAAGGGGTTTTATGGAGCAAAATCCCTAAAAAAAGGAAAATCATATTGACAATGTTTAAACCAATCCCTCCCCCTTTAAAAAAATAAACACCAAGATACCCAAAACCCAAAAAAACCAAAAGATAAGAAAGCAAAGCGCTGTTTTCCAAAAAATGCGCGATCGTTTTATCTTGTTGGTGGTCAATGAGTTCAATCTCTTTGTATTCGTCTTTTAAAAGCTTTGAATCAATTTCAACGATTTCTTCTTTTTTAGGGTGGATCATTGCCATTAAAAAGGGTAACCCTATAAGAATGATCCCTATAATGATCAAATTATAAGAGGAAAAAATCGTCTGACTGATAGGGATAGCTTTTTCAATCACCCCGGCGCTTATTTTGGATAGACTTTCATTTTGGGTGGCAACGCTTAAAGGGATAGAGCCTGATAAACCCCCATGCCAGATCACAAAACCCGAATAAGCGCTAGCAATGAGCAGCCTGTAATCCACCCCCTTAACATTTTTGGCGATCTCTTTTGCAAAAATCGTGCTAATCACTAAGCCAAAACCCCAGTTGATCCAATTAGCGATTAACGATAAAGAAGTAACCAACCATAAAGCCGTGTAATACCCCTTAGGCAAAGACGCCAAGTATTTTAAAAGTTTTTGGACTAATTTAGCGCTAGCTAAAGCCTGACCCAGCACCAAAATAAGAGCCATTTGCATAGAAAAGCCTAAAAGCGTCCAAGCACCATTCCCCCAACTAGAAATGACAGACGAAGCGTCCTGCCCTGTCAAGCAATAAACAAGAACAAACACGACAAACGACAAAAGAGCGACCAAAACAAAAGAGTCCGGCAAACATTTAGACGCTAAAAACACGCACGCTGAAGTCAAATGCCTTAACAAAAACATAAACACCCCCTTTTACAAGCTATAAGCGCACCTCAAATTCAGCTTCTGTCTTTTCTTTCACTTGATCAAGGCTGACCCCTTCTTGCAATTCCACTAATTTCATGGCGTTATTGGAAAACTCAAACACCGCTAAATCCGTTATCAATTGATGCACCACGCCTTTTCCCGTTAAGGGCAATGAGCATTCTTTTTTCACTTTAGACTCCCCGTATTTGTTGCAATGCTCCATGATGACGATCACTTTTTTAGCGCCATGCACCAAATCCATAGCCCCTCCCATGCCTTTTATGAGCTTTTTAGGGATCATCCAATTAGCCAAATCCCCATTTTGTGAGACTTCCATCCCCCCTAAAATCGCTAAATCAATATGCCCCCCACGAATCATCGCAAACGAATCCGCGCTATTGAAAAACGAAGCGCCCGGCACCACGGTTATGGTTTCCTTTCCTGCATTGATAAGATCCGCATCAACGCCCCCTTCTAAAGGGTAAGCGCCAATCCCTAATAGCCCGTTCTCGCTTTGGAAAACGATATTCATGCCGCTCACTTCATTGGCCACCAGCGTGGGCAAGCCTATCCCTAAATTCACATACATGCCCTCTTTCAATTCCTTTGCCGCTCTTTTAATGATAGCCTCTCTCATTTCGTGCTCCTTGTGGTGATTTTTTCTATCCGTTTTTCAAATTTCTCGCCCTTATAGATGTGCTGCACATAGATTCCTGGCAAGTGTATTTCATCTGGGTCTAATTCCCCAGCCGGGACAATTTCTTCCACTTCAGCGACGCATATTTTTGACGCCATCGCGCACAAGGGGTTGAAATTTCGGGCCGTTTTTCTAAACACCAAATTCCCAAGAGTGTCGCTTTTATAGGCTTTGATAAGCCCGTAATCGCCCGTTATGGCTCTTTCTAAAATATACTCCTTGCCGTTAAACTCCCTTGATTCCTTGCCTTGAGCGATCAGAGTCCCAACCCCTGTTGGGGTGTAATAAGCGGGTATCCCAGCCCCTCCAGCGCGCAAGTTTTCAGCCAGCGTGCCTTGCGGTGTCAAAACGACTTCAATTTCTCCATTCAACATTTGCGATTCAAAAATCTTATTTTCCCCCACATAGGAAGCGATAATCTTTTTAATCTGCTTTTTTTCTAAAAGAATACCCAACCCAAAGTCATCAACGCCGCAATTATTGCTCACGACAATTAGATCCTTAATGCCTTTCTTATAAATGTAATCAATGGCGTATTCGGGTATCCCACACAGCCCAAAACCGCCCACTAAAATAGTGTCTCCGTCTTTTAACCCGTTCAACGCTTTGTCTAAATCGGTTATAACCTTATTCATCTCATTCTCCTTATTTTTGTTCCACTACCACTGATAGCCCTTGACCGCCACCCACGCACAATGACGCGCAACCCACGCCATGCCCGCTCCTTTTCATTTCATGCAATAAAGTCACTAATATCCTAGCACCGCTCGCGCCAATAGGGTGGCCAATCGCTATCGCGCCTCCATTCACATTCACGATATTGGGGTTTAATTCAAGCTCTTTTAACACGGCAATGCTTTGCGCGGCAAAGGCTTCATTGAGTTCAAAAAGATTGATGTCGTTGAGATTCATTTTGACATTTTTAAGATTGTTTTTAATAGCGATGCTTGGGCATATGCCCATAATATCCGGACTGCAACCACCCAAACCAAACCCCTTGATGGTGGCCATTGTTTTTAACCCCAATTTTTGCGCTTTTTTAGTGCTGCATAAAATGATAATACTCGCGCCATCATTGATCCCTGATGAATTTCCTGCCGTTACCGATCCGTCTTTTTTAAAGGCGGGTTTGAGCTTTGCAAGGGATTCTAGCGTCGTGTCTCTAGGGTATTCGTCTTCTTTAAAAACCACCACGCCTTTTTTATTCGCTATTTCAATAGGCGTGATTTCTTCTTGGAATTTCCCCGCATTAATGGCGGCTCTCGCTTTGAGTTGCGATTGGAGTGCGAATGCGTCTTGATCTTCTCGGCTTATGTGGTATGCTTGAGCGACATTATCAGCGGTGATCCCCATGTGGTAATCATTGAACGCGTCCCATAATCCGTCATGTATCATAGAATCTATCATGTTCGCATTCCCCATTCTTTTCCCCTCTCGCATGTCAAACGACAGATAAGGCGCTGCGCTCATGTTCTCCACGCCACCGCACACCACCACTTCATCGCGCCCAAGCATGATGCTGTCATGCGCTAATTGGATAGCTTTCATAGACGATCCGCAAACCATATTGACGCTAAAAGCGTTTCTGTCATTAGGGATGCCAGAATCCAGTTGGATCTGCCTGGCGATATTTTGACCCAAACCAGCGCCTAAGACATTGCCTAAAATGACAGAATCCACATCGCTAGGCTCAAGAGAGCTCGCATTCAAAGCGTCTTTAAGCACGCTAACGCCCATTTCTCTAGCGCCCACATTCTTCAGAGAGCCTAAAAAACTCCCTACAGCACTACGCTTTGCCGCCACTACAACCACTTCATTCATGTCTTTGCCTTTAAGTTGATTTGATGATCATAGTATCACTTTTAAGTGATTGAAACCCTAATAAGTTTTATTCTGTTTTAGGTTTTGTTTTGGATTAAGGGCGATCCGTTTATTTTTTTCACAAAAATATTATTTTAGCGTTTAATGATTGTCGCACGATTCTTTATCGTCTATTCTATTAATATTAGGAATATAGGGGGCATTCACTCAAGCGCTCTTTAATTTTAAGCGCGATTATGCTACAATTAGGGACATTATGCTTTCAATAAAGGGTGTTTTTGACTAAAAAATTCATGTCTTGGATGGTGGTTATTGGGGCTTTAATTTGCGTGCTTTTAGGGGTGTTTATCTTCTTCACTAGCATGTCGGTTAAAAAATCTTTAACCGCTTATCTTAACGCTTATTTGGATCAACGCCCCCACATTAAGGGCATGGGGATTGTAGGCGCTCCTTTTGAATGCGAAGGGTTTTTTAAAATCGCATGCGTTTCTAAGGAGCTTCGTTTTTTAGACTCTCAAAACTCCCCTATTATGGATTTTAAAGATTTAAAGATCAAGCTCCATTCTTTAGATAAAAGCTCTCTTACCCTTTCTATCCATTCTCAAATCCAATCCCCTATTTTAGAACAAGATATTCAGCAAAAAATCAGCCAAATCCCCTTAAAAAACTTGAATGCCTTATTGGAAAAATTCAAACCCACGCGCTTGAATTGCTCTTTAAAATTCAACGCTTTAGATGAAAAAACCTTAAACGACAACTTAAAATGCGATTTGACTAATGCAGAGAATATCCTTGCTTACACTTTTTTTCAAGAAGGTTTAATGGAGGTGCAAGAAAATCTATCCCTTAAAAATATTTTCAAAACCTTGAGTTCTAAAGACGCTAAAGCCATAGAAGAGTTGCAAGACAAACTGCGTTTTTTAGCGCCAAAGTTGAGCGTTTCTATCCAAGCGCGCCATTTTAAAAACGTTTTAGAGTCCTTTTATCAACAAAATAAAGAGAGTTTGGGCTTTTTTTCCCCTTATTTTAGCTTGCGTTCTCAAACCCCTAGCGTTTCTTATGAAAGCGCGTTAGCTTCTTTAGAAAACTATTTTATGGCTTTGTTCCAGTCCCATTTTAAAGACGATAGCGCGCTCCAACAGAATTTTAAAGGATTGTTGCAAGCCTTTGTTTCTATGGCTAAAGACAAACGATCTCAGATCGCTCTTAACGCCCAAGCTAAAGACAACGCCAAGCTGACTTTTAACGCCTTGTTAGAAAGCCTTAGCGTGAATTTCTTTCAATCCTACAAAATAAGCCATGAGTGATTTCAAAGTCCCCCCCAAAGCTAAAGGGTTTAAACGCCTTTTTAAAGCCCTTTTTTATTCTAAAGACGGGCTTAAATGCGCGTGGGCTGAAGAGAGCGCGTTCAGGCAAATTGTCATCTTGGCTCTTTTTTGCATCGTTCTAGCGAGCTATCTGACTAAAGATTTTTTAGAATGGGGGCTATTGATCTTGCCTTGCTTTTTATCGGTTGTGATTGAACTCATCAATAGCTCCATTGAAAAGGCTGTGGATTTTACTGGCACCGAGTTCCACCCTTTAGCTAAAAAGGCTAAAGACATGGCCAGTTCGGCCCAACTGATAGGGCTTATTTTTTGGGCTTTGATTTGGGGGCGTTACCTTTTAACGCTTTATTTTAATTAAATTTTAGGGAGACACATGCAAGATCATTTAGTTGATGAAACAAAAAATATTGTAGAAGTGGGGATTGATTCTTCTATTGAAGAGAGCTATTTGGCTTATTCCATGAGCGTGATCATAGGGCGTGCCTTACCGGACGCTAGAGACGGCTTAAAGCCTGTTCATAGGCGTATTTTGTATGCGATGCATGAATTAGGCCTTACTTCCAAAGTCGCTTATAAAAAAAGCGCTAGGATCGTGGGTGATGTGATTGGTAAATACCACCCCCATGGCGACACCGCAGTTTATGATGCGCTAGTGAGAATGGCGCAAGATTTTTCCATGCGCTTGGAATTAGTGGATGGGCAAGGCAACTTTGGCTCTATTGATGGCGATAACGCTGCAGCGATGCGTTACACTGAAGCCAGAATGACCAAGGCGAGTGAAGAAATTTTAAGGGATATTGATAAAGACACCATTGATTTTGTGCCTAATTACGATGACACCTTAAAAGAGCCAGATATTCTACCAAGCCGTCTGCCTAACCTTTTAGTCAATGGGGCTAATGGGATCGCCGTAGGGATGGCGACTTCTATCCCCCCCCACAGGATTGATGAAATCATAGACGCTTTAGCGCATGTCTTAGAAAACCCTAACGCTGAATTAGATGAAATTTTGGAATTTGTCAAAGGGCCTGATTTTCCTACTGGTGGGATCATCTATGGCAAGACTGGCATTATTGAAGCCTATAAAACGGGGCGAGGGCGTGTGAAAGTGCGGGCTAAAGTGCATGTGGAAAAAACAAAAAATAAAGAAATCATCGTTTTAGATGAAATGCCTTTTCAAACCAATAAAGCCAAATTAGTGGAACAAATCAGCGATTTAGCACGAGAAAAACAAATTGAAGGCATTAGCGAAGTGCGCGATGAGAGCGATAGAGAGGGCATTAGAGTGGTGATTGAATTAAAAAGAGACGCGATGAGTGAAATTGTCTTAAACCACCTCTACAAACTCACCACCATGGAGACCACTTTTAGCATCATTTTACTCGCTATTTACAATAAAGAGCCTAAGATTTTCACGCTTTTAGAGTTGTTGCGCCTTTTCTTAAACCATAGAAAGACCATTATTATAAGACGCACGATTTTTGAATTGGAAAAGGCTAAGGCCAGAGCGCATATTTTAGAGGGTTATTTGATCGCACTAGACAATATTGATGAAATCGTACAACTCATTAAAACAAGCCCAAGCCCAGAAGCGGCTAAAAACGCCTTAATGGAGCGTTTTAGTTTGAGCGAAATCCAAAGCAAAGCCATTTTAGAAATGCGTTTGCAACGCTTGACAGGCCTTGAAAGAGATAAGATCAAAGAAGAATACCAAAACCTGCTAGAGCTTATTGATGATCTCAATGGCATTTTAAAGAGCGAAGATCGCTTGAATGAAGTCGTCAAAACCGAGCTTTTAGAAGTCAAAGAGCAGTTTTCTTCTCCAAGGCGCACTGAAATTCAAGAATCTTACGAAAGCATTGATACAGAAGATTTGATCGCTAATGAGCCTATGGTGGTGAGCATGAGCTATAAAGGCTATGTGAAAAGAGTGGATTTAAAAGCTTATGAAAAGCAAAATCGTGGAGGTAAGGGCAAGCTTTCAGGCAGCACTTATGAAGACGATTTCATTGAAAACTTTTTTGTGGCTAACACGCATGATATTTTGCTCTTTATCACCAATAAGGGGCAATTGTATCATTTGAAAGTCTATAAAATCCCAGAAGCGAGCCGGATCGCTATGGGTAAAGCTATTGTGAATTTAATTTCGCTCGCTCCGGATGAAAAAATCATGGCAACTCTAAGCACTAAAGATTTTAGCGATGAACGCTCTTTAGCTTTCTTCACGAAAAATGGCGTGGTGAAGCGCACCAATTTGAGCGAATTTGGCGGTAATAGGAGTTATAGCGGTATCAGAGCGATTGTTTTGGATGAAGGCGATGAATTAGTGGGCGCAAAAGTTGTGGATAAAAACGCCAAGCATTTGCTCATCGCATCGCATTTGGGTATTTTCATTAAATTCCCTTTAGAAGACGTGCGCGAGATCGGAAGAACTACTCGTGGGGTTAGAGGGATTAAGCTGAATGAAAATGATTTTGTTGTCGGCGCGGTCGTCATTAGCGATGATAGCAACAAGCTTTTGAGCGTGAGCGAGAACGGGCTTGGCAAGCAAACTCTAGCCGAAGCGTATAGAGAGCAATCTCGTGGAGGTAAGGGGGTCATTGGCATGAAACTCACTCAAAAGACCGGTAATTTGGTGGGCGTTATCAGCGTGGATGATGAGAACCTGGATTTGATGATCCTTACCGCGAGCGCGAAAATGATTAGAGTTTCTATTAAAGATATTAGAGAAACCGGAAGAAATGCCAGTGGGGTAAAACTCATAAACACCGCTGATAAAGTCGTGTATGTCAATTCTTGCCCTAAAGAAGAAGAGCCAGAAAATTTAGAAACCTCTTCAGCGCAAAATTTGTTTGAGTGATGCGTTTCTTTTCATTCTGTTATTTTTTATTTTATTTTTTAGGGGTTTCTTTGCATGCCCTCAGCCCCCTAGAAAATCAAGAATTTTTGATTTCGTACCGCTTGAAAATCGTTGATTCTAGAGTGATGGGTGAAGAGTATTCTGTCTCTAAGCCTATTGTCAGCCGCATTAAAACAGCCCCCTATGTTTTAGACTATCATTGCTCTATCATCACTCGCAACTTGCCCGATTTAAAAAACCCCTTGCTCCAAACCAAACTAGAACGCTTCCTTTTAGAAATAGCGTTAAAAAAAGAAAAAGAGCGAGTCATTGATTGTATTTTAAAAAGCCAAGTCGCTATCACGCATTATGATCATAGCTATAAAAACGGCACCACTACCACAAGCATTCTTAACCTCAAAGCCTTAAGCGTTAAAGCGAGTTTAGAGGGAGATATGCTGTCTTTAGATATTTTTAGAAAGGAAGAAGAATGAAAATCGCTATTGTAGAAGATGATATTAACATGCGTAAAAGCCTGGAGCTTTTTTTTGAGCTTCAGGACGATTTAGAAATTGTGAGTTTTAAAAACCCTAAAGATGCGCTAGCGAAACTTGATGAGAGCTTTGATTTAGTCATCACGGATATTAACATGCCCCATATGGACGGCTTGGAATTTTTACGCCTTTTAGAGGGCAAGTATGAATCCATTGTGATTACCGGTAATGCGACTTTGAATAAAGCCATTGATTCCATTCGTTTAGGCGTGAAAGACTTTTTCCAAAAGCCTTTTAAACCAGAATTGCTTTTAGAATCCATCTATCGCACTAAAAAAGTTTTAGAATTTCAAAAAAAACACCCTTTAGAAAAACCTTTAAAAAAAGCCCCCAAACACAGCTTTTTAGCCACTTCAAAAGCTTTAGAAGCAACCAAACGGCAGGCCTTAAAAGTCGCAAGCACGGACGCTAATGTCATGCTATTAGGCGAAAGCGGGGTGGGTAAGGAGGTTTTTGCTCATTTTATCCACCAGCATTCCCAGCGCTCCAAGCACCCTTTTATAGCGATCAACATGTCCGCAATCCCAGAGCATTTATTAGAAAGCGAGCTTTTTGGGTATCAAAAAGGGGCGTTCACGGACGCCACAGCGCCTAAAATGGGGCTTTTTGAGAGCGCTAATAAAGGCACGATCTTTTTAGATGAAATCGCTGAAATGCCCCTTCAATTGCAAAGCAAACTTTTAAGAGTGGTTCAAGAAAAAGAAATCACGCGCCTTGGGGATAATAAGAGCGTTAAAATTGATGTTCGTTTCATTTCTGCTACCAACGCTAACATGAAAGAAAAAATCGCTTCAAAAGAATTTAGAGAAGATTTGTTTTTCCGCTTGCAAATCGTGCCTATAACTATCGCTCCTTTAAGAGAGAGGACAGAAGAGATTTTACCCATTGCTGAAATCAAGCTTAAAGAAGTGTGCGAGGCGTATCATTTGGGGCCAAAATCTTTTTCAAAAAACGCCGCAAAACGCCTTTTAGAATATTCTTGGCATGGGAACGTGCGAGAGCTTTTAGGCGTCGTGGAAAGAGCGGCGATTTTAAGCGAAGAAACAGAAATCCAAGAGAAGGATTTGTTTTTGGAAAGGTAGGGAGTTAGGGGGTTTTAAGGGGGATAATTATTTCAAAACACCCTCTCCTTAAAAATAAGTTTTCATGGTGGAGCAACTAAAACCCCATTTTTTATTAGTGCGGTTATTGTGTTGTGAAGTACCCAACCGCTAAAGACGATTGGGCTTCCTAGGCTGATGTTGCCCGTAGGGAGAGTTTGGTTCTCACTCTGTGTCCCTATAGTAGGGATTTTACAGAGTTTGAGCTCCAACGCATTCCCTACAGGTCTCATACATCATATCTCCAAAGGCGTAACTTTGCGCACTTCCTACGCTAGATACGAATGTATGGGGATATTATACCACGAATTGGTAGCATTCATCCCAAACGCTAAAGATATTTGGGATTTCTGCTTTGGGTGGTTAAACTCATTTATAGTAGAATTAGCGTGAGAGAGAGTTTAAAGAATTAAATGCCTTTTCTTTTGTAATGGCTTGCGGAGTAGAAAAAATCGCATGCTTCTCTATAATAATCTATAATTGCTAACCACTTGATGATGATTTAACTTTCGCCCCCATTTTTCTTAATTTCATGGCTCTCATTCTATTAATAATTTTTGTGTAGGATTAGGTTTGGTGAGTTTAGGGGTTCCCAAACCTACCCCTTGTAATTGAGCCATAAGGAGGAACGGTGGCTCACTCTCGCTATTTTATAAAGGTTTGAAACGCTATAATTGGTGCCGTCTCTGTGATGGTTAGGGAGTGTCCCAATGGCCTCTAACTCCCTTAATTTTTTCTCAAACTCTCATGCGATGGATTTTAAAGGCATGGTTTCTTTGCTAGCTTTTATTTATATAATCAATGGTTATTGTTGCTGCTAGCCTTATAATTTTGAAACCATGACGCAATAGCGCCTCTGCTCTCTAATATCTAGCTGTCTGTTATTTTCAGCCCTACATCGTTTCTACAAACAAATGCAAGCTATTTCAATTCCAAAGCTAAAAATTTTCCCGTGTAGCTTTGGGTTTTTTCGCAATTTTGTGCCACTTCTAAAGGCGTGCCGCTCGCAATGACCCTCCCACCCTTATCCCCCCCATCAGGCCCCATGTCTATAATGTAATCAGCGTTTTTGATAATGTCTAAATTATGCTCAATCACTAGCATGGAATTGCCTAACGCCACTAAAGAGTGCAAAACCTGTAAAAGGTGATTCACGTCTTCAAAATGCAAACCGGTGGTAGGCTCATCTAAAATATAAAGGGTTTTGCCTGTGTCTTTTTTACTCAATTCTTTAGCCAATTTGATCCTTTGAGCCTCCCCCCCGCTTAAAGTGGTAGCGTTTTGCCCTAAAGTGATATAGCCCAAGCCCACATCTATAAGCGTTTTTAACTTCACAGCGATTTTAGGGAATTTAGCAAAAAATTCATAAGCCTCTTCCACGCTCATGTTCAACACATCAGCAATGGATTTGCCTTTCACCTTGATTTCTAAAGTTTGGGGGTTATATTTAGCGCCCTTACAGCTATCGCATTGGACTAATACATCAGGCAAAAAGTGCATTTCTATTTTAATGTCCCCATCGCCTTGGCACTTCTCACACCGCCCCCCTTTCACATTAAAGCTAAAACGGCTCGCACTATAGCCTAAAATTTTAGCTTCTTTTTGCTCGGCAAATAAAATCCTGATTTCATCCATCACCCCTGTGTAAGTGGCAGGGTTGCTCCGTGGGGTTTTGCCTATGGGGGCTTGATCCAAATAAATCACTTTATCCAAATGCTCCAACCCTACAATCTCCACCCCATTCAAACTTTGAGCTTTTTTAGCATGGTTTAAAAGGGTTTGAGCGGTGGGTAAAAGGGTTTGTAAAATCAGCGAGCTTTTACCGCTCCCGCTCACCCCCGTAATGCACACCAATTGTTTTAAAGGGATTTGAACGCTCAAATTCTTAATGTTATTGATATTGACATTTTTAATTTCTAAAAAATGCTTTTCTTTAGGGAGTTCAAATTTGGGGCGCTCAATCTTTTTAGTGCCGTTGAGATATAAGGCGGTAGAATGGTTATTTTGCAATAAATCTTTCACGCTCCCGCTAAAAACCACTTCACCCCCATGCCTTCCAGCCTTTGGCCCAATATCCACAACAAAATCCGCATGCTTAATCGTCTCTTTATCATGCTCTACGACAATGAGCGTGTTCCCTTTTTTTTGTAAATTCCTAAGGGTGTTGATGAGTTTGAGCGTGTCTTTTTCATGCAAGCCAATGCTAGGCTCATCTAAAACATACAAAACCCCTGTCAAACCGCTCCCGATTTGACTAGCGATTCGTATCCTTTGGCTCTCCCCTCCGCTAATCGTTCGCGCATCCCTCCCTAAAGTCAAATACCCTAGCCCCACATCGTATAAAAAAAACACCCTTTCTAAAATCTCTTTTAAAATGGGTTCAGCGATCTTTTTTTCTTGCTCGTTAAGATAGCTAAAATGCGTGGGATCATTAAAAAAATGATAGACTTCTTCAATGGGCTTAGTTAAAAAATCCGCCATTTTCAAGCCAGCGACTTGGACGCTCAGACTGGAGGCTTTCAAACGATGCCCATTACACGAAGAACAGGTTTTTTCGCTCATGTAATCGCTCAAATCCTTTTGCTCTTTAAACATGTCATAAGCGATTTGGATAATGCCTTTCCAGGGGCGTTTCAAGGGGCTGTTTTTAAAATGAAAGCTGATTTCAGTGCCATTCCCATACAAAAGAGCGTCCTGTTGCTCTTTATTCAACTCGTTGAAACAAAGCGTGCTGTCAATGCCATTGTATTCGCAAAAGCCTTCAAACATTTGAGCGTAATAACTGCGGTTATACCCAAAAATCACTTTAATCGCCCCTTGTTTTAAAGGCGTGTTAGGATCTAAAATCTTACTAATATCTAAGCTAAATTTTGTCCCTAAACCCAAACAACTTTCGCACGCCCCTTTAGGCGAATTGAAGGAAAAACTCAAAGGCTCTAATTCTTCAAAACTCATCTTGCACTTAAAACATGCCTTATGCTCGCTGTAATGTTTCCTAATGCTTGGCGCGTTGTCTTGCAAGATTTCCACTTCTAATTCCCCATAACTTTCTTTAAGGGCTTTTTCTATTGCACTAGCGATCCGTGAAGCGTTTTCGCTATTGATAACCACCCTATCCACCACCGCTTCAATGGTGTGTTTTTTGGTTTTGTGCAAATGGATTTCTTCATCTAAACGCACCATCACCCCATCAACAAAAGCCCTCACATACCCCTTTAAACGCAAGCTCTCTAATTTATCGTTAAACGAACCTTTTTTATCTTTAATAATGGGAGCAAGAATAATGATTTTAGAATTTTCTTCTAAATGACAGATTTGAGAAATGATATCGCTCGCGCTCATAGAACTAATAGGCTCTAAACATGTGGGGCAAAATTGCTCCCCAACCCTTGCAAACAGCAACCTTAAATAATCATAAATTTCAGTGATCGTCCCCACAGTGGATCTAGGGTTTTTAGAAGTGGTTTTTTGATCAATAGCGATCGCTGGGGTTAGGCCTTCAATCTTATCCACATTAGGCTTACCCACTTTATCTAAAAATTGCCTCGCATAGCTGGACAAACTCTCTAAATAGCGCCTTTGGCCTTCAGCGTATAAAGTGTCAAACGCCAGAGTGGATTTACCCGAACCGCTCAATCCGGTAAAAACAACAAACTGGTTTTTAGGGATTTCTAAAAAGATATTTTTGAGATTGTTTTCCCTAGCCCCTTGAATAATGATCTTATCCATAATGGTTTTATGTTGCAAGAGTTTCCTTAAAATAAGAAAGTGGATTAAAAGGAGCTATTATACTTCAAAAAAGAATGGTTTTATTATCATTTCTTATTCATAAGAGTTAAAAATATTTGCTTGATTAAGGATAAACATGCTATTATTCTATGAGAAAATTTTAAAGATAGGAATGTAAAGGAATGGAATTTATGAAAAAGTTTGTAGCTTTAGGGCTTCTATCCGCAGTTTTAAGCTCTTCGTTGTTAGCCGAAGGCGATGGTGTTTATATAGGGACTAATTATCAGCTTGGACAAGCCCGTTTGAATAGCAATATTTATAATACAGGGGATTGCACAGGGAGTGTTGTAGGTTGCCCCCCAGGTCTTACCGCTAATAAGCATAACCCAGGAGGCACCAATATCAATTGGCACTCCAAATACGCTAATGGGGCTTTGAATGGTTTTGGGTTGAATGTGGGTTATAAGAAATTTTTCCAATTCAAGTCGCTAGATATGACAAGCAAGTGGTTTGGTTTTAGAGTGTATGGGCTTTTTGATTACGGGCATGCCGATTTAGGTAAGCAAGTTTATGCGCCTAATAAAATCCAGTTGGATATGGTCTCTTGGGGTGTGGGGAGCGATTTGTTAGCTGATATTATTGATAAGGACAACGCTTCTTTTGGTATTTTTGGTGGGGTCGCTATCGGCGGTAACACTTGGAAAAGCTCCGCAGCGAACTATTGGAAAGAGCAAATCATTGAAGCCAAAGGTCCTGATGTTTGTACCCCTACTTATTGTAACCCTAACGCCCCTTATAGCACCAACACTTCGACCGTTGCTTTTCAAGTATGGTTGAATTTTGGGGTGAGAGCCAATATCTACAAGCATAATGGCGTGGAATTTGGCGTGAGAGTGCCGCTACTCATCAATAAATTTTTGAGTGCGGGTCCTAACGCTACTAATCTTTATTACCATTTGAAACGGGATTATTCGCTTTATTTGGGGTATAACTACACTTTTTAAATAAAAGGGTATCTTTAAGCCCTTTTTAGTCTTTATGAAAAGGGTTTTAGTTTGAATTTTCACACCTTAAAAAGCTAAGATTAATTAAAAGAAACTTTTGAGCGTAACCAACAAAATCAATACCATTGAGTAGGCATTTGGAAAATTCATCTAAGGGTTTTAAGGGGATTGTTTGCAAGAAATAGAAAATCTGCACCAAAGCGTTTTGTTGCAAGAAGTCTTGCAGGCGTTCGCACCTTTAGAAGAAGGGATTTTGATTGATTGCACTTTAGGGTTAGGGGGGCATTCTAAAGCGATTCTATCCCAAAAACCGCACCTGAAACTCATTGGCATTGATAAAGATAAGTTCGCTCAAGAAATCGCTAAAGAACGATTGAAAGAATTTGAAGGGCGTTATCATCTCTTAAGCGGGGGTTTTGCCAAACGCTTTAAAGAAGCCCTAGAAATTCATGGCGAGCGAATCAAGGGGGTTTTAGTGGATTTAGGGGTGAGCTCCTTACAGCTTGATGATGACAATAGAGGGTTTAATTTCCACTCGCACACTCTAGATATGCGCATGGATTTGGAAAGCAAATTGAACGCTCAAAAAGTCATCAACTCTTATCCTGTAGTGGCGTTAGAAAAAATCTTTAGAGACTATGGCGAAATCAAGGAATACAAAAAAATCGCTCACAAAATCGTAGAGAGGCGCACTAAAAAACCCTTTAAAGACGCTAAGGATTTGAGCGAGTTTTTAAGCTCCCTTTCTAAAAATAAAAAAATCCACCCAGCGACTTTGGTGTTTCAAGCCGTTCGCATAGAAGTCAATAGCGAATTAGAAGAATTAAAAGAATTTTTACAATGCGCTAGAAACCTTAAGGGGGCGATTTTGTGCGTGATTTCTTTTCATTCTTTAGAAGACGCATTGGTGAAAAACGCTTTCAAAGATTACGCTAAAAATTGCATTTGCGATCCTTCAAGCTTCAAATGCGCTTGCTCTAATAATCACGCTTTAGGCAAAATTTTAACCAAAAAGCCCATCACTCCAAGCCCAGAAGAAATTAAAAACAACAGGCGTTCACGGAGCGCTAAAATGAGGGTGTTTCAATTCAAGCCATGAGTAAGTTATATGAGTAAGCCATGAATATCAAAACCCATTCTTCAAACGAAAAAGAACGCTTTGTGCGCATAGAAGAGGACGAAAAGAAAGAATTATTCGCTGGAACTGCAAATGAAAATCCGCATGGCCTTTCTTTAATGGCTTTAATAGGGGTATTGGTTTTTGGGGGCGCGTTTTTAGCCTTATTAGCGCCTAAAATTTATTTAAGCAATAATATCTATTATATTAGCCGTAAAATCAACACCCTAGAAGATCAAAAACGCCTGCTTTTAGAAGAACAACAAATCCTAAAAAACGAATTAGAAAAAGAGCGTTTTAAATACTACATAGAGAATAGTGAAAATATTGGCGATATTGCGTTTTAAATAAAACCCCCTATCCTTAAAAGAGTCTAATTAATGGTAAATCATTTTAAATTATTTTGACATAAAGACTTATTTTAAAATTTTGTTTCAATACGAAATTTTAATCCCTTATAAAAACTTTAAACTTCAAAAAAACAAACAAACAACCCCCTTAAATTGTATAATAAAAACACTTTAATCCAACAAAGGATAACCATGAGAAAACAATCCACTCCACTTTTGTTATTCAGGAAATAATATAGATGAGAAAAACGATTTCAGCGTTGTTTTTATCAGCGTGTATAGGGTTATCGTCTGTTCATGCAGATAACGCTTTGATTTTACAAACAGATTTTAGCCTAAAAGATGGGGCCGTCTCGGCGATGAAAGGCGTCGCTTTCAGCGTTGATTCCAATCTTAAAATCTTTGATTTAACGCACGAAATCCCTCCGTATAACATTTGGGAGAGTGCTTACCGCTTGTATCAAACCACTAGTTATTGGCCAAAAGGATCGGTATTTGTAAGCGTAGTTGATCCGGGCGTAGGCACTAATCGTAAATCGGTGGTGCTAAAAACTAAAAACGGCCAGTATTTCGTCTCGCCGGATAACGGCACGCTGACTTTGGTGGCGCAAACTTTGGGGATTGATAGCGTGCGTGAAATTGATGAAAAAACTAACCGCTTGAAAGGTTCTGAAAAATCCTATACTTTCCATGGCCGTGATGTGTATGCTTACACTGGGGCGCGTTTGGCTTCTGGGGCGATCACATTCGAGCAGGTGGGGCCTGAGCTTCCCCCAAAAGTCGTTGAAATTCCTTACCAAAAAGCGAAAGCCACAAAAGGGGAAGTGAAAGGCAATATCCCGATTTTGGATATTCAATATGGCAATGTTTGGAGCAATATCAGCGATAAATTACTCAATCAAGCAGGGATCAAACGAAACGATACAGTGTGTGTAACTATTTTTAAAAATTCCAAGAAACAATACGAAGAGAAAATGCCGTATGTCGCGAGCTTTGGCGATGTGCTAGAAGGCCAACCGTTAGTTTATTTAAACAGCTTGTTGAATGTTTCCGTGGCGCTGAATATGGATAATTTCGCGCAAAAACATCAAATCAAATCTGGCGCTGACTGGAATATTGATATAAAGAAGTGCACTAAATAAGGCGCTTTTTAGAAAATTAAGGGGTTATAAGGGGGGTTAGATATTTTTACCTACCAAACTTTGATTAACACAGCCTAATTAATGCTAAATTGGCCCTAAAACGAACGCTTGTTGTTAAAAATTTGTTTCAAATATGAAATACTAATCCCTTGTAAAAACTTTAAATTGTGAAAAATAAACAAACCATTCCCTTAAATTGTATAATAAAGGCGCTATAAATTAAAAAGAGATAACCATGAGAAAATTATTCATCCCACTTTTATTATTCAGCGCTTTAGAAGCGAATGAGAAAAATGGCTTTTTCATAGAAGCCGGGTTTGAAACCGGATTACTAGAAGGCACGCAAACGCAAGAAAAAAGACACACCACTACAAAAAACACTTACGCGACTTATAGTTATTTACCCACAGATAGCGTTTTAAAAAGAGCGGCTAATTTATTCACAGACGCTAAATCCATATCACAATTAAACTTTTCATCTTTATCTCCTGTTAAAGTGTTGTATATTGGTGGTAAATTAACTATAGAAAACTTCCTACCTTATAATCTAAGCAATGTTAAACTGAGTTTTACAGACGCTCAAGGCAATGCGATCGATCTAGGGGTGATAGAGACTATCCCCAAACACTCTAAGATTGTTTTACCCGGGGAGGCGTTTGATAGCCTAAAAGAGGCGTTTGATAAAATTGGTCCCTATACTTTCTTTCTTCCAAAATTTGAAGCCACTAGCACTTCTATTTCTGACGCTAACACGCAAAGGGTGTTTGAAACGCTCAATAACATTAAAACAAATCTTATAATGAAATATAGTAATGAAAATCCAAGCAATTTCAACACTTGTCCTTACAATAATAATGGTAATACAAAAAATGATTGTTGGCAAAATTTCACCCCGCAAACCGCAGAAGAATTCACCAATTTGATGTTGAACATGATCGCTGTCTTAGACTCCCAATCTTGGGGCGATGCGGTTTTAAACGCTCCTTTTGAATTCACTAACAGCTCAACAGATTGCGATAACGATCCTTCAAAATGCGTAAATCCCGGAGTAAATGGGCGTGTTGATACTAAAGTCGATCAACAATATATACTCAACAAACAAGGTATTATTAATAATTTTAGAAAAAAAATAGAAATTGATGCGGTTGTTTTAAAAAATTCAGGGGTTGTAGGGTTAGCTAATGGATATGGTAATGATGGTGAATATGGCACATTAGGGGTAGAAGCCTATGCCTTAGAACCCCAAAAACTCTTTGGCAATGACCTTAAAACCATCAATTTAGAAGATTTAAGAACCATTTTGCATGAATTCAGCCACACTAAGGGCTATGGGCATAATGGGAATATGACTTACCAAAGAGTGCCAACCGGTCAAAATGAAAATGGCAAGCCAAAAGATTCTGATGGCCTCCCTTATAACGTGTGTTCGCTTTATGGGGGTTCTAATCAGCCCGCTTTCCCTAGCAACTACCCTAATTCCATCTATCACAATTGCGCGGATGTCCCCGCTGGGTTTCTAGGGGTAACGGCAGCGGTTTGGCAGCAGCTTATTAATCAAAACGCTTTGCCGATCAACTACGCTAATTTGAGCGCTCAAAAGAACTACAATTTAAACGCTAGTTTGAACACGCAAGATTTAGCCAATTCCATGCTCAGCACCATTCAAAAAACCTTTGTCACTTCTAGCGTTACCAACCACTATTTTTCAAGCGCTTCGCAAAGTTTTAGAAGCCCTATTTTAGGGGTTAATGCTAAAATAGGCTATCAAAATTACTTTAATGATTTCATAGGGTTGGCTTATTATGGCATTGTGAAATACAACTATTCTAAAGCCCTTAATCAAAAAGTCCAGCAATTGAGCTATGGTGGGGGGATAGATTTGTTACTGGATTTCATCACCACTTACTCCAATAAAAATAGCCCTATAGGCGTTCAAACCAAAAGGAACTTTTCATCATCTTTTGGTATCTTTGGGGGGTTAAGGGGCTTGTATAACAGCTATTATGTACTCAATAAAGTCAAAGGGAGCGGTAATTTGGATGTGGCTACTGGGTTGAATTACCGCTATAAGCATTCTAAATATTCTGTAGGGATTAGCATCCCTTTGATCCAAAGAAAAGCTAGCGTCGTTTCTAGTGGTAGCGATTACACCAACTCTTTTGTTTTTAATGAAGGGGCTAGCCATTTTAAGGTGTTTTTCAATTACGGGTGGGTGTTTTAGGGTGAGGAAGAAATTGATAAAAATAACATTTTTTTAAATAAAAGCCTTATTTTTGTCTTTTTTTCGTATAATAAGATTTAAGTTAGTATTGATAGTGATTCTCTAAGATTTTTTAATCTTGTGCGATAAAATCAACGCTTCTTAATAAGCTCATAGTTTTAAACATTCAAAATAGTATAAAAAGGAAAGTCATGTATGCGGCTCATCCTGTTAAACCCCTAAAAACCCCTAAACTCAAACCTCAATTTTTAAGGCGTGTGTTTGTGGGCGCGTCCATTAGGCGCTGGAATGACCAAGCATGCCCTTTGGAATTTGTGGAATTAGACAAACAAGCCCATAAAGCGATGATTGCGTATCTGCTCGCTAAAGATTTAAAAGATAGGGGTAAAGATTTAGATTTAGATCTTTTAATCAAGTTCTTTTGCTTTGAGTTTTTGGAACGCTTGGTTTTAACCGATATTAAACCCCCTATTTTTTACGCCCTCCAACAAACGCACAGCCAAGAATTAGCCTCCTATGTCGCGCAAAGTTTGCAAGATGAGATCAGCGCGTATTTTTCTTTAGAGGAATTAAAAGAGTATTTAAGCCACAGACCCCAAATTTTAGAAACTCAAATTTTAGAGAGCGCGCATTTTTATGCGTCCAAATGGGAGTTTGATATTATTTATCATTTTAACCCCAACATGTATGGCGTGAAAGAAATTAAAGAAAAAATTGATAAGCAACTCCACAATAACGAGCATTTGTTTGAAGGGCTTTTTGGGGAAAAAGAAGATCTGAAAAAATTGGTGAGCATGTTTGGGCAGTTGCGTTTCCAAAAGCGCTGGAGCCAGACCCCAAGAGTGCCGCAAACCAGCGTTTTAGGGCATACCTTATGCGTGGCGATTATGGGGTATTTATTGAGCTTTGATTTAAAAGCTTGTAAAAGCATGCGGATCAATCATTTTTTGGGCGGGCTTTTCCATGATTTACCCGAGATTTTAACCCGAGACATTATCACGCCCATCAAACAAAGCGTTGCAGGGCTTGATCATTGCATTAAAGAAATTGAAAAAAAGGAAATGCAAAACAAAGTCTATTCTTTTGTGTCTTTGGGCGTTCAAGAAGATTTGAAATACTTCACCGAAAACGAGTTTAAAAACCGCTACAAAGACAAGTCTCATCAAATCGTTTTCACTAAAGACGCTGAAGAATTGTTCGTGCTTTATAACAGCGATGAGTATTTTGGGGTTTGTGGGGAGCTTTTGAAGGTGTGCGATCATTTGAGCGCGTTTTTAGAGGCTCAAATCTCTATTTCTCATGGCATTTCTAGCTACGATTTAATCCAAGGAGCTAAAAACCTTTTAGAATTGCGATCCCAAACGGAATTACTTGATTTGGATTTAGGGAAATTGTTTAGGGATTTTAAGTAATGGACTATAAAGAATTACTAGAATTTAACGATTACGCTATGGATTTGACTATTCGCATGGCTCATCATACACCGCTATTGAAAACAATCCTTTGAGCCTTGCTGAAACCATAAGTATTTTAACCACCGAATACATTCCTAGAGAAATGCCCCAAAGAGCCTTCTTTGAAGTGAAAAACTATCAAAACATGCTCTTCTTTCTGTTAGAAAACCTGAATAAAAGACAAAGCATGGATAGTTTTTTTATAAGGGAGTTGCATGGGATTTTAATGAATTTTTTACTCCCTAATAAGAGGGGGCTTTCAAAACGACTGATAATACCATTTTAGGAGCTAGTTTTGAAACGATCCCCCATTTTCAAGCGCCTATGGCTATGAAAGAATGGTGCGATAACCTCAATTATAAGATGAAGACCTTACAAGATAAAGAAGAAAAACTAAAAGCCATTTTAGAACAACACATTTTATTTGAAAGGATACACCCTTTTAGCGATGGTAATGGTAGGGTGGGCAGAATGCTAATCTTTTATAGCGCTTTAGAGCAAAACTTAATACCATTTGTGATCACCAAAGAACAAAAAGAGGCTTACATTAAGGCTTTAGACACGCACAATACAGAAAGCTTATACCAACTCGCTAAAGTATCCCAAGAGTTTGAACTCACACGCATACAAGGGCAAATGGTATTAAATAAGAATAAGCCCTAAAATTATATTTTTCAAGCACGCATCAAATAGAGCCTTTTCCTCTCGCTTGAAGAAGCGATGTTGAGCAGTTGGCGGTATTTGGTGATCGTTCTTCTTACCATTTTCAAATGGAATTTTTCTTCAATGAGTTCTAAAATCTTAGCGTCGCTCAAAGGCTCTTTTTTATCTTCATTTTTGATCAATTCTAAAAGATAGTCTTTAATCACAGCGTTTGAAGTCTCGCTATTGTCTAAGGCGATGCTAAAGAAATGCTTAATGGGGAAAACCCCCCTTTCGCATGCCAAATATTTATTAGAAATGGCCCTTGAAATCGTGCTTACAGAGTGGTTAAACTCATTGGCTAAATCCAATAATTTTAAAGGGCGTAATTCCTTACCCTTAAAAAAATCGTATTGGTATTCTAAAAGCATCAGACCGATTTTATAAATCGTGGCTTTTCTCAAATTTAACGCGTCAATCAAATCTTTGGCTTCTTTCAATTTTTCTTTCAAATAATCGCTATTCTTAAAGCGATTTTCTTCTAAACTGATCGTCGGGTAGCTCTCATCGTTCAAACGCACGATGATTTCATTATCCACTTCTAAAATAAAAAGCTCAGGAATGACTTCTATTTCTTTTTCTAAAAACTCAATGGCTGGGGGGTTTTTAAAGGATTTTAAAATCTTTAAAGCCTTTTCATAATAAAAATCTTTAGAAAATTCATGGTGTTTTTCTAAATTTAAAATGATCTTTCGCACTTCTTCATAAAGCTCGTTATTGTCTAATTCCCTACCCTCTAACTGGAATAAAAAGCTCTCTTTCACGTCTTTAGCGCCAATGCCAGCGGGATTAAGGTAACTAAAACGCTTGCGCACTTTTTCATAAACTTCGCTCTCTACCCCTAAAATTTTAGCCCTTTCTTCAATGTTTTCTTCAAAATACCCTTCACTATCCAGTCCGCTGATAATATCCATAGCGATTTTTTGAGAGGTTTCAGTGGGAAAGAGAGGGGGAATGATTTGAGCTTCTAAGGTTTCAAAAAGGCTTTTAGAAGCGGTTGCGAAATTTTCTAAATGATCGCTGCTCTTTTTAGGATTAAAGCGATCGCTAAAATTTTTGATGCGTTTGTTTTCAATTTTGATTAAGGGGTTATCTAAAGCGTTTTGTTTCAACACTTCTTCTAAATCTTCAAGCTCGCTTTGTAAAATGGGTAGCCACCCTTTTAAGGTAGCGTTTAATTTGTTTTTAGGGCTAAGGTTTGCGCGTAAGATCGCCATGTCTATACCTTAAAATTTTCCCCTAAATAATACTTGCGCACCAAAGCGTTTTCATAAATTTCATTAGCGTTCCCGCTCGCTAAAAGCGTACCGCTTTTAATCACATACGCCCTGTGGCACACGCTCAAAGTCTCTCGCACATTGTGATCAGTGATCAACACGCCGATGTTTAATCCAATCAAGCTTTCAATGATTCTTTGAATGTCAATCACCGCAATCGGATCCACGCCCGCAAAAGGCTCATCTAATAGCACGAATTTAGGGTTTTTCATTAAAGCCCTAGCGATTTCTACGCGCCTTCTTTCTCCCCCACTCAAGCTCATGCCCTTGCGCTCCCTTATGGCTTGAATATTAAAAGCGTCTAGCAAGCTTTCCATTTTTTCTTCGCTCTCTTTAGAGTTTTTAAAAGTGCTCTCCCCTGCTAGGGCTAGATTCTCTTCCACGCTCAATTCTTTAAAAATACTGGATTCTTGGGGCAAGTAGCCTATGCCCAAGTTAGAGCGCTTGTGTAAGGGGTATTTAGCTAAATTCACATCGTTTAAATAAACGCTCCCCCCACTAGGCTCTAAAAGCCCGCATATCATATAAAAGGTGGTGGTTTTACCCGCCCCATTAGGTCCTAAAAGCCCCACCACTTCGCCGCTTTTCACTTCTAAAGAAACGTCTGAAACGATTTTGGTTTTTTTAATCTGTTTGTTTAAATGCTCTGCTTTTAAAATATCCATTCAAGCGACCCTTTAAGCGATCTTTATCGTATAAAAACGGCTGGTTGGTTCGGTTTTGATTTCCACAACCTTAATAGCTAAATCGTATTTTTTTAAAATTTTTTCTAATTTTTCATCACCCCATTCCACAAAATGGATCCCCTTTTCTAACAAGCACTCCAACATGCCAAGCTCCAAGCAAGCCTTTAAATCGCGCATGTAAAAATCGTAATGGAACACGCTCTCGCTATAAGCATGCATCAAGCTAAAGGTGGGCGAAGTCGCTTGAATGTCTAAACCCAAATGTTTCAAGCACGCTTGAACTAAGGTCGTTTTACCGCTCCCCACAACGCCCTTTAAAAGCACCACCCCCTTAAAATCATCTTTTAAAATTGCAGCCGCCACTTTGTCTAATTCGTCTAAATTCGCCCTCATAACAATTCCACGCTTTTGATTTCAAACTCGCTCTTAATTTCTTCAATCAGCTCAGAGTGGTTAGCCATAAATTCTTGCAACGCTGTTGGGGCTTCTTTGGGTTGGGTTTCTTTAGTCTCTTTAGTGTCGTTTTCTTTCGTTTGAAGCGCTTTTCCAACCGCTTCTTTTTCATTTTCTTTCGTTTCAGCCGTCGTTTCGGTGGTTGGTTTAGGCTTTAAAGGGGGGAATTTAAACTCTTTAACCTCTTTAGTTTCTTCTGGAGCACTTTTATTTTCCAAATGATTTTTTAAAGCGATTTTGATATTTTCGCCCTTGCCAAAAACCCCATCAACGATACCTTTCACGATTTTAAATCGTTCTCTTAAAAGCTCTTTATCCTTATCAGCGGCTAAAGACTCCCAAGTCAAGGTTTTAGTCTGGCTGTCAAAATCAATGAAACGGATATTTTTTTCAAACACCGCCCCTAACTCGTAGTTGCGCTCATAAACCAATGTTTGAACTTGTTTGAAGAGGTTGTGAAAAATGCGATCTTTAGCTGAAAGCATGGGAGTTTGCGGGGTTTCTGTGTTCTCTCTTTTTTCTGTTCTCTCTATTCTTTCTGCTTGTTCTATTCTTTCTGTGCCTTTAAATTCTTGTTTAGGGGCGTTATAACTTATGCTAGGGCTTTGATTGAAAGGGGCTTGCTCTAATTCTACAATCGCATCGTCTAGGGCTTTGAGTTTTAAAGCTTCTTTGAATTTCATTTTCAATAACAACAGCACAAAACTAGCATTTGCCCCTTCTTTTAAAAGGCTGAGACTGCTCATAATGATTTTAAAAAAGCGCTCTATCAAAAGAATGGAATAAGTATCAGGGCTTAACAATTTCGCTTTCAAAAAAAGCATCATTTCTTCTAAAACGCCCTCGGTTTCATAATTTTCTAAAATGGCATAACGCTCTTGCAATCGCGCTTCATCTTGGTTGATTAGGCTTTGAAAAAAATCTTCTAAAACGCTCCTATCAATCGCCCCTAACATTTCAGCCACTTTGCTTTCTGTGATAGCGTTATCGCAATAATTGATGGCTTGCTCTAAAAGAGTGATCGTATCCCTCAAACTCCCTTGCCCGCTGTGAGCGAGTTTTTCTAACGCGCTACTTTCATAACTCACCTGTTCTTTTTCTAAAATGGTTTTTAAATGAGAAATAACGGAATTTTCAGGGATTTTTTTAAACCTGAAATGCTGGGTGCGGCTGAGTATGGTAGCGGGCAATTTCAAGGCGTCCGTTGTCGCTAAAAGGAATTTCACATGGCTAGGAGGTTCTTCTAAAGTCTTTAAAAGCGCGTTAAACGCTTCGGTAGTGAACATATGCACTTCGTCAATGATAAAGATTTTATAGCGCCCAAAGCTTGGTTTGTAGCGCGTTTGCTCTATGAGATTACGGACATCATCAATCCCCCTATTAGACGCCCCATCCATTTCTATAATATCTATGTGGTGGTTGTTTAAAGCGCTCTGGCATTGGATGCAAGTATCGCAAGGCACAGCCTTTGGCCCTATTTCGCACATTAAAGCCCTAGCAAAAATCCTAGAAGAGCTGGTTTTACCCGAACCCCTTAACCCGCTGAATAAATAAGCGTTAGCCAAACGCTGGTTGTCTAGGGCTAAAGAAAGCGTTTTAGCCACGCTCTCTTGCCCGACTAGCTCGCTAAAATGTTTGGGGCGGTATTTTAACGCTAAAACTTGCATATTGATTGTAATCCTTAAAACTCATTTAGGGGTATTGTAATGCAAAATGACTTAAAACTAGCCCCTTTTTAGGTTTTGCTCAATAACGCTAAAAAATCCCTGAATAAAGTAACGCTGAGCGTTCCCATGATAGCGGTTACAAAGAGATTCACCCCCATAAAGATTTTTTGGTTGTTCAAAAGTTTAGAGCCATAGCGTAAGGACATGACGCATAGGAGTAAAAGCCAAGAAAAAGCCGCCGATAAAGTGCCAGCTAGAAAAACAAATTTTTGCGCTAAATTAAAAGACATAGCGCTCGCGCCAATTAAAAACACCATTTCCAGATACACTTGAGGGTTAAGTAAAGTAACGCCTAAAGTGAATAATAAGGTCTTTTTTAAGGATAGTTTTTTAGGGGTTTGGACTTGCTTTTTTTTAAAGGTTTGAAAAAGGGTTTTTAAAGCTAAAAAAGCGTAAAATCCGGTAAAAACCGCCCCAAATAGATTTAAGAATAAGCTCAAATAAAGGTTTTTAGCGAAATAAGCCCCCACGCCAAACACGCCCATGCTCATCAACACAATATCGCACATAAAACACAAAGCGCAAATCAAAAGCACATAGTTCCTAGCCATGCCTCTTTCCACAATAAACAAGGATTGTGCCCCCACCGCCGCACACAAAGAAATCGCCAAACCAAAACCTTCTATAAAAACCACAAACATCTTGCTTAAATCCTTTCACTCAAAATAAGCCAAAAACTACTAACGCCATACAAACCAATCATTCAAAATGGTATTTTAAAATTTTAGGGTTTAAAACGACCTTTATAAATTAAAAGTTAAATGATGACACAATGGCTATATAAAATTAAAACCCCATTTTTACTATTCTTAGCGGTGTTTGAGAATAAATTAAAATTAACATGGTAGAATGCCAAAATTTGCTGTCGTCATGCGGCAAAAATTTAGACAACAAGGAATTGGGAATGAGAAGGAGTTTGGCTTTTTGCCTATTAGCTTTGCTTGGATTACAGGTTTTAGGCGCTAGAGACTTTTCGCAACTCAAAGATAAGGAGCTTTTGGAATTAGCTGGCACTCTGCCTTCTAATGAAGCGATCGATTATCGCATGGAAGTGTCTAAACGCCTTAAAGCTTTAAAAGCTGAAGACGCTAAGAAATTCCGTGCGAATTTCAGCCGGATCGCTAGGAAGAATCTTTCCAAAATGAGTGAAGAGGATTTCAAAAAAATGCGTGAAGAAGTGCGTAAAGAATTAGAAGAAAAAACCAAAGGTTTGAGCGATGAAGAAATTAAGGCAAAAGGGCTTAATGTGAGCGTTTGCAGTGGCGATACGAGAAAAGTTTGGTGTAGGGCTGTTAAGAAAAAAGACGAACATTGTTCTCCTAAGTGAGATAAAATTTAATTTAAAAGGAAAAATATGAAAAAAGCGTTGAAAATACTTTCTGTTAGCGCGTTGTTATTTGTGGCGTTAAACGCTAAAGATTTTAGCAAAACGAGCGATGAAGATTTGGCTAAAATGGCTGGCATTGTCGCTCCGCAAGATATTGTGGATTACACAAAAGAGTTGAAAATGCGCATGGAAAAGATGCCTAAAGACAAGAGGAAGGCGTTCCATAAGCAATTGCATGAGTATGCAACTAAAAACACAGACAGCATGACCGTGGCGGATTTTGAAGCCCGCCAAAAAGCCGTTAAAGAAGCGCTTAAAAAAGGCAATATGGAAGACATGGATGATGATTTTGGGTTGAGATCATGCAAGCATGGGAAAATGCACAAACACCATAAACATGGTGGTCATGACAAACATGGCAAAGGGCATGACAAAGAACAAGGCAAAAAAGACCACGATCATGATGATCATGGCGAAAATGAGAAATAAAGCTTAAACCACACCACTTTTTCTATCAAAGCTTCAAATTCTTTAAGCAGAAATCCTAAACGCTTTTAGCGTTTGGGATAAATGCGTTCTGTTAAGCGTTATCAAAATTCTGTTCTCATTAAATATTGCTTATAAAATTCAAAAGATAGTTTCATTATTACAAAAATTAACACTCCAAAGATAAATAGGTTAAAATACTCCAAAATCTTTTTTTTTTTTTTTGAAATCCAATCAATTTATAGTAAAATTAGGTTCATTGTAAATATATTATCACTTCATGATATTCTTACAACAAAAACATTACTTTAAGGAACACTTTTATGAAAAAGACAATTTTACTCTCTCTCTCTCTCTCGCTTGCGGTACCATCGCTCCACGCTGAAGACAACGGCTTTTTTGTGAGCGCCGGCTATCAAATCGGCGAAGCGGTGCAAATGGTCAAAAACACCGGCGAATTGAAAAATTTGAACGACAAATACGAGCAATTGAGCCAGTATTTGAGCCAAGTGGCTTCGTTGAAGCAAAGCATTCAAAACGCCAACAACATTGAGCTGGTCAATAGCTCTTTAAACGATTTGAAAAGCTTCACCAACAACAACTACAACAGCACCACCCAATCGCCCATCTTCAACGCCGTGCAAGCCGTTATCACTTCGGTATTGGGTTTTTGGAGTCTTTATGCGGGGAACTACCTCACTTTCTTTGTGGGTAGTGGGAGTCACGCCTCTAGTGTCCAGGGTAACCCTCCTTTTTCAACGATTGTCAAAAACTGCTCAGGAATTGAAAACTGCGCGATGAGTGAAACCACTTATAATGAGATGAAAAAGCTCGCTGAAAGCCTCCAAGCGGCCCAACAAAACGCTACCACTAAAGGCAACAATCTTTGCGCTTTATCCGGGTGTGCTGCAACAGACTCAACATCAAACACACCAAACTCAACCGTAAGCAACGCTCTTAACTTAGCGCAAAAGCTTATGGATTTGATCGCAAACACTAAGACCGCTATGATGTGGAAAAATATCGTCATCAGTGGCGTTTCAAACGCATCCGGTGCTATCACATCCACTAATTACCCAACGCAATACGCGGTGTTTAACAACATCAAGGCGATGATACCTATCTTGCAACAAGCGGTTACGCTTTCTCAAAGCAACCACACCCTATCCACTCAGTTGCAAGCTCAAGCCACAGGGACTCAAACAAACCCTAATTTCGCTAAAGACATTTACACTTTCGCTCAAAACCAAAAGCAAATCATCTCTTACGCCAAAGACATTTTCAACCTCTTTAGTTCTATCCCTAAAGACCAACTTAAGTATTTGGAGAACGCTTACTTGAAAGTGCCGCATTTGGGTAAAACCCCTACTAACCCTTACAGACAGAATGTGAATTTGAATAAAGAAATTAATGCGGTTCAAAACAATGTAGCTAATTATGGCAATCGGATTGATTCAGCTTTAAGCGTGGCTAGAGATGTTTATAATTTAAAATCCAATCAAGCAAACATTGTAACAGCCTATAGCAACGCTAAGAATTTGAGCCAAGAGATTTCTAAACTCCCCTATAACCAAGTCAATACAAAAGACATTATCACACTGCCTTACGATAAAAACGCTCCGGCAGCAGGCCAATACAACTACCAAATCAACCCAGAGCAGCAATCCAACCTTTCTCAAGCTTTAGCGGCGATGAGCAATAACCCCTTTAAAAAAGTGGGCATGATCAGCTCTCAAAACAATAACGGCGCTTTGAACGGGCTTGGCGTGCAAGTGGGTTATAAGCAATTCTTTGGCGAAAGCAAAAGATGGGGGTTAAGGTATTATGGATTCTTTGATTACAACCACGGCTACATCAAATCCAGCTTTTTTAACTCGTCTTCTGATGTATGGACTTATGGCGGTGGGAGCGATTTGTTAGTGAATATTATCAACGATAGCATCACAAGAAAGAACAACAAGCTTTCTGTGGGTCTTTTTGGTGGTATCCAACTAGCAGGGACTACATGGCTTAATTCTCAATACATGAATTTAACGGCGTTCAATAACCCTTATAGCGCGAAAGTCAATACTTCCAATTTCCAATTCTTGTTCAATTTGGGTTTGAGAACCAATCTCGCTACAGCTAAGAAAAAAGACAGCGAGCATTCCGCGCAACATGGCATTGAACTAGGCATTAAAATCCCCACCATTAACACGAATTACTATTCTTTTTTAGGCACTAAGCTAGAATACCGAAGGCTTTATAGCGTGTATCTCAATTATGTGTTTGCTTATTAAAAAATCTCCTTTTTAAAATAGGGGGAGCTTCATCAAATCTATTTTGATAGTTATCAATATTTGATGAAAATAAAGTCAAAAACAAAATAAACCAAATCACCCAATTATCTTTAATAATTGGGTGATCTAAGAGAATCGTTCAATACTCTTCAAACATTTCTTGGATTTTTTCTTTATTGTTTGTTTTAGTTAAAGCGAGTTGTAAAAGCACTCTGGCTTTTTGAGGGTTTAAATTGTCGCTTGTGATAAAGCCATAAGCCTTGTCATCAATCTCGCCTGAAGTAACCTCACCGCTGCCTACCCTGCTAGAACGAACGATAACCACCCCCATTTGGCTCGCTTCTTGCATCGCTTTTAAAAACCCAGCGCTCACATTCCCGTTACCCACCCCGGCTATCACAACGCCTTTTGCATGCGATTTCAGGCTCGCTTGGAATAAATTGGGGGTCATGCCAGCATGCGTGTAAATAATATCCACTTTAGGCAAGGGGGTTTTTAGCTCTAAAATAGAAAATTCGCTCTCTGTCGTGTGTTTTCTTAAAGGTTGCATGTAATAACGCACTTTGCCATAATACACGCTCCCTATCGCGCCGCTGTTTAAGGCTTTAAAGGTGGAAGTGTGGGTGGTGTGCGTTTTAACTACCTCTCTAGCGCTAAAAATAGTATCGTCCATGACCACTAGCACGCCCTTATTCGCGCTTTTTTCATTAACCGCTACGCTCACAGCGTTATATAAATTCAAAGCCCCATCCGCGCTCAAAGAAGAAGCGTTACGCATCGCTCCCACTAGCACGACCGGTTTTGTGGAGCGTAAAACCAAATTTAAAAAATACGCGCTCTCTTCTAAAGTGTCCGTGCCATGCGTGATGACCACGCCTTGAATGCGGCTATCGTCTAGCAACTCTTGGGCGCGTTTGGCGAGCTTGAACCATATTTCTTCATTCATGTCTTGTGAGCCGATGTTAGAAATCTGCTCCCCTTGAATGCGAGCGATCTTGTTGAGACTGGGGATAGCCTTCAAAAGCTCTTTGACACCCAACTCACCGCTCTTATAACTACCCAAGCTCGCATCAACGCCACTCCCTGCAATCGTCCCCCCTGTCGCTAATAAAGCAATGGTGGGTAAATTTTGAGCCATGACTTGCCCCTTCAAACAAAATAAGAGAATCAAAAATTTCAAAAACACTCTCATTATAGACTACCTTTTGAAATTTAAAAGATTTTATAGTATAGTAAATCATTGTTAAAATAAATTTAAAAAGGGTTAATGGTGGATGCCTTTTTTCAAATTATCGTGTTACTTTTTTCGCTTTTTTTAGGGGCAAGGCTAGGGGGCTTGGGAGTGGGCTATGTGGGGGGTTTGGGCGTGCTTATTTTGTGCTTATTTTTGGGGCTAAATCCGGGCAAAATCCCTTTTGATGTGATTTTAATCATCATGGCAGTCATTAGCGCTATCAGCGCGATGCAAAAGGCGGGGGGCTTAGATTGTTTAGTCCAAATCGCTGAAAAAATTTTAAGGAAACACCCCAAGCAAATCAACTACCTCGCGCCAAGCGTGGCGTATTTTTTAACGATACTAGCCGGCACCGGGCATACGGTTTTTTCTTTGATCCCGGTGATTGTGGAAGTGAGTCAGAGCCAAAACATCAAACCTAAAGCGCCCTTAAGCTTGGCGGTTGTTTCTAGTCAAGTCGCTATTACCGCAAGCCCGGTGAGCGCGGCGGTGGTGTTTATGAGCGGTATTTTAGAGCCTTTAGGGGCAAATTACCTCACCCTTTTAATGGTTTGGATCCCTACGACTTTTTTAGCATGCATGCTCACGGCATTTGTGATGAGTTTCACTAATTTAAAGTTAGACAGCGACCCAAATTATTTAGAACGCTTGAAAGCGGGCAAAATTTCGCCCCCTATGATGAAAAAAGAAAAAGAAACCTCAAAAAGCGCGAAATTATCGTTATGGATTTTTATCGGTGGGGTTGTAGCGATCGTTTTTTATGCGAGCGCGATTTCTAAAAATATCGCTTTGATTAGCCCGGTGGTTTTAGGCAGAGATCAAGCGATCGTGTCTTTCATGTTGAGCGTGGCGACTCTCATTGCGCTTTTTTGTAAGATCAACGCTAATGAAATCGCTCATTCAAGCGTGTTTAAATCCGGCATGCAAGCGTGCGTGTGCGTGTTAGGCGTGGCGTGGTTAGGCGATACTTTTGTGAGCAATCATATAGATGAAATCAAGCGGTACGCTTCGTTTTTGATCGCTGATTACCCGTTTTTATTAGCCGTAGCGCTCTTTTTGGCTTCCATGCTTTTGTATTCGCAGGCTGCCACCTCTAAAGCGCTCATCCCAAGCGTGATCACCGCCTTAGGCATTAGCGCTAATCATACCGAGCATTTGTATATTATCGTGGCTTCGTTTGCGAGCGTTTCGGCGTTGTTTGTGTTACCCACTTACCCCACTTTACTGGGAGCGATCGCTATGGATCATACCGGCACCACCAAAATGGGCCGTTATGTGTTTGATCATGCGTTTTTGATCCCTGGGGTTTTAGTCGTGTTTTTGAGCGTGGCGTTAGGGTTTGTTGTCGCGCCACTAGTTTTGTAGCTTTCATCATCAACGATAAAAAGCTTGACGATTTTTCTAAACCCCACTTAAAAAAGAGGGTTTAAACCATTAATAAGCAAACACATAATTGAGATACACGCTATAAAGCCTTCGGTATTCTAGCTTAGTGCCTAAAAAAGAATAGTAATTCGTGTTAATGGTGGGGATTTTAATGCCTAGTTCAATGCCATGTTGCGCGGAATGCTCGCTGTCTTTTTTCTTAGCTGTAGCGAGATTGGTTCTCAAACCCAAATTGAACAAGAATTGGAAATTGGAAGTATTGACTTTCGCGCTATAAGGGTTATTGAACGCCGTTAAATTCATGTATTGAGAATTAAGCCATGTAGTCCCTGCTAGTTGGATACCACCAAAAAGACCCACAGAAAGCTTGTTGTTCTTTCTTGTGATGCTATCGTTGATAATATTCACTAACAAATCGCTCCCACCGCCATAAGTCCATACATCAGAAGACGAGTTAAAAAAGCTGGATTTGATGTAGCCGTGGTTGTAATCAAAGAATCCATAATACCTTAACCCCCATCTTTTGCTTTCGCCAAAGAATTGCTTATAACCCACTTGCACGCCAAGCCCGTTCAAAGCGCCGTTATTGTTTTGAGAGCTGATCATGCCCACTTTTTTAAAGGGGTTATTGCTCATCGCCGCTAAAGCTTGAGAAAGGTTGGATTGCTGCTCTGGGTTGATTTGGTAGTTGTATTGGCCTGCTGCCGGAGCGTTTTTATCGTAAGGCAGTGTGATAATGTCTTTTGTATTGACTTGGTTATAGGGGAGTTTAGAAATCTCTTGGCTCAAATTCTTAGCGTTGCTATAGGCTGTTACAATGTTTGCTTGATTGGATTTTAAATTATAAACATCTCTAGCCACGCTTAAAGCTGAATCAATCCGATTGCCATAATTAGCTACATTGTTTTGAACCGCATTAATTTCTTTATTCAAATTCACATTCTGTCTGTAAGGGTTAGTAGGGGTTTTACCCAAATGCGGCACTTTCAAGTAAGCGTTCTCCAAATACTTAAGTTGGTCTTTAGGAATGGAATTAAAGAGATTGAAGATATTTGAAGCGTTAGAAAGGATTTGCTTTTGGTTTTGGGCGAAAGCGTAAATGTCTTTAGCAAATTCACGATTTTTTTGAGATCCCATAGCTTGAGCTTGCAACTGAGTGGATAGGGTGTGGTTGCTCTGAGTTAGTTTGAGCGCTTCTTGCAAGTAAGGTAGCATCGCTTTGATGTTGTTAAACACCGCATAGTCGGTTACAGGACCAGTGGATGTGATAGCGCCACCGGATACGTTTGAAACACCTGCGATGACGATATTTTTCCACACCATAGAAACCTTGGCTTGTTCGATCAAGTCCATAAGCTTTTGCGCGGTTTCAAGAGCTGCAGTTATGGAAGTTTTGTTTCCACTTGATTGATTGCTAGAGCATTGTTCTGATAAGGCACAGAGATTGCCTTGAGCTTTTTGGAGGTTTTCGGCAAGCGCTTTCATTTTATCATAAGTTTCTCGGCTCATAAAACATTTTTGTAATCCTGTGCAGTTCCCATCTTGATTGATTCTTCCAAGAGGAGAATTAGATCCATCTTTCAAATCGTTCACAAAAAAACTGAGAGCGTTCCCTGCATAAAGACTCCAAAAAGCCAATACCGAAGTGATAACGGCTTGCGTGGTGTTGTAGATGGGCGATGTTTCTTTGTTTGTGTAGTTGTTACTCGCAAAGCTTTTCAAATCGTTTAAAGAGCTATTGACCAGCTCAATGTTGTTGGCGTTTTGAATGCTTTGCTTCAACGAAGCCACTTGGCTCAAATACTGGCTCAATTGCTCGTATTTGTCGTTCAAATTTTTCAATTCGCCGGTGTTTTTGACCATTTGCACCGCTTCGCCGATTTGATAGCCGGCGCTCACAAAAAAGCCGTTGTCTTCAGCGTGGAGCGATGGTACCGCAAGCGAGAGAGAGAGAGAGAGTAAAATTGTCTTTTTCATAAAAGTGTTCCTTAAAGTAATGTTTTTGTTGTAAGAATATCATGAAGTGATAATATATTTACAATGAACCTAATTTTACTATAAATTGATTGGATTTCAAAAAAAAAAAAAAAAAAGATTTTGGAGTATTTTAACCTATTTATCTTTGGAGTGTTAATTTTTGTAATAATGAAACTATCTTTTGAATTTTATAAGCAATATTTAATGAGAACGAAGCCACACTAAAACAGAAACGCATAGCTCACAAAAACTTCTTTATTCCTAAAAACGCTGAAGTTTTGTCGGATCGTTTGTTGCTGCCACACATTGTTAAAGCCGAAGTTTTTCCAATTTTGCGCGCTCAAGCTGTAATAAGGGATTTTAAGCCCCACATTGAAGCGGTTGTGTTTGCCTATATACAAAGAGCCTCCAAAATTCACAAAAAACCCCCCACCTGCGGCAAAAAATTTATCGTCTTGTTGCGTGTTTTGATTTTGATAACTAGGACTCCACAAGATTGCGTATTCCACCCCACCCCCACCAAACACGCCTATTTTAAAAAACAGCATTTTTTCTGTTTTTAAAGCGAGTTTTAAAAGGGTGTCTATAGGGAGATTGACAAACACATTCACGTTCAAACCAAACGCCATGAAATGCCCGTTATTGAAAAGGAAATCTTGGGGGTTTGGGGTTTTTTGTAAAACTAAAGGGCCTTGAGCGTTTGAAATAGGATCGTAGGTTTTAATCGCGCTTGGGTTATAATTCGCTTGGGATAAAAGGGTGTTACCCCCCACTTTTTGGCCTAATTGCGCTTTAGCGTATTCTACATCCCCCCACACCCTTAAGCCTAAAATATGGTATTTATCAAAAGCTATTTCATCGCCTATTTGCCCGGTATAAGACAAATTTTTACCCCCCTTATAATGGGCTTCTAATTTCTCACCATAACACACGCTGCTAGGGCAAGTGGGGTTGTCTTTATAGGCTTGTTGCCACATGCTTGTGCGCGTGCTAGCCCCTGTGCCTAGCCTAAAACCCAAATAAATGTGGTTTTTCGTTTTAAAAAAAGGCGTTTTTTCAGCCGCATTGCCCCACAAAACCCCCAAACTGGCTAAAAAAATGAACGCTTTCAAACGCTTTTTTGATTCAATTCTACCCATAATGGCACTTCACTTTGTAACATTTCTTGATTAAAAAATTCCTCTATGCTCTCTCGCATGCTCTTTATTTCTGTAAGGGTATTGACACAATTACGAAACGCGCTCGCTTGCATTTTGCCCTTAGCGTAAGCATGCAAATTTTTCCTGAACATGATCACCCCCCTATTCCCATAAAACTCCACCATTTTATCAAAATGTTCTAAAACCAGATCTTTTTTCACGACTGCGGGTAATTCGGTGGTGTTGTTTCTGATTTGCCAAAATATCCATGGGGCTCTTAAGGCTGCTCGCCCTATCATTAGCCCATCAGCCTGCGTGATTTGCAAAACTTCAAAGGCCTTTTTCACGCTGTCAATTTCGCCATTGGCTATCACCGGCTTTTTTAAAATCCCTTTCATTAAAGCGATGCTTTCATAATCTATTTTGTCTTTTTGGTATTTGTCGCTTCGTGTCCTCCCATGCACCACCACATAATCCACCGGCGCATCATTTAAGGCATGAGCGATTTCTTTAGGGATTTTCTTTTCAAAACCTAAACGCACTTTCACGCTTGTGATCTTTTTATTGGTGTTTTCTCTAATCACTTTTAAAAGCTTCACCAAGTGGTTTAAATCCTTCAATAGCCCGCTACCATTACCATGATTAGCCACTTTAGGGGCAGGACAACCGCAATTAAAATCAATCCCGCTCACATGATCTAAAGCGTTGATTTTCTCCACCGCTTCTTTGACTACGCCCTCTTTAGAGCCTGAAATTTGCGCCATGAAATGATCTTCTAAAGGGGATTTTTCCAACATTTTAGAAGTTTTATCAAACGCATACACTAACGAATGCGAACTCACCATTTCGCTAGTGGTAACGTCCACGCCAAATTTTTTCACCACGCTTCTAAAAGGCAAATCCGTATAGCCTGCTAGAGGGGCCAGAAAAAGCCATTTTTTATTTTTAAAGTCCATCCGCTCTCATATCAAAGTTTTTGCTGTATTTTGACACAATCAAGGTTAAAAAGTGCTTTAAAATTAGCGCTTGATTAAAATTAACTTTTACAGATCCATTAAACTCTGTTTAAAACGGGTTAAAAAATCATGCGTTGGTTGTTTTAAAAACTCTGCGTATAAAACAGGCCGTAAGCGTTTGGGGATATTCAACCTCCTGGCTCTGTCTTTAAAATCCTTTGGCATGCTTAGAGTTTTTTGGGGTTTAAGAGCGATAAACACATGCTCTTTGTCGCTTTCAATAATGAATTTTTGAGCGATTTCTAAGCTAAAAAAATGGCGTTTGATTTCTTCTTTTTGAGAAAAGCTCAACACATACCCCTTTTGCTTTAAGATTTTATCCACCATAAACAGCGCGTTTTGCGAACGCTTAAAAAAAGTGATCCCATGCATTTGTGAAACGGGCATCAAAGGATAAAGCCGCTCTTTTTCTTTATCCAAAAATTTAAAACTTTGGATAATGCCCTTAGAATAATGTTGCATCAAGGAGTTAGCGTAATTTTTCCTGAAAAAATTGCGTTTGAATTTTAAAGAAGAATTAGAATCGTCTTCAAAAAATTCCCGATCTTTAGCGAGCGTTTTAAGGGTGTCTTTAGGGGTGTAGAGCAAGGGGCGAACGATCGCATAAGATTCTCTTTTTTCATAGGCTTGAAAGCTTAAAAGCGTGTTTAATCCAGCGCCTTTACTTAATTGCATCAAAAACCATTCCAGCCTGTCATTCAAATGGTGCGCTAAAATCAAATGCTTGTAAGAATGCTCTTTGATTAGGGTTTCAAAAAAATCATAACGGATCTTTCTCGCTTGCATTTCAAAATTGCGCGCGATTTTTGGGGCGTAATGGATGTAGCATTTTTTATGGTGTGTTTTTGCGAGTTTTTGAGCGTGTTGGATGATTTCAAGGCGTTGTTTTTGCGTGTTATAATCCACTAAAGCGATGTCAAAGGCGATGTTTTCTCCAACTAAAAGAAAAAACAAGCAAGTGGAATCCAACCCACCCGAAAAACCCAATAAATTTTTCCCCTCCCTTAAAGACTCTAAATAATTTTTAAAATCTCGCGCTATCAAATCGGTGCTAAACGCATGCTGAATGGGTTGCGCTTTTATGAAGTTTCCTTGTGGGTTAAAACGCCTTTGAGTAAGCTCGCGCCTTCTATGCTTAAAATTTCATTCCTGAGTTTTTCCACTTCATTCAAACCTGGAGTTTTTGCATGAACGGCTTCGTTGCGGATGTTTTGAATGAGGCTTAGGCTTCTTGAAAAAGGATAATTGATGAATCTTTTTAAGTTTTCTTCTAAATGGTCTTGGATTTTTTCGTGTCTGAGTAAAAAATTAATGCTCCCAAGATTAGGCTTTTTAGTGAAAAAATCTTTAAGCGTAAAAGATTTTCCTTGGACTTTATAAGCTAAATCATAAAGGCTGGGATCTTTTTTGCAAGCCTTTAAAAGAACTTGTTTAGCAAAAGTATAAATTTCGTATTCTAAGGTTTTGGTGTATTTGACGATGATGCTGGTAAAATCATTCAAAAGATCGTTTTCGCTTTGTAAAAGCTCTAATTCGGCATGAATGATGTTGTTGATGCTGTCAGGGTGTAAGAGGTAAAAAAGCCTTTTGCCAAAAACAAAACGCATGAAATTTTCTTGCATGGTTAAATATTCTTTGCTTTTATACACGCTCAGATAATGCTTTTCATCGCCTAAAAAATAAGAACGCTCTTCTTTCAACCTCACCGGCAAAGGATAGACATAATTATTCCCATAAATGGCGTAAGTGTGGTTGTTGGGCGCGATGAAATTGGCTAAAAATTGATCCCTTAAAAGGCTGAAGTCTTCCCTGACTAATTCCCTTAAATCGCTGATAATAAAAAAGTTTTCCACTTCCAATTTTTTTTCTTTATAATAGCTAGGGATCAAACTCTCATCAATATCCTTAGAAACCTTTATCACCTTAGCGGCAAATAAATTAGCGTAATCGGTCAAAAAAAGCTGCAAAAAATTTTCTTCATTGGTGGCTTTGTAAATCTCTTCTAAGGAGTCTTGCTTTTCTTGATCGTTGAGCTTTGATCGGATTTTACCAAAACCCACTTGGGATTTTTCCTGCAAAACGCTTAAATGCTGTTGGATGACATCTTGTTGGTAGTAAGGATTGTAGAGGATTAAAAGGTGGTTCATGCCTTGCCTTATTTCAAAATCTCTGTGAGATTTTGCTTGATCTCATCAGGATTTTGCTCGTATTCTTGGATGAGTTCTTTTAAAATTTCAAACAATTCGTCAAAATCTTGCGGGTATTCTTTCTTAAAACCCACGATCAAATCCAAAGTCTTGCCCGCCTTGTTTGATGGATCGTTTTCGCCCTCAAGAGCGTTTTTTATATCCAAAACCATATTGGCAATGCGAGCGCTCTGCACGGGGCTTGAAATGCGTTTGAACAAAAAACCCTTAAGCGCGTTTAAAAGCTTAAGAGATGAGCAAATTTTAGAAAACATCGCCTTTCCTTTAAAAAATTTAAAACACCGCTTACTAGCCAAAAACTAGCAAGCGTTCTAGCGTTGGCGCATTCGGTATTTTAACACAAATTCAGTTCATTCCTCTTTCAGGCTCAACTTCTATAAAATCTTCGCCCTTGATAAAATCTTCGCCGGTTTGAATCCATTTTTCCAATCCTTGAGCGCACTCTTGCGTTTTTTTAACGCTTTCTTCGCATTCTTGAATGCATTTTTCTAGTTCAAACACGCTCGGAAAACATGTTTGTTTGAATCTGGTTTCATCATTGATGAGATCCAAGATTTCTTGTTTTTGTCTGTCAAAATTAGATTTCATTTCTTCTTTAGCTTTCTCAAATTCTTGTTGTTTTCGGTATTTGTTATAAGAATCCCATGCTTCAAAAGCAAGACCGATAAGCGGTAAACCTTTGTTTATGCTGCCTGCCAAGTTTACAGCGCCCCAAGGTTTGAATTTCAAAGCCAAATCTATGCCCACAAATTTTCCCACAGCCACTATCCCATCTCTAGCCAGTTTGATGTTAGTCGCATTGATAAACTTGCTTTGTTCTAAAAGTTTGATTCCAATCCTTCCAAATGTTCCGGCATGTTTTTCAAAAGAACTCATATCAGCGTTAAAAGTCGTTCCGATTTTAGCAATTTCATTTGAAATCCCTTGCGTTTGTCTTTCAAATTCATTTTGGACTTTTGTTTCTATATTGATACCTTTATCGCCTATTTCTCTTTTAATAAAATCATTAAAGGTTTCTAGGCTGGTGCCAGAAACTTGAATGATGAGATCGCTAAAATACCTTATTATAAATTCTCTTAAATGAATGCGGGCTTGAGAAATTTCTTTATTTAAATCTTGAATTTCTTTTCGCCTTTTTTCAAGCGTTTTATTCAAATATTCCATTTCTCTATTAATATCTTGCAACGCTTGTTTTGCGGGCGGCATTTGCCTATAGACCACATCTTGAATGACGCTTTTTTTTGGCTTCTTCTATGATGGTTAATTTCCCGCCATTTTCTTTAATCTTTTTTTGCGTCGCGTCTTGCAAAGCTTTGATGTGTGAGAGTTTTTGGAACTCTTCTTTATGCTTTAGCCAGTGTTCCACCCCCAAATCAAAAGGGTTTGCCGCAACAGCGACAATAATCAAACTTTCTTTTTCTTCTTCGCTTAAAGAAATCAGCTCATTCAGTCGGTTTTGAATGTTTTCTTTTTTGATCTTAAATCTTTTGTTGTAATCTTCTTCATCTTCAATATCCGCTTCTTCATCAAAACGGCTGATGACAAATATCTTCCTGGATAAAAGATTGAGCGTCCTGAACAACCAGTTCAAATCGTCCTTATGGCTTTCTTTGATGGGGTTTGACGGGTTGAGCGCGTATAAAATGAGGTGGGCTTCGCTGATATATTTTTTCGTAATATCTTTATAGCGTTCTATTTTGCCGCTATCGTGTTCTTTCACTTTAAACCCGAATAGTCCCGGTGTGTCAACCAGCTCAATTTCATCATCTATGTTTATGTTATAGATTTTAACTTCATCGCTGGATTCTTGATGGTCTATCTTCATGCTCTTATCCAACCGATCGATCCAAGCTGCCGCTATGGATGTTTTCCCGCAAGAAAAACCTCCCACTAAAGCCACTTTAAGTTTTTGACCAGAAACATCTTTAATCGCATTATGGATCTTGTCTTTGAGAGACTCTTCAACCTTGATGCCGTATTCTTCCCCAGTATGGATAAAATCAAGTAATTTTTTAAGAATTTCTTGATTCCTCTTTTGATTTCTTTTAAATTGTTCTAGCGTCTCATTCTTCATTGCATGCTCCTTGTTTTGATATTGTTAGATGGATACTATTAGAGATGTATCCTAATTTTTCATGGGATTCTTTCAATTGTCCTTTCATGCGTTCGTAATAATCAACAAGTTTGTTAAAACCGGCGTTGAGTTCTTCAATCATTCCCAATGCACCATTTTTATAACTTTCAATGCGGCTTTTCACATCCTGCACAATTTTTTCGCAAATTTGATGTAAATTCTTATCCACTTCTTTTCTTTGTTGGGATTTTTTATAGTCTGAATCAAAAAAACCCCATATTGATTTACCTACCCCCACTAATGCTAAACCCACTCCTGCAATTAACGCAAACTCACCTACTACAGGCGTCAATAGAAGCAACACCAAACCTCCTATTGAACTAAACAAGCCTATTGTATCAATGCCGTTATCAATATTAAAATCAAAATTAAAATCAAAATTACCGCTATCAATACTGATGCACTCCAACATTTTTAAAGAATCTTTAATTCTTTCTTCAAGTTGTTCAATATTTTTTCCTACACTTCCACGGAATTGTTCCTCGCATTCTTTGAACCGCCGTTCTATGTTTTCAACCAATTTTGTCTCTCTTTGTTTGAGTTCATTGCCAAAAATTTCTTTACATTCCTCATCTTCAATACCTTTTTCAATACGCTCTTCCATTATTTCGCCAATATCAAATTTGAATTGATCGATTTCGTCGAGCGCTGAATTTTTTAAATCTGATATAAATTTTTCTGTAGAACGATCCAAATTAAAGCGGGCTTCTTGTTGGTGTTTTTGTGTTTCTTTGATCCCTGGATCGATCCATTTTTCAATCGTGGTTTTTATCGTATTTTGTAATTCTTCTACCACTTTTAAGGCTTTATTGCAGTTTGATTGAATGATTTTGGCGCGCGAGTTTTCAAGAAGATTTTCGGCTATAAATTTTGCTAATAGTTTGAAATGGGATTGATACAATAATTCTCCTGCTTTAACCCTAAGATCAAAGCCTGTGAAAGGCCATAAAAAGCCGCTTGGGCGCTCACTGCTTTATAGCCCATGTAGTGTTTGCCTAAAATGTTTTTCATCTCTTTATTTAAACTTTTTAAGCTTTCTTTTTCGCTTTCATTGATAAGCTTATCTTTTAAGGCTCTTGGGTTATTAATCGGTTTGTTGAAAATCGCCCATACCTCTGTTTGCGAATCAAGCTATCTTTGGATTTTTTCAATCGTTCCCCTTTTCCCTTCTTCTCCTTTTTGCGGAGGATTAGGCGTTTTGGTAACATAAAAAATAGCATGGGCTTTTTGCGTTGCGTTAGAAATCTGATCGATCACTTTTTTTTCGCTGCCTTCTATCCCTGGCACATCCAACAAAATAAAATTTTGATGGTTGTATTGGAAAGGATAAGATCGTGTTTTTAAAGTGAAATCGCTCCCCCCATCGCCTATAATCGCTCCATCTTGCAATGAATGGAGTTCGTTTAAAATAGCCTGTTTGTTGCGTTCATCATTTTGATAGTTGTTTTGGTAATTGGAATAAAGCCGCTTGAATCGTTCTTGCTAATCCACTTTGCTTTGTTCTTTAAAAAACATCCTCAAACATTCAATGAGGGTTGATTTCCCCGCACCGGTTTCCCCATAAAAGGCAATGGTAAAATTTTCCCATTCTTCATTATTTTTTAAACTTTCAAGCTCTTTCAAACTTTTAAATTCTAATTTTTGAAACAACTCCAACGCTTCTTGGTTGAATCGCTTCAGTTTTTCATCTTTGTCATCAGCGTTTTTGAAGATATTTTGAAGATTTTCAATGCTGGCTTTCACATCAAGATAAATGTTTTTCATTTTTGCCCTCATGCCGAATTTTTCTGACGCATTTTAACAAAAAAAAACGCAAACCCCCACGCTCCAGCCACGCTATAACCGCGCTTTCAGCCTTATGACTAACTTTTAAAAAGGGCTTAAAACCTTAGCGAGTAAAATATTGTCTTTAAAGGCACTAGGCACAATCGTGTAATGCCCGGGTTGTAAAGGGGTGGTTAAGGCGCTGTCATTGATTAAAATTTCCCCATCCACTTCAGGCGCCCATCTCAAATCCCTTGCTTTGTAAAAATACTCGCCCTCTTTATGTTCCACTAACGCCTTAATGGGCTTATTCAACAAAGCCTTAAAAGAATGGTTTTGGTGTTTTAAAGCGATTTTATTCAAGGCTTTAATGCGGGCGTTAATGATTTTTTTAGGCACTTTCTCTAAAGAATAGGCATGCGTGTTTTCTTCCGCGCTGAAAGCAAAAATATTCAATCGATCAAATTGGAACTCGTCTAAAAACGCACTCAATTCTTCAAATTCGCCCTCATTTTCTTCTGGATGCCCTACAATAATCGTGCTTCTTATAAAGCTTTCTTTAACCTGCTTCATGGCGTTTAAAAGCTTTAAATGGTGCGCTTGGCTGGAGTTGCGCCGCATTTTTTTAAGCATGGAGTCGCTGATATGCTGGATGGGCATGTCAAAATAATTTTGAAAAATAGGCGAGTCTTCAATCGCACCAATCAGCTCTAAAGTGGTGCTAGAGGGGTAGAGGTATAAAATACGCGCGCTCTTTAAGGCTTGTTGTTTGTTAATCGCACTAATCAGCTGGATCAAGCCGTCTTTTTGCCCCTTATCGTATAAAAATGAGCTAGAATCTTGAGCGATAAAAGTCATATCTTTATAGCCTTTAAGGGCTAGATCTTCTACTTCTTTCAAAATGGAGTCTAATTCCCTGCTTTGTAATTTCCCCTTAAAGCTAGGGATAGCGCAAAAAGAGCATTTTTGGTTACAGCCCTCAGAAATTTTAACGTAAGCATGCACGCTCGATCCCGTGATGATGCGCGCGTTATAATGCTCGCTTAAAAACACCTGCTCGCTGAACTGGTTTTGTTTTTTAGCGATCAAAATATCAATTTTGTCATAATCCCCCACGCCGGTAAAAATATCCACTTCAGGGATCAACTCTTTGATTTCATCTTTATAGCGTTCGCTCAAGCACCCGCTCGCAATCAAAATCGCTCCTTCTTTTTTGTCTTTGGCGGCGTTGAGAATGGTTTGAATGCTCTCTTGTTTAGCGCTTTCAATAAACCCGCAAGTGTTGATCAAAATCACATCGGCTTTTTTAGCGTCATTAGTGAGCGTGTAGTTATAAAGCTTGCCTAGCATCACCTCTGAATCCACTAAATTTTTAGAGCAACCTAATGAGATCAAGCAGAGTTGTTTGTTTTCTTTAACTTGCATGTCAGTGGCTTTTCAAGTTTTTCAAATCCACTTCCCAAAAGAAATCAATCCATTCAGGAGCGTCTTTTAAAAACGCATCGGCTTTGTATTTCGCACTTGTTTTTTGGAACAAACTCGCGCTATAAAACTTTTTATCAGGGTGTTTGTCTTGTAGCACTTTAAGCACCGCCTCTAAAGAATTACCGCTATCTACGATTTCATCTACCACCAAAATGGTTTTTAAATGATCTTTAATCGTGGGGGTATTTTCAATTTTTAGGGCGTTTTGTTGCTTGGTGGTGTCATAAGAAATCGCATTGATGCCATAAACTTCCCTTAAATCCCAATGCAAACTCAAAAAATGCGTCAAAGTCATGCCCCCTCGCATCACGCACACAAGGGCTTCTGGGATACCACAAATTCGCTCCACTTGTTTAGCTAACTCCAAGCTGTCTTTTAAAAAGGCTTCATAAGAATAATGCATTGTGATCCTTAAATTTCGTAATATTGCTTCAAAAAGGTTGTATTCGCCGCGCCGTCAAATTCCCTTAACTTCAAATCGTTTAGGGCTAACTCTAGGGCGTTTAAAGCGTAAGCGCTTTTATAAACAGGAATGATCCCCATGTGGTTGATGCGAATGAGCGTGTCTTTATAAGGCTCTTGACCGCCCGCAAATTGCACCTGGTATTTTTCTTTCAAAAGGTTTTTTAATTCTTTGGCATGCTCGCTAACAATCGTTGTCATGCTCAAGCTCGGGCTTTTAGGGAAAATCTTTAAACCGAGCGCTAAAACGGCTTTTTGACTGGCTAAAGCGACTCGTTTAGTCTCTTGATAGAGCGCTTCAAAACCCCCTAAATTCTGCACCAATTCAAAATAGCGTTGCAACCCTAAAGTGTGCAAAATAGGAGCGGTGTAGCTTGTGGTGTTGTTCTTTTGGTTTTTCAATTCGCTCTTTAAATTGAAATAAAACCCCACATTGCGTTCTTCTATGCGATCAATCGCCTTCTGGCTCAATGCGATTAAGCTCATCGCAGGGGGTAGCATGAACGCTTTTTGACTCCCTCCAATGAGCGCATCAACATGCGTTATTTCTAAAGGCTCAACCCCTAAAGCGGTGATCGCATCTACAATCACAAAAACATTTGGGTTAGTTTCTTTAATGGCTTGAGCGATTTTTTCTACAGGGTGTCGTAACCCCCCACTAGACTCGCATGCCTGAATGCAAAACGCATCAATATTAGGGTTGGCTTTAAGCATGTTTAATATTCCATCCACTTGAGCCGGTGTGTCCCATTCATAGACTAATTCATGGGCTTTGATGGAATGGGCTTTAGCGATCTTGCCAAACCTTTCGCCAAACTTGCCCGCATTAACAAAAAGCAACTCTTTTTGACACAAGGAAATCACGCTCGCTTCCATAGCCCCTGTCCCGCTGCTGCTTAAAAGCAAAACTTCTTCTAAACCGGTCATTTTTTTCAAATTTTCTCGCACGCTTTGGAAAATCTTTTCAAAATCTTTGGTGCGGTGGTGGGGCATTGGCTGAGAAAAGCTTGAACGCATCTCTTCATTAATGGCTACAGGGCCTGGAGTGAAAAGCAACATTAAAATTAACCTTTAATTTTTGAGAGAATTTAAAAGTTATCATACTAAAACGCGCTTAAAATTAAGCCTTATTGTTTAAGAAAATCGCTTTTTAATGCAAATAAAATGCTAAAATGCCATGGTTTAAAAAGAATTTAAGGCAATGATTGGATAAATTTGGTTGGCGTGCGTGTTTTTTAACCCTTTTTTTTAGCGGGTATTCTAAAAAAGCTCCTGGAACGATAGGGAGTTTGGTGGCGTTGTTATTAGGCTTGCCCGTTTTAATTTTTTCGGCTAACACTTTGTTTTTAGGGGCGATTTTTGTTGGGTTTATCGCTATCGCTCAAATAGATAAGGAAGAAGAAGAGACTAAGAGGCATGACAGCTCTTACATTGTGATAGACGAATTAGTGGGCATGTGGCTTGCGATGGCGATTAGCGGGCTATCGTTAGCGGGTGTGATCTTGAGTTTTATCTTTTTTAGGATCTATGATATTACTAAACCCTCACTCATTGGCACAATAGACAAAGAAGTTAAAGGGGGCTTGGGGGTTGTGGCTGATGACGCTTTAGCGGGCGTTTTAGCGGGATTGAGTGCATTATTAGTCATCAGTGTTTTGGGATTTTTTAACATTAAGTTTTAATTGTGAGAAAATTCAAAAGCCTTTTTTTAGGTAAAATAGATAGACTTGATTGCAATCGTTTTTAGGGAGTTTGATCGTGGAGTTTTGCGTTTTATTTGGTGGGGCGAGTTTTGAGCATGAAATCAGCATTGTGAGCGCGATCGCGCTTAAAGGGGTGTTAAAAGATAGGATTAAATACTTTATTTTTTTAGATGAAAACCATCATTTTTACTTGATTGAAGAATTAAACATGCATTCAAAATACTTCGCTCAAATCAAAGAAAAAAAATTACCCCCTCTAATCCTCACACACAATGGCTTGCTTAAAAACTCGTTTTTAGGTGCTAAGATAATAGAATTGCCTTTAGTGATCAATCTTGTGCATGGGGGCGATGGCGAAGACGGGAAATTAGCGAGCTTGTTAGAATTTTATCGTATCGCTTTCATAGGCCCCAGGATTGAAGCGAGCGTGCTGAGTTACAACAAATATTTAACCAAACTTTACGCTAAAGATTTAGGAATAAAGGCTTTAGATTATGTTCTTTTGAATGAAAAAAACCGCGCTAACGCTTTGGATTTGATTGGGTTTAATTTCCCTTTCATTGTCAAGCCTAATAGCGCCGGGAGTTCTTTAGGGGTGAATGTTGTGAAAGAAGAAAAAGAATTGATTTACGCTTTAGACAGCGCATTTGAATATTCTAAAGAAGTTTTAATAGAGCCTTTCATTCAGGGCGTGAAAGAATACAATTTGGCCGGCTGTAAAATCAAAACGGATTTTTGTTTTTCCTATGTGGAAGAGCCTAACAAACAGGAATTTTTAGATTTCAAACAAAAATATTTGGATTTTTCACGCGCCAAAGCCCCTAAAGCGAACCTTTCTAACGCCCTAGAAGAACAATTAAAAGAAAATTTTAAAAAACTCTATAACGATTTGTTTGATGGCGCGATCATCCGTTGCGATTTTTTTGTCATAGAAAATGAAGTGTATCTTAATGAGATCAACCCCATTCCTGGCAGTTTAGCGAATTATTTGTTTGATGATTTTAAAACAACGCTAGAACATTTAGCGCAATCGTTACCCAAAACCCCTAAAATCCAAGTTAAAAACTCTTATTTGTTGCAAATCCAAAAGAATAAATGAATGGCTAAACGCAGTATCGCTTATTTGGATAGCGTTTTTGACATTTCCTACACTTTTATAGACCACCATAGCCCTTTAAACGCCTTGTTTTTGCATGGCTGGGGGAGTTCTAAAGAAATCATGCAACAAGCGTTTCAAAGCTGTTTTTTAAATTATAACCATTTGTATGTGGATTTACCCGGTTTCAATCAAAGCCCTAACGATGAAAAAGTCTTAGAGACTAAAGATTATGCTAATATCATTAATTTATTCTTAAAAAGCGTGGGTAAAAAAGCGCATGTCGTTTTTGGGCATAGCTTTGGAGGGAAAGTGGCGATCTTGTGTGAAAACGAACGGATGGTTTTATTGAGCAGCGCGGGGATCTTAGAGCCAAAACCCTTAAAAGTGCGTTGTAAAATCCTTTTAGCTAAAATCTTTAAAAAATTAGGCTTGAATTTAGGGTTTTTGAGGAGTAAGGACGCTATGGGGCTTAATCAAGTGATGTATGAAACCTTTAAAAAAGTAATTAGCGAAGACTTTAGCGAGCATTTCAAACGATGCGAGAAGGAAGTTTTATTATTTTGGGGTAAAGATGATAAAGCAACCCCCTTAAGCTCCGCTCAAACAATGCGAACCTTATTGAAAAAGAGCGAATTATTCGTTTTAGAAGGGGATCATTTCTTTTTTTTAAACCAAGCAAAAGAGATTGAAAAAATAGTGGAGAATCATTATCATGCAAAGTCTTAGTTGGCTGAATTTAGCGTTTCGTTGGCTCTTTATAACGGGGCTTGGCTATTATATAATGACTTTATTGCAATGGTATCATTACAGCGTGTTTAGGATCTTAACCAAGCACCACAAGATGCGTTGGCATGGGATTTATTTTTTATTGCCTTTAGGGGTGTTTATCCTATCGTATGCTTTCAAAATGCCGTTTGTTTTTGATTTCTTTTGCGGCGTTATTCAAATGCCCATGCTCATTATCTGGGCCAAACGCAACGACAAGCCTCTAGTTTTCACGCCAAGGGTGAAGCGCTTTTTTATTTTCTTATTACTCTTTTTAATCTTGCATGAAATCTTAAACACAGAATTAGCCCCTTTGAATGGGATTTCGCTCGTGCTGGGCTATTTGTGCTTGTTCATACTCGTTTTGAGCGCTTCTTTAATCTTTGAAAAAGTCTTATCCAAGCAGTATTTGCAAACCGCTAAAGATAAAATCGCCTCTTTAAAAAATTTAAAAGTCATCGCCATTACCGGAAGTTTTGGGAAAACCAGCACTAAAAATTTCTTGCATCAAATCTTACAAACCCAATTCAACGCGCATGCAAGCCCCAAAAGCGTCAACACCCTTTTAGGCATTGCGAACGATATTAACCAGAATTTAGACGATAGGAGTGAAATCTATATCGCTGAAGCCGGGGCAAGGAATAAGGGCGATATTAAAGAAATCACCCATCTCATTGAACCGCACCTTGCCGTGGTCGCAGAAGTGGGCGAACAGCATTTAGAATATTTTAAAACTTTAGAAAATATTTGCGAGACTAAAGCGGAATTATTGGATTCCAAACGCTTAGAAAAAGCCTTTTGCTATTCTGTGGAAAAAATCAAGCCCTACGCCCCTAAAGATAGCCCTTTAACAGACGTTTCTAGCCTGGTTAGAAACATCCAATCCACTTTAAAAGGCACTTCTTTTGAAACGCTGATAGATAGCGTTTGGGAAAGCTTTGAAACAAAGGTTTTAGGCAAATTTAACGCTTACAATATCGCTTCAGCCATTTTAATCGCTAAGCATTTAGGCTTAGAGACAGAAAGGATCAAACGGCTTGTTTTTGAGCTTAAGCCTATTAACCATCGTTTGCAACTGTTGGAAGTGAATCAAAAAATCATTATAGACGATAGCTTTAATGGGAATTTAAAGGGCATGTTAGAGGGCATTCGTTTAGCGAGCTTGCATCAAGGGCGTAAGGTTATTGTAACACCGGGATTAGTGGAAAGCAATACAGAAAGTAATGAGGCTTTAGCGCAAAAAATAGACGAGGTTTTTGATGTCGCTATCATCACAGGGGAGTTGAATTCCAAAACGATTGCTTCCCAATTGAAAACCCCCCAAAAAATCTTACTCAAGGATAAGGCGCAATTGGAAAATATCTTACAAGCCACCACGATTCAAGGCGATTTGATTTTATTCGCTAATGACGCCCCTAATTACATTTAGGAAATGAACATGCAACATTTATACGCCCCTTGGCGCGAAAGTTATTTGAAAGAGAAAAATAAGAGTTGTGTCTTTTGTGAAATTTCTCAAAACCCTACAAAAGATTCAGAAAACAGAGTGCTTTATAGGAATAGCGATCTCTTTGTGGTGATGAACGCCTACCCTTATAACCCAGGGCATTTGTTGATCGTCCCTCATGCGCATCAAGCGAGCGTTGAACTTTTAGATCTGAATACTTGGCTGAACATGAATGCTTTAGCGCCTAAAATCTTAAAAGCGTTGTATGCTTATGGCGCTCAAGGGATCAATTTAGGTTTGAATTTACACAGAAACGCCGGAGCAGGGATCCCTGAGCATTTACACATGCATTTAGTGCCTAGATTCTTAGGGGATAGCAATTTTATGAGCGTTATCGCTCAAACCAGGGTGTGCGGGATGGATCTTAATGAAACCTATCTTGCGTTAAAAAACTTATTAGAAAAGGAGCTTCATTGAAAACAAACGCCTTTAGTTCTTGTGTGTTACAATTGATTTTAATTCATTTTAGGGAGTGTCAGCGATGAAGGCTCGTGGGTTTAAGACAAAGATGCGTGGTTTTAAGATTTTTTCAGGGAGCGCTCACCCTGCATTTGGCAAAGAAGTGTCAAAGCATTTAGGCGTTCCCTTATCCAAAGCGGTGATCGGGAAATTCAGCGATGGCGAAATCAATATCCAAATCAGCGAATCGGTGCGCGGTAAGGATATTTTTATTATCCAGCCCACTTGCGTGCCTGTCAATGACAATTTAATGGAATTGTTAGTCATGGTAGATGCTTTAAGGCGCAGTTCAGCCAATTCTATCACAGCGGTGTTGCCGTATTTTGGCTATGCCAGACAGGACAGAAAAGCGGCTCCACGAGTGCCTATCACGGCCAAAATGGTCGCTAATTTGATGCAAGAAGTGGGGATTGAAAGGATCATCACGATGGATTTGCATGCCGGGCAAATCCAAGGCTTTTTTGATGTGCCGGTGGATAATTTATACGGATCTATCGTTTTTAGAGATTATATCCGCTCTAAAGCGCTCAAAAACCCTATAATCGCCAGCCCTGATGTGGGTGGGGTTACAAGAGCTAGGTATTTCGCCAATCAAATGGGGTTGGATTTGATTATCGTGGATAAGCGCCGTGAAAAAGCTAATGAAAGCGAAGTGATGAATATTATCGGCTCAGCCAAGGAGCGCGATGTGATTTTAGTGGATGACATGATTGATACCGCAGGCACGATCTGTAAAGCCGCTTTGGCTTTAAAAGAGCAAGGGGCAACTTCTGTCATGGCGTTAGGCACGCATGCGGTTTTGAGCGGGAATGCGATCAAGCGCATTAAAGAAAGCGCGTTAGATGAAGTGGTGGTAACTAACTCTATCCCTTTAGTTCAAAAATGCGATAAAATCACCACCTTAAGCGTAGCGTCCTTATTTGCGGAAGTGATCAGAAGGATTTATCATAACGAAAGCGTCCAATCGCTTTTCTCTTAAAAAGGGGATAAAAGAAAGGTGGGAGTGGTGGATTCTGTAGGACTTGAACCTACGACCAATCGGTTATGAGCCGAGCGCTCTGACCAGCTGAGCTAAGAATCCAAAATTCCCAAAGGATGGTTTGCTATTGTATCCAAAAATATAGCGAAAAGCAAGCAGGTTTTCTAGGATTGCAAACAGGATCATAAAAGTGATAAAACTGCTCCCCCCATAGCTGAATAAGGGTAAGGGAATCCCCACCACAGGGGCTAACCCTAAAGTCATGGCGATATTCACGCTGGAATAAACAAAGATTAAAATAGAAATCCCAAGGGCTACAATCTTTAAAAACCAATCGCTGTTGCTCTCAAACAGATAAAAAAACAAATGCAAACTCAAGCCTATATAAATCGCAAAAAGCAATATAGCCCCTAGAAACCCGAAACGCTCCACGAAGTAGGCGAAAATAAAATCGCTCGTTGCGATAGGCAAGAATTTGAATTTGGTTTGGGTGGAGGCTTCTTTGGATTTGCCTAAAAAACCGCCCGATCCTATGGCGATAACGGATTGCATGACATGGTAATTAGGCTTTTCAGAAAGGAAGTCTGCGATGCGCTTTTTTTGGTAATCATGCAAAAAATGATAAGCGATAGGCGAAGCCACTAAAAGAGCGGCAAAAAGAGGGAGCCACACCCTAGTCCTTAAGCCCACGATCAACAAAATCCCAAAACCCATGATGAGTACAATAAGGGCTGTGCCTAAATCAGGCTGTTTCAAAATCAAAGCCGCCGGTAAGCAAATGTAAAAACTAAGCTTTAAAAACATGCCCCAATCATAGCCCTTAAAGGGGGGTGGGTTGATTTTGATCAAATGCGCCAATAATAAAAGAATGGCGATTTTCACGGGTTCGCTGGGCTGTAAGGTGATAGAAGTGAAAGGAATGACTAGCCATCGCTGCGCTCCAAGCTTGCTCGATCCCATAAAATCCACTAACGCTAATAAAATAACGCACGCCCAATAAAGCGCAAAGAGCCACCGATCGAGTTTCCTGAAAGGGATAAAAAACACTACCCAAAAGAGAAGAAACCCTATGGCATAATAAACCCCTTGCTTCAAGCTCAAAACCGCGCTGCTCTCAAAAATCAACAAAAAAGAAACCACCAACAAGGGGATGATAAACACAAAAGGCAAAAGATCAAAATGCATCCAAATACTTTTGTCTAATGCCATGCGTTTTTCATAACCCCTAATCTTATGGTTTTAATTTTTTGATTGTATCCAAGTTGAGATAATTCTCCTTAAAGAGAGAAGTGATCATGCCAACTTCACCAGGCAAATTGACTTCACCCGTCTCATCATTAAAGCACTTTTCTAGCACTTTCAAATACGCAAACCCAATGCCTTCTGTGATAACGGCAGCGGTTGCACCCCCTGCAACACTCCCCACAACAGGAATGAATTTAAGGAAACCATTAACGAGCGTCCTCCCCACCTGCGCGACAGCGGTTACGCCTAACAATCCTGCGACCAAACTCGCGCCCACAGATTTACCCAAACTCACTTCAAAAGCGTCATTCATTTCATGGATCATCCTTTTTTGAACACCTGCAATCAAGGGCATATCGCTAAAGGATATGGGACTAGCCTCAGCCGTTCCTGCAAGGCCTGATGCAACATGGATAATGGTTTTACATTCCTCTATCATGGCCTGTTTTCTTTTTTGGATATTAGCTTTTTGAATACTCAAGAAATGCCTTTTCTTATTTTTTTCAGCGTCTGAAAGGTATTTTTTTGTTTCAGCTACCAATTCTTCTAAGCCTTCAACAGGGACTTTCAACCCCCTAAATGAAAAGGCAACGGAATTGACCCTCACATAAGCTCTGACAAAACCTTTAAACCCCCATTCTTCGTTTATGATCCCTTTAGTTTCTTGGACAAACGCCTCGCCGGCTTCGGCTTGAGTGTGTGTGAAAACGACAATCGTTGGGATATTCCAATTTTTAGCGAAGCTTAATAACTCTCTCTCTCTCTTGAACCCTACCAGAAGTCTCTTTAACGCACAAATACGCCACATCAATGGCTTCTTTTTCGCTAAGCGTTTTAAAAGAATCTTCCATTTCTTTTTTAATGCTTTGCATGGTGTCGTGGTAATCTGTAGCTTCAATGCCTTGAGTGTCCCACAAAATCAAGCCCTTCTGTTCATCAATGTATTTTTCAAGATGCTGAGTGATGGGCTTTCCTACGCCTGCTTTAGCGATTTCTTTACCAAATAGAGCGTTAATGAGCGAGCTTTTACCACTCCCAGTATACCCCATAAGCAAAATATTCATTTTGCTCTCTTTAATGCCTTTGAGATTTTTGAAGTGTTCACGAAGTTTATCCGTATTTAATTCGCCCGTTTCTTTATTGAACGCACCGCCTAAAGAGTTATCGTGTTCCATATAAAACCCCTTTTAAAATGATTTGAGCCACAAAATGTTGGCACACCGATTATAGCGTATTCAAATAATGAAATAGGATTTTTTTAAGGTTTTGAGTAGAATAATGGTTTTTAAAAATGCAAAAAGAGTTTGAATGCAAAAAGTTTTCATTGCCCCTACCCATTACAAACGCATTGATGAATTTCTAGCCAAAGAATTGCGAATTTCTAAAAACCAAGTGTTGAATTTGATTAAAGAGGGGCTAGTGTTTTGTCAAAAAAAGGAGGTCAAAAAAGGGGGGTTAGCCTTAAAAGAGGGCGATGAAATCACGCTTTTAACGCCCAAAATCGCGTCCAAACCCTTAAAAAAAGAGCTTGATTTAGAAATAGAGGTCATTTTTGAAGATGAAGACTTGTTAGTGTTGAATAAGCCCCCTAATCTAGTCGTCCATAAAGCCCCAAGCGTGAAAGAGCCTACTTTAGTGGATTGGTTAAAATCTCAAAATTACGAGCTTTCCAATCTTGGCTCAAAAGAGCGCTATGGGATTGTGCATCGTTTGGATAAGGACACGAGCGGAGGGATTGTCATCGCTAAAAACAATTTTACCCATGTTTGTTTGAGCGAGCAACTCAAAACTAAAACAATGGGGCGCTATTATATCGCCTTGCTTTCAACGCCCTTAAAAGAAGAAAAAATGAGCGTGGAATGTTATTTGACAAGAAACCCCAATAACCGCTTAAAAATGATAGCGCTCAAAGTGGCTAAAAAAGAAAAAAGCCGTTATTCTAAAAGCGAATTTACTAGCTTGCTGACTTCTCAAAATGGCATGGATTTGATAGGGGCTAAACTATTCACCGGGCGCACGCACCAGATCAGAGCGCATTTAGAATATTTAAACAGACACATCATAGGCGATAACCTTTACGGGCTTAATGGGGCGCTTCCTAAAGAAGAAATAAGGATCATGCTGCATGCCTATTTGATAGAGTTCAAACACCCTAGAAGCGAGCAAAAACTGCGCTTTAAAGTTCCCCTATTAAAGGATATGTTAGAATATCTTAAAAAAGTTTTTGACAAGGAGAATTTAGATGAGGTCTTGGATGAAGAAAAAATACTTCACGCTTTTATTGCAAAGTAGTGTGGTATTAGCGGTTTTTATAGGGTGTTCTTCTACCAGGAATCATACTTTTTCAGCCCTTAGTAATCAAGAAAATACAGACGATAAGCTCCCAGTGGTCCATTCCATTAAAACGATTAACGATGTGAGTTCAGTAGGCTTTGAATGGCCTAAAATCGCTGACACTTATGACATTGACGGGTTTATTTTGTATCGTTTGAAAAAAGACTCCAAGCTTAAAAGAATCGCCACCATTAAAAACCCTTATGCGACCCACTATTATGATGAGGGGTTAGAAACAGAGAGTTCCTACACTTACCAACTCGCCACTTACAAGGGCGATAAAATTTCCAAACTTTCAGAACCCATTTTAGTAAAAACCTCCTTTATCAATCCTGTAGAAAGCGTGTTTGCAAGCCTTGAATACCCTAAAAGCGTGAAAGTCTTTTGGAGCCCGCACCCAAATCCCAGCGTTTCTAAATACATCATTCAAAGGCAAAATAAAGACGGCAAATTTTTAAATGTAGGGGCTGTAAAAAACCGCTTATTCGTGGAGTTTTTTGATAAAGATTTAGAAGATGGGCAAAAATACCGCTACCAAATCATCGCCGAAAATTTCATGGGGGATAAATCCAGGCCTAGCGTCATAGTGGAGGGGAAAACCAAAGACTTGCCCAAAGAAATCGCTAATGTTAGAGTGAGCCAAAACCTCACGCGACAAATTGAATTGAGTTGGGATAAATCCCCAGAAGAAGATGTGGTGGCTTATCGCATTTACGCTTCCAATAACCGCAACGACAAATACAAATTCATCGCTCAAACCACCAACACTTCCTATGTGGATAAGATAGAAAAAGACAACCTCACGCGCTACTATAAAGTCGTCGCCCTTGATAAAACGCATCTTGAAGGGGCGTTACCCAAAGAGCCTGCCATGGGTGAGACCTCTGATAGGCCTGAAGCCCCTATCATCACTAAAGGGACTATTCAAGACTCTTCGGCCTTGATCCAATGGGAAAATAACCCAAGCCCTAAAATAGCCACTTATGCGGTGTATCGTTTTGAAGCCAATTCTAAAACCCCTTTGCGTTTTGGGAATATCACACAAAACCAGTTCGTGGATAAGGACATGAGAGTGGGCGTGGCTTACCGCTATCAGGTGGTGAGCGTGGATAAAGATGGTTTAGAGTCGCACCCAAGCAAAGAAGTGCGTTTGTTTTTAGAACGCTAAAAGGGTTTTAATGCCCCATTTTTTAGCCAAGCTAGACTCCAAGCCTTTAGAATACCCCTTAATAAGGGGGGATTTTTGTTTTCATAAGGAATTTTTAAGCTTAAAACACCCCACTAAAAGCTGTGTGTATGCGAGTTTTAAGAATGATGTTTTTTTATTGCAAAAAATCCGGCGAGCGGGTGATTTTTTGATCAAAAGCGAAAAAGCCACGCCCTTAAAACGAGAAATTTTAAAACAAGCTTTGAGGATTTATTCGCAATCTTTTGAAGTCATTTCGCATAATTTGCAAGAAAATTCTAAACATGCGAGCCAAAAAAAAGCCCTTGATTTAGAGACTTTTGAAGATTTTATCCAAAATAATCAAGCCCCTATTTTAATAGAAATTGGTTTTGGGAGCGCAAGGCATTTGATAGAATTGGCCAAAAACAACCCCACTAAAACATGCTTAGGGATAGAGATTCACACCCCATCTATCGCGCAAGCGTTAAAACAAATTGAATTATTGGATTTAAAAAATCTGCATGTCTTGCAAGGCGATGGCCGTTTGGTTTTAGAAAGCATGCCAAATCACAGGTGCGAGAAAATTTTTGTGCATTTCCCTGTGCCATGGAATGAGAAAAAACACCGCCGGGTGCTAAGCGAAAAGTTTTTAAACGAAGCTTTAAGAGTTTTAAAGCCTAGAGGGTTTTTGGAATTACGAACCGATGATAGCCTTTATTTTGAAGACAGCCTAAAATTAGCCCTAAAAAACTTTCAATGCGAGATAGAAATCAAAAAAAACGCTCAAATCCCGGTGGTCAGCAAGTATGAAGCGCGTTGGAATAAACTCAAAAAAGATATTTATGATTTAAAAATTTATTCTTTAGGATTGGATGAAAACCCTACTCAAAACCATGCATTGGATTTTTCTTTTGATACAATAACGATTAATAAAGAAAGCGTTGGAGCGATTTTAAAAACCCCAAAAATCATCAAGGAAGGGTATTTTGCGCATGTTTGTAATATTTATGAGAATAAGGGGGATTTTTTAGTGGAATTGAGTATGGGGGATTTTGATTGGCCTGTGCGTTTGTTTGTTTTATTGGCAGAAAATCAAGTTTTTTACCTCAATAAAAGCCCCTTAAAAACCTTAAACAACCACAAAGCGCACCTCTTGCTTCAAAATATCCTAAGCCAAAAGGGAGTTTGATGAGCGTGATCATCGCAGCGAATAATCTATGCTTGCAATACCAGCAAAACGAACCGGTCATTAAACATGCTAATTTACGCATCAAACGAAAAGACTTCGTGTTCATTTCAGGGCCTAGCGGGAGCGGTAAAAGCACGCTTTTGCGTTCGTTTTATGGGGATTTGAAGGTTTTTAGCGGTAAATTAGAAGTTTGCAATATCAACATGAATAACGCTTCAAAAGCGACGATTTTAGATTTGCGTAAAAATATTGGCGTGGTTTTCCAAGATTATAAATTGATCCAAGATTACACGATTGAACAAAACATCAAACTACCGATGATCATTTGCGGAATCAAAAAAGAAGAATGCCACTTGCAGCTAGAAAAACTTTTAGGGCATATTGATTTACGCCATAAGGCCAACCGCTACCCTAAAGAGCTCAGTGGGGGCGAACAACAGCGAGTGGCTATGGCTAGGGCTATGGCGAACTGCCCTGAACTCATTTTAGCCGATGAACCTACTGGGAATTTAGACGATTATTCTAGCGATAAAATCTGGAGCCTGTTAAGGGGCATGAACACGCAATTAAACGCTACGATCGTGGTGGTTACACACAAATTCCCTAAAAATTTTAGTGCTTATCACCGAAAATTTTACATAGAAGAGGGGGAAGTTTATGAATACTCTTAAAAAGCATTTAGCCTTTATCATTCCCCTAGTAGCGTTATTGTTTAGCTTGGAGTGTGTGTTATTTATCAATCAAGCGATCGCGCAAAAAGAAAAAAAATTGATTGAAGATTATTCAATCGTGTTAGCCAGCACGCAAAAATTAGGCTTGGAATTGTTGCGTCAAAATTTTAACGAAATCATAGCGTTAAAAGAAATTGATCCTAATTATTCTTTAGAACCTCTTCAAAAAACTTTAGGCGCAGACGGGCTTAAGGAATTAAAAAAAAATTTACCCTTTTTTTATTCTTTACAACTTTCCACATTCCCCACTCAAGAGCGTTTAGAAAACATTAAAGAAAAATTGCTCAAAATCCCTGGCGTTCAAAAAGTTGAAGTCTTTGCCAAAACTTACATGCAAGTGTATGATCTCTTAAGCTTGATTAAAGCCACGATTTATATCTTTGCGTTAGTGGTCTTTGTTTTATCGGTTTTATTGATGTTCAAGCAAGTCCGCATCTGGATCTATCAATACCATGAGAGGTTAGAGATCATGGATTTACTAGGGGCTTCGGTGTCTTTTAAAAACGGGTTTTTGTATAAAATAGCTTTAATGGATTCTCTAATCGCTAGTTTTTTAGCCCCCATGTTCATGCTCTATATCACTTCGCAAAAAGGTTTTGAAAAAACGATGGATACTTTGGGTATTATAGGAGGCGCGTTTGTTTTAAACCATTTTTTATGGGGACTGCTTTTTAGCCTTGTGGTCTCATTTGTTTCTGTTTTACTTGTAGCTTGGAGGACTAGACATGTATAAATTAGGAATATTTTTATTAGCCACCTTACTATCAGCTAACACGCAAAAAGTGAGCGATATTGCTAAAGACATCCAACACAAAGAAACCCTCTTGAAAAAAACCCATGAAGAAAAAAACCAACTGAACAGCCGTTTGAGTTCTTTAGGCGAAGCGATCCGCTCTAAAGAGCTTCAAAAGGTTGAGATTGAACGCCAAATGGTCGCCTTAAAAAAGAGTCTTGAAAAAAATCGTAACGAAAGTTTGGCTCAAGAAAAAGTCCTAACCAACTACCGCAAGTCTTTAGATCATTTGCAAAAACAGCGATCGTTTTTACAAAAGAGGGTATTTGATACGCTTTTAGAGGATTTTCTTTTCTCACAAGCCCTAAAGGGGCAGAATTTAGCCTCTTCTAATGATGTGATTTTACAAGTGGCGTTTGAAAACTTGCACCAAAGCACTCTGTCTAAAATGTCGCAATTGAGCCAAGAAGAAAAAGATCTCAATACGCAAGCCTTAAAAGTCAAAAGCAGCATTCAAAAAATCTCATCTATTATAGATGAGCAAAAAACTCGTGAAGTAACCTTAAAATCCTTGCAAACCGAACAAAATAAGCTCATTTTGAGCATGCAAAAAGACTATGCGATCTATAACCAACGATTAACCCTTTTAGAGAAAGAGCGCCAAAATTTAAACGCTCTTTTAAAACGCTTGAATATCATCAAACAAAATAGAGAAAATGAAGAGAGGGTCAGTTTGAAAAAATCTTCTCAAGCCTTAGAAGTCAAACAAGTGGCTAGCTCTTATCAAAATATCAACACCACGAGCTATAACGGGCCAAAAACGATCGCTCCCTTGAACGATTATGAAGTGGTGCAAAAATTTGGCCCCTATATTGACCCGGTTTATAATTTAAAAATTTTTAGCGAGTCTATCACGCTAGTGTCAAAAACCCCAAACGCTTTGGTGCGTAACGTTTTAGACGGGAAAATCGTGTTCGCTAAAGAAATCAACATGCTTAAAAAAGTCGTTATCATTGAGCATAAAAACGGCATCCGCACGATTTATTCTCAACTGGATAAAATCGCCCCCACCATTAAAAGCGGCATGCGGATCCAAAAAGGCTATGTTTTAGGGCGCATTGAGCAACGCTTGGGCTTTGAAGTTACCATGAGAGAAAAACACATCAACCCCTTAGAACTCATCGCACGCAATTAAGATTTAACAAATCGTCTTTTTGCCGATATTAGCTAAAGAATTTAACAAACAAAGAAATAGTTACATTTATTAGGTATGGAAAAATTTGGAGGTTTTTATGGTCAATGAAGTTCAAGGGATTGGGATTCCCGCATCTCATGCAAGCGTTCAAACAACCCCTACAAAAGAGATCAGTCGTGCAAACGCTATAAACACTATAGAAAGCACTATAGATGAATCTAAGACAACGATAGACCCTGATCAATACAAACCCAAGCTAGAATTATTGAGCGAGCGTCTGAATGAAGAAATGAAACGCATTGGCACGGATATTAATTTCAGTTATAACGATACGATCAAAGGGTTAGTGGTTTCAGTCAAAGACGCTAATGGGGATAAGGTGATAAGAGAAATACCCTCTAAAGAAGCCGTGGAGCTTATGCAAAGAATGCGCGATGTGATAGGCATTATCTTTGATAAAAGAGGCTAAAAATTAGAGGTAAAGCATGGCAATAGGTTCATTAAGCTCATTAGGGCTTGGCAGTAAGGTTTTGAATTACGATGTGATTGACAAGCTTAAGGACGCTGATGAAAAAGCTTTAATCGCCCCCCTAGACAAGAAAATGGAGCAAAATGTTGAAAAACAAAAAGCCCTTGTGGAAATTAAAACGCTCCTTTCATCTCTAAAAGGCCCGGTTAAAACGCTCTCAGATTATTCCACTTATATCAGCCGAAAAAGCAATGTTACAGGCGATGCGTTGAGCGCGAGCGTGGGGGCTGGCGTGCCTATCCAAGATATTAAGGTGGATGTGCAAAATTTAGCGCAAGGCGATATTAACGAATTAGGGGCGAAATTTTCTTCAAGAGATGATATTTTTAGCCAAGTGGATACCACGCTCAAGTTTTACACGCAAAACAAGGACTACGCCGTTGATATTAAAGCAGGAATGACTTTAGGCGATGTGGCTCAAAGCATCACGGACGCTACCAATGGCGAAGTGATGGGCATTGTGATGAAAACAGGAGGGAATGACCCCTACCAATTAATGGTGAATACCAAAAACACCGGCGAAGACAACCGAGTCTATTTTGGCTCACACCTCCAATCCACGCTCACTAACAAAAACGCCCTTTCTTTGGGGGTTGATGGAAGCGGAAAAAGCGAATTGAGTTTGAATTTAAAGGGGGCTGATGGGAACATGCATGAAGTCCCTATCATGCTAGAACTCCCTGAAAGCACTTCTATCAAACAAAAAAACACCGCAATCCAAAAAGCGATAGAGCAGGCTTTAGAAAATGACCCTAATTTTAAAGATTTGATCGCTAATGGGGATATTTCCATAGACACTCTTCATGGGGGGGAATCTTTAATCATTAATGACAGGCGTGGGGGAAACATTGAAATTAAAGGGAGTAAGGCTAAAGAGCTTGGGTTTTTGCAAACCGCCACCCAAGAAAGCGATTTGTTAAAAAGCTCTCGCACGATAAAAGAGGGTAAATTAGAAGGGGTAATTAGCTTGAATGGCCAAAAACTGGATTTAAAAGCCTTAACCAAAGAGAGCAACACCAGCGAAGAAAACACAGACGCTATCATTCAAGCGATCAACGCTAAAGAAGGCTTGAACGCGTTTAAGAACGCCGAAGGCAAGCTTGTGATCAATTCTAAAACCGGAATGCTCACCATTAAGGGCGAGGACGCTTTAGGCAAGAATAGTTTGAAAGATTTGGGTTTAAATGCTGGCATGGTGCAATCTTATGAAGCTTCGCAAGACACGCTTTTTATGTCTAAAAACTTACAAAAAGCGAGCGATTCGCAATTCACTTATAACGGGGTGAGCATCACGCGCCCCACTAATGAGGTCAATGATGTGATCAGTGGGGTTAATATCACTTTAGAGCAAACCACAGAGCCTAATAAACCTGCCATTATCAGCGTGAGCAGAGACAATCAAGCCATTATAGACAGCCTTAAAGAATTTGTCAAAGCCTATAATGAGCTTATCCCTAAACTAGATGAAGACACGCGCTATGACGCTGACACTAAAATTGCCGGGATTTTTAACGGCGTGGGCGATATTCGTGCCATTAGATCCTCTCTTAATAACGTGTTTTCTTATAGCGTGCATACGGATAATGGGGTAGAAAGCTTGATGAAGTACGGGCTTAGTTTAGACGATAAGGGCGTGATGAGTTTGGATGAAGCTAAATTATCAAGTGCATTAAATTCTAACCCTAAAGCGACTCAAGATTTTTTTTATGGGAGCGACAGCAAGGATATGGGGGGTAGGGAAATCCACCAAGAGGGCATTTTTTCTAAATTCAATCAAGTCATCGCTAACCTCATAGACGGAGGGAACGCTAAATTAAAGATTTATGAAGATTCCCTAGACAGAGACGCTAAAAGCCTGACCAAAGACAAAGAAAACGCTCAAGAGCTTTTAAAAACCCGCTACAACATCATGGCGGAGCGCTTTGCCGCTTATGATAGTCAAATTTCTAAAGCCAATCAAAAATTCAACTCCGTGCAAATGATGATCGATCAAGCGGCGGCTAAAAAGAATTAAAAAAAAACAGAGAGTCATCAATTTTAAAGGATAAAGGAACATTATGCAATACGCTAACGCTTATCAAGCCTACCAGCATAACCGAGTGAGTGTGGAATCCCCGGCAAAACTCATTGAAATGCTTTATGAAGGGATTTTAAGATTTTCTTCGCAAGCCAAACGCTGTATTGAAAATGAAGACATTGAAAAAAAGATTTATTATATTAATAGGGTTACGGATATTTTCACGGAGTTGTTGAATATTTTAGACTATGAAAAAGGGGGGGAAGTAGCGGTGTATCTTACAGGCTTATACACCCATCAAATCAAAGTTTTAACGCAAGCCAATGTGGAAAATGACGCGAGTAAGATTGATTTGGTGTTGAATGTGGCTAGGGGGTTGTTAGAAGCATGGAGGGAAATCCATTCAGATGAACTCGCCTGATGTGTTATTAGATTCCTTTAAAATCGCTCTTGTTAAAAAAGATTCTAAACTCGCCTTTTCATTGATAGAGCGCCTTTCTTTAGAGCAAATAAAAAGCTTGGATTTAGACACGCTTTTAAGCCTTAAGGAAATGATAGCCCAAAGCATTGAACTATTAGAAAAAGAAAAAGAAGAACTGCAATCGCAAATGCATAAGGCTAAGCAAATCCAAAAATTTTTGTCTTAGATTTTTTAAACTACGATACAATAAAAGCACTATTTTTATTGAAGGCTAAAGATTGTCTGAACCCATAGATAGATTCACGCGCATAAGGTGGTTGTTTAAAAACGATTTTGAAAAAATCCGCCAACAAAGGGTTTTAATCTGTGGCGTGGGGGGCGTTGGGGGCTTTGCACTAGATTCTTTGTATCGTGTGGGGATAGGGCAAATCACTATCATTGATAAAGACGTGTTTGATGTGACCAATCAAAACCGCCAGATTGGCTCAGAAAGGATAGGAGAATCTAAAGTGTTGGTGTTGCAAGATCTCTATAAGGGCATTCAAGCTTTGAATTATCGCATAGATGAAGCGTTTTTAAATTCATTTAATTTTAGAGATTATGATTACATTTTAGATTGCATGGACGATTTGCCTATTAAAACAAGCCTAGCGATAAAATGTCAAAATTTCGCTTACGGGAAGTTTATCAGCTCTATGGGGAGTGCGAAGCGTTTGAATCCTAAACACATCCAAGTGGGGAGCGTTTGGGAAAGCTATGGCGATAAATTTGGGCGTAAATTTAGGGATTTTTTAAAAAAACGCTGTTTTAAAGGGGATTTTAAGGTGGTTTTTAGCCCTGAAGTCCCACATTGCATAGAGCTTGGGAGTTTTAATGCGGTTACGGCGAGTTTTGGTTTGCAAATAGCGAGTGAAGTCGTACAAGATATTATCAAAAATGAAAGGCAGTGGAATGAAAGATTACGAAGACGAATTGGAAGATTTTGAAGAAGAAGAATTAGAGGGCTTTGAAGAAGAAGATGAAGAGTATGGAGATTATAAGAATGTCTATGATGATGACGATTATGAAGACTATAACTCTGATTATGAAGAAGAGTGAAAAATGATTCGCGCGAGCGTCCTCCAGCATGCTTATTGCGGCTCTAGAAAAAAAACCATAGAGCATACAGCCAACCTGCTTGAACAAGCGCTAAAAAAACACCCTAAAACCAATTTAGTGGTGTTGCAAGAATTGAACCCTTATAGTTATTTTTGCCAGAGCGAGAACCCTAAATTTTTTGATTTGGGCGAGTATTTTGAAGAAGATAAGGCTTTTTTTAGCGCTTTAGCTCAAAAATTTCAAGTGGTGCTTATCGCTTCTTTATTTGAAAAGCGCGCTAAAGGGTTGTATCACAACAGCGCGGTTGTGTTTGAAAAAGATGGCTCAATCGCTGGAGTGTATCGCAAAATGCACATTCCTGATGATCCGGGGTTTTATGAAAAATTTTATTTCACGCCAGGGGATTTGGGCTTTGAGCCTATTGCTACAAGCGTGGGGAAATTAGGGCTTATGGTGTGTTGGGATCAGTGGTATCCTGAAGCAGCAAGGATCATGGCTTTAAAAGGGGCAGAAATTTTAATCTACCCTAGCGCGATAGGGTTTTTAGAAGAAGATTCTAATGAAGAAAAAAAGCGTCAGCAAAACGCATGGGAGACGATCCAAAGAGGGCATGCGATCGCTAATGGCTTGCCTTTGATTGCGACTAACAGAGTGGGCGTGGAGTTAGATCCTAGTGGGGCGATTAAGGGGGGCATTACTTTTTTTGGCTCTAGTTTTGTGGTGGGGGCTTTAGGCGAATTTTTGGCTAAAGCGAGCGATAAAGAAGAAATTTTGTATGCGGAAATTGATTTAGAACGCACCGAAGAAGTGCGCCGAATGTGGCCGTTTCTAAGAGACAGACGCATTGATTTTTATAACGATTTGTTGAAACGCTATATCAATTAGTCAATCAATTTAAGATTTAAAGTTAGAAAGGGTTAAACATGGTGGATGCAATTTTTTGCGCTAAACAAGCGCAAAAATTCTATCATTTTTGCGCGGTATCTTTATTTTAACAAGGAGCAAAAATGCTAGAAAATAGCTCTGTATGGAGCAATCCTGCCTTTGTAGCCATCATTTGCATGTGCGTTCTTAGCCTTTTAAGGCTCAATGTCATGCTTTCTATGATTAGCGCGACTCTCATAGCAGGGCTTATGGGAGGGCTTGGAATCACAGAGAGTTTTAACGTGATGATAGACGGTATGAAAGGCAATTTAAACATCGCTTTAAGCTACATCCTTTTAGGGGCTTTAGCGGTAGCGATCGCTAAAAGCAATCTCATTAAAGTCGCTTTGAATAAATTAATAGGCTTAATGGATTACAAGCGATCCACTTTTTGCTTTTTGATCGCTTTCATCGCATGCTTTTCGCAAAATTTAGTGCCGGTGCATATCGCTTTTATCCCTATTTTAATCCCCCCTCTTTTGCATTTAATGAACCGGCTAGAATTGGATAGAAGAGCGGTCGCTTGCGCTTTAACCTTTGGCTTGCAAGCCCCCTACTTGGTGCTTCCTGTAGGGTTTGGCTTGATTTTTCAAACCACCATTTTAGAGCAATTGAAAGCCAATGGCGTTAGCACCACCATAGCGCAAATCACAGGAGTGATGTGGATAGCAGGATTAGCGATGGTCGTTGGGCTATTTGTCGCCGTATTAACGCTATACAAAAAACCCAGGCACTACAAGGAAAAATCTTTTAATATAGAAGATTACGCCTCGCTTCAATTAAACTACCATGACTATTTGACTTTTATAGGGATTGTCGTGGCGTTTGTGATCCAATTAGCCACCGATTCGATGCCCTTAGCCGCCTTTTTAGCGTTAGCGATTATCTTACTAGGTCGTGGCATTAAGTTTAAAGAAACAGACTCTTTAATGGATGATAGCGTGAAGATGATGGCGTTTATCGCTTTTGTGATGTTAGTGGCTAGCGGGTTTGGGGAAGTGTTGCAAAAAGTGCATGCGATAGATGGCTTAGTGAATGCGATCACAAGCGTGATCCAAGGGAAGCTTTTAGGGGCTTTTTTAATGCTTGTTGTAGGGCTTTTTATCACTATGGGGATAGGGACTTCTTTTGGCACGATTCCTATCATCGCTGTGTTTTATGTCCCTTTATGCGCGAAATTAGGTTTTAGCACGGAATCTATGATTTTACTCATCGGTATAGCCGCAGCCTTAGGCGATGCAGGCTCACCAGCTAGCGATAGCACCATGGGGCCTACTTGCGGGCTTAACGCAGACAGCCAACACAATCATATCTATGACACATGCGTGCCGACTTTTTTAGTCTATAACCTTCCTTTGATTGTTTTTGGGGTGGTTGGAGCGTTACTATTAGGCTAATCTATCAAGTTAAGAAAATCTTTTCTTTAGCCTTACCCTCTGGGGTCAATGCTTTTTTAGATGTGCTGGTGGTCGCGCTCTCGGTTTTTTTTGTGGGTAAGATTTCGCACCATCACATTGTGGCTTTAGGGGTGGGCTTGCAATTTTTAATGCTTTTTTATGGCATCAATACGATTTTATACACCGGCACTAACGCCATTCTTTCTAGGCTTGTTGGGGCTAGGGATTTTACTCAAATCAACCACGCTTTTTCCAGTATTTTTATAGGGGCGTTTGTGATTTGTTTGGGCGTGCTGTTTGTTTCTTATTTTTTGATTGAGCCTTTTTTAAATTGGATGCAATTACAAGATCCTTCGCGCCAATTGACGCAAGATTATTTAGAAGTCTTAGTTATCGCGCTACCGAGTATTTTTTTAAAAAATGTTTTAGTTTCAGCGCTCGCTAGCTTTTCAGACACCCTAACCCCCTTTATTGTCAAAATCATCATGGTCATCGCATGCATTTTCTTGAATCAAGCCTTGATTTTTGGGGATTTTGGTTTTAAAGAAATGGGGATTGTAGGCTCTGCTTTAGCGAATGTGGTTGTCTCTTATTGGGAATTACTCGCACTTAGTCTTTGGATACAAATCAAAAAAATCCCTTTAAAATTCAAAATAACCTTTCGTTTTTCTTTTTTAAAAACCATGTTTAGAGTGGGTTGGCCGGCCGGGTTTGAGCGCTTATTGAGCTTGTTTTCTTTAATACTCTTATCCAAATTTGTAGCGAGCTATGGGGATAAGGTGTTAGCGGGCATGCAAATAGGCATTAGGGTGGAAACCTTTTCGTTCATGCCCGGATTTGGATTTATGATCGCAGCAATGGTTTTAACAGGGCAAAATTTAGGGGCGAACAAGCCAAAGATCGCCACAGAATACGCGCATTTGATTTTAAAAATCTCTATGGGTTTAATGGGGGTTTTAGGGATTGTTTTAGTCTTATTCGCTAAAGAATTTGCGAGCCTTTTTTCTCAAGATGAAGAAGTTTTGGAAGTGGCGCGCTCTTATTTGATCGCTGTGGGTCTCTCTCAAGCCCCCTTAATTGGGTATTTTGTGCTAGATGGAGTTTTTAGGGGGGCTGGCATTTCTAAAGTCTCACTGTATATTAACACCTTAAGCTTATGGGGGTTAAGGATCATGCCTATTTACTTGCTTTTAATCTATCATTTTAAGGTGGAATTTATTTTTGTAGTGATCGCATCAGAAACTTTTTTGCGCTCATTCATCTACTATAAAGTTTTTTCTAAAGGCATATGGAAAAGGTGCGGGAAAAAGGCTTGATTATTGCTTGAGCGTAGCGGTTGTTTTGAAACGATTTTCTCGCACCACTTGCACGCCCACTTCGCCCACATACTGAGCGCTCTCTTCTATCCTTTTAGCGATCTTTCTGGCAATAATAGGCACTTGATTGTCCCTGACTTGGTTGGATTTGACAATCACTCTTAATTCTCGCCCACTCTCCATCGCATACGCCTTTTCCACCCCATCAAATTCTAGCGCGATCTCTTCTAAAGCTTGCATGCGTTTAGCGTATTCTTCATCGCTCTTTCTCCTAGCGCCCGGACGCCCTGCTGAAAGCGCATCAGCCGCACACACGCTCGCGCACTCCACGCTCATGATCTCTTCATGCCCATGGTGGGCATAAATCGCATTGATCACGACCGGGTCTTCTTTATGGCGCTTGCACACCTCAACGCCTAAATTCACATGGTCTCTCCCAAGCTCTTGGGTGAGCGCTTTACCAATATCATGCAAAATACCCGCTCTTCTAGCGAGCTTTTTATCCCCCCCAAGCTGTTCTGCAATCAAGCCGGCTAAAAGAGCGACTTCCTTAGAATGCTGTAAAGCGTTTTGCCCAAAACTGGAGCGGTAACGCATTTTGCCTATTAAAATTTTAAGCTCATCTTCCATAGCCCCAAGCTCTAATTCTAGCACCACGCTCTCCCCTTCAAAAAGCAATTCTTTTTCCATGTTGCGTGCGACTCTGTGATAAACCTCTTCAATCCTATTAGGCTGGATACGGCCGTCTTCTATTAAAATTTTAATCGTCTCGCTCGCCACTTCACGCCGATAAATATTGAAACTGGACAAGCACAATTCGCTGCTGTCTTCGCTAAATTCTATATCCACCCCACTAATCTTTTTAAACGCTTCAATGTTTTTCCCGTCTTTTCCTATCACACGACCCACATAATCTGAGCAAGGCAAAGCGATACGGCTTGTTAAATTCTCTGTCGCATAATCACCCGCAAAACGGGCTGTCGCTTCCGCTAAAATGGCATACGATTTTTTCTTGCCCTCTTCTTTGGCTTCTTTTTCATAACGCCTGATTAAGGCGCTTTTTTGTGCTTCTAGTTCCTCTTCTAATTGCTCTAAGATCATGCTTTTAATTTCATCTTTGGTGTAAGCCATGTAATTGAGCATCGTGTCTAGCGCTTTGGCTTGAGCTTCTTTACAAATAGCGCGCTGTTTTTTAAAATTTTCCTTCTCCTGTTCTAAAATTTGGCGTTCTTTTTCAAGCTCTTTTTTTTCCTTTTCCAAATAGCGTTTTTCATCTCTTACAAATTCTTTGTGCTGTGCTTCTAAATGCTTCAAATGCGCTTCTTTTTTATCAAAATGGGTTTGGAGTTGCAAATTCTTATTTTCATATTGCTGTTGCAACTTGCATTCTTGGCTTTTCATGCGCATTTCTTCAGCTTCCACGAAAGATTTCGCTTGAAATTCCATTAATTTGGCTTTGGCTGAAGCACCTTTTAAAATGGCTTGCCCTCTAGCATAATAGATCTTTTTCATCACATAATACATGATTAAAGCGGTGATCAAACACGCTACCAAGACTTCTAATGAAATGTAAATTAACCCGCTGCTCATAATGTTTCCTTTTATCATTCTTCATAACGATACGAGCATTCATGTAAAGATTCGCTTCAATGTCATAAGCGTCTGTAAGGATACCATTAGCGATCGCTAACTCCCTACTCACAAACACGATTAAGGGGCGTTTTAGTTGCCTTTTGAGCAATTGGGGCAAACTCCTATCATACATGCCTAGCCCAAAACCCACGCGCCTAAAGCTTGTATCCATTCCTAAGATCGGCACGACAATGCAATCTAATTCTCGCTTATAACAGTGCGATAAACTCGGCTCATCAAACCACCCCAAACGCCTTAAGGGCAACCTAAAGGGTGCGATAGTAAAGCCCTCTTTAGAAAAATTAGCGCCTTTTTTGATGCTTTTAGGCAACCACACATGCTTATTTTTTTGTCTTAACTTCAAAATCAAAGGCCTGATGTCAAGCTCATGCCCTAATGGGCTATACAATAAAATATTTTGATAATCTTTGAGTTTCCAAAACAAAAGCTTGCAAGCCAACTTATCCCTGACTTTATTTTTTGCTTTAGCCCTTTTCAAGCGTTCTTTACAAAAATCTCTAAAAATCGTTTTAATGGTTATAATCCTTAAATTTTAGACTTACATTATAGTATAATTTTAGGTTATTAGTTACCATTTTATTATTCTTAAGGATGTGTTTATAATGAGAATTAAGGCTTATTTTTTGCGTTTTATCGCGCTGGTTTTTATCGTTTTGTTGGGTTTTAGTGCTTGTAAAAATTCTCAAAAATCTCAAGATTCTCAAAACAATACCACCCAACAAGATAGCCCTAAAACCTACACCGCTATGGATCTGAATAACCAAGAATACACGATTATGGGCGATTTAGATTCCCTAAACATCAGCCCGGATCCTAACACCCCTACCCTATTGATTTTAAGCGCTTTAGATAATTCTTTAAAAGATTACGCCCCCAGCTTTAACGTCTTAAAAAAAACTTTTAAAGATCGTTTGAGGGTGCTTATTTTACTCAATCAACCCTATTCAAGCGATGCAATCAAAGACTTTATTGCGCCTTCTCAAACTGATTTGATGATTTTAAACCCTAAAGATACCGCTCTTTTTGATCATTTAAACCATGACGCTTTAAACCATTCTTTTAACATGCTCTTGTATGACAAACACCAATTGATTAAAATGTATCAAGGGATCGTGCCAGCAGAAATGCTCCAATTTGATATTTCCCACTTAAAGGATTAAAAATTATGTTTAATTTTTTCAAAAAAATTGTCAATAAGATTAAAGGCGAAGAGAAAGAAAAAAAGCGTGAAAATATCCCTAAAGAGGAATTAGAAGAAATTTTGATTGGCTTTGACATCCAATACGATTTGATAGAGAGCCTGTTAAAGCATTTAGGCGATTTAGTTACGCCCAAGCAATTGGAAGTCGCCTTGTTGCGTTTTGTGCGTGGGGAAAGTTACTATGATAAAACCCGCCTAAAGACCATCACCACAAAACCCTTAGTGCATCTCATCGTGGGGGTTAATGGGGCGGGTAAAACCACAACGATCGCTAAATTAGCCAAACTCTCTTTAAAACAGCATAAAAAAGCGCTTTTAGGGGCCGGCGATACCTTTAGAGCGGCCGCAGTCAAACAGCTCCAACTATGGGGCGAAAAGCTTAACGTTCAAGTCATTAGTGCTAAAGAAGGGAGCGATCCAAGCTCTTTAGCCTACAACACCATAGAAAGCGCGATCGCTAAAAATATAGATGAAGTTTTTATAGACACCGCCGGGAGGCTGCACAACCAGACCAACCTTAAAAACGAGCTTTCTAAAATCGCGCGCACTTGCTCTAAAGTTTTAAAAGACGCCCCCTTTTATAAATTCCTTATTTTAGACGGCACGCAAGGGAGTTCTGGGCTAACGCAAGCGAAAATTTTCCATGAGACTCTGGCGTTAGACGGCGTGATCATGACTAAGCTTGATGGCACTTCTAAGGGTGGAGCGATTTTAAGCGTGCTGTATGAGTTGAAATTACCCATTCTTTATTTAGGAATGGGCGAAAAAGAAGACGATTTGATCGCTTTTGATGAAGAACGCTTTATAGAAGACTTGGTTGATGCGGTGTTTGTGGAACAATAAATTAAAAAATGCTATTAGCGTTTTTATAAAATTAAATTATTGATTAAGAATAACCCTAAAACTTATATCCATATGGTTTGCTTCTTGTAAAGCATTACAAACCTCTGCGTTTTTGGCATAAAATTCCTTAAGCGGAATATGAGAATAAAGCTTTTTGTGCGCTTCATCAATCCTGCAAATTAACGGGTGCGATTCATAAATCTTGCACAGATTGGTTTCTAAATCCAAAAACTTGCACACCCCATTGCCAGCATCAAACTCAATAAGCTCAATAATCCCGGCGATATTTTTACAGCAAAGCCCACAAGAGGTGCAAGAGAAACGATCAGGAGTTGTTTGCTTTTTTGATTCTTCCATGCTCGCTTCTTTATACCCTCTATTTTGTGTCCTTTTTTCCTCTTTTAAAGCTCTATAGTCTTAAGAAGTCTTATCGTCTCTTAGATCTTCAAGTCGTGCCTGCCTAAATCTGATACCACGCAAGCTATAATTCCCATTTTCTAAGCTATCCGTCTGATCTCGCATGAGATTAAGGGCTTTTTGTGCTTTTTCAGTGAGCTTTTGGTGTTCGTCCATGATAGGCGCTTTCAAAAAAGCGCTCAAACTAAGGAGCGTTGAAACGGTAACGCTGAGCTGATCTTTTTCTTTTTGATTGTAACGAGAGGTATCGTAGTTATGCTTTTTCATCGTGGCGATGGCATCTTGAGCAAACGAGAAAAACAGTGCATCAAACTTTGTGATCTGCCTGGTGAAAAGATCTGCCATTTTCCTAACGGCTTGGAGATTATCAATCACTACATCTGCTTTTTTAACGGCTGCTTCAACTTGAGAATAATAAGCTTTGGCATCTTCTAGCTTTTTTCCATTTTAGCGACACTCAAAGCCCCCAAAATAGCGAGTGCGGGTCCGGCTATAAGCCCTCCAAATACTGCCGCACCCGCAAGACCGCTCGCAGCGAGCCCTCCACCCATAATAGCACCAGCAGTAAAATTAGAAACACCTAACCTACCATAGCCTATAAGCATTTTCTCTATAATACTCTCATCAGTCATACCATTGGTATTAAGTTGGCTAAATAAATTTTGTGCATTTGAGACTTGCTTGCGAAGATCTTGCATGTCGGCAACTTTGACGACAAACTCACGACCTTTCAATTGATTGAACTCTTTCACAAAACTTGACATGCTATAACTTTGGACATGGAGTTTTTTCTTACCCAATCTCACTAAAGCTTGATTGCAACTAGACTGCGCATTATCAGCTTTTCTTTTTGCTTCCTCTTTTAAATCGTTGGCTTTTTTGATAGCTATATTAGCAGTATTAGCAGTGTCGCTTGCATCAAAACTTTTTTTTAACCCATATCCTGCTGTCGCTAGGGCTAGCCCTCCTAAAATAAATGGTAATGGCATGTTTTCTCCTTAAATGTTATTTTTGATATTTTCTAAAGCTTTTAGATTTTCATCAATGCTTTTTTGAAGCTCAGCGTGCATGGTTTTCTTTTGTTCTCTTGGCAAATCGCTTGCATCAATAAGATCTTCACGGCGGTAGATAAGGCTGAGCGTTTGACCAATATCAATAATTTCTTCAATAACGCTATCTTCAATCCCATGCGTTCTAGCGGTTTGCATGAATTTCTCACGATCTCTTTGATTGAAAGAACCACCATTTTCTAACGACTCTATCACATTGGTTACAATCTCATATCTATCATTTTTTTCCATGTTTTCTCCTTTAAATTTCTATTTTTCTACCATTATTCATGAGTTCCGAAAATTCTTGGGTATTATTAAACAAGGGTTTTTGGCCTATTTTCTCTTGGATCTTATTATTGACTCCTATGGCCAAATCCGCATCGCCTGCATAAAGCGCCCGCTCAAGCTCATCAAAATTCTGATTGAAAAACTTGGTGGTTTCATGAAAATACCGCTCAAACACCTCCTTAAATTGATTTTGATACGCCTCTAACAGCTTGATGATTTCACGGCATTCTCTTTCAATCTCAATACGCCTTTGGCGCGCCAATTTAACCTCTTCTCGAGCCTTTAGAAAAGCGTTAAAAAAAGTTTCACTCAACGCTGCACCCACAAAGCCCCCAATCAACGCCCCAACCACAGGAATGGGGATGAGCGCTTGCCCAGCAACTGCCATAGCCCCACTACTTACAAGAGTGGTGTTAGCTTTCCCAAGCTGTTTAAGAAGCTCTGTTCTATCAATCTTTCCAGAAAGATAGCGAATTAAAACCGTAGCATTTGTCACACAAGCACCCACAATCATCGCAGGCAATGAACCCTTGCCAAGGCTTTGGATGATTCTATTAGCGCTGCTTTGCATCCAACCTCCCAAAGATGAGCTTGCAAACGCGCTACCATAACTAAGCGCTCCACCCTTTGCGGTAGCAACAAGGGTGTGCTTGAGTGCTTTTATAGGATCCTTGCCATTTGCGACACATTCATAAACATTCGTTGCGAGTGAGACCACACCACCTATCAACGCACCGGTTTGTGCAGCGTTCATTCCTGCTCGATGCGAAACGCTGACAACACCTTTGGCAGTGGAGAGATTTGGATTCAATCTGGCTTCAATCGCCTCTCCTTTAGTGGAGCTCGCAGGCCTTGTATGGGCTTTGATTGTTTTGCATTTTTGGAGTTTTTCCTCTAAATGAGCGACTTTTTGAAAATCGCCAAGTCCCTTTTGTTTAGCGATTTGAGATTCTAGGCTCTTGATCCTGGTATTGACCGCTCTTTGAAAATCCCAATAATGATTCCTAGCGATTTTCATCTTCGCGCCGTTTTCAAAATATTTTTCATAGTCTTTAGATAAGAGTTTTTTAAAACACTCTTCACCATTTCTGCCCACAAATTTACTTTGCGTGAGCGTGCCAGGAATGACATTCCCCTTTTCATCCACACTGATATAATCCACGATTTCGTGGTTCTTCTTGGGCGTGGCATAGTTTGGGATAAACTTTTTAACCTGAGCCTTTCGCTCGCTAGAAAGATCATCATATTGCACTATCCTTTCCCCTTTTTTTGCAAGGATATTATGCGCATTAACACGGGCTTGCTCTTTGATTTCAGCAGAGTACCCCGCTTGTTGGTTGATATTTTGATTAATATACTTGGGGTTTATCTTCCTTTTTGAGATCTCTTCTAATCTATCCCAAGCAGAAAAATGCTCTCTATTGGCGCTAGCATAAAGTGTGCTCTCTTCAGCAGTTGAACCCATGGTGGTTGCGTCTGTAATGTTGCTGTATTTTTGTTTTTTTCTCTATCTTTTTTCATGACCTAACTCCAAAAAAGAGAGATTTAAAAAAAGCGAGAGATTTTGGGGATTTTAGGGTAGGCTTATAAGTAACCCCCCCCCCCGAAAGACCGGAAACTAAAAAAGCCGGGAATAAAAAACGCTAGGACTTTTTCCATGAAGACCTCCTTATTGTTTGATCCTAACCACTACAGCCAAAAATCCTAAACAAACCGCTTTATTTTTATAAAAAGATTTAAAATAATAAATATTTTCCCCTACCCCCCTGTATAGTAAAACGCCCTTGTGGGAGTTTTGCTGTTTTTATCATTCCACATGTTTTTTTCTGGTTTATTGATGACAGATTGTTTTAAAAGCCTTTTCATCATTTTTGTATCTTTATTTATGATCGCTTCTTTAGCGTCTATGGCGTCTTGATAGTATAAACATGGGCAAATCTTGCCATCAGAAGCCAAACGGATACGATTGCAAGATTGGCAAAAATCATCGCTATGCGGAGCGATAATGCCAAATTGATAGCCATTTTCTAGCGTGTAGATTTTAGAAGACCCTTGTTTGGGTTTTTCTGTCGCAATGATTTGATATTTTTGAGCGATCAAATCTAAAATTTCTCGCTCTTTCAAGCCTTTAACCAAACTTTTAGCATGCGTGTTTTCCATAAATTCAATGTAGCGGATTTGTATGCACCTATTTTTTGCGTATTCTAAAAGCTCTAATATTTCATCATCATTAACGCCTTTCATCACAACCATGTTTAATTTGAGTTTTAAACCCACCTTTAAGGACTCTTCAATCCCTTCTAGCGTGTTTTTAAGAGCGTCCTTTTGAGAGATTTTTAAAACCCTATCGCTTTTTAAAGAATCTAATGAAACATTCACCCGTGATAACCCGGCATTTTTTAAATCCTTAGCCATTTTTTTGAGTAAAAAACCATTAGTGCTTAAAACTAACGCTACTTCCTTATTGTAAGCGTGCAATTTAGCGATAAACTCGTCTAAACCCTTGCGTAATAGCGGCTCCCCACCCGTGATTCTAATTTTTTTAACGCCCTCATCAATAGCGATTTTAAGAAATTCTAAAACATTATCCAAAGGCAACAATTCTTCATCATCAAAAAAATCTAATGGCGTAGCAGGCATGCAATACTGACACCTGAAATTGCATTGTTTGGTTACAGACACCCTAATATAATCAATAACCCTATTAAAGCTATCTACTAACACTCCCTTTTCCCTTATGCCCTTTTATTTAAGCTTTTAGTGTAACATAATAAACAATAACTTAACAACATCAAAATGGATAGAATTTTTGAAAAACCCTATCATTGATAACATTCCTTGCGTTTTATTAGCTGGGGGCAAAAGCTCTCGTTTTACCATCAATAACATTCAAATCAATAAGGCTCTCATGCCTTTAAAATCGTATTCTAGCCTTTTAGAATACCAATACTCGCGCCTTTTAAAACTTTTCAAACAAGTCATTATCAGCGCTAAAAAATCTTACGCATTAAACGCTCCCTATCTTTTAGAAAAAGAGAGTGGCCTTTTTTCACCCCTTTTTGGCATTCATAACGCTTTTTTAACGCTGCAAACCCCTTATATTTTTTTTATCGCCATAGATACGCCTTTAGTGTCCTTTGAAAGCATTAAGGCTCTTTGTGGGATTCAAAACTTTAGCGTAGTCTATGCTAAAAGCCCCACAAAAGAACATTATTTGATTTCTTTGTGGCATCAAAGTATCCTTAACGCCCTTAATTACGCCCTTAAAACGCAAAATTATCGCTTGAGCGATCTTATCAAAAACGCCTCTTCAACCGCTATCCATTTTGATAAAGAAGAAGAGTTTTTAAACCTCAACACCCTAAAAGACTATGAATTAGCCGTTCAAATTTTAAAAGAGGGATCAAATGGCTGAAGAAGAAGAAAAGACCGAACTCCCTAGCGCGAAAAAAATCCAAAAAGCCAGAGAAGAAGGCAATGTGCCTAAAAGCATGGAAGTGGTGGGGGTTTTAGGGTTATTGGCTGGGCTAATGAGTATTTTTGTTTTTTTTATATGGTGGGTGGATGGCTTTAGCGAGATGTATCGCCATGTGTTGAAAGATTTTTCCCTAGATTTTAGCAAAGAAAGCGTTCAAGAGCTGTTTAACCAGCTGGCTAAAGACACTTTTTTATTGCTTTTACCTGTTTTAATCATTTTAATGGTGGTGGCGTTTTTGTCTAATGTCTTGCAATTTGGATGGCTCTTTGCCCCTAAAGTCATTGAGCCTAAATTTTCTAAAATCAACCCTATCAATGGCGTTAAAAACCTTTTTTCTTTAAAAAAGCTCCTTGATGGGAGTTTGATCACTTTAAAAGTTTTTTTAGCTTTTTTCCTGGGGTTTTTCATCTTTTCCTTGTTTTTAGGGGAATTAAACCATGCGGCTCTTTTGAATTTGCAAGGCCAATTGTTATGGTTTAAAAGCAAGGCGTTATGGCTCATTTCTTCGCTTTTATTTTTATTTTTTGTCTTGGCTTTTATAGATTTAGTCATCAAGCGCCGCCAATACACCAACTCTTTAAAAATGACCAAGCAAGAAGTTAAGGATGAATACAAACAGCAAGAAGGAAACCCAGAAATCAAAGCCAAAATCCGCCAGATGATGGTAAAAAACGCCACGAATAAAATGATGCAAGAAATCCCTAAAGCCAATGTTGTGGTAACTAACCCTACCCATTATGCCGTCGCTCTCAAATTTGATGAAGAACACCCTGTGCCTGTGGTGGTGGCTAAAGGCACGGATTATTTAGCCATTAGGATTAAGGGCATCGCTAGAGAGCATGATATAGAAATTATAGAAAATAAAACGCTCGCTAGAGAGCTTTATAGAGACGTGAAATTAAACGCTACCATACCAGAAGAATTGTTTGAAGCGGTAGCGATTGTCTTCGCTCAAGTGGCTAAATTAGAGCAAGAACGCCAAAAACAAAAGATCATCAAACCTCTTTAAGATTTCTTAAACCCCTTTTAAGCCCCAAAAAGACACTCAATCAAGGACACTCAATCAAAAAGCTTTAACAATCCCTATTGAATGAGAGCCAAGCCTTTAAATCTTATGCTCCAAACGCCTTAAAGTGTTATGGATGTATTCTAAAAGCCACCCTAACAAGCCTAAAAAATAAAAACCCAATCGCATGCCATAGTATTCTTTAGTTTGAATGAACATGCTAGAGCATAGCACGACCACACAAAGCCCCACGATCAAAATAAGCGTGTTAGCGTATTCATACAGCCCAAAAAGGCGTTTGTGATAGATTAAAACCAGTATCAATAAAAAAAGAGCGAGCATAAAAAGCGAAAAATCCACGCAATCAGACACGCTTAAAAATCTAAAGCTCTGTAAAGAAGAAGCAAAAACCCACACGACGCAAATATTCATAGAGGGCAAGAAAGATTGCTTCATGCTAGCCCCTAAAAAACGCCACAATAAAGTCCCTAACAGCGCGAAATAGAAAACATAAAGCGCTATTGAAGAATTTTTAATAGGAAAATTCCAAGCGTAGAAAAAAAGGCATAATATCCCTATACAAGCGCATTTTTGGCGCGTGAGGGTGAAAGGCTTTAAAATAAGCGCAAGCAAATAAATTGAAGAAACGCCTATTAGCCCCAAGTAATCTAATTTGATAATGAAATCATAAACATGGTTTTCAAACAAAAAAAACAATTGGGAAAAATCATCGCTGAAATGCGAAAACAACAAAGTTTCTATGTTGAATAAAAACAACAAAAAAAACAATGAAGAAAAAACGACTTTATGCGTGTATATCTTTTGATAAAAATTCATCTATAGCCTAATCATTGCCTAATCATTCTTGCTGAAGAAACTATCAATGCCATCAGCAATGCCCTTAGCCAAGATTTTTTGATACGGTTTGCTTTGGATGCGTTTAGATTCTATCGCATGGGAATTATAACCAATTTCTATTAAAATTGAAGGCATTAAAGCCCCGGCTAACACCCAAAAAGGCCCCTCCCTAACACCCCCATCCACCACATCAGGGTAATTTTTACGGACACTTTGGAGCATGCCGTATTGCACGTCAATCGCTAATTTGTTAGAGACGATCAATCGCTGCGTGTTCAATGAATTTAAAAACAAACTTTTAGAAAAATAATCCATTAAATTCACATCGTCTTTATTTTCTTGCTCAGCCACTTTCCTAGCCCTTTCACTCCTTGCGGTGGATAAAAAATAAGTCTCTATGCCATGGGCGTTAGAGGTGGAGCGTTTAGGGATGGAATTGGCATGCACTGAGATGAATAAATCCGCGCTTTTTTTATTGGCTAATTCCGTTCGGGCCACTAAATCAATGTAAATGTCCTTATCCCTTGTCAATAAAACGCTATAGCCTCTTTTTTTAAGCTCTTTATGCAAAAACTTCACCACTTCTAAAACAATGTCCTTTTCACACACCAAATTCGCGCTCATCGCCCCGCAATCTTTCCCCCCATGCCCAGCGTCCAAAACGATCTTTTTGTGTTTTTTGCGCTTGGTTTTGATCCAAGTATCATTTTTTTCTATTATAAAAATTGGGTTCTTATTCTCATTTTCTGCTTCTTTTTTAGGGATTTCTTTTTTAGGGATTTCTTTTTTAGCGCTCCTTTCGTTCAATGGAGAGTGCGCATGCTTTGAATGCGCATGCTTAGTTGGCGTTTTCTCTTTAACCTCTTTAGACTTTTTAGCCTCTTTTTTAATGGGTTTAGGGGTGGGTTTTGGCGTCTGGTGCTTGAGTGCATGGTGTTTGGGTGGTTTGGGCGTCATTTGATGCCTTATTAAGGGCTTTTTCTCCATAATAGAAACATAGAGCTTGTCTTTAAGAATCTTAACTTCATAAGTCATTTTAGGAGCATAGCCGATAACCACTCGCGCTAATTTAGGGCTGAATTGTGCGATCGTGATAAAAGATTGCTTGGAGAATTGGTAATGCTTTTTAGGAATGGTTAGAACCGCTTCTAATTCCAAATAACTCTTAAAATTTTTGAGCGGAACTTCTTTGAATTTTTTAATTTCTTGATTGAACACCATTTTAACACTGCTAGATCCAAAAGGCACAATGTTAGTAATTTTAAGGGTTGTAGCATAAGCGTAATGAAGCCAAAAAAGACAAGCAACAACCCCTAACCTCACAAGCACTACAAATTAACCCTCTGTAAGCTCTTTAATCAATTCATGCACGCTGATAATCTTATCCACTCTATAGCCATTAGCCCCGGTAAAATAAAGCCCCTCTTCTCTGTTCCCTAAATAACTGCGCCCCAAGCCATCAGCGATACAATAGCCCACTTTTTTAGCCTCTTCACCCCTGTTACAAGGCGCTACACAATTGCTCACGCATGCGATTTTGGGCGCGTTACCCTCTTCAATGCGTTTGATCACCCCAGTATTAATAGCCCTAGCCGGATAGCCTACAGGCGATTTGATGAGTAAAATATCTTCTTTTTTGAGCGTGGGCAAAAGATCGGCATACGCTTTAGCGTCGCATTCTTTCGTGCCTAAAAAACGAGTCGCCATTTGCACCCCACTCGCTCCAAGACTTAACATGGTGTCTATATCCTTCCTATCCCAAATCCCCCCAGCAGCGATGATAGGGATATTCCCCCATTCTTTAGAAGCTTCCACAACTTTAGGCACTAAGTTTTCTAATCGGAATTCTTCTTTGAAACAATCTTCGTATTTAAAGCCCTGATGCCCCCCACTCAAAGGCCCTTCCACAATGAATGCGTCCGGGATTCTTTTATAGCGATCGCTCCATCTTTTACAAAGGATTTTTAAAGCCTTCGCTGAAGAAATAATAGGGATGAGCGCCACATCGCTAAAATCCTTAGCGAATTCAGGCATGTTGGTGGGCAAACCAGCCCCTGTAATAATAATATTCGCCCCCGCCTCACAAGAGTCCCTTAAAACACGGCCATAGTCATTGATAGCGTATAAAATATTCGCCCCCAAAGGGTTGTTCCCGCAAATTTTCCTAGCGTTTGCAAAAATCTCATTCAACGCTTTTTTGGAGTAAAAATTCAAGGCTTCAAAGGGTTTTTTAGCCACAATCCTTTCTACAAAGCGCATGTTTTTATAATAACCAGTCCCTACGGCTGAAATCACTCCTAAAGCCCCTTCTTTGGCAACATTTCCAGCTAGTTCATCCCAGCTAATCCCCACACCCATGCCCCCTTGAAAAATAGGGAATTTTATGGTGTGCTTACCGATTTTTAGCGGTTTGAGTGTTGATACCATAGCTCTTTCCTTAATATTAGTTAATATTTAATTTCATAAATCTTTTCTTACCAAGCTGTATAACATAATTTCCTTTAACAAAACGATAACTCTCATCTTTTACCACTTCTTGATTAATCTTTACCCCTCCCCCTTGAATATCGCGCCTGGCTTGTGAAGTGGATGGGCAAAAGCCAATCTGTTTTAAAACATCTAAAACCCCCACCCCCTCATCAAAATCGCTTTCTAATAAAATTTCAGGCAAAAGGTTTGCGCTAAACACTTTAGAAAATTGCTCTTTAGCCTTGAGGGCTTGATCGTTGTCATAATAACGAGCCACGATTTCACTAGCGAGATCCTCTTTAACGGCTTTAGGGTGTAAGGTTTGGTGTAAAATACCATGTTTTAAGTCTTCAATTTCTTCTAAAGTCTTAGCGCTCAAAAGCGTGTAGTATCGCCACATGAGATCATCGCTCACGCTCATGATCTTCCCAAACATCGCGTTAGGCTCTTCAGTGATCCCCACATAATTCCCCAAGCTTTTACTCATTTTTTGCACCCCATCAAGCCCTTCTAATAAAGGCATGGTGATGATAGATTGCTCTTTATTCAAACCATAAGCTCGTTGCAAAAAGCGCCCCACCAGCAAATTAAACTTTTGATCATTGCCCCCAAGCTCAATATCCGCACCCATCGCCACTGAATCATAGCCTTGCAGCAAAGGGTATAAAAATTCCACGATGCTAATGGGGCGGTTTTCTTTGTAGCGTTTAGCAAAATCGTCCCTTTCTAGCATTCTAGCGACTGAAAACTTCGCGCACAATTCTATCATGCCCTTTGCGCCTAAAGTATCCAACCAAGTGGAATTAAAGCACACTTCGGTGTGTCTTTGATCTAAAATCTTATAGATTTGCTCTTCATAAGTTTTAGCGTTTTCTAAGACTTGCTCCCGATTTAGGGGTTTTCTCGTTTCATTTTTCCCCGTAGGATCGCCTATCATAGCGGTAAAATCCCCAATCAAAAACTTAACCCTAGCCCCATATTGCTGCAATAAAGCTAATTTTTGGATCAATACCGTATGCCCTAAATGCAAATCGGGAGCGGTAGGATCAAAACCGGCCTTAACGATAAAGCGTTCATTGGTTTCATAATATTTTCTCACCAGCTTTTCAATGTATTCTAATCCAATGATTTCATTAGCGCCTCTTTTGATCTCTTTTAAGGCCACACTGATTTTTTGTTCCATGTTTATCCCTTAATTAGGCTTATTGTAGTTCATAAGCGTCATCCAGACTGGATAATTCTACAATCCTATCCTGATATTTGCGATTGATTAAAGCCCTCATCCAATCCGCCTTATCCGTGGCTATTTCAAAACTCACTTCGCAATGGCTAGAATATTTGTCCTTATAGCCTAAGTAAGACACGCCCACAATATTGCATTCATTCCTGTTTAAAAAAGTCAATAAACTCGCTAAAACCGACTTTTTCTCTCCTAAATAAAACATCATTTTATAAATCGTTCGATCCCGCTTGTGCCATTCTATATAAACCATCGGCACTTTAGAATCCACTTCCACCATCGCTTTTTTGCAAAATTTATGGTGTGCAATCGCCTTTGGATCTTTCAAATCCGTTACGATCGCAATGATTTCATCGCCATATTTAGGGTAACAACAATCATTCAATAACACCTGTTTGATTTCTAAAGCGTTGCTTGAACAAACGCTAAAATGCTCCAATTCCTTACACTGCCATTGCCGGTTGGGGGTTAAAAAATTCAAAACATTGGTTTTAAAACCCAAATACCTCAAACCTCGAGTCCATAAACTCATCTCTTGGTATTCCAAAATCGCGTCTTCTTTCAAGGAAAACACCTTATTTTCAATCTCTTCAGTGAGTTTGGCCAAATTTTCAAAGCTTTTCATCGCTTCTGTTAAGGTGGTCTCCACCCCACAATCTGTTAATTTTTCTTCAAAGTTTTTATAATCTTTCAAATCCGCATCTTCAAAAACAGAGCGCCCAAAAAAAGTCGCTAAGATATTGATCATGCTCTTAGTGTCAATCTCTTTCAAGCGGTTTCTTCTTTGGATGCGCAAATGGTTTTTAGCCTTAGAAGTTTTAAGCTGATCCATCCAAATGAAACGAGGTATTACTTTATCGCCTTTAATGATTTTAACCACATCCCCACTCCTTAATTCTTGATTGAGTAAGGCTTTTTTACTATTGATATAAGCGTCCGTGGCTTTATCGCCCAAATCGCTATGCACCATGTAAGCGAAATCTAAAGCGATCGCGCCCACCGGTAAGGTGTAAGTGTCCCCATGGGGCGAAAAAACGACAATATCTTCACGATACAAATCGTTCTTAGCGAGTTCGTAAAATTCTTTAGGGTCGTTTTTTAGATCGCTGTCATGGTATTTAAAATTTTGCAACCACCGCATGCCCTCATGATGATCTTCATGATCCACGCCCCCAGCTTTATACTTCCAATGGGCTGAATTACCATACTCCGCCCCCATGTGCATATCAAAGGTGCGGATCTGCACTTCATAAACAGAAGATTCATCAAAAATGGTCGTGTGTATTGTCTTGTAGCCATTTTCTTTCGGTAAAGCGATGTAATCTTTAAAACGAGAGACAATGGGTTTGAAATTCAAATGAATAATCCCTAAAACCTTGTAGCAATCAATCGGGTTTTTCAATAAAATCCTAATGGCTAACAAGTCTAAAATTTCATCAATATTGACCGCACCTTTTCGTTGCATCTTAAGATAAATAGAATAAGGGCGCTTCACCCTTGTAACGAGTTTGAAATCCGAATGGCTAAACCCGCTGTCAAAAAGCTTTTTTTCTAACTTGCTCGCAAAAGCGTTGAGTTTTAAAAGTAAAGACTGCTTGTTTTTGTGCAAATACTCCTTGATATTTTTATACTCTTCTGGATAAATATAATAAAAGCTCTTGTCTTCTAATTCATTTTTGATTGAAGACATGCCCAATCGGCTCGCTATGGGGGCATACACCGCTAGAGTTTCTTTAGAAATACGCACCTGCTTGTCATGGGGCAAAGCGTCTAAGGTGAGCATGTTGTGCAACCTGTCGCTAATCTTCACCACTAAGGCTCTTGGATCTTGTATCGCGCTAATAAGGATCTTTCTAAAAGTGAGGGCTGAAACCACCATTCTGGGATCTTGAGAACTCACGCCTAATTCTTCTTTCCTGATTTCAGTGATTTTAGTGAGCGCATCCACTAAATTAGCCACATCTTGCCCAAATTCTCGCTCAATCGTTTCAATCTCACAGGGCGTGTCTTCTACCACATCATGCAAAAGCGCAGCACACACCATCGCCTCATCGCCCCCACAAAACGCCACCACGCTCGCCACGCAAATAGGATGGACAATATAAGGCTCGCCGCTCTTTCTGTATTGCCCCTTGTGGCTTTTGGTCGCTAAATTTAGGGCGTTTTCAATTTTGGGCGTGAAATCAATTAAAGTCCTTAAGATTTCAATGCCACCCTTTGGAGTCGTAACTTTTTTAATAACATCCAGAATCCGTAAGAATCCGATATCAACGGATTTGTCAATTTCGTTCATCTATCCTGTCTATATCAATTTTCCCTTCAGCGATTTCTCTGATAGCAATATCCACTAATTTATGACGCTTAGGGTCCATATTCACTAAAGTTTTGGCTCCAGCGTTTAGTTGCTTCACACGAGCGAAAACCAAATTATCTAGCATGTAGCGATCGTTCCCAATATTTTTTAAGGCTTGAGCGACTAAACTCTCTGTTCTCTCTTTTTTCAAAATGATCCTTTTATTTTGAACTCTATCCAATTTTAAAGGGCTTATTTTACCATAGAAAACACGCCTTGTTGGTGCTTAATCACTTGCAACAAATTCCCTTTTTTGAACATGTTACACACCACAATGGGGAGCTTATTGTCTTTAGCTAAAGAAATAGCGGTATCGTCCATCACTTCAATATCCCCTATCAAGGCATCGTTATAACTTAAAGTGTCTAATTTTTTGGCGTCTTTGAATTTGTTAGGGTCTTTGTCATAAATGCCATCCACTTTAGTCGCTTTAATGATTAGATCCGATCCAATTTCAATCGCTCTTAAAGTGGCGGCAGTATCGGTGGTGAAAAACGGGTTTCCCGTGCCAGCGCCAAAAATCACCACCCTACCCTTTTCTAAATGCCTGATCGCTTTCCTATAAATATAACTTTCACAAATCTCTTTGATTTCAATGGCGCTCTGCACTCTTGTGTCTAAACCGATATGCTCTAAAGCTTCTTGCATCGCTACCGCATTAATCACGGTGGCTAACATGCCCATATAATCCCCACTGGTGCGCCTAATGATCCCCCCTTGAGCCGCGCTAACCCCCCTGATGATATTGCCTCCACCAATCACAATACCCACTTCAATATCGTTTTCCACTAAACTTCTGATCTCTTTAGCGATGTGATCTAACACATGGATGTCAATCCCAAACTGGTTGTCCCCAGCTAACGCTTCTCCAGAAAATTTCACCAAAACCCGCTTGTTTTTTATCTTTGCTTGCATGATCCCTTCTTAATCCATTAATAAAACTTTTGATTGTAACCTAATCTTGCTTAAAAACACCCTTTCTAAAATTTTTTACTTGGCGAATGACTAAAAACGCTTGGGTTTTTGGATGCGTTTGAACAACAATTCACGATAGAACGCTTTAAGGCCTGATTGTTCTTTTTTGCCTAAAGTGTAGTAAATTTTTTGCAAGTAGTTTAGAATGTCTTGGCGTTTCAAGTTGGTTTTTAAAGCGGCTTCTTTAAGGATGTAGTAAGGGATTTTTGTTTTTTTGTGTTTGAAAGCTAAAGACAAACGCTTGTAAAAATCCTTGTTTTGATAATAACACAGACGCCCAAAAACAAACGGCAAGCGTTTTTTTTCATACCAAAGAGCGGCTAAATCTATAAAATCTTTTTTAGGGTTGGAATAATAAAATTGCAGCGCTTTATTGCCGATTAAAACTTCGCCTTTTAACCCTAACGCTTGAGAGAGGGCGTTTGAAGAAGCGCTTTCTTTGTCAAAAGCGTTTTCTCTATTTACAACCAACACGCTTAAAACTTCTTTATAAGCGACAATGCCTAGAGAATAGGAATGAAGAGCGAATGGATAGCCAGCGATAGAAGAAATAAACCCCGCATCAATGCGCCTGAATAAAAAACTCTCATTGAGTTTGGAGGGGTAGGTTTTTTTAAGCCACAAGAATTGTTTGAAATAACAAGGGGTGGGGTAGGATTTGATAAACACATCAAAAGGGAGCATGTTTAAATAATCAATTTTACCAAAACGCACTTAAAATCCTTTTTTGTATCGCATGGTAGCTAAAGTTTCTTACAACTTAACTAAAAGTAAAAAGAGTTTTGTTATCATGGGGCAAATGATTAGGGCATTAGCAAATAATGCTATTTAAAGAGGAGAAATGATGAAAGATTTTTTAGAAGATTACAAAAAAAGCGTTTTAGAAAGAAAAAGTGAGGGTATCCCACCACTCCCCTTAAGCGCTAAACAAGTGGAAGCCGTCGTTGAGATTTTGATGAAAGATCCCACAAACGCTGCTTTCGCTAAAGAATTACTCATTCATAGGGTAAGCCCTGGGGTTGATGAAGGGGCGAAAGTCAAAGCGGAATTTTTAGCCCAATTGTCTCAAAAAAAACTAGAATGCGCGCACATTAGTGCTTTGGAAGCGACCACTCTTTTAGGCACGATGCTTGGGGGGTATAATGTAGAGCCTTTGATTGTGGGCTTAGAAAGTCAAGACAAAAACATCGCTAAAGAGAGCGCGAAAGCTTTAAAAACCACCCTTTTAGTCTATGGATCGTTTGATAAAATCGCCGCAATGAGCAAAACTAACGCTCTGGCTAAAGAAGTGCTAGAGTCTTGGGCGAACGCCGAATGGTTTTTGAATAAAGAGCCTTTGAATGAATGCATTGAAGCGTGCGTGTTTAAGATTGATGGCGAAACCAATACCGATGATTTAAGCCCAGCGAGCGATGCTTTCACACGAAGCGATATTCCTTTACACGCCAAAGCCATGCTAAAAAACCGGATTGAAAATTACGAACAACGCATTGAAGCCATTAAAACTAAAGGCGTTCCTGTAGCGTATGTGGGCGATGTGGTTGGCACAGGAAGCTCTAGAAAAAGCGCGACTAACTCCATCATGTGGCATTTTGGTAAGGACATTCCTTTTGTGCCTAATAAAAGGAGTGGGGGCATTGTGATTGGGGGGGTGATCGCTCCGATTTTCTTTGCGACTTGTGAAGATAGCGGGGCGTTACCTATTGTGGCTGATGTTAAAGATTTAAAAGAGGGCGATTTGATTAAAATCTATCCTTATAAAGGCGAAATCACGCTAAACGATAAGGTGGTTAGCGCTTTTAAACTAGAGCCTGAAACTTTGTTAGATGAAGTCAGGGCTTCTGGGCGTATCCCTTTAATCATCGGTAGAGGCTTGACTAATAAAGCGCGTAAATTTTTAGGGCTAGGCGAATCGGAAGCGTTTAAAAAACCAGCCACTCCTAAAAGCGACTCTAAAGGCTACACTTTAGCCCAAAAAATTGTAGGCCATGCTTGTGGGGTAAGAGGGATCTTACCTGGGACTTATTGTGAGCCAAAGGTTACCACCGTGGGCAGTCAAGACACCACAGGGGCGATGACCAGAGATGAGGTTAAAGAATTAGCGAGTTTGAAATTTGATGCGCCTTTTGTGTTACAGAGTTTTTGCCATACCGCCGCTTACCCAAAGCCTAGCGATGTGAGCTTGCATGCAACCTTGCCTAGCTTCATCACTCAAAGAGGCGGTGTGGCGTTGCATCCGGGCGATGGCGTGATCCATACATGGCTGAACCGCATGGGATTGCCTGACACTTTAGGCACAGGGGGGGATAGCCACACCCGTTTCCCTTTAGGCATTAGTTTCCCGGCAGGGAGCGGGTTAGTCGCTTTTGCAGCGGTTACAGGCACGATGCCATTGAACATGCCAGAATCCGTGTTAGTGCGTTTTAAAGGGGAAATGAATCCTGGGATCACCTTAAGGGACTTGGTGAATGCGATCCCTTATTATGCGATTAAAAAAGGGTTACTCACGGTGGAGAAAAAAGGTAAAATCAATGTCTTTAACGGGCGTATTTTAGAGATTGAAGGCCTGCCTGATATTAAAATGGAGCAGGCTTTTGAACTAAGCGATGCGAGCGCAGAAAGGAGCGCGGCAGCTTGCGTGGTGCGTTTGAATAAAGAGCCGATGATTGAATACTTGAAATCCAATATCAAGCTCATTGATGAGATGATTGCGAGCGGTTATGAAGACAAAGAAACTTTGAAAAAACGCAGAGATGCGATGCAAGCTTGGGTGGATAAGCCGGTATTGTTAGAGCCAGATAGTAACGCCCAATACGCCGCTGTCATTGAAATTGATGTGGCAGAAATCACTGAGCCTATTTTAGCTTGCCCTAATGACCCTGATGATGTCGCTACTTTGAGCGAAGTTTTAGCGGATACGACCGGCAAAAGACCGCACGCTATTGATGAAGTGTTTATTGGATCTTGCATGACGAATATCGGGCATTTTAGAGCCTTTGGCGAAATCGTTAAAAACGCTCCTCCTAGTCAAGCGCGCCTTTGGGTAGTGCCACCCAGTAAAATGGACGAACAAGAGCTTATTAATGAGGGCTATTATGCGATTTTTGGGGCTGCTGGGGCAAGGACTGAAGTCCCAGGCTGTAGCTTGTGTATGGGCAATCAAGCGAGGGTTAGGGATAATGCGGTCGTTTTTTCTACTTCCACACGGAATTTTGATAATCGTATGGGCAGAGGGGCTAAAGTGTATTTAGGCAGCGCGGAGCTTGGGGCGACGTGCGCTTTACTAGGGCGAATCCCCACTAAAGAAGAATACATGAATTTAGTGAGTGAAAAGCTAGAGAGCCAAAAAGACAAGATCTATCGCTACATGAACTTTAACTTAATGGAGAATTTCAGGCTCTAGTTTTGTTTTCATTAAAAGGGAATGATCCCTTTTATTTGGCTATGGCTGAATGTTGGGAGAGGATAAAAAGGAGAGCGGTGATGAAAAAAGTCGTTGTGAGTTTATGCGTGGCGTTAGGTTTTTTAAGCGCGGATCCAGTGCAAGCCAATAAAGCGATCAGTAATGCGGATTTGATTAAAGAAATAAGGGATTTAAAAAAAATAATCAGTGCGCAAAACACTGAGATCAACAATTTAAGAAAAGTGCAAGAAGTGTTGTCTGGGCAATTAGTGGACATGCGTAAGGATATATTAAGCACTAGAGATTATTGCATTAGCTTAAGGCCTTATATCTATAATTGGCGCTAGAGGACAATCAAAACATGAAAGCATGTGCCATTTGTTCCTTTGATGCAATCCTTTAATGGTTGAAGAAATTAAAGTTGGTGGGGGTTTGGTTTTCGCTTTGTGTCCTTGTAGTGGGGATTTTACAGGGTTTGAGCGTCCAAGCGTGTTTACTCTCGCATGCTTTAGAAAATCCTCTCAAGTTTTGTAGGGGTAAAATTAATCCCCTTGTTAGGGCTAAATGTTCTATAATAAGGTTTTAGGAAATTCAAGTTTAAAGATATTAAAAAATGCCATACGCCTTAAGAAAAAGATTTTTCAAACGCCTTGCGCTGATTGTTTCCACTTTTTGCGCGATAAGTTTGAGCGCTAAAAGCTATCTGTTTTCCCCACTGCCTCCAGCGCACCAGCAAATCATTAAAACAGAGCCTTGCTCTTTGGAATGTTTGAAAGACTTGATGCTGCAAAATCAAATCTTTTCTTTTGTGTCTCAATACGATGATAACAACCAAGATGAGAGCCTTAAAACTTATTACAAGGACATTTTAAACAAACTCAACCCCGTATCCATCGCTTCTCAAACCCCAGCTAAAGAAAGCTATGAGCCTAAGATTGAATTAGCGATTTTACTGCCTAAAAAAGTGGTGGGGCGTTATGCCATTTCGGTGATGAACACCCTTTTAGCGTATTTGAACACCAGAAACAACGATTTCAATATCCAAGTCTTTGACAGCGATGAAGAGAGTCCTGAAAAATTAGAGCAAACCTATAAAGAAATTGAAAAAGAAAAATTCCCTTTTGTGATAGCCTTATTGACTAAAGAGGGCGTGGAAAATTTGCTCCAAAACACGACTATCAATACCCCTACTTATGTGCCTACCGTGAATAGAGCGCAATTGGAAAATCAAACTGAACGTTCTTTAAGCGAGCGCTTGTATTTTGGGGGGATTGACTATAAAGAGCAATTAGGCATGCTCACGGCTTTCATTAACCCTAATTCGCCCGTGATTGAATACGATGATGATGGCCTGATAGGCGAACGCTTGAGGCAAATCACGGAGTCTTTAAGCATTGAAGTCAAACACCAAGAAAATATTTCTTACAAACAAGCCACCAGTTTTTCTAAAAATTTTAGAAAAAACGATGCGTTTTTTAAAAATTCTATTTTGATTTTAAACACCCCTACCACTAAAAGCGGTCTGATTCTTTCTCAAATAGGGCTTTTAGAATATAAGCCCTTTAAAATCCTTTCCACACAAATCAATTTCAACCCCTCTTTACTCTTACTCACCCAGCCTAAAGACAGGAAAAATTTATTCATTGTCAATGCCTTGCAAAACAGCGATGAAACGCTGATAGAATACGCTTCCTTATTAGAGAGCGATTTAAGGCATGATTGGGTGAATTATTCTAGCGCGATAGGGCTAGAGATGTTTTTAAACACGCTAGATCCGCATTTTAAAAAATCTTTTCAAGAGAGTTTGGAAGACAATCAAGTCCGTTACCACAATCAAATCTATCAGGCTTTAGGGTATTCTTTTGAGCCGATAAAAATGAAAGCGAAACAAAAAAAGAATAATATTTAGATAATTATTTGAATACTTTTATTTTTAATGGGTTTTTTAATAAAATTGGAATATGATACGAGCGAAAATTAAACAAAGGTTATTCTGTGTTAAAATTTCAAAAATTGCCTCTATTGTTTGTTTCCATTCTTTACAATCAAAGCCCTTTGTTGGCTTTTGATTATAAGTTTAGTGGGGTAGCGGAATCTGTTTCTAAAGTGGGGTTTAACCATTCCAAACTCAATTCCAAAGAAGGGATTTTCCCTACAGCCACCTTTGTAACCGCCACGATCAAGCTTCAAGTGGATTCCAATCTGCTCCCTAAAAACATTGAAAAACACAGCTTAAAAATAGGCGTTGGGGGGATTTTAGGAGCGCTCGCTTACGATTCCACCAAAACGCTCATAGACCAAGCCACGCATCAAATCTATGGCTCAGAACTTTTTTACATGATAGGGCGTTGGTGGGGGTTTTTAGGCAACGCTCCTTGGAAAGACTCCATCATAGAATCTGACGCTCACACCCGTAATTATGTGCTGTATAATTCCTATTTGTTTTATTCTTATGGCGATAAATTCCACCTAAAGCTAGGGCGCTACCTCTCTAACATGGATTTTATGAGTTCCTACACACAGGGTTTTGAACTGGATTATAAAATCAATTCTAAAATAGCGTTAAAATGGTTTAGTTCTTTTGGGAGGGCTTTAGCTTTTGGGCAATGGATACGGGATTGGTATGCCCCTATTGTAACTGAAGATGGCAGAAAAGAAGTTGATGATGGCATCCATGCCGCGCAACTCTATTTTTCTAGCAAGCGTGTTCAAGTCATGCCTTTTGCTTATTTTTTACCTAAGACTTACGGAGCGCCCGGGATTAAAATCCATATTGACAGCAACCCGAAATTCAAAGGCTTAGGGCTAAGGGCTCAAACCACTATTAATGTGATTTTCCCTGTTTATGCTAAAGATTTATACGATGTGTATTGGCGTAACTCTAAAATTGGCGAATGGGGCGCATCGCTTTTTATCCACCAACGCTTTGACTACAACGAATTTAACTTTGGCTTTGGTTATTACCAAAATTTTGGCAACGCTAACGCAAGGATTGGCTGGTATGGTAACCCCGTCCCTTTTAATTACAGAAATAACAGCGTTTATGGTGGGTTTTTTAGTAACGCTATTACCGCAGACGCTGTTTCTGGGTATGTCTTTGGTGGAGGAGTGTATAGAGGGTTTTTATGGGGTATTTTAGGCAGATACACTTATGCCACTAGAGCGAGCGAAAGATCCATCAACTTGAACTTGGGCTATAAATGGGGTTCTTTTGCTAGAGTTGATGTGAATTTAGAATACTATGTGGTCAGCATGCACACTGGCTATAAGGTTAATGATCTCACTAGCCCTTTTGATAAAGCCTTTAAGGCAAACACACAAGACAGGAGCAACCTTATGGTTAGTGTGAAGTTCTTTTTTTAAACCCTATCAATTAGGTTTGGTAGAATTGAGCCATTGTTTTTGGAAATTAATGGCTTTTCTCAATTCGGCTTCTAGTTGGGCTAAAACATCTTTTAAGGGCTTAACATCAATCAAATTGTCTTGCTTGAAAGAATCCAGCTGTTTGTCAATTTGCAAAGCGGCGTCTAGCGCGTCTTGGGGGAATACCGGATCGCCTAAAGCCTTTTTAATCGTTTCGCCGATTTTAATCGTTTCAGAGCCTTGATGATCTTTTAAGTTAGGATTATTTTCTTTATCCTTAGGCTTAGGCTCTAAGATCAAGCGCAAATGTTTGATTTTTTCATGCAAATCGTTAAGATCTTTTAAGTGATCGGTATTGCGCCCCCTATCCACCGCTTTTTCTAAAAGCTTATCGCTCAGGCTCACTAACTGATCGCTTAATTTCACGCTGTTAGCTTGAGCTTCTGTCACTTCATTAATATCAATCGCTGCTAAAGCGCTCACAAAATAAAAGGGCAACGCCCACCTTCTAAAACGAGAGAAAAACTTCTGCATTTACCTTCCTTAAATACGCTATAAAAATGATACTTTTTAATATGGTGGAGCTGTGGGGAATCGAACCCCAGTCCAAAAATCTTGTCCTAAACACAAACTTCTACAATGCTTAGAAAATTGGTTAGTTTTTTAGCCTTAAAACTAGCTCTGGTCCAATTTTCTAAAACCTTGAGATAGTTTCAAGAGTTCTTGTTTCTTAGTTTAAAAGGCGAACCACCTTTTAAAAGCGTCTAGCTTAAGGTTATGGAGTGGTTAAAACGCTAGAAATTCTAATCAGTCCAGCTCCAAAAGGAGATTAACTCACGCAGCTTTAGCGTAAGCTGGAGCGTAATCTGTGTTGTTTACAGTTATTTTTGTTGCTGTTTTACAAGCAGCGCTTGGCATGCTATCTGCGCGACAAGAAATCTGTCGAAATCCAAGTCAGCCCCATAATTTTAAAAGCTTGTCTATTTTAGCCAACTTTTGCTAACAAAACGCAATGAATCATTAAAAATCACTGGCGCACAATATCAATATTTTCATCTTTAGGCTTAAAAACAAAGATTTCATTAGCAATGGTGGGGTTAATTTCTGCTTGAGAAAAAGTGATCGTAACAAGATTATTCATTTCATCTTTAAATTCCAACGAAAAAGGCTTGCCGTCTTTAAAAACCAAACGATAAGTGGTCTTGTTGATAGTCGTTTGAAAAGAGCCGTCAGTTTGCTTTTTTAACCGCTTGAGAATGGTGAAAAAATCCGTCTTGTCTTTTAAGGGCGTGATGGTCGCTTGGAATAAATTAGGCTCATAAACCACCACTTCCTTATCGTTCATGTAAATTTCTTTTTTTAAGGGTTTTTCATAAACCCATAAAGCCCAATTAGGGGCTTTAGCCTTTAAAATCCCATAATAAACTAAGGGTTTTTCATTTTTTAACACTTGCTTGAAATGCGCGCTAAAACTTTGCAAATTTTGTAAAATCTCTTCTTCTTTAGAAAGGGTTGAAGGATTTTTAGCATGAGCGACACCCATAAAAACCAAAACCATTACAATCTTTAAAAAAGCTTTCATTAATCAAACCTTAAAATAATCTCTCATCTTTAATAAAACCCTTTATTTTACAAGACTTTTATTTTATCCATGCTAAAATGGGATTAAAAACTGACGCTTTAATCAAATAAATGGGATTGAAGCACTCTTAAAAGGTTACTACTACCATGATAAAAGCAATCATTGGAAAAATCATTGGCACTAGAAACGATCGCTGGATCAAACAATACAAAAAAAAAGTCCTAGCCATCAACGCCTTAGAGCCTACTTATGAAAAAATGAGCGATGTTGAGCTGCAAAACGCTTTTGAAGAATTAAAAAATCGTGTGCGATCCGTAGAAAAAGATTTGCAAGAAAAAACCCTTTTAGAAGTTTTACCAGAAAGCTTTGCTATCACTAGAGAAGCGAGCAAAAGGATCTTAAAGATGCGCCATTTTGATGTGCAACTCATTGGGGGCATGGTCTTAAACGATGGCAAGATCGCTGAAATGAAAACTGGAGAGGGTAAGACTTTAGTCGCTACTTTAGCGGTGGCTTTGAACGCTTTAAAGGGCGAGAGCGTGTATGTGGTAACGGTCAATGATTACCTAGCCCATAGGGACTCTAAAGAAATGGAGCCGTTGTATCAATTCTTAGGTTATAGCGTAGGCACGATCACTGCGAGCGTGCGAGATGATGATGAGCGCTTAGAAATTTATTCTAAAGACATTGTTTATGGCACTAATAATGAATTTGGCTTTGATTACCTAAGGGATAACATGAAATATTCTTTAGAGCATAAGGTGCAAAAATCGCATGCGTTCGCTATTGTTGATGAGGTGGATTCCATTTTAATTGATGAAGCGAGAACCCCTTTAATCATTTCAGGGCCTGTGGATAGGCGCATGGAAAATTACAACAAGGCTGATGAAGTCGCTAAAAGCATGCAAGTGGAAACAGATTTCACCATAGATGAAAAAAACCGCGCGATTTTAATCACTGAAGAGGGGATTAAAAAAGCCGAAAACCTCTTTGGTGTGGATAATTTATACAAGATTGAAAACGCCGCCTTATCGCACCATTTAGACCAAGCCTTGAAAGCGAATTACCTCTTTTTTATTGATAAAGATTATATTGTAGCCAATAATGAAGTGGTGATTGTAGATGAATTTACCGGCCGTTTGTCTGAGGGGAGGCGTTTTAGTGAGGGCCTGCACCAGGCTTTAGAGGCTAAAGAGGGCGTGAGCATTAAAGAAGAGAGCCAAACCTTAGCCGATATTACTTTCCAAAATTATTTCAGGATGTTTTCTAAACTTTCAGGCATGACAGGCACGGCTCAAACCGAAGCCACAGAATTTTTAGAAATCTATAATTTAGAAGTGGTGTCTATCCCTACTAATCTAGCGATCAAGCGAAAAGATTTGAACGATTTGATTTATAAGAGTGAAAAAGAAAAATTTGACGCTGTGATCCTTAAGATCAAAGAATTGCACGATAAGGGTCAGCCCGTTTTAGTTGGCACGGCTAGTATTGAAAAGAGTGAAACCTTGCACGCTTTACTCAAAAAAGAACGCATCCCTCACACCGTTTTAAACGCCAAGCAGCACACCAAAGAAGCTGAAATCATCAAAGACGCCGGGCTTAAAGGAGCAGTTACGATTGCGACTAACATGGCAGGCAGAGGCGTTGATATTAAACTCACTGATGAAATTAAAGAGCTTGGAGGGCTGTATATCATTGGCACTGAAAGGCATGAGAGCCGCAGGATTGACAACCAATTAAGGGGGCGAAGCGGGCGCCAAGGCGATCCGGGAACAAGCCAATTTTATTTGAGTTTAGAAGACAATCTGTTGCGCATTTTTGGGAGCGATAGGATTAAGGGGGTGATGGAAAAATTAGGGCTTAAAGACGGCGAACACATTGAATCCAAGCTCGTTACAAGAGCGGTGGAAAACGCGCAAAAAAAAGTGGAGAACTTGCATTTTGAAAGCCGTAAGCATTTGTTAGAATACGATGATGTCGCTAATGAGCAACGAAAAAGCGTGTATAAATTTAGAGATGAATTATTAGACATCAATTACGATATTAGCGCTAAAATCGCTGAAAACAGAGAATACGCGCTCAATCAAATCTTTTCTAAACTCAAAGCCTTTGACCATCAAAACCTGTCTAAAGAGGAACTTTTAGGGCTTAAAAACATCTTAAAAGAAGATTTTAACGCTCATGTTGAATTAGAAGATTTAGAAAAAGCCTCCCCTATTGAAAAGTTTGTGGCTGAAAAACTCAAAAGCGATTATGAAAACAAAATGAAAGCTTTGGATAGCGAACAAAGAAGCCGGATCGAACGCATCGTGTATTTGCAGATTTTAGACAACGCATGGCGAGAGCACCTTTATACCATGGATAATCTCAAAACCGGTATCAATTTGAGAGGTTATAACCAAAAAGACCCCCTTGTAGAATACAAAAAAGAGAGTTATAACCTTTTCTTAGAACTCATTGAAGACATTAAAATAGAAGCGATCAAAACCTTTTCTAAGATCCAGTTTGAAAATGAGCAAGATTCTAGCGATGCCGAGCGTTATTTGGATAACTTTAGCGAAGAAAGAGAGCATGAGAGCGTAACTTACCGCCATGAAGAAGCTTTAGATGAAGATTTGAATGTGGCCGTGAAAGCTTTTTCTAAAACCCCTAAAAGAAACGAGCCTTGCCCTTGCGGGAGCGGGAAAAAATACAAAGATTGTTGCGCTAAAAGCGGGCCTAAAAAGGGCTTATTTGCCAAATAGATCCTTAATCTTTTTCCTCATCAAGCGTTATTTGCGTTTTGATAAAAGCCAGCCTTTCATTAGTATCACCGCTTTGTTAGCCTTCTTTGGCGTGGCGGTTGGCGTGATGGTTTTAATTGTGGCTATGGCGATCATGAACGGCATGAGTAAGGAATTTGAAAAAAAGCTTTTTGTGATGAACTACCCCCTAACGCTCTATACCACAAGCCCTTATGGGATCAGCGAAGAAGTGGTTCAAGCTTTAGAAAAAAAGTTCCCCAATTTGCTTTTTAGCCCCTATTTGCAAACCCAAAGCCTGATTAAAAGCGCGCATTCCATGAATGGCGGCGTGGTGTTTGGGGTTGATTTTTCTAAAGAAAGGCGCATCAATGAGGTTTTAAACGACGCCTTAAAAAACACCAATACAAACGATCTTTTTAAAAACCCTTTTAATTTGATCGTGGGGAAAAGCTTGAGATACAGCTTGAATTTAGATCTCAATCAAAAAGCCGATTTGTTTTTCACCGAATTAGAGCCAACAGGCCTAACCCTCTCCCCTATCATGAAACGCTTTACTATCAAAGGCGATTTTGATTCAGGGCTAAAATCCTATGACATGAGCTACATGTATGCTAGCCTTCAAGCTATAAGCGCGATCAGGAGGTTACCCTTAGGGCTTTATGATGGGGTGCATGTCTATTCTAAAACGCCCATGAAGGATATTGAAAATTTACGCAACGCTTTAAAAACAATCAACCACCATGGCATAGGCATTGAAGGGTGGTGGCAACAAAACGGGAATTTTTTCTCGGCGATGGAATTGGAAAAAAGAGCGTTATTCATTGTGCTAATGCTCATTATTTTAATGGCGTCTTTGAATATCATCAGCTCGCTTTTAATGGTGGTGATGAACAGGCGTAAAGAAATCGCCCTACTCTTTAGCATGGGGAGCAGCCAAAAAGAAATCCAAAAAACCTTTTTTTATTTGGGTAATATCATTGGTTTGGGCGGTGTGATTCTTGGGGTAGTTTTAGCGTTTATAAGCATGTATCTTTTAAGCGTGTTCCCTATCATCTCGCTCCCAGCGGATGTTTATGGCATCAACACTTTGCCTTTAGATTTGTCTTTAATGGATTTTACGCTCACTCTCATAGGCTCTGTGATTATCGTAGCCCTTTCTTCTTATTACCCGTCTAAAAAAGCTTCTACTATTGACGCTTTAAGCGTGTTAAGGAATGAATAAATTAAAAAATTAAATAATATTGAGATGAAATAAGGCTTTGATTGTCCATATTTGACTAACAAAGAAAAATTTTATTCTCAAAATTAAAAAAAACAATAATATTATGCTAGTATTAACGCACGACTTAGTTAAGAATTAACTTTGTAAGTCGGACTTCGTAGAAAAAAGGACGAAAGATGAACAGACTGATTAGATGTTTAAGATCTGCAAGAAAAAATTTTCTTTGAACGGTGTTGGCTTACTCTATTAGAATTTTTGGTTTATACTAAAGGTTAAACATGAACTACAAAGTTGCATCTGCTAAAAATATCGCAACGCTTCTTTTTTTACTCTCTTCTCAAAGTGAAGCTTTTGATTTGGGTAAAATCGCTAAAATCAAAGCGGGTGCTGAAAGTTTCTCTAAAGTCGGTTTCAATAACAAACCTATCAACACTAATAAAGGGATTTACCCTACAGAAACCTTTATGACGATTATGGCTTACATGCAGGTGGATTTTACGGAGCTCTTGCCCAAAAGCGCTACGGCTAACGGGCACCATTTAGACGGGAGTCTTGGGGGTTGGGGGGGTGCTGTGATTTATGATAGCACTAAGGATTTTATTAACGAAGTTACAGGAAAACCCTATGGGGCTATGACATGGAACTACGTGGGCTATTGGGGCGGTCTTGTAGGGCAAAAACCATGGGCGACTTGCGGGTTAGCCACAGGGAATTTGACCCAAGGCCAATACGATAAGATGACTCAAGCTGAAATGACGCAGTTGTCCAATCAAGAAGCTTTAGCGGCTTCCACTTGCGCAAAAACTTATGCCGATCACACGAGAAACTATGTGATTTATAACGCTTACTTGCGCTACAACTACAAGGATATTTTTCAAATTAGGGGCGGAAGATACGAATCCCCGGCGGACTATATGAGTGGTTACAACCAAGGCTTGGACATGACCTTAAATTTAGGGAATTTCAAATTCTGGTGGTTTAGCTCGTTTGGTCGTGGCTTTGCCTATAACGAGTGGCTTTATAATTTCTATTCGCCTAAAACCTACACCCTTAAAAACGGGCAAACCATAAACCCAGGGGTGCATGCCTTTTATATCATTTGGAATTACAAGGGTTTCAGCATTCAGCCTTTTGTCTATTTTTCACCCTTTAACGAATACGACCCCAACTTCACGATCACCTATGATAGTAACCCCACTTTCACCGGATTAGGGTTCCGTTCTCAAACAGATGTTACCGTGCTTAATCCTTTTTACGCTAAAAGATTTTGGGACACCTACCAGTTTGGCATGCCAGCCGGTAAAAACGCGCACAGCTTGATGATCAAACAAAAATTTGAATGGAATGAATACAATTTTGGTTTTGGGATTTACAAATCCTTTGGGAACGCTAACTGGATGATAGGCTACCATGGTAACCGCTTGGGCTTTGACTTTTGGACGAACACCGTTTATGCCAACACCCTTAACTCTTTGTCTTACATGATGGACGCGAACGCTTTTACCGTGTTTGCCTTTGGCGGTGGCGTGCATAGGAAACTCCTTTGGGGTTTATTAGGGCGTTTGACTTATGGGCCTAGAGCTAACGAACAAGTCCTATCGCTCAACTTGGGCTATAAATTCACTAAAAATTTCTCAGCCGACATTAAATTTGAATATTATAATGTGTTGATGCATCAAGGCTATAAAATGGGGTGGAACGGGCCAAAATTAGACAGCCAGCCCGCCACCGATCAAGATAGGAGCCACATTTTTACCGAGATAGTGTGGAAGCTTTAAACCCTCTTCAATAACAACCCTTTAAGGGTTTGTTAAAATGCCCGGCGATAAAACAGCCATTAAAAACCGCTTTAGCGTCTATTTTAGGGCTTGTTTTTAAAAAGCGTTAGAATTTTTAAACTTTCTTATTTTATTGTGCTATGGGTGTTTTTGGCTCTGTGATACTAAAACTTTTTAAAAATGGGCTTTTTTGCTTTACGATACTATAATCTTACATAAAAGTAAAGTAAAAACAATGAAATAAATCAAATAAGCCAATGCTAAATAATGTGTTATAATGGCAATCCTAGTTGCTTTTTTATTTTATAACCCGATTGTGTCCATGTTAAAGCTTCGCCTAGCTCACTTAAACCTAAATTGACAAAATAATATTATTAAACTTTCAATTTAATTTTGTTTAAAATATATTATGTGTATAATCATAAGAAATTCACTCAAAGGTAGTGCCATGCTTATAAACGCTGTCATAGAAAAAGATGAGAATGGGTATTTTGCTTTTGTCCCCTTTCTAAAAGGCTGTGTATCACAAGGGAAAAGTTATGAAGAAGCCCTAAGAAACATTAAAGAAGCCATAGAGCTTTATTTGGGAGATTTAGAAGCCGATGAGTTAGCTTTTCTTTCTAAGAAAAATTCTGTAATAGCACCCATTGAGATAGCTTTTGCCTGAATTGCCACGACTCACAGCTAAAGAAGCAGAGAAGCTATTATTGCAGAATGGATTTGTTTTCTCTAGGCAAAAAGGCAGCCATAGAATTTATGTGAAAGATAAAATCAGGCAGGTTTTGCCTTTTCATTCTGGCGAAATCTTGCACCCTAAAATAGTGAAAGAAATCATGGAAAATATCCTTAAATGAAATCTAAAGAAGTCTTAAAGATCTTAAAAATATCCCGTGTTACTCTTTGGAAGTATGTTAAAAGTGGGAAGATACGAGTTAAACAAGAACCCAATGGTTACTATATATACAACGATTCTGATGTCTATTCTTTAGCAGGAATTGAAGATGGTAGGCTGAATGTAGTTTATGCTAGGGTAAGCACTCAAAAGCAGAAACAAGACTTGCAAAATCAAATAGAAAACTGTATCTCTTTTATAAATGCTAAAGGAATATCTGTAGATAGTATCTATTCTGATATTAAAAGCGGCATGTCTTTGGACAGAAAGGGTTTTATGGATCTTCTTAATGCGGTAATGGCGTTTAAAATTAAGGCGGTTTATATTTCCTATAAAGACCGATTAGCTAGATTGAGCTATGAGTTAGTAGAAAAGCTATTTAGCGATTATGGCACTAAAATCGTTATTATCAATCAGTGTGAATCAATCAGTTTAGAGCAAGAACTGTTTGAGGACATCATGCAAACAATCCATTCTTTTTCTATGAAGATGTATTCTAAGCGCCGCATTGCTAAAAAGTTGCTTTTAGAGAGTAAGGTTAATCCAGCCTTGCTAAAATCTCTTAATGGGGAAACAGATGACCTTGACTGAACGCCATATTATTAGACCCACGCACCCCATTTTTAAACGCATTAAGGACTTTTGCCATCTGTCTAAAAACCTTTACAACTACGCTAATTTTATTTTAAGAGAGCATTACTTTGCAGGTTTTAAGTTGCCTACAGCCTACGATTTAATCAATCGCTTTGTCAAAGAAAGCCAAAGAGATTACAAAGCTTTGCCTGCCCAAAGCGCGCAACAGGTATTAATGCTTTTATCTCAAAATTGGAAAAGCTATTTAAAAGCCCTTAAAGCTTACAAACTCAAGCCTTCTAGCTTTCTAGCGCGTCCAAAAATCCCTAAATTCAAACCAAAAGATGGCGTATCTATAGGGGTTTTAACAAACCAGCAAACTAGCTTTACGAAAGGACGCATGACAAAAATTAAATTCCCAAAAAAAGCTAATTTAAAAAGACTTATCACTAAAATAAACCCTCAAACTTCTAGGCTAAAGCAAGTGCGCTTAATCCCTAAAACCACTTGTTTTATCGTGGAAGTTGTCTATGAGCAAACCACGCACAAACTCCCACAAACTCATGGCATTGGCATTATGGGTATTGATCTAGGCTTGAACAACTTCGTAACTGCAATAGATAATCAAAGTAGTCCTTTTATTATCAAAGGCGGAGGGGTGAAGTCTGTCAATCAGTGGTTTAACAAACTCAAAGCCCATTATCAAGCCAAAGCCAAGACTTCAAATAAGCGCTTTTGGACAAAACGCTTAGGCAAATTAGCTCTATGGAGGGAGTGTAAAGTCAATGATTTTATGCACAAGGCGAGCGCCTATGTGGTGGGGCATTGCTTAAAAAAGGGCATTTCTACAATTGTCATCGGTAAAAATGATGGCTGGAAACAAGAGCTAAAGCTAGGTAAGAGAACCAATCAGAACTTTACTAATATCCCTTATGAATCCTTTATTGAAAAACTAGCCTACAAGTGTGCTTTGGTTGGGATAACTTTGCATACAACAGAAGAGAGATTTACGAGCAAGTGCGACCACTTGGCTAACGAACCCATGCAGCACCACGAGCAATATTTAGGTAAAAGAGTTAAACGAGGGCTATTTAAATCTAGCATAGGCAAATCCCTAAACGCCGATATTAACGGTGCAATTGGCATTTTAAGAAAAGTATTCCCTGATGCAGTGAAAACTCTAAGGGATAGCGGAGTAGTGTTTACTCCAGTAAAAATCTCGTTGGCGTTTTAAACACGATGGGAAAATTTACAAAAAATAACTTTTTAAATACTTTTAATAAGATTAAAGAGTTTTTTAGACATTCTCCAATTAATACAGGACGCATGTTGGACTTTTGGTATGCGGACGCTGTTAAACTGATACTTGATTATTCTATCCATTAATAAACATTCGTCTTTAGAGATAGATTTAACTTCAAGAAATAAAGGAATGAATAACAAATATTTATCCGCCACTAAACAATAATCGCCTTTAACTACAAAATCACTACATTTGAGTTTAATAATCTCATTGGTTCTCATGGGTGTTAAATTCATTAGCTTAACAAATAAACGCTCATAAGCATTGTATTGTCTTTTTTCATCGCCATTGGATAAAGCGTTAATGAATTTGTTGATATAATTCATGCTGTCTTTATTCTCTAGTATATCCTTGATTACCCTTTTATAGTCATAATACATTTGGCTGACTTTTCTTAACTTAATCTCGCCACGCATAATCCTATTAGTCATTAGAATTAAGAAGTCAATGTCTAAAAAACTCTTTAATCTTATTAAAAGTATTTAAAAAGTTATTTTTTGTAAATTTTCCCATCGTGTTTAAAACGCCAACGAGATTTTTACTGGAGTAAACACTACTCCGCTATCCCTTAGAGTTTTCACTGCATCAGGGAATACTTTTCTTAAAATGCCAATTGCACCGTTAATATCGGCGTTTAGGGATTTGCCTATGCTAGATTTAAATAGCCCTCGTTTAACTCTTTTACCTAAATATTGCTCGTGGTGCTGCATGGGTTCGTTAGCCAAGTGGTCGCACTTGCTCGTAAATCTCTCTTCTGTTGTATGCAAAGTTATCCCAACCAAAGCACACTTGTAGGCTAGTTTTTCAATAAAGGATTCATAAGGGATATTAGTAAAGTTCTGATTGGTTCTCTTACCTAGCTTTAGCTCTTGTTTCCAGCCATCATTTTTACCGATGACAATTGTAGAAATGCCCTTTTTTAAGCAATGCCCCACCACATAGGCGCTCGCCTTGTGCATAAAATCATTGACTTTACACTCCCTCCATAGAGCTAATTTGCCTAAGCGTTTTGTCCAAAAGCGCTTATTTGAAGTCTTGGCTTTGGCTTGATAATGGGCTTTGAGTTTGTTAAACCACTGATTGACAGACTTCACCCCTCCGCCTTTGATAATAAAAGGACTACTTTGATTATCTATTGCAGTTACGAAGTTGTTCAAGCCTAGATCAATACCCATAATGCCAATGCCATGAGTTTGTGGGAGTTTGTGCGTGGTTTGCTCATAGACAACTTCCACGATAAAACAAGTGGTTTTAGGGATTAAGCGCACTTGCTTTAGCCTAGAAGTTTGAGGGTTTATTTTAGTGATAAGTCTTTTTAAATTAGCTTTTTTTGGGAATTTAATTTTTGTCATGCGTCCTTTCGTAAAGCTAGTTTGCTGGTTTGTTAAAACCCCTATAGATACGCCATCTTTTGGTTTGAATTTAGGGATTTTTGGACGCGCTAGAAAGCTAGAAGGCTTGAGTTTGTAAGCTTTAAGGGCTTTTAAATAGCTTTTCCAATTTTGAGATAAAAGCATTAATACCTGTTGCGCGCTTTGGGCAGGCAAAGCTTTGTAATCTCTTTGGCTTTCTTTGACAAAGCGATTGATTAAATCGTAGGCTGTAGGCAACTTAAAACCTGCAAAGTAATGCTCTCTTAAAATAAAATTAGCGTAGTTGTAAAGGTTTTTAGACAGATGGCAAAAGTCCTTAATGCGTTTAAAAATGGGGTGCGTGGGTCTAATAATATGGCGTTCAGTCAAGGTCATCTGTTTCCCCATTAAGAGATTTTAGCAAGGCTGGATTAACCTTACTCTCTAAAAGCAACTTTTTAGCAATGCGGCGCTTAGAATACATCTTCATAGAAAAAGAATGGATTGTTTGCATGATGTCCTCAAACAGTTCTTGCTCTAAACTGATTGATTCACACTGATTGATAATAACGATTTTAGTGCCATAATCGCTAAATAGCTTTTCTACTAACTCATAGCTCAATCTAGCTAATCGGTCTTTATAGGAAATATAAACCGCCTTAATTTTAAACGCCATTACCGCATTAAGAAGATCCATAAAACCCTTTCTGTCCAAAGACATGCCGCTTTTAATATCAGAATAGATACTATCTACAGATATTCCTTTAGCATTTATAAAAGAGATACAGTTTTCTATTTGATTTTGCAAGTCTTGTTTCTGCTTTTGAGTGCTTACCCTAGCATAAACTACATTCAGCCTACCATCTTCAATTCCTGCTAAAGAATAGACATCAGAATCGTTGTATATATAGTAACCATTGGGTTCTTGTTTAACTCGTATCTTCCCACTTTTAACATACTTCCAAAGAGTAACACGGGATATTTTTAAGATCTTTAAGACTTCTTTAGATTTCATTTAAGGATATTTTCCATGATTTCTTTCACTATTTTAGGGTGCAAGATTTCGCCAGAATGAAAAGGCAAAACCTGCCTGATTTTATCTTTCACATAAATTCTATGGCTGCCTTTTTGCCTAGAGAAAACAAATCCATTCTGCAATAATAGCTTCTCTGCTTCTTTAGCTGTGAGTCGTGGCAATTCAGGCAAAAGCTATCTCAATGGGTGCTATTACAGAATTTTTCTTAGAAAGAAAAGCTAACTCATCGGCTTCTAAATCTCCCAAATAAAGCTCTATGGCTTCTTTAATGTTTCTTAGGGCTTCTTCATAACTTTTCCCTTGTGATACACAGCCTTTTAGAAAGGGGACAAAAGCAAAATACCCATTCTCATCTTTTTCTATGACAGCGTTTATAAGCATGGCACTACCTTTGAGTGAATTTCTTATGATTATACACATAATATATTTTAAACAAAATTAAATTGAAAGTTTAATAATATCATCGCCTAAATGCTCATCCATTGCTCGCTTTTTTGGGTTGTATTTTCTTAGCATTTCTTGTTTCGCTATTTGTAAAAAATCATTGAAGTCTCCAAAAGAAACATCATATTCTGGATCATCTTTTGAGGCGATCGTATTTAACAAACTTGGTGTGGGTTCTTTTTCTTGAGAATGTTTTTGGGCTAAAACCTGTCTGATCATTTGTTCTTGTAATTCACATTCTTGGATTTTTTTTATCGCCTTATTTTTATCCCCTTCTGCCTTAAGCAATTGTTTTTCAATGGAGTTTAAGAAATTGTGCAGTTGCTTTTCATTGTATTGCGAGTAATCTGTAATAATATTTGGCATATTGAACTCCTTTTTAATAAATGATAGTTAGCACAACTTGTTTTGATTTTGGTGCAACTTGTCATAAGCGTTATTTTCATTGATTCTTTCTCTCAATCAAAAATCGTGCATATTACAACCCCCCCTTTTTCTTGTCAAGAAAGATTATAGCCCAAATTTTTGTAAAAAACGCCCTTAGCCTTTTTTTACTTCTTTATTGGGGGTTAGGGGTTTAAAAGTCAGTAGTTTTTCTCGGTAATATTCGTATTGCTTTTTTCGGGCTTTGATTTCAGCGGGGATACCGGCTAATAAATCGGTGGTTAAAATTGAAAATTGATCCAAAATCTTAACGATCTCTTGTTGGATTTCTAGGGGTGGGATGGGGATGGTTATTTTTTTTAAATCATTTTCATGGATACGCATAACTTTAGTCCCTGTTATTTTCTTTTCCTTTTCTTTTTGAAAAAACCAAGTTTGAAAGTAATAAATAATAAATTTAGGGTTTTCATTTGTAGAATAGCTATACATCTCACCCGAAAAGGCAACCTCTTCATTTCCTAGCCATGCGATACTTTTTCCTACATCTTTTACATTTTCTGAAGTTGTAACGATGAGAATATCGTTTGGTTTTGCTTTTTTTAGTTTATGAAATAAAGCATCATTAACATACGAAATTGTCTTATCAATTGAAAGATTATATTGAGTGTGTATTTGTCCATAATGAACAACAGGTCTCCCCTTATCTTTTAAATCACTTTTCAAAAGCCCATTACCTCTAGTAAATTCCCCAATATCCCCCAATTTCCTAAACTCCACCCCCTTAGGCGCTAGAGTTTGGAGTAAGGTTTTCAAGCGTTTGGGGTAGGGTTTTTGCGCTAATTTTTCTGCAATGTCTTTGCGATTTTGATTAATGTCATTGAAGTCTAAAAGCATGTTTTGGTAATACTGGTATTGCTTTTTGCGTGCGTTTAATTCTGTGTTTAATTCTGTGTTTAATTCTGTGAAAGCGTCCAAAATCTTAACGATCTCTTGTTGGATCTCTAGGGGTGGGATGGGGACTTCTAATTGTGAATAGCGAGAAATCCACTGCCTTGTATGTTCCCCACTGATATTATAGGGAATAGTTTGCATATAAAAAAAGATAAATCTGATGTTAATTGTAGGATTTTTTGGGAGTAAGATTTTCATAGCGCTTGATTTTACTTTAAAAGGGAAATCAACCCATTGGGTCGCTGTTGTGAAATCGTCAAAGATGATAACCGGAGCGTTTTTATTCGCTTGATAAATATTGTCTTTTTCGTTTGTATAACCTAAAATAAAGGTTTTTCCTGCGGTTAAAACGGGAGTAGGATAACTTTTATCAAATTCTTTACTCGTTACGCAATATTTATTGGGTTGATCATATTCTAGCACCTCCCCCAACTTCCTAAACTCCACCCCCTTAGGCGCTAAAGTGTGGAGCAATCGCTCTATTTTATTCATTTGGTTTCCTTTAAATTTCTAGCTCTTTAATAATAAGATCAAGGCTGTTTCTTAAGCCCTCATCGCGCGCATGGAATTGGCTAAGGCTAAAAGCGTAACCCCCACATCGCCAAAGACCGCCTCCCACAAGCTCGCTACCCCCATAAGCCCTAGCACGATAAAAACCGCCTTAATCCCTAAAGCAAACAAGATATTTTGCCAAATAATGCTTTTCGTTTTTTTAGCGATCGCTAGGACTTTGACTAAAGAGCTTAAGGAGTCATTAGTGATCACAATGTCCGCGCTTTGCTTGCTCAATTCTGAGCCTTTCCCCATGCCAATCCCCACATCAGCGCTCGCTAGAGTCGGAGCGTCATTGATGCCATCGCCTACAAAAATCGCCGGGGCTCTATAGCGTTCTTTAAAGGTTTTAAACACGCTCGTTTTTTCTTCAGGCAATAAGCTCGCATGATATTCACAGCCTAGAGTTTGAGCGATGCTTTCAGTCGCGCTTTTTCTGTCCCCGCTCAAAATGCAAAAATTTTCTATCCCTTGCGCTTTTAAATCCCTTAAGCACTCTATGGCGTCGTCTTTAATCTCATCGCTAATGACGATATAGCCGATATAAGTTTGATTAAAAGCCACATGCACGATCGTGCCGTTTTCTGGGGAAGGGCTGTGCGCGATATGGAATTGATCGAGCATTTTTTCATTCCCTGCGATGATTAGATCCGTATGGCATTGCGCTTTAACCCCCATCCCGCTCAATTCTTCGTAATTTTTAATGTCATGCTGGTGCTTATCGTCCTTTAACATTTCTTCGCATGCTTTTTGAATGGATAAAGCGATCGGGTGCGTGGATAAAAGCTGCGAACAAGAAGCGTAATGCAAAACTTCTTCTTTAGAATGCCCGTTTTGCGGCACAATATCCACCACTTTAAAAACGCCTTTAGTCAAAGTGCCGGTTTTATCAAAGGCGATACTTTTAGCTTGGGTAAGCACCTCTAAAACATGCACGCCTTTCATTAAAATGCCCTTTCGGCTCGCCGCTCCCACGCCCCCAAAATACCCTAAAGGCACAGAAATCACTAACGCGCAAGGACAGCTCACCATTAAAGCCACAAGCCCCCTATAAATCCACTCATCAAAGCTCCCCATAGAAAACAAGGGCGGTAATATGGCGATCATTAAAGCGATGAATAAAACGCTTGGGGTGTAGTAGCGTGAAAATTTAGTGATAAATTTCTCCGTTTCGCTCTTTTCATTCGTGGCTTGTTGGACTAAATCCACCACTTTAGCGATAGAAGAATCTTTATAAAGTTTCTCTACTTGGATTTCAAGGACCGCCTTTAAATTCAAGCTCCCCCCTAAAACTTTAGAGCGTTCGCTGACATTAACAGGCATGGACTCCCCACTCAACGCCCTTTCATCTAGCAAACTTTCACCCTTGATCACCACGCCATCAACAGGCACTTTTTCGCCGACTTTCACCACCACAATGTCATTAATTCTTAAATCTTCAGGCGCGACGCTCACTAACGTATCGCCCTTTTTCAAATAAGCCAGATTAGGGGCGACATCCACCAAAGCCTTAAGGGATTTTTTAGAGCGAGCGATAGCGAGTTTTTGCAAAAATTCGCCCGCTGAATAAAACACCATGATAGAGACACTCTCTTCATAAGCCCCCACGCAAAAAGCCGCAATAGTCGCAATGAGCATCAAAGCGTTTTCATCAAAAAACTGCCCTTTCCTAAGCCCACGAAACGCCCCTAAAATCACATCTTTACCGCTTATGAGATACACTAAAGCCAATACGAAAAACACCGCTTTTTCAATCAAAGGGCTAGGTTCAAGGTGTAAGATTAAAATCGCGCCTAAAAAGACAGCGATCGTGCTAATGAGTGGGGTAAAACTCAAGGGCTTTTCTGCGGCCTCTTTAAAAGACAGGCTCAAATGCGGTTCGTTTTGCTTGATGAAAGCCTTAACCTTTTCAAAATCGCTCGTATCCAAAAACAGCTTACTGGTGCTGAAATTGATTTGAGCCTTTTTCACATAGTCCAGTTTGTTTAAATCCCTTTCTAATTTAGCCGCGCAATCAGGGCAATCCAAATTGTGAATGTGGTATTCTTGCATTTTCTCTCCCTTATAAAAATCCTTTTAAGAAATCTTTCTAAAACTCAGCGCTTTAAGCATGTGAGATTTTTCTATATTCTCGCAAGCGTTTAAATCCGCAATCGTCCTAGCGACTTTTTTGACCTTATTGACAGAACGCATGGACAGATTAAACCTTTCAACCGCCTGCTCTAACAACTTTTGCGCTTCAAAATTTAAAGAGCAAAATCGTTCTATCTGCTCTTCATTAAGCTTACCATTAAAAACGCTCTGTTTCCTTAACTTTTGCTGTTTGAAAGCTAACAATACTAATTCATGCATCTCTTTTGAAGTCCAAGAATGCGATGGCGTGTCTTTATAATTCCCCTCTTCCATTTGCACGAACAAATCAATCCTGTCCAAAAAAGGCTCGCTCAAGCGGTTTTTATACTGCGTGATCTCTCTGTCTTGGCAACGGCATGCTTTAGTAGCGCTGAGTAAATTCCCGCACAGACAAGGGTTTTGAGCCCCCACGAATAAAAAAGAGGTGTCGTATTCAATCTTACTGTGCACTCGTGAGATCACCAATTTATTGTTTTCTAAAGGCTCTCTTAAAGCTTCCAAAATATCCTTTTTAAAATGGGGCAATTCATCAAAAAAAAGCATGCCGTTATGCGCTAGCGCGATTTCGCCGGGTTTTGGCTCTCTTAAAGAGCTTGAGCCTAAAATGCTGGATTTTGAAGCGCTCTGGTGGGGGTTTCTAAAACTCCTTAAAGGGTAATAGGCGCTGTCTTGCTCGCTTAAAATGCGTAATTTTGTCGCTTCTAGGATTTCATTCAAGCTTAAGGGGGGTAAAATATAACGCATGCGATTAATAATCATGCTTTTCCCACACCCTGGACTTCCCTCTAAAATCAAGTTATGAAACCCCGCGCTAGCGATCAAAGCGGCTTCTTTAGCAACAGCTTGCCCCTTAACTTCTTTAAAATCTAAGGCATAGGCGTCTGAAAAATAATACTCTTTATCGTTCAATTCTATCGTTTTAAAGGGTAGTTTTTTCGTGTGGGTGTCTGCTTTGATTTCAGGGTTTTGCAAGATTTCTAACGCTTCTTTAAAATGCTCCACAAAAAAGCATTGCAAATTAGGGATAAGCGAAAAAAGTTCCTCATTCGCCTTAGGCGCAATGATTTTGGCATGGGGGCGTTTAATGGCAATGTCTAAAAGCATGGGGAAAATGTTAGAATTGGGTTTGATCTTGCCATCAAGCCCTAACTCCCCAAAAGCAAACCACTCTTTAAAAGCCAATTCTTGTTTTTGCAAAGCGATTAAAAGAGCGATAGGCAAATCAAAATGGCTCCCGGATTTAGGCAAATCTGAGGGGGAAAGGTTGATGGTGATTTTTAAAGGCGGGAAAGTGAAATCGTTATTCTGTAAAGCCGATTGGACCCGCTGTTTGGCTTCTTGGATAGAGTTATTAGCCAGGCCTGAAATCACAAACGCCGGCAAAGCCCTTGTGAAAGTCGCCTCCACAGCCACGATTTCTGCCACCCCCCTTTGCATGGTCGCGCAAAATATCGTGTTGATCATGGTTGTTACTTGTGTTTTTGTTTTTTTTGCAACTCTTTGAGTTCTTTTTCAAATTTCTTACGCTTCAAAATGGATAATTTATCCACGAATAACACGCCGTTGAGGTGATCTATCTCATGCTGAATGGCTACCGCTAAAAGTTCGCTCGCTTCTAAGATTTTCACTTCAGCGAAGCGGTTTTGATACTCTATCTTAACCTTTTCAAAACGCTCCACCTCTTCATAAAACCCCGGCACAGACAAGCACCCTTCTCTATACATTATTGAACCCCCCGTTTCTATCCATTTAGGGTTAATGATTTCTAGGCAATCCTCTTTGTGTTGCACGCCGTCTTCTTGCGGGAGATTGATGATGAGCATTCTTAAGGGTAAGCCCACTTGAATAGCGGCTAAGCCTATCCCCTCACTAGCGATCATGGTTTCATGCATATCGTCTAATTGCTGGTGGAGTTTTGAATCAAAAGAAACGACCTCTTTAGAAATCGTTCTTAAGATTTTAGAAGGGTAATGGATAATCTCTAATAACGCCATGCAATCACTTCACATTTTTCTGTAACACTTTATCAATCAAGCCATACTCTTTAGCTTCTTTAGCGCTCATGTAAAAATCCCTATCCGTGTCTTTAGCGATTTGCTCCAAACTCTGCCCTGAGTTTTGAGCCAGAATAGAATTCATCAAACCCTTAAGCCTAAGGATCTCGTTAGAAATGATTTCAATATCGCTCGCTTGCCCTTGAGCCCCCCCTAAAGGCTGGTGGATCATAATCCTTGAATGGGGCAGTGAAAAGCGTTTGCCCTTAGCCCCACAGCTTAGTAAAAACGCCCCCATAGAAGCCGCTTGACCGATGCAAATCGTGGAGACATCAGGGCGGATAAAATTCATCGTGTCATAAATGCTAAGACCGCTCGTTATCACCCCACCAGGAGAATTGATATACAAGCCAATGTCTTTTTCAGGGTCTTCGGCTTCCAAAAACAAGAGTTGGGCCACGATAGAAGACGCCACGCTGTCATTGATTTCACCGCTCAATAAAACAATACGATCCTTTAAAAGGCGTGAGTAAATATCATAACTGCGTTCGCCACGCTCTGTATTTTCTATTACATAAGGAATGTATCCCATCATTTTTCCCTTTTAATCGTTTAACCCACTTGAGTTTTTTGAGCGTTAGGCCTCATTTTTTCCAAAATTTCTTGCTGTTCTTTAGGCAGGTTTTTATCCAACAAATAAGTCAGCACCCGATCTTCAATCATCGCCATTTTCACCGCCGCCAACATGTTATTTTTGCGGTATTGTTCAATGAGATTTTCTGGGTTTTGCCCTGTCATCATCGCTTCATAATACAAGGTTTGAAAGACTTCATTATCATGCACGCCAATCTTTTCTTCCTTCGCTAGAGCGTCAATGACGAAAGTGATTTTCACGCTTTTTGTCGCATCATTCCTAAAACTTTCACGCTTTTCTTTGGCTTTTTCTTGACTTTCTTGTAAGGATTTGACTTCCTCAGCTTGCATGGAATAAAGAGCGTTCCTAAATAACAAATCCATTTCTTGCTCTATGATCGTTTTAGGCAAATCAAAAAAGATTTTTTCGTCTAAATTTTCAATCAATTTTTCTTTCAGCTCTTCATTATAGAGTCTGGCTTTATTTTCTAAAAACAACTGCCCTTTAACCCTTTCTTTTAAAAGCTCTAAAGTCGCATTCTCTTCATTGGCTAAGACGATTTTAGCGAGTTCGTCATTGATTTCTAACGCTTCACGCGCTTGAATCTGGCGCAATTTCACTTTAAAAAGGGCTTCTTTGCCGGCTAAATGCTCTGCGTGGTATCCGCTAGGGAAAGTCAAAGGGAATTCTTTTTCTTCGCTCGTTTGCATGCCTAAAAGAGCCTTTTCAAAATCTTCTAGCATTTGCTTACTACCTAAAATCAAACTGAAATTCTCAGCCTTGCCCCCTTCAAAAGGCGCATTGTCTATAAAGCCTTCAAAATCAATCGTCAATTTATCGTCGTTTTGTGCTTTTCTTTGAGCGTCAGCATCCACAAATTTCGCGTAATCTTTAGCGAGCTGTTTCAAACGCTCATTAATTTTTTCTTCATTTGGAACTTCCACTCCCACGCTAGGCACACACTCTTTGATCTTGTCTAAAACAATCGTGGGTTTTAAGCCGATGTCCGCTTCTATTTCAAAATGCGTGTCTTTTTTTTCAAATTTAGTGAAATTGGGGCTACCGATGAGATCCTTAGTTTCAATCCCTAATTCTTTAAGAGCGTTTTTTAAAACCTCTTGAATCATCTCTTCTTGAGCGTCTTGTTCAATTTGGGCTTGATAACGGGTTTTCACTAAACTAAGGGGGACTTTACCTCTTCTAAAGCCATCAATTTTAACTTTTTGGGCGATTTTTTGAGCGATTTTATCATAACGCTTTTCTAAATCTTCAACAGAAGGTTTAGCGCTCAAATGGGCGTTAGCGGTGTCAATCTTTTTCACTTCAAGATTCATTTCTTTCCTTAATGGTTAAAAAATTAAAGTTTTATAGTCATTATAGCTTAATTTGTTTTAATTCCGGTTGATAAAAAGCGGTTTTAATTCTAGTTTTCAAAAATTGAAAAAACTAAAAATCATAAGTTGAAGTGAGATAGACAGAAATATTACGCTTGAAATGAAGGGTGTATAAAGGGGTTTTAAAATAATCATTGGTTAAAAAAGGGATGCGCGCGCCAAATTCTATCGCCCAATTCTTGTACCTTGAAAAGCGGTAGCGATACCCCACATTCAGCATCACTTGAAACATGTTAGGGTGGTAAGTATTTAGAGAGTCTTTAGCCCACTTTTTAAAAATCTTTGTTTCATAAAACCAGGTTTCTCCCACGAGATTCACCCCTAAAATCAGCGTCCCGAAAGCGCGTTTGTATAAAAAGTCAGCCCCCACGCCATAAAAAATAGCGTTAATAAAAGTCTCTTTTCTTTGCAATTTTTCTCTATAGCTTTTAGGGATCTGCGAACTCTCCCTCAAGCTATCGCCTAAAACGCCTTTATTTTTAAGAAAAAACCCATAAGCGTAATCCAAAAAAGCGTAATAACGAAACCCGTAGCGTTCTTTTTTAGGAAAAAAATGTTTGTAGCCATAAATCAAACTGACTTCAGCAAAAGGAATGTCTCGGTATTTTGAATGGTTTTCAAATTTTTCCCTACTCTGTAGCCATGACATTTGCACCACGCTTGTGCCGTAATAATGGGAGCTTTTGTCTATATTAAAAGGTTTTCTTTTGGGCTTTTTAGACGCAGTAAAACATGGGGGGTGGGTTTTACCCCTTAAACACTTCTTGGCTAAAAACCGCTGATACCCTAGATCTTCTTCTTTGGCGATCGTATAAGTAACCAAATCATCAGCCCTTAAATACACGCTCAAAAAGAACGCTAAAAACCCCTTTTTAAGCAGTTTGTTCAAGCGTTCTTTTCTTATTTGTTTTTATCGGTTTCTCTTGTTTTTCAATTCCTTGGCGTCTTTTTGATAAGATTCTAAATTCCTTTGAGTGAGTTTCTTATCCATTTCTTGCATGATACTTGCAAAAATCTTATTCAAAGCGCTCTTGATCGCATCATTAGAATTATCCGTCCCCTTAACCATAGTGCTAACTAACCCTCCGCTATGGCTTGAATGGGTGGTTTTTAAGAACTTTTCTTGAATGTCTAACTCACTCAAATCCATCGTAAAGGAATCTAAAGATTCCCCACTCATAGGCTCTAGTATGGTAACCTTGACAAAACCGGCGGGGATTAAAACCCCTTCCATTTTATCCAAACCGGTAGAGAATAATAACCCGGGTTCTGATTTTTTCTGTATGGTTCTTTTAGGATCGGGGCGTAAAACAATTTCGCCATTCATAGCGACAGCCAAATACCCTTCTTTTTTTTGCGCAAAAGAAAAATCGTCTTTATCGCTGCTATCCACATTGATAACCTTGTAGCCCTGATTTTGCAAGATCTCTTCAACTTTAAGCGTGGTTTGATTCTTGAATTTATTTTCATACTCTTTAGCAATATTATCGCTGTATTGGAAAGCTGGCTTTAAAAGTAAAATCTTTTCATCTAACGCTTGAACTTTCTCGCTAGCTGGATGGTAATTCAATTTCAAAGCGACTTCATTGGTTTCAATAATATGCGGGCTACACCCCACTAATAAAGCCACCACACTCGCGCCTAAAAGGTATTTTTTCCATGCAAAATCCTTAAAATGACCATTTGTTTTCATCGTTCTATCCTTGATTGTAATATTTCAGACTTCTATAACAACAAACCCGAAGCAACCAACACGCTTTTGTTGTCAAAATGTTATTTTACCCTAACATCTTTAGATTATTAGTTTTTTTCTATTTTTTAGCGTTATAATCCCCGCTTTTGCCTCCACTCTTATGCTCTAACATCACACCGCTAATTGTCATGCTCTTATCAATGGATTTCACCATGTCATAAATGGTTAAAAGCCCTACGCTCACACTCATTAGCGCTTCCATTTCCACGCCCGTTTTAGCTTGAGTTTTGACTCTGGCATAGAGTTTAAAACTGCAAGTCTCTTTTTCTTCTAAAATGTCAATATCCACCCCATTGAGCATGATTGGATGGCACATGGGAATAAGCTCGCTTGTCTTTTTAGCCGCCATGATCCCAGCAATAATAGCAGTTTGTAACACCGGACCCTTTTTAACGCCATGATTGATAATAGCGTCATAAGCCTCTTTATTCATGCTGATACGACCGCTTGCGAGAGCGATTCTTTCGGTGGTTTCTTTATCCCCTATATCCACCATTTTAGGCTGATTTTCTTCGTTCAAATGAGTGAGTGGCATTTTTTTATCCTATTGTTTGGGGCGAAACGCTTGAATGTTTTTTTCATTCACTTGCATGTAATTCCCTAAAATCAAATCCACGCAATAAGGAACCGCCGGAAAAACCGCTTCTAAACACTCTCTAATGCTTTTTGGCTTCCCAGGAAGATTAATAATCAAACTCTTATTCCTAATGCCAGCGCTCTGGCGCGATAGAATCGCTGTAGGCACATATTTTAAGCTAGTCATTCGCATAAGCTCTCCAAAACCAGGAAGCATTTTTTGGCACACCTTTTCTGTGGCTTCTGGGGTTATATCTCTTAAAGCAGGGCCTGTGCCTCCTGTAGTAACGACTAGATCGCATTGGTATTCATCGCACATTTTAATGAGCGATTTTTCAATCAAGTCCCTTTCATCAGCGACGATTTCATAATGAAATTCTAAAGGATTGAGCAGATATTCGCTCAACACTTCTTGTATCGCCTTGCCGCTTAAATCTTCATAAACCCCTTTTGACGCCCTATCGCTCGCGCTCAAAACGCCTATATGAATCGTTTGCACTTTAACTCCTTTTTAAGCTAAAAGCCCGCTCCCTTTTAAAAGGTGGCTTCTTTCTTTGGCATAGATGCGTTCATTATTGATCAAATCGTATTTCCAAATAGGGGCGTTACGCTTGAAATCTTCAATAAAATTTTCGTATAGTTCTAAGGCATTTTTTCTATTCTTTCCCATTAAAACGCATAAAAATGAGCTTTGCCCTATCAAAACATCGCCCACGCTGTGCGCCATTTTTAACACCACGCCCAAGTCTTTAGCCTTATGGCGCCATTTTTCAAACCAAGTCTTTAACAACGCTTCATAAATATCAAAACTCAAGCCTTGAATGTTACCCTCTTCCCTCACAATCCCCACAAACACACAAAACGCTCCAAAGTTTTTCATGCGAGCTTCCTCTTGGTAGGTTTTCAAAAGCTCGCTAGTATCCAATGCCCCTTGAATGATTTTTAACACCTAGCCCCCACAAACCGGTGGCAACAAACTGATCACATCGCCATCTTTTAAAGGTGCATCTAAATTGTCTATTAAGTGATCATTAAGGGCTATCGCGCAAACGCCCAACCACTCTTTTAAGCCCTCTTTTTCTTGTAAAATCGCTCTTAATTCCTTTAAATCACTCGCTTTGACGAAAAAATTTTCTTCTTTTATGGGTCCAAAAAATCGCACTTCCACCATCATTTACCCTTATATTTAATCTTTTAAAAGCATGATTTTAATATTTTTAAAACCTCTTTAAAGCGCTCATGGTTTTCATAATAAATGCCCCATTTTGAGCTTTTTGACTTCCAAATACCCTTGATTGTGCTCATTAGCGCACACGATCAAGCTCTCTCTTGTTACCTCAGCGTATTTTTCTAAAGCGGCGATTTTTTTAGGGTTGTTTGTGAGTAAGCGCATTTTTTTAATACGGTAGTATTCTAAAATTTCACCCGCAACACTATAATCCCTTTCATCGTCTTTAAACCCTATCATTTCATTGGCTTGAATGGTATCATAGCCTTTATCCTGTAAAGCGTAGGCATTGACTTTGTTAAATAGCCCTATCCCACGCCCTTCTTGGCGCAAATAAATCACTAGCCCCCCTTCTTTAGAAATCCTTTCTAACGCCATTTGCAACGCCCCTCCGCAATCGCATTTTTGAGAGCCTAGAGCATCACCCGTTAAGCATTCTGAATGCAAACGCACTAAAGGGTTTTGAGAAAAATTAGGGGTGAAAATGACTAAATGATCTTTAGAGCCATTAGAACCCTTTTCTCTAAAACACTGGATACAAAACTCCCCAAATTGAGTGGGTAATTTGGCTTGGTTAGAAACTTCTAATCGTTTCAAGGATACTCCTAAAATTAGTTTTAAAATGCGTCTTTTAAAAAAAGGTATTCTATCAAAACTCTTTATAATTTTCTTAAATTTTAAGCTCTTAAAATTTGTAAGTCAAATTCAAACCATTGGGGCTTAAACTAGAACGGATTTCATGTTTATTATAAATCCCTAAGGCTTCCCCAAGCCCTAAATCCCTAATGATAAAACCGATAGGATCCATAAGGGCGATAGCTAAACGCCCTAAAAATAAAGAGCCAAACAGCTTGCCTTCGTTGCGTTGGATATAGCGCGTGAGCTGGTAAAACCCTTCCCCTAAAATGGAGCCTAATAAAGGCGTGATCACTAAATCCTGCCAGCTAGGCACTTCCACAAACGCTTCCAAGCCATATTCCCAAAAAAGCGTGGAAGTGATAAAAGAAAAAAACGCTGAGGCCATCCAGCTAAACCCAGCCATGCGCGGTTGCATGTAATACATAGCCCCAAAATAAGGGTGCAAGATTTCATTAAAAATAAAACTATCATTGTCTAGTTTTGGCCCCATGCGGACATTTTCAAACCAGCTTTTGACGCCAAACTTTTCTTTATCCCAATTCGTTACGCTCTCTGGCATGAGATACAACCCCACAATCCCTATCACCAAAGACACGCCCAAAATCCCAATACTTGCACCTAAATATTTCCAACGGCTATTAGGGGCATAAGGGATCGTGTTGCTCTTTTTAAACTTCTTTTTAAAGTGTTGCCAAATAAGATTTTTAGGATTTCGTCTCAGCGTTTCTTCTAATTGAACGCTATTAGCGTTTAAAAAACTACAGCCCAACCCCCAAATAATAACGCAAACCATCCAAATCTTTTGGAAGGTTTTTAGGAATATTTTCAATAATATTTTTAGGAATGTTTTTAATGAAATCAGCATAAACTTTATTATTACTCTCATCAGGTTGCAAACTTTATCGCTTGACTTAAAAAGAGTTTATTATACCTTAAAAACATTACAACACATTCAGTAAAGCTTAACAAGCCTCAAAGGCTAATCGTTTCCACAAGCTTAAGCCCAAACCCGCTCAAAGCCTTATACTGCCTGTCTTCACAAGAGCTTAAGAGCCTGAAATCCTTTACCCCCAAATTTTTTAACACTAACGCCCCGATCCCAAAATCTTTAACGATATTGTTTTGTTCAGAATGGGTGTTCATAAAGATCAAATAGCCCCCTTCGCGCTTCAAATATTCTAACGCTTTAAAAAACACTTCAAACGCATCAGTCGTTAAAAAATCAAAATCCTCTTTGATAGGGTGGAAACGCACTAAAGGGGCTAAATCATGGGTTTTTGCGCCTTTAAACTTAAAAGCGTAATGGTTTTTTTGCTGGTGGTCTAAAAAAGTGTAGCATTGCGTTTGGTGTTTTAAAAATTCCCTTTCTTCTTGGCAAAACATTTTCAGCAAACTTTCATTTTCCAAACGATAACTAATCAAATCAGAAACATAGAGGGTTTTAAGGTTGTGTTTAAGGGCAAAGTCGCTCAAAAATTTATCCCCCCTTCTCGCCATAGAGCCGTCTTCTTTCATGATTTCACAAATCACGCTCACGGGCTTTAATCCAGCTAATTTGCACAAATCCACGCTCGCTTCAGTATGACCCGTGCGCGCTAACACGCCTCCATCTTTTGCGATCAAAGGGAAAATATGCCCCGGGCGCACAAAATCGCTCGGTTTAGTGGTGTCTTTACACAATAATTCAATCGTCAAATGCCTTTCAAAAGCAGAAATCCCGGTTTTGGCTTCTTTAGCGTCAATGGAAACCGTGAAAGCGGTCTCATGGTTAGAATCATTCACGCTAACCATAGGAGGTAATTCAAATTTGTTCGCTAAATCTTTGGTTAAAGACACGCAAATCAACCCCCTAGCATGCGTGGCCATGAAATTGATTTTCTCAGGGGTAGAAAAAATCCCAGCTAAAACCAAATCCCCCTCATTTTCTCTGTCTTCATCGTCCATGACAATGAGCATTTCGCCATTTTTATACGCTTCTAAAGCTTCAGTAACTCTTCTTAAGATCATTCTAACTCCCTAAGTCTCATTCCCCCTAGTCTCATCCAATTAAAAATTAATTGAGATTGTGAAAAAAGAAATATAGCATGTTTAATAACGATTATTACTTTATTGCTTTATTTAGCAAACCGCTTAAGTCTTTAAATCAATTGAATGAAACTTCCCCTATATGCAAGAAATGCTCAAAGACTTATTCTAATGTTTGCAAATTCTAATAATTAGTTTTTTCTAATAATTGGTTTTGAGCTATATCTAAAAACTTTATCCAAGATTTTAACCACGCTTTTGTGTAAAAAACGGCCAATCCTGATGCTTAAAGGTAATTTTTTAGGCCTTTGTTTTTCTGTGTTGGAGTTTTGAGCGTTCATCCCGTCGCAAGCGATCGCAAATTCTTCTAACACATAGTTTTTGACCCCATGCCAATAATGCCTATCCATCACGCAATCTATAGGCATCACCCATTCTTTCGCGCTGTATTTCAATAATTTTTGCGCGGCTTTTGGGGCTAAAACATACCCTTGAGTGCCAATGCCATCTTTAAAATTTAGGATTTGAGAAATTCCTTTAACGGGAGTCTTTTGTTTAGCCACATTTTCTTCTAAATGCATCAAGCGGATATAGCCTAATTCGTTGATGTGCTGGCGGCAAAATTCCAAACTCTCTTTAAAATGTTCTTTTACAATAATATCGTCTTCTAAAATACAGATCGCTTCATTGAGTTCTATGCATTTTTGCCACAACGAATAATGGCTCGCATAGCACCCAAGCTCCCCAAACCCCATCCTCTTCCCGCAATGCTTGATCGCATGAAAGAAATTTTTTAACGCACAAGGGGGGTGTTTTTCATTCTTACAAAAAACTAATAAATCTTCAATCACAAAAGAAGGATGCAAATGCTCTAAAATCAAGGGGTGTAATTGAGTGGGAGAGATTTTAGAATAGATCGCATCAAAAATTTCATAAGAGACCCCTTGAAGTTTAAGGCTCTCTAAAAGGGGGGTTATATGAGTTTCTTTTAAAGAAAAATTGTGACAGGTTTTGGGGCTTAAATGAATAATAAAAACACGCATGTTAGCCTTAATTCTTAATACAAATAAAATCAATATTAAACAGATTTACATTCTAGCGCAAATTTTAGTAAAATACGCACCATGTTAGATGATATTCCTATTACCATTCAAAAAAGTAAAAAAATCAAAACCCTAAGCTTGAATATCACGCCTTCTTTAGAAGTGATTCTAAAAATGCCTGATTCCTGCCCTCAAGCTAGGGCGAACGCTTTTTTAAAAGAGCAAGAAGCTTGGCTAAAAAAAACCCTTTTAGCGATGCAAGAAAAACACTCCCTTTTACACTCGCGCCTAGAAACCTATCAAAATAAAATCCTTGTGTTTGATGAGGTGAAAAACGCCAACGATTACACCCTAACAGATCTTAAAAAAATCTTAAAAACTTATTTGGAGCGAAAACTCCCCTTAATCGCTCAAAAAATGCAAACTTCCTATACCGGTTTTAGTGTTAGGAATAACGCCAAAGTTTTAGGGAGCTGCTCTTATCATAACCGCTTGAGTTTCGCTCTTTTATTGGTTTGCGCCCAAAAAGAAGCGATTGATTACGTCATCATCCATGAGCTCGCCCACACGATCCACAAAAACCATTCCAAAAATTTCTGGCGTTGCGTAAAAACCTTTTGCCCTAATTACCGCGCTCTAAGAGATCATTTAAAACAAAGGGTTGTTTTTTATACCCAACTGCTCAAGCCATTACAGCCATAAAGATTAAACCTTAAAAATTATAGCTCACATACGCTGTGATGCTTCTAGGAGGCGCGGCTTCTTTTCCGTTAGGGCTAGTGCCTATCCCACTAAACCAATATTTCATGTTAAAAATGTTATTGATTTGCAAGCTCGCATGAACGCTTTGCTTTTTGCGTTCCCACAAAGTGCTAGAAATTTGCAAATTCCACACCCAATACCACGGCGTCATGCCCGCTGTTCTGGTGGTGATAGCCCCGTTTTTAATCGTGGGCGCGTATTGAATGAAAGGCACGGTGTTTAACACATCGCTATAAGCGCGGCTATAAAAGAAAGAGCTCAACCCAATCGTGGTTTTGGCGTAAGTGTAGCTCGCGTCTAAAATGAATTGGTGCGGGCTTACAAAAGGGAGTTTTTTGCCAAAAATATCTTTTTTAGGCCCTTTATGATTAGCAGGGTTAGTGACCATCGTGTGGCTTGTGATATTAGCGTCTATGAAAGTGTAAGCCGCATGGAAATTAAGCCCTCTAATTGGCGTGTAATACAATTCCAACTCCACGCCTTGCGATCTCGCATTGACCGGCTCTCTGTTATCCCCATAGCGCCCGGTAAAATAGTTATTCGCAAAAATCACAAAATAATTCGCGTTAAAACTCACTTGATTGTTGAAATAATATCTTGAGCCGCCCTCCATGACATTAAAGATTTGAAAATAATCCGTGCTTGTGCCTGTAAAATTACCGATATTGCTGAATTGGGGCGGGATGTAGCTCCTTTGATAGTTGAAATAAAACAACAATTCTTTAATGGGTTTATAGCCGACATTCACTGCCGGATTCCACTGGTTATAACGCTCTTTCGTGGTTTTTGGGGTTTGGCCTGCCTTAAAAGGGGGAGCGTCTTTTTTTTCATAATTTAAAAAGGTGTATCTCAAACCCGGCGTGATCGTTAGCATGCCGTTATTGAAATTGATTTCATCGCTGGCATACACGGCGGTATAATTGTTGAAATTATTGAGCGAAGTTCCTGCATCAAACCCACTGCCATTATTAGGCATGCTAGGGTTTTTCCTAGTGGTGGATCGGCGGTATAAATCTTCGGTTAAAAACCGCATTCCCATGTTAAAAGTTTGTTTGACTTTACCGGTATTGACAACGAGGTTGAGTTTTGGCTCAAAGGCATTCACCACGAAGCGGCGGATCTGATCAAAAAATTGCCAACAAGGGCTATTCGTATCGCTATAAGAATACAAACCGCAATTAGGGTTAGTCGCGCTGATTTCCCCCTTTCCTTTAAAGGGTAAAATCTTATTTTGACTGCTCATATACACGCTTTGGTATTGGTTAGAAAACGCAAAATCCCTGCTCATGTCATGCGTGAAATAAGTGAATTTAAAATCGCCCCCCACTTTCCTATCCGGATCGCCAAAATAATTTTGATACACGATCCCAAAGCGTTTGGCTCGCCCTCCATCTTGATTGTCAGGGCGCTCGTTGATGAAGCGGTTATAGGCGTAATCTTGAGCGCTCAAAGTGCCTGGATGGTAAGAATTGTATTGATAATACTGGTAATAGGCTTTAAAAGTATTGGTCGCATTAATCTTATAAACCGCATCAAGCAAGTAATTCTGCACCTTTGTAGGGCTATCTTGCCTGAAACCTTGCCCATTAATCCAATTGCCTTGCATGCTAATGCCTATATACTTACCCAACATCCCGGCCGTTCTCCCATAAGTGTTAAACAGCATTTGGTTTCCTAAAGTTTGGGCTAAGGGCTTGCCTTTTTCCTCGGGATCGACAAAATTCCCATTAGAGGATCGCCCCCAAAAAGTGATCCTTTCAGCCGCTTGATTTTCCCACTCTTTTGGGATTTCTTTAGTGATGACATTCACCACGCCTCCAAAAGTGTTAGGTCCGTATTGGACGCTTGTGCCGCCCTTAATCACATCAATCCTATCCACTGACTGGAAAGTAACAGGGAAAATTGCTAGTTCAATATTGGAATACGGCGCGCCATAAATGGGGATTCCATTGACTAAAATCATGTTGGTGTTGCTATGCCCGTTACCGCCCCACCAAAACCGCGCACTGAAATTTTAGGCAGCACGCCCGTGCCTGTAGCGTCTCTGATTTGAATCCCTGGCACATTTTGCAAGGCGTTTTCAATATTCAAATTCCCCGTTTTTTTGAGTTCCTTGTTGGAAATCACCGTGCGAGAGCTTGTGGAATTACGCACCTCTTCGCTTTGCCATGAAAGCGGGGCGCTTGGATTGAATTTTTGCTCGGTGGTTGTAACTTTTTTTAAAAAATGGTGCTTATCTTTCGCGCTCATAAAAGAATTAAAAGATAAAAAAGTCAAAACGACCGACGCTAAAAAATACGGGGTTTTTACCCTCAAATAACCATTCATTATGATAACCTTTCTTATTTAATTCAAACCGATGCATATTATAAAAATAATTATTATAATTAACTTAAATTTTGAAGTTTGATTCTATTGATTTACAATTTGTTATCAAAACGATTTGAAAAAAGTTTTTAGTGTTTTTTAAACAAGTTGCTAAGCGTTTTTTAAAACAGAATGTTAGGGGGTTTTAGAATGCGTTATTTATCTATTTGACGAAGAAACCATCACGACTGCTATCGCAAAACCAGCGTCATGGCTGATACTCGCGCTCAAGCTTTGGATGTTAAAATAATCCATTTTTTCTTTAGAAAGGGTGATTAAGGGGGCGTTTTTAGGGCTTTTAGAAATACGCATATCCAAAAAACTCAATTCCTTACCAATGCCCACTTGAAGGGCTTTAGAGCAAGCCTCTTTAAGCGCGAAAAACCCGGCGATACTGCTAAATTTATCCTTGCATAAAACAATCTCACCTGGCGATAAAAAACGCTCTAAAAACCTCATTTCAAAGCGTTTCACGCACTTTTCTATCCTAGCAATAGAGACAATATCTATGCCAATCATTTAAAATTATTGAATAATGAAATCAGTGAAAAAGACATTTTTAATAAAGCCATCGATCAAAAACGAATTCAAATGGCTCTTAATTTCATCTTTAAGCTTGTTTTTGCCTTTGTTAGTAACCACTTCTTCCACGCTTTTAGACGATAGAATCTCTATAATCGTGTCCTTAATCGCTGTGTCCTTAACCTTGACTTCATTCAAAAGCTTTTCATTGCTCAATTCTAACGAAATGGAAGCCTTAAGGTAGCGTCTGCCATTTTGAGAAACCAAATTCACCGCAAAAGGCGCATCAATCGCATACAAAGGCCCAAGCACCAAATATTGCTGGATATTAGAGCCTTCTTTGGCTTCTTGATTTTTGTTCGCCATAGGATTAGCTTGGACTTCTTGGATGTTTTTAGAAGCGTTTTCTTTGGATTCTTCCTTATTCCCCATAAGCAGCATGATAATCACCCCCACCAATAAAAGCATCACTAGCACGCTTCCAATAATGACAAATAAAAGGGCTTTGCTTTTTTTGGGGGGTTGTTGCGCGGTATTTTCTTGTTCTTCTGCCATGCCTATTCCTATTGAAAATAAGTTAAAGTGGTTTTCCCGAATTTTTTCTGTTTGATTATAGCTAAAGTTGCGAGATTTTTAGGCATCTCATGCAGGCTTTCATGCTCAAAAACCACTAAAAGATTTTTTGGATTAAAGCGTTTTAATAACCTTTCTAAAGCTTGAAAACATTTTTCATAAATCCCTAAAAACCCGCTTGTTTCAAAAGGAGGATCCAAATAAATAATATTCAAAACGCCATTTTTTAAACGCAGCGTGGGTAAAAGCTTGAAAGCGTCATCTAAAAAGGTTTGAATTTCCATTTCCTTTTTCAGGCGGTTTTTAAAGAGAGAAATATTTTCTAAAAGCGTGGCATGAGCACTTTTATTTTGCTCAAAAAACACCGCGCTTTTAGCCCCCCTACTCAAAGCCTCTAAACCCATAGAAGCGCTGCCTGAAAACACTTCTATAAAATGCGCTCCTATAATTTCTGCTTGCAAGGTGTTAAAAAACGACTCTCTTACGATCGCTTTCGTGGGGCGCGTGCTAGAAATGTTAGGCAAATTCAAGCCCAATCCCTTACAAGCCCCCCCAATAATCTTAAATTTTTTTACTGGCTGATGATTTGGCATAATTTTTGGGTGTATTCTTCTAATAATTGCTGAATCTTTTGTTCTTTAGAAATTTTCATTTCTTCGCATTCTTCGCAAGGTTTTTCGCTCTCTTTTAAAGTGCGATAAAAATTTTTGACATCTTCTTTCACGCTCTGTTTGGTGAAAGGCTTTCTTAAACGCTCTTCTATAAAGCATAGGGGCTTATTAATCTCTAGCGTTTCATCATCGCTTAAAACAAAGTCGCAAACTTCCATAGGAGAGAGGCAATCGCTCAAATAAAATTCCAAACTTTTTTGGCTCAACAAAGACTTACAAGAAAGAAAAATTTTCAAAAAACCCCTTTTATCCCATCAATAGACTTAAATTGTTTCAAATTATAGCGATTCTTTCTTTTAAATACCAATATTAAATAAACTCAAAAATTGTTTCATTTTGTAAAAAAGAAAAATAGAATGTTAAAAATAAAGCTCAAATAACATCTTTTTTTTTTTTTGGTATAATGGCCGGCGAAGGTAAGAGCGAAGGGCATTATATTCCTTCCTTCTTTACTATAACTTAGCATTTTAATCAACTTTTTCATTAAAATGTCCTGACGCTCTTACCTTTAAACTGAGAAAGCAAGTTAGCCCCTCTCCAACTTTTCAAACAAACCGAGTCCCAAAAGCGTAGCGTTTAATAGTAAATATTTAGTATTTAATATTCTAAAAAATCTAAAATACCAATTCCCTCTTCAAAAATACGCGAGCTCTTTGTTATTAAATTGTAAAAATACTTTTGATCATTTTTTTATATTTTATTTTTTCACAAACTCTAACGCTTTGAAGCGCTCCCCCAAACCCCCAGGGCTAATTAGGGGCTTGATTTTAGCCGCTTCTTTTAAATACCTTTCATAACTCACGCTTTTTGAAAATACCTCCAACAATCCCATAAGCCCCATATCCAACAAAGCGTTAGCCTGCGATTTGAAGAATGAAAATCGCGCATCGTGTTTTTCAAACAAAAAGCGCACCAAAGAAAAATTAACATCATAAGTCAAATCGCTTTGCTGATACAAAGAAGCCAGATGGTTTAAAATATCCTTAAAATCCAGTGCTTGATGGTTTTTAAAAGCCCTTAAATGCATGTCTTTTCGCTCTGTTTCATCGCCATAATCAAAGCTCAAAAACACCCAAGAAGAAGCCTCATTCAATTTTTCTAACAAATCCTTAATGAAAGCGCTCAAAAATAACGGCGCGCACCCTTCTTTTAAATTCAAATTTTTAAGAAGTTCTTTAGTGGGTTCATCAATACCACCCCAAACGCCTTGATGATCATGGGTGATAAAAAGCATTTGATCATCTTTAATGATCTCGCAAGCGAACGCGTCAAACAATTCGTTAGAGACAACGAACGCGCTTTTTTTTTCTTTAAAATCAAGCTCTTCTAAAGCGCAACTGATTAAATCCAATTGCGTGGCTTGTTTGAAAATAGTTCGTTGGATATTTTGCAATTCCTTTAAAGGCTCACAGCTGACAAATTCGCATTTTTCCATTACGCCCACGCTCAAAGCGTTTAAAAAACTGGCTATATCGCTCAAAAAATGCCCATGATGAGAGCCAATTTCTACAATTTTTAAAGGCAAAAATAATTTTTCTTCTTCTAAAAGCCTAATGATATAAAACGCAATAGCGCCCCCAAAAAACTTACTCAAAGACACCGAAGTGTAAAAATCCCCTTTTGGACCGATTAGCGCCTTTCTGTAATACCCTTTTTCGCCATAAAGCCACTCTTGCATGTAATTCCCAAACGATCGCACGATTTCCCTTTTATTAAACTCATTTTAACCAACAATAAGAGACCGCTATTCTAGTCAAAATCGCCTTATTTTTGCGCTATGATATTCAATAATAATGACTTTTTAGGCTAGTTTGAAGGGAGTTTAGAGTTTGGAAATTTTAAGGCGAGAGTGTGGGGCGGTGGAAGAAAACGCTTATATTGTGAAGCTTTCTGGTGGGGTGGATTTTATCATCGATCCCGGATTTTCTAGCAGCGAATGGGTGTTGGAAAACGCCAAGAACCCTAAGGCGATTTTAATCACGCATGGGCATTATGATCATGTATGGGATAGCGCTCAATTATCCAAAGCCCTTAAAGACACCCCCATTTACGCCCCCAAAGACGATGTGTTCATGCTAGAAAATGATATTTTCCATTTGGGCATGCCCGTCTTTAGCCCCACATTTAGCGTGCCTTGCAATAAAGGTTGCACCACTTTAGAGATAGCAAACACTACCATTAAATACTGGCATTTTCCCGGACACACGCCCGGTTGTTCTATTATAGAAATTGAAGGGGTGATTTTTAGCGGGGATTTTATTTTTTATCGTAGCATTGGTCGCTATGATTTCCCTTATTCTAATGAAAAAGACATGAAAGAGTCCCTGTTAAGGTTTCAAAGTTTGGATTTCCCTAAAGACATAGAGATTTATCCAGGGCATGGGGATAAAACAAGTTTTTTTGCCGAAAGAGAGCATTCTAAGATTTGGGTTTCAAGGATGGCTTAATTGTTAAGCCGGCTAGACAAAGAGCGTTATTTACGCCATATCATGCTAGAAGATGTGGGCGAAGAAGGCCAATTGAAGCTTTTAAAATCTAGCGTTTTAGTCATTGGAGCCGGGGGGCTTGGATCAGCGGTTTTGATGTATTTGTGCGCCGCTGGGGTAGGAAAAATAGGCATTGTGGATTTTGATTCAGTAGATATGAGTAATTTGCAACGACAAATCATCCATTCACAGGATTTTTTAAACCAACCTAAAGTCTCTAGCGCGAAAGCCCGCTTAAAACAACTCAATGCTGGTATTGAAGTAGAAACCTTTGAAGAACGCTTTAAGGCCCATAACGCTCTTCCTCTCATAGAGCCTTACGATTTTATCATAGACGCCACGGACAATTTTAACGCTAAATTTTTGATCAATGACGCTTGCGTGTTGGCCCAAAAACCCTATTCGCATGCCGGGGTTTTAAAATACAGGGGGCAAAGCATGAGCGTTTTACCTAATAGCGCATGCTTAGCGTGTGTTTTTGATAAGCCACCTAAAAAAGGATTAAATCCTCTTTCAGGGCTTTTTGGGGTCTTGCCCGGGGTTTTAGGGTGTATCCAAGCGAGCGAATGCCTTAAATATTTTTTAGGGTTTGAAACTTTACTTATAAATACTTTACTTATAGCCGATATTAAAACGATGGATTTTAAAAAAATTCAAGCACCCAAAAACCCTGATTGTAGGGTTTGTGGCACGCATAAAATCACGCATTTACAAGATTATGAAATTTAGATTAAGGGGTAAGTTTTGGATCTATCAACCATACTAGGCTTGGTATTGGCGGTCGCTTCTATTTCGTTAGGCGATATTTTAGAAGATGGTAACCCGTTACACATTATCCATTTGAGTTCAGTCATTATCATCGTGCCTACTTCGCTTTTTGCCGCCATGACAGGCACGCATGCTCGTTACGTGAAAGCCGCTTACAAAGAAATAAAAATTGTTTTTTTAAACCCTAAAATCAATTTAAACGAAACCATTAAAAATTTAGTGGAATTAGCCACTCTCGCTAGAAAAGATGGGGTGTTGAGTTTGGAGGGGCGAGTGGCACAAATTGAAGACGATTTCACCCGCAACGGCTTGTCTATGATCATAGATGGCAAGGATTTAAAATCCGTTAAGGAAAGCTTAGAAATCAGCATTGAAGAAATGGAAGAGTATTACCACGGCGCCGCTCATTACTGGGAGACTGCCGGTGAGACCGCTCCTACTATGGGGTTAGTGGGGGCGGTTATGGGGCTTATGTTGGCCTTGCAAAAACTAGACAACCCGGCTGAAATGGCAGCAGGGATCGCTGGGGCTTTTACGGCTACTGTTACAGGGATTATGTGTTCTTATGCGATTTTTGGCCCTTTTGGGCATAAGCTCAAGGCTAAGTCTAAAGACATTATTAAAGAAAAAACTGTTCTTTTAGAGGGGATTTTAGGCATCGCTAATGGGGAAAATCCAAGGGATTTAGAAAACAAACTCTTAAACTACATCGCTCCCGGTGAGCCTAAAAAATCTCAATTTGAGGGATAAACATGGCTAAGAAAAACAAACCCACCGAATGCCCCGCCGGTGAAAAATGGGCGGTTCCTTATGCGGACTTTTTGTCGTTGTTGCTCGCGCTTTTTATCGCTCTTTATGCCATTTCAGCGGTCAATAAATCCAAAGTGGAAGCCTTAAAAACCGAATTTATTAAGATTTTTAATTACGCTCCCAAGCCAGAGGCGATGCAGCCGGTTGTAGTGATCCCCCCTGATTCAGGGAAAGAAGAAGAGCAAATGGCGAGCGAAAGCTCCAAACCGGCTTCGCAAAATACCGAAACAAAAGCCACTATCGCTCGCAAAGGCGAAGGCAGTGTTTTAGAGCAAATTGATCAAGGCTCTGTTTTAAAGCTCCCCTCTAGTTTGTTGTTTGAAAACGCTACATCAGATGCTATCAATCAAGACATGATGCTCTATATTGAACGGATCGCTAAAATCATTCAAAAACTCCCTAAAAGGGTGCATATCAATGTGAGAGGTTTTACGGATAATACGCCTTTAATTAAAACCCGTTTTAAAAGCCACTATGAATTAGCCGCCAATCGTGCTTATAGGGTGATGAAAGTCCTTATACAATACGGCGTGGATCCTAACCAATTGTCTTTTTCTTCTTATGGCTCTACCAACCCTATCGCGCCTAATGATTCCCTAGAAAACAGAATGAAAAACAATCGTGTGGAAATCTTTTTTTCAACCGATGCGAACGATTTGAGCAAGATCCATTCTATTTTAGATGAAGAATTCAATCCCCACAAACAGCAAGAATGAATCGCATGAATAAAAATTATCTTTTAATCTTTTTGTTGTTAGCGAGCCTTATTGCTAGAGAGAAGGACGCTTCTTCAAACCTTTTTGATTTGATTGATAAGGGGATCAACAGAGAACAAGAACTAAAAGAGCAGGAGCAAAAAACGCGCTTGAAACTGGCTCAAAGCCCTTTAGTGGCGTTAGAGATTGTCCCCCAAGAAACGCCCTATTTAGAATGGCAAGGGGCTAGGGAGTCGTATTATTTGAAAGTGAGCGCTGTAGTGGAGAGCGTGGTTATTTTAAAGATTGACATCAATCAGGGGCGTTCTTGCTCGCTCTACCCCACGCCTAAAAGCGTTTCTTTAGTGAGGAATCAAAGCGTAGCCTATGAAATTTTATGCGAAAACCAGCCGCTATGGATAGAAGTTAGCACGAATTTAGGCAAACGCACCTTTCAGTTTTAATTTGATTGGTTTTTGGCTTTGTTTTAAAAAAGTTTGCGCTTGTTGTTGATGGTAAAAATTTGATTTAAACCCAATTAAGAAAAACCTTTTTATATCAAATAAGTTTGGTTATAATGCCAAACATGGGCGTTTTTAAACAATTGATCAAAGAATTGTATGAATGGTTGCTCCATTCTGTAGATGTAATTACGCAGCATTTAATTGCTATGGCGTTAAAAATAAGCGTGGTAAAATATTTGATAAAAGAATTTCATGATCGCTTCATTTACTTTATAGATTTGATCGCGCAGCATTTTATCATCGTTGCGCTTTCCAGTCTTATCGTGCTGGTGTTTGGGGTTTTGATTGGGGTTTTTGTGTTTTATAATTCAAAGGCTAGGGCGTTTTTGCTCCCTGTGGTGAATTTCCTCTACACCATCCCATCGCTGGCGTTATTCGCGTTATTCATTCCTGTGATTGGGGTGGGGTTAAAAAACGCGCTTTTGGTGTTGGTCTTATACGGCTTGTTACCCATTGTCCATAGCACTTATAACGCTTTAAAAGAGGCGCGAGAAGAGGTCATTAAGGCCGCTATTGGGCTAGGGTGTAACCCCAAAGAGTTGTTTTTTAGGGTGCGATTCTTGCTCGCTATCCCCCAAATTTTAGTGGGCTTAAGGATTGCGGTGGTGATGTTAGTGGCGATGGCTGGGATCGGAGCGCTCATTGGGGCTGGGGGCTTAGGGCAGGCGATTTTTAGAGGGCTAAACACGCAAAATACCACGCTTTTAGTGGCGGGTAGTTTCATCATCGCTCTTTTTAGCGTTTTAGCGGATCAATTTGTGAGCGTGTTTCAGCATGAAAACGCCTTGCAACGCCTATTTTCTCAAAACGCCACCCAAAAACAAAAAAGAAGAGTTTATATTAATTTAGCGGTGTTTCTTTTTTTATTGCTAGCGAGCGCTTTATGGCTCATTCCTAGAAACGCCATAGAAGAAAAGCCCTTAGTCGTGGCGACAAAACCTAGCAGCGAGCAGTATATTTTGGGCGAGATTTTAAGCCTTTTATTAGAAAAACACCATATCCCTATCAAGCGAGCGTTTGGCATTGGTGGGGGGACGATGAATATCCATCCGGCATTGATTAGGGGCGATTTTGATTTGTATGTGGAATATACCGGCACCGCATGGGTGAACACGCTCAAAAACCCTTTGACTCAAAAAGTGGATTTTGAAACGATTAAAAAGCGTTATGAGAAGGAATTTAATCTTTTATGGGTGGGGCTTTTGGGCTTTAATAACACCTATTCTTTAGCGATTTCTAAAGAAGACGCTCAAAAATACGCGATTGAAACTTTCAGCGATTTAGCCTTTCATAGCCCGAATTTTGATTTTGGAGCGGAGTTTGACTTTTTTGAAAGAGAGGACGCTTTTAAGGGCTTAGTGAAAGCTTACCGCTTTCATTTTAGAAGTTTGCATGAAATGGATATTAATTTGCGTTATAAAAGTTTTGAATCCCATAAGATCAACGCTTTAGACGTTTTCACCACAGACGCTCAAATCAAAGAGCTGGATTTAAAGGTGCTTAAGGACGATAAAGGGTTTTTCCCCAATTATCAGGCCGGTATTGTTATAAGAAAAGAAATAGTAAAAAAGTATCCTGAAGCACTAGAAATCTTAGAAAAATTGGATTCAAAAATTAACGATGAAATGATGCAAGATTTAAACTATCAGGTGGAAGTGTTGAAAAAAAGCCCTAAAATCGTAGCTAAAGATTTTTTAGAAAGATTAGGGTTATAAAGCATGAAAGAAATCGTCAAAATAGAGAATGTGTCTTTTAACTACCACAATCGCGCTGTTTTTAAGGATTTTAATTTAAGCATTGAAAAAGGGGATTTTTTATGCGTTTTAGGGGAGAGCGGGAGCGGCAAAAGCACGCTTTTAGGCTTGATTTTAGGGCTTTTAAAACCCAATCTTGGGAGCGTTAAAATCTTTAATGAGACCCTTTCAAACAACGCTTTTTTACGCCAAAAAATAGGCTATATCGCTCAAGGCAATTCCTTATTCCCTCATTTAAACGCTCTACAAAACATGACCTTTTGCCTTAATTTACAAGGCATAAACAAACAAGCCGCTCAAAAAGAAGCCAAAGCCTTAGCGTTAAAAATGGGGTTAGATGAGAGTCTTATGGATAAATTCCCTAATGAATTGAGTGGGGGGCAAGCTCAAAGAGTGGGCATTATTAGGGGGATTATCCACAGGCCAGAACTCATTTTATTAGATGAGCCTTTTAGCGCTTTAGATAGTTTGAATCGTAAGAATTTACAGGATCTCATCAAAGAAATACACCAAAATTCTTGCGCTACTTTCATTATGGTAACGCATGATGAAAGCGAGGCGCAAAAGTTGGCCACAAAAACCCTAGAAATCAAAGCCCTTAAACAAGAGCAGTGATTTTTAAGGCTGATTTAAAAATTCTGGCGTGGTGTTATTGGTGGGCGTTTGCATAGAAGAATTAGAGCTGTTTGAAGTTTTTTTAGCGGGTTTTTCATTGAATGGGGGTGCTTTATAGCCGCAAGCTTGAATCGTTATCGCTACAAGTATTAAAAAGCATGTTAAGATCGGTTTATGGAACAAAATATTTTCTCCTTACTCATTCAAAAAAAGTCTTATAAAAAGCTTGAAACTCTTTTGAAACTCAAAAAGCTTAAGGTTTTTATGCCTTTAAGTTTACAAGAAAATTTGCTTTTTATCTTCATCAAAGACTCTAAATTGCTTTTTGCGTTTAAAGATCTTTGGGCTTCTAAGGAATTTAACCAGCGATTCGCTAAAGAAATCAGCCATTTTTTGAACACGCAAGGGCATGCTTATGGGTTAGATGGGTTAGACGGGTTAGAAATTTTAGGTTATGTGCCTAAAGACTCCTTAGAAAAAGCCAATTTTTATGCCCCTATTAAAAAACAAGCCCAATTTTATCGCCCTAGCGCTTTAGGGTTGTTCCATAACCCCATTAAAGACGCTCGTTTGCATGAATGTTTTGAAAAAGCGCGCGCTTTGATCCACTACCAACGCAGTTTTTTTGAGGAGTGAATGGCTGATTTATTGTCCAGTTTGAAAAACCTTTCTAGTAGTAGTGGCGTGTATCAATATTTTGATAAAAACCACCAATTACTCTACATCGGTAAGGCGAAAAATTTAAAAAAGCGCATCAAAAGCTATTTTTCTGTCCGTAATAATGAAATCACGCCCAATCCTCGCACAAGCTTACGCGTCCAAATGATGGTCAAACAAATCGCTTTTTTAGAAACCATTTTAGTGGAAAACGAGCAAGACGCTTTGATTTTGGAAAATTCTTTGATCAAGCAGCTCAAGCCTAAATACAACATTCTTTTAAGAGATGATAAAACTTACCCTTATATTTACATGGATTTTTCCACTGATTTCCCTATCCCTTTAATCACACGAAAAATCTTAAAACAGCCTGGCGTTAAATATTTTGGCCCTTTCACGAGCGGGGCTAAGGACATTTTGGACAGCTTGTATGAATTGCTCCCGTTGGTTCAAAAGAAAAATTGCATCAAGGATAAAAAGGCATGCATGTTTTATCAAATAGAGCGTTGTAAAGCCCCATGCGAGGATAAAATCACCAAAGAAGAGTATTTAAAAATCGCTAAAGAATGTTTAGAAATGATTGAAAATAAAGACAGGCTCATCAAAGAGCTTGAATTGAAAATGGAGCGCCTTTCTAGTAATTTGCGTTTTGAAGAAGCTCTGATTTATAGGGATAGGATAGCTAAAATCCAAAAAATCGCCCCCTTCACTTGCATGGATTTGGCCAAACTCTATGATTTGGATATTTTTGCTTTTTATGGTGGGAACAACAAGGCGGTGTTAGTGAAAATGTTCATGCGTGGGGGTAAAATCATTTCTTCAGCGTTTGAAAAAATCCACTCCCTTAATGGGTTTGACACTGATGAGGCGATGAAACAAGCCATTATCAATCATTACCAATCGCATTTGCCTTTGATGCCTGAACAGATCTTATTGAGCGATTGCTCTAATGAGGTGCTTAAAGAATTGCAAGAATTTATCTCTCATCAATATTCTAAAAAAATCGCTCTTAATATCCCTAAAAAGCGCGATAAACTCGCTTTAATAGAAATCGCTATGAAAAACGCTCAAGAGATTTTTAGTCAAGAAAAAACCTCTAATGAAGATCTGATTTTAGAAGAAGTGCGATCGCTTTTCAATTTAGAGTGCGTGCCTTATAGGGTGGAAATCTTTGACACAAGCCACCATTCAAACAGCCAATGCGTGGGGGGAATGGTCGTGTATGAAAATAACGCCTTTCAAAAAAACTCTTATCGGCGTTACCATTTAAAAGGCTCTAACGAATACGATCAAATGAGCGAATTGCTCACTAGAAGGGCTTTAGACTTTGCTAAAGAGCCACCGCCTAATTTGTGGGTGATAGATGGAGGGAGGGCGCAATTAAACATCGCTTTAGAAATTTTAAAAAGCAGCGGGAGTTTTGTAGAAGTGATCGCCATTTCTAAAGAAAAAAGGGATTCTAAAGCTTATCGCTCTAAAGGGGGCGCTAAAGACATTATCCATACGACTAGTAATACTTTTAAATTGCTCCCTAGCGACAAACGCTTGCAATGGGTGCAAAAATTGCGCGATGAAAGCCACCGGTATGCGATAAACTTCCATAGATCCACTAAACTTAAAAACATGAAACAAATCGCTCTTTTAAAAGAAAAGGGCATAGGAGAAGCCAGCGTGAAAAAATTGTTGGATTATTTTGGGAGTTTTGAAGCGATAGAAAAAGCGAGCGAACAGGAAAAAAACGCCGTTTTAAAAAAACGAAAATAAAGGAAAAAACATGAAAAAAAGATTGAATATAGGGCTTGTGGGTTTAGGGTGTGTGGGGAGCGCGGTCGCTAAAATCTTACAAGAAAATCAAGAAATCATCAAAGACAGAGCCGGCGTGGAAATTAAAATTAAAAAAGCGGTGGTGCGAGACGTGAAAAAACACAAAGGCTATGCTTTTGAAATCAGTGATGATTTAGAAAGCTTGATAGAAGATAAAGAAATTGATATTATCGTGGAGCTTATGGGTGGGGTGGAAGCGCCTTATCTTTTAGCTAAAAAAACTTTAGCCAAACAAAAAGCCTTCGTTACAGCCAATAAAGCCATGTTAGCGTACCACCGCTATGAATTAGAGCAAATCGCTAAAAACACCCCCATAGGCTTTGAAGCGAGCGTGTGTGGGGGTATCCCTATTATCAAGGCTTTAAAAGACGGCTTGAGCGCTAATCATATCCTTTCTTTTAAAGGGATTTTAAACGGCACGAGCAATTACATTTTAAGCCAGATGTTTAAAAATCAAGCGAGTTTTAAGGACGCTTTGAAAGACGCGCAACATTTAGGCTATGCGGAATTGAACCCTGAATTTGACATTAAGGGCATTGATGCAGCACACAAATTGTTGATTTTAGCGTCTTTAGCGTATGGTATTGATGCGAAATTAGAAGAAATCTTGATTGAAGGCATTGAAAAGATAGAGCCAGATGACATGGAATTTGCTAAAGAGTTTGGTTATAGCATCAAACTTTTAGGCATCGCTAAAAAACACCAGGATTGCATTGAATTAAGGGTGCATCCAAGCATGATTAAAAACGAATGCATGCTCTCTAAAGTGGATGGGGTGATGAACGCTATCAGCGTTATAGGGGATAAGGTGGGCGAAACTTTGTATTATGGGGCTGGGGCTGGGGGAGAGCCTACCGCAAGTGCGGTCATTAGCGATATTATAGAAATCGCAAGGAAAAAAAGCTCTCTAATGCTGGGCTTTGAAACCCCTCAAAAACTCCCCCTAAAACCCAAAGAAGAAATCCAATGCGCTTACTATGCGCGCTTGTTAGTGAGCGATGAAAAAGGGGTTTTTTCTCAAATCAGCGCGATTTTAGCCCAAAATGATATTTCGCTCAACAATGTCTTACAAAAAGAAATCCCGCAATCCAACAAGGCTAAAATCTTATTTTCCACGCACACCACCAACGAAAAATCTATGCTGAACGCTCTTAAAGAGCTTGAAAATTTACAAAGCGTGTTGGATACCCCTAAAATGATTCGTTTGGAAAATTGAATGCGATTTTTGAATAACAAACACAGAGAAAAAGGCTTAAAGGCTGAAGAAGAAGCTTGCGAATTTTTAAAAACGCTGGGCTTTGAAATGGTGGAGAGGAACTTTTTTTCACAATTTGGCGAAATTGATATTATCGCTTTGAAAAAAGGGGTTTTGCATTTCATTGAAGTCAAAAGCGGGGAAAATTTTGATCCCATTTATGCGATCACGCCGAGCAAATTAAAAAAGATGATTAAAACGATCCGCTGTTATTTGTCTCAAAAAGATCCCAATAGCGATTTTTGCATTGACGCCCTTATTGTGAAAAATGGTAAATTTGAGCTTTTAGAAAATATCACTTTTTAGATTTTTATCAAAAATCAATGCGTTTTCATTAACATTCTTAAGCTAATATAATTCTCGTTAATCAAAATCATATATTTAGGAGTAACCAATGAGTCACTATATTGAATTAACTGAAGAAAATTTTGAAAGCACCATTAAAAAAGGGGTTGCGTTAGTGGATTTTTGGGCACCATGGTGTGGTCCTTGCAAGATGCTATCCCCTGTGATTGATGAATTAGCTAGCGAATATGAAGGTAAGGCTAAGATTTGTAAAGTCAATACCGATGAGCAAGAAGAATTGAGTGCGAAATTTGGTATTAGGAGCATCCCTACGCTTTTATTCACAAAAGATGGCGAAGTTGTCCATCAGTTGGTGGGCGTGCAAACTAAAGTTGCTTTAAAAGAGCAATTGAACAAACTTCTAGGCTAGTAGCCATGATAGATTGCGCGATTATTGGAGGTGGTCCTGCGGGTTTGAGCGCGGGGCTTTATGCCACTAGAGGCGGTGTTAAAAACGCCGTTTTATTTGAAAAAGGAATGCCTGGAGGGCAAATCACCGGCAGTAGTGAGATTGAAAACTATCCGGGCGTTAAGGAAGTGGTAAGCGGGTTGGATTTCATGCAACCATGGCAAGAGCAATGCTTTCGCTTTGGCTTAAAGCATGAGATGACCGCCATTCAAAGGGTTTCTAAAAAAGGCTCTCATTTTGTTATTTTGGCAGAAGACGGCAAGACTTTTGAAGCTAAAAGCGTGATCATCGCTACCGGTGGTAGCCCTAAACGCACAGGCATCAAGGGCGAGTCAGAATTTTGGGGTAAAGGCGTTAGCACTTGTGCGACATGCGATGGCTTCTTTTACAAAAACAAGGAAGTAGCAGTGCTTGGTGGGGGCGATACCGCCGTAGAGGAGGCGATTTATTTAGCCAACATCTGCAAAAAAGTCTATCTCATCCACAGAAGAGATGGTTTTAGGTGTGCGCCTATCACTTTAGAGCATGCTAAAAACAATGATAAGATTGAGTTTTTAACCCCTTATGTGGTGGAAGAAATCAAGGGCGATGCTTCTGGCGTGTCTTCTTTAAGCATTAAAAACACAGCCACTAACGAAAAAAGAGAATTGGTCGTGCCAGGGCTTTTTATTTTTGTGGGTTATGACGTGAATAACGCCGTGTTGAAACAAGAAGACGAATCTATGCTATGCGAATGCGATGAATACGGCTCTATTGTCGTGGATTTTTCCATGAAAACGAACGTTCAGGGCTTGTTTGCGGCAGGGGATATTCGCATTTTTGCCCCTAAGCAAGTGGTTTGCGCTGCAAGCGATGGCGCTACGGCAGCCTTAAGCGTGATTTCTTATTTAGAACACCATTAAATCAAGCTTATAACCCTAAATTTTTAGGGTTATGGGTTCTCGCTTCAAACATTCATTGGATTTTCAAAACTTGTAAGGTATTTTAGGTTTCTTGTTATTTTAATCTTATTTTAGCTGCAATGTCATTTCGTTCTCTTGCTTTGTTTTAATTAAATATTAATCACAAAATTTAAAAACGCTCAAAACATTTTTTACAATCAATATAATAAAAGAACTTGTTTAATCAAAAAAGCACTCCTTAGGGGGTTGTGGGGATTTAGTTGGAGGTTGTAGGGGGGAGAACTATTTTTAATACCCCCTTATTCTCTTAAGAGTTTTATGATAAACAGAGCCTAAAAACGATATACTCTATTAAAAATTATGGGAGTCTAAGCTTTGCGTGTTTTTATCATTTCTTTAAATCAAAAAGTGTGCGATAAATTTGGTTTGGTTTTTAGAGACACCACGACTTTACTCAATAATATCAACGCCACCCACCACCAAGCGCAAATTTTTGATGCGATTTATTCTAAGACTTTTGAAGGCGGGTTGCACCCCCTAGTTAAAAAGCATTTACACCCTTATTTCATCACGCAAAACATCAAAGGCATGGGGATTGCAACCAATCTCATCAGTGAGGTTTCTAAGTTTTATTACGCTTTAAAATACCATGCGAAGTTTATGAGCTTGGGGGAGCTCGGGTGCTATGCGAGCCATTATTCCTTGTGGGAAAAATGCATAGAGTTAGATGAGCCCATTTGTATTTTAGAAGACGATATAACCTTGAAAGAGGATTTTAAAGAGGGTTTGGATTTTTTAGAAAAACACATCCAAGAATTAGGCTATGCGCGTTTGATGCATTTGTTGTATGATGCCAGCGTGAAAAGTGAGCCATTGAGCCATAAAAACCACGAGATACAAGAGCGCGTGGGAATCATTAAAGCTTATAGCCATGGGGTGGGGACGCAAGGCTATGTGATCACGCCCAAGATTGCCAAAGTTTTTTTGAAACACAGCCAAAAATGGGTTGTTCCTGTGGATACGATAATGGACGCTACTTTTATCCATGGCGTGAAAAATCTGGTGTTACAACCTTTTGTGATCGCTGATGATGAGCAAATCTCTACGATAGCGCGAAAAGAAGAACCCTATAGCCCTAAAATCGCTCTAATGAGAGAACTCCATTTTAAATTTTTGAAATGGTGGCAGTTTGTATAAATAAAAATTGTAAAAAATACTAACGAGCGTTTTAAAGTTGTCCCTATTTGATTGGAACAAAACCAATTTTTAACCGCTTTTAAGAATGGATTAAAATTTTAAGTAGATTTTAAAAGGGTTTTAACCCCTTTTAGATTCTATGCACGATCTAAATAAGACGCATTAAAAGAATGGAGCGCATTAGAAAATTATTTTCTAGTTTTCTAATGCTTTAAGATTAAGACTTTTTAGGATTGGCTTCGGTTACCCTAATCGTTCTGCCCATAAAATCCGTATTGTCCAATTTAGCAATCGCTTCCCTAACGCCCTCTTCTTGCATTTCTACAAAGCCAAAACCTTTAGGTTTCTTCGTTTCTCTGTCATAAATCAGCTTGACATTAAACACTTTGCCAAATTGACTGAAAAGCTCCTTGACTTGCTCACTGGTAGCGCTATAAACCAAATTCCCTACATAAATGTTTTTCAAGATAAAATTCTCCGGTAAAAAAATGACAACATACCCATAAGAATATGAAAAAGTTATAAAAAAGTAACACTTCTAAAACCCAAACACATCCAAAACAGAAGTATGGTGGATTTTATCTAATGATTGCTTAAAAAATTATAAAAGCTATTAAAATTGGGTATTGATAATAAAATACGAAAGAGCTTACACGCGCAAGCGGTAATTTTAAAAAGCGTTATTAAAGGATATGGGGAGCATGGTTTCAAAATCACCCCCTATCCTTTTAAAAACTTTACCATGAAGCAAAGTTTAAAACACCATATCAAAGCCAAACAAGGACGCTTTATTTAATGTCCTTCATCGGTCAAAACAGCCCCTGCCAGATACACATAAGTAAGGATCATAAAAACAAAAGCTTGTAAAATCCCCATAAAAAACAACACCATAAAAGGCGCTACAGGAACCGCCCAAGGCACTAATAAAAGCATGATGAGCAAAAACATGTCATCGCCCTTGATATTCCCAAACAAACGAAACGATAAGGACACGATCCTAGAAAAATGCGAGATGATCTCAATAGGGAACATGAAAGGGGCGAGCCACTTCACAGGGCCTGCAAAATGAGCGAAATACTTAAAAAAGCCCTGCGCTCTAATGCCTTCAAAATGGTAATAAAAAAACACAATCAGCGCCAAAACCAGCGTAAAACTCCAACTAGCCGTAGGGGATTCAAAACCAGGAATGATGCCTATCATGTTAGAAAAAAAGACATACAAAGCGATCGTGCCTGCTAGGGGGAAGTATTTGCGGGCCAATTCTTCACCTATAATATCCTTAGCCACGCTCAAAATCGCGCTAATGATGCTCTCATACACATTCTGCAAACCCATAGGCACCATCTGCATTTTGCGCGATGCGCCAAGCGAAATAAAAAACATCAAAACCGCTGTCAAAACGACAAAAAACCCGGTGATAAAATCATGATTGGAGCTAAAAAAATTAGCAATAGTAAATACTCTGTGTTCCATGAAAAAGTTTCTCTAAGCCTTATTGAAAATTTCCTTAATTGTAGCAATTAAGTTTTAAAAACTCATTAAACCAAGCTTTTTAACGAGTTTTTTAACGATTTGTCTTGTTTTCTTTTAAAATTCACCCATAATAATTAGGGGCTTCTTTGGTAATATCCACGCCATGCACATGGCTTTCTTTTAACCCCGCACTAGTGATTTCTACAAATTCAGCGTTTTGATACAATTCCAAAATATTCTTCGCCCCCTGATACCCCATAGAAGAACGCACGCCCCCTACTAATTGGAAAATCATATCCGAAACCTTACCACGATAAGGCACACGCCCTTCAATGCCTTCTGGGACTAATTTTTCACTCGCCACGCCCTCTTGAAAATACCTATCAGAACTCCCTTTAGTCATAGCCCCAATGCTACCCATGCCCCTATAGCTTTTATATTGCCTCCCTTGGTAAATCATAAAATCCCCAGGAGATTCTTCTGTGCCAGCGAGTAAAGAGCCTATCATCACGCTTGATGCCCCCAAAGCCAAAGCTTTAGCCACATCGCCTGAATAGCGGATCCCTCCATCGGCAATCACAGGAATATCAAATTTAGACGCCACTTCCACGCAATTATCAATCGCGCTCACTTGGGGCATTCCCACCCCGGCCACAATCCTAGTGGTGCAAATGCTCCCTGGCCCAATACCCACTTTAACAGCGTCCGCTCCCGCGCTAATCAAATCGCTTGTGGCCTCTTTAGTCACCACATTCCCCACAATCACATCCACAACTAAGCTTTTTTTAATCTCTTCTAAAGTGTGTAAGATATTGGCTGAATGCCCATGCGCGCTGTCTAGCACCAACGCATCCACCCCCGCTTTAACTAACATTTCAGCCCTATCCAACTGCCCCACTCCAATAGCCGCCCCCACTCTCAACCTCCCAAAATCATCTTTATTGGCCTCAGGGTATTCAATGCGTTTTTGAATGTCTTTGATCGTGATCAAGCCTTTTAAAACATTATCTTTATCCACAATGGGCAATTTTTCAATCTTATGCTTGTGCATCAAATCGCTCGCTTCATCCAAGCTAATGCCCACATGAGCGGTAACTAAAGGCATTTTAGTCATCACATCGCCCACTTTTTTACTCAAATCGGTTTCAAAGCGCACGTCCCTGTTGGTTAAAATCCCAATCAACAACCCCTTATCATCTACCACAGGCACACCTGAAATCTTGTAATTATCCGTTATGACTTTAGCGTCCGCTAGCGTCCTGTGCGCATGGATAAAAATAGGATCATTAATCACCCCGCTCTCGCTTTTTTTAACTTTAGTGATTTCTTTGACTTGCGTTTGAATATCCATGTTTTTATGCACGATGCCAATACCCCCAAGGCGCGCCATAGCGATAGCGGTTTTATGCTCTGTAACCGTATCCATAGCCGCGCTAATAAAGGGGATATTCAAACCAATATTTTTGGTTAGGCGAGACTTTAAGCTCACATCTTTAGGTAAAACGCTGGATTTTCTAGGCACCATCAACACGTCTTCAAAAGTCAAAGCCCTTTGTAAAATTCTCATTTTCTATCCTTAATCTAATTTTAAATCTAATTCTTGCTCTAAAGCGTAAGAAACGTCTAAAAGGCTTTGCTCATCAAAAGCTTTAGCGATGAATTGCATCCCTATGGGCAAGCCTAAAGGATCTTTAGCGACCGGTAAAGAAAGGGCCGGCAAACCGCTCAAATTCGCCCCAATCGTGTAAATATCGCTCAAATACATTTCTAAAGGGCTTGCATGGTAATTGAATAAGTGGGCACTCGTGGGAGCTACAGGGGTGAAAATCAAATCCACTTCTTCAAAAATCTTGTTGTATTGCTCTTTAATCATCAAACGCATTTGCTGGGCTTTCAAATAATAAGCGTCATAATACCCACTGCTTAAGACAAAATTCCCTAACATGATGCGCCGTTTCACCTCATCGCCAAAACCTTCACTGCGGCTTTTGAGATACAATTCTTTCAAATCTTTAATATTTTGAGCCCTCCTCCCGTAACGCACCCCATCAAATCTAGCCAGATTCGAACTCGCTTCAGCCATGCTGATAATATAATAAATAGAGATTTGATAATGCGAATCCAACATCTTTTTTTCCACAATCTCATGCCCCATTTCTTTCAAGGCTTTAATAGTGTTTTCATAAGCGAGTTGCACTTCATTGCTCGCGTCTTTAATGTGATCCCTTAAGATAGCGATTTTAAAGCGTTTGTCTCTGTTAAGGTTTTTAAAGGTTTGCGTGGGTTTGAGATTGGCGCTCGTGGAGTCCTTGCTATCATACCCGCTAATAGCGTCAAATAAAATAGAAGCGTCTTCTACATTTTGCGTGATAGGCCCGATTTGATCAAAACTAGAGCAATAAGCGATCAAGCCATAACGGCTCACCCTCCCATAAGTGGGTTTTAACCCCACGCACCCGCAATAGCTCGCCGGCTGTCTGATAGACCCGCCCGTATCACTCCCTAAAGCCGCCACCGCTAAGCCACCAGCTACCGCTGCTGCGCTCCCCCCACTGCTCCCCCCAGGCACTCTGTTTTTGTCTCGTGGGTTTTTAGTGATCCCATAGCAACTAGACTCCGTGGTGCTTCCCATCGCAAACTCGTCCATGTTAGAAAGCCCAAACCCTGCCATGCTGTTTTGGTGCAAGTTTTCAATTACGCTCGCATGATAAGGGGCGACATAGCCTTCTAAAATCTTACTAGAACAAGTGATTTCCCACCCCTTAACGCTGATATTGTCTTTAATAAGGATTGGCACCCCTTTAGTGCTAGCACCATTAAGACTAGGGGCTTTAATATAAGCGTTCAAATCTGAAGCTCTAACCTTAGCGTCAATTTCGTTTTTAAGGGTTTCTAATTCATCTTGGGATAAAGAAAGGGCTTGTTTTAAAGTGATCATGTTTTTAGCCTTACAAAAAATTTAATGGTAGTTTAACATGCTTAGGTATAAAACGAGCTTATAAGAGCGTTTTTAAAAAGCGTTCAACTTGCTTATTTAAATCTTTCAAACTGGAGCTGTTGTCTATAATGTAATCGCTCATGGTGCGTTTTTGCTCTATATCCATTTGACAAGCTAAGCGCTGCAAAATTTCAGCTTCTTTGAGTTTGTCTCGCTCTAAAAGGCGCTCAATCTGTAAAGACCTAGGCGCATAGATTAACACCACCCTACTCACAGGATAGCGTTTTTTACCCCCCACTTCAAAAAACAAAGGGATGTCTAAAAAATACGCTTGATGATCCTTTTCTAATTCACAGGCTTTTTTAAGCATGCATTCACGGATTAAGGGGTGTAAAAAATCCTCTAGCCACTTTAATTTATTAGCATTTTGAAACACGATCGCGCCAAGTTTTTTTCTGTTAAGAATATCTTTTTCTAAAATATCTGATCCAAAATGTTGGGCGATCTCTAGCCGATGCTCTTGCAATAATTGGTGGGCGATCTTATCCGCATCTAAAATTTCATAGCCTTGCGATTCTAATATTTTAAGGGTGGTGCTTTTACCGGTGCCTATCCCCCCTGTGAGAGCGATAGCGTTTTTTAAGATCATTTTAAGATTTGATATTGTCTTTAAAGACTTCTTGTAAATTTTTAGGCAAAGCGAATGCAGCCCTATGAATGTCTTCGTTATAGTATCTCACGCTTTTTAGCGCTTCTATTTTTGGCGTCATTAGATCTTTTAAGGGGTGGGTTTTAAAAGAAGCGTAAATATAACCCTTATTGCTCAAAATCCTTAAAGGCGCTACAAAAGGCATGGCAATAGGAAAAAAGTCGCCCAAGTTTTTAAGGGCGTTTTGCATGCTCACATGCTCTAATAACGGGTGTTTGGCTACCGAAATAAACACCCCATCTTCTTTAAGCATTCTTTTTAAACCATCCACTTTATGAATATCCGGCTCTTGCAAGCAAAGGATCAAATCGTATTTTTTAATGTCTAAATCTAAAAGTTGTTTAGCGTGCGTGAAATTCTTGTTATTTTTCACTTCATGGAAATGGGGGAAAAAACTAATAAAGCTATCCAAAATCTTTTCATCCGCTTGCACAAAATCTATACGCGTGTCGTATTTAAAAAGCTGGTGGGCTAATTCCAAATCAAACCCATCCACAATCAAAACCTCTTTAAGCTCTTTCTTGGTGCAACCCCCCATATGAGCGAGCAACTCGCTTTCAATGTGCAAAAAATTCTTGAACAATAATTGGCGGTTGAGCATCGCAATTTCACCAAAATCCTTAGATTTAAAAATCTCTAAGATATTATGCTCGCTTCTCACATCTAATAATTTCGCTTCTATGGTGTATTCTTTACGCAAATACGGCGTGATTTCTTGGGTGATCCACATATAACATTCCTTAGTTTGCTTTTTAACAATATCCATGCCTTTGAAACGCTAACATGCTACCCAAAAAAATCTAAATTATCGTAATAAACGCCCTAACTTTCCTTAAGACATTCTAAAAAAAGTTCCGTATCGCTCTTAAAGCGCTCTTTTTTAAAATCCAAATCAATACTGATGGCTTTATGCTGGCTGTCTAATTTATCGGTTGAATGTTTTTTTAACACCATTTGACACTTTGAAATCTCCATGGTATCTAAAGCCTTATTCTCTATCGTATAAACATTATCGCTCTTTTTTTCTAACAAAAAGGATTCATAAAAAGGCCTTAAACTCAAATCGCTGTCATTGGTGGTATAAACATACGAAGAAATTTTGCCCTTAAATTGCGCGATTTGCGTTTTAGTGTCATTAAAAGTGAAAGTTTGGATCTGGCGATCTTTATCGTTTTGATCTTTTAAAAAACGCTTCAAGGCTTTGGATTTGATTTCTACCAACCATTGATCCCCTTCTTTACTCATCACAATATCCCCATCCTTTAGGGGGTAGAAATTTTGTTGGGAATATTCAATGAGTTTTGGATTTTTTGTTTTTCTTTTCGGTTTGTAAAGGAACGGGTTTTTTATATCATTATTAGCATTGTTAGTGTTGTTATCAGACTCATTTGGGTATAAGGGTGGGTTTTTTTCATTATTATCGCTTGGCTCATTCAATAAAATCACAGAATTTTCAGGGTTAAAAGAATTGTCCTCATCTTTAGTCAGTTGGAAAAAAGCGTTTCTTTCCTCTATAGGCTGATACACCATGTTTTGTAAAAAAATCGTTTCGCTAAAGACTTCATAATCCGAATCCACATAGCTAGGGCGTTTAGAGCCGTCATTTTCTTGCTCTTGGGCTTTTTTTTGTAATTTGATAAAGCTCTCTTGCGAGCAAGCTAAAAAGCATATTAAAATCATTATTACCACGCCTATTTTTTTGACTAAAAACAATGCTAGACCCTTATTTAAGCTTTAAATAACTATAATATTGTAATCTAATTTTGATTAAATTGAAGCGATAAAAAAGATGAATACAACCCATAAAACTTTAAAAACCATTGCGATTTTAGGCCAGCCTAATGTGGGGAAAAGCTCACTATTTAACCGCCTGGCTAGAGAAAGGATCGCTATCACTTCAGATTTTGCAGGCACCACACGAGACATTAACAAACGAAAAATCGCATTGAACGGTCATGAAGTGGAATTGTTAGACACAGGAGGCATGGCTAAAGACGCTCTTTTGTCTAAAGAAATCAAAGCGTTTAATTTAAAAGCCGCTCAAATGAGCGATTTGATTTTGTATGTTGTGGATGGCAAGTCTATCCCTAGCGATGAAGATCTTAAGCTTTTTAGAGAGGTTTTTAAGATCAACCCTAACTGCTTTTTAGTGATCAATAAAATTGATAACGACAAAGAAAAAGAGCGAGCTTATGCGTTTTCTTCTTTTGGCATGCCAAAAAGTTTTAATATCTCCGTTTCGCACAATAGGGGCATTAGCGCATTAATTGATGCGGTATTGAACGCATTGAATTTAAACCAAATCATGGAGCAAGATTTGGATACGGATATTTTAGAGAGTTTAGAAGCCTCTAATAACGCATCAAAAGAAGAAAATAAAGAAGAAGAAATCATTCAAGTAGGCATCATTGGGAGGGTGAATGTGGGCAAAAGTTCGCTTTTAAACGCGCTCACAAAAAAAGAAAGGAGTCTTGTCTCTAGCGTGGCTGGCACGACCATTGACCCCATAGATGAAACCATTCTAATAGGCGATCAAAAAATTTGCTTCGTGGATACCGCTGGCATCAGGCATAGGGGTAAAATCTTAGGCATTGAAAAATACGCGCTAGAACGCACGCAAAAAGCCTTAGAAAAATCCCACATCGCGCTTTTAGTGTTAGACGTGAGCGCTCCTTTTGTGGAATTGGACGAAAAGATCAGCTCCTTAGCGGATAAACACTCTTTAGGCATCATTCTTATTTTAAACAAATGGGACATCCGCTACGCCCCCTATAAAGAGATCATGGCAACCTTAAAAAGGAAATTCCGCTTTTTAGAATACGCCCCTGTGATCACAACCAGCTGCTTAAAAGCGCGCCATATAGATGAAATCAAGCATAAAATCATAGAAGTCTATGAGTGTTTTTCCAGACGCATTCCCACAAGCTCACTCAATAGCGTGATTTTTCAAGCCACCCAAAAACACCCCTTGCCAAGCGATGGCGGGAAATTAGTGAAAGTATATTACGCCACGCAATTTGCCACCAAACCCCCTCAAATCTCTCTTATCATGAATCGCCCTAAAGCCTTGCATTTCAGTTACAAACGCTATTTGATCAACACTTTAAGGAAAGAATTTAATTTTTTAGGCACGCCTTTAATCCTTAACGCTAAAGATAAAAAGAGCGCTCAACAGAATTAAATTTTTTATGCATTAAACCCCCTTAAAAAAGCGTTTTTGCTTGATTTATCTTTAGGATTTGATTATAATTACCGCTCAATCAGCTAGGCTAAGCGGTTGAATCGCTTGGTTTTGGCATCCATTAGAAAAGGGGTTATCCACATGAACAAAGCGGAATTTATTGATTTGGTTAAAGAAGCGGGTAAATACAACAGCAAAAGAGAAGCTGAAGAAGCGATCAACGCCTTTACTCTGGCGGTAGAGACAGCTTTAAGCAAGGGTGAGAGCGTGGAGTTGGTTGGTTTTGGCAAATTTGAAACCGCAGAGCAAAAAGGCAAAGAGGGTAAAGTGCCAGGAAGCGATAAAACTTATAAAACTGAAGACAAACGAGTGCCTAAATTCAAACCCGGCAAAATCCTTAAACAAAAAGTTGAAGAAGGCAAGTGAGTCTGATTCACTCGGCAAGGGGCTTATCAGTTGGTAAGTTTCTTGCTTACTTAATAAAATGTCCTTGTAGCTCAGCTGGATAGAGCGTATGATTCCTAATCGTAAGGTCGTGGGTTCGAATCCCGCCAAGGACACCATTCGCACTATTTTCACTATCATAAGAATTTAAAATAATCGTTGTTTTAAAAAGGTTAGTGATTATAAAGAAATTAAAAACCCTTTTTGAATCATTTTAAAAAATTTTTACTTTATTCTTTAAAGAAGCACTCAAAACAATTATTTTCTTTTTCATCTTATTTAAAAAATATTCAAAGCATTTTACAATTAAAAAGATCTTTCAAAAAGCAAGCGATAACCTCTATAAAAGCACTCTTTAAGGGGTTTTTAGTTGTGGGTTGTAGGGGAGGATTTTTCAAAATGCCCCCTATCCTAATTAAGAAATGAGTTTAAAAATCAAACTTAAAAAATGGGTTTTATCATAAAATAAAAACTTAAAACGATACAATCAAGCCATTAAAATCCCCCTTTTTAAAAATTCTAGTTATCCCTATTAAAAATTGAGAAAGCCAAAAAATAAATCATAATCCCCTAGACTTTAAATTAAATTAAAAACTCACTAACCTTAAGCTTAGTAAAAATATCCGCATGACAAATCCATTCAAAAATGATATAATACCCCTTAATGAATTCATTTTAAGGAAAATGCCCATGCGTTTGCACACTGCCTTTTTTGGTATTAATTCGTTGCTTGTCGCCACTCTTTTGATAAGCGGTTGCAGTCTCTTTAAAAAGCGTAACACTAACGCTCAGCTAATCCCCCCTTCAGCTAACGGGTTGCAAGCCCCCATTTATCCCCCAACCAATTTCACCCCCAGAAAGAGCATTCAGCCTCTCCCAAGCCCTCGCCTTGAGAATAACGATCAGCCCATTATTAGCTCTAATCCCACTAATGCTATCCCTAACACCCCTATTCTCACGCCTAATAATGTCATTGAGTTGAATGCGGTGGGCATGGGTGTGGCTCCAGAATCCACCATTTCGCCCTCTCAAGCCCTAGCTTTGGCCAAGCGAGCGGCTATCGTTGATGGCTACCGCCAGTTGGGTGAAAAAATGTATGGTATTAGAGTGAACGCTCAAGACACCGTCAAAGACATGGTTTTACAAAATTCCGTGATTAAAACCAGAGTCAATGCCCTCATTCGTAACGCTGAAATCACTGAGACCATCTATAAAGACGGCTTGTGCCAGGTGAGCATGGAGCTTAAATTAGACGGCAGGATTTGGTATCGTATTTTGAGCGGAGCGAGAGGATAAACTCTCTCACTCTATAATCATGCGGTATTTTAGAAGCGCTTTTTTATTATTTTTCATGACGCTTTTTTTTGTCTCTTGCTCCAAGCACCCTTTTTCTAAGCAAACCCCCAAAACTAGGGAGCAGATCAGACAAGAAGAAGCCAATAAAAAAAGAGAAGAGACTTTAAATGCCTTGCGCCAATTCAGACTCATTTACATTAACACGCCGGTTTTTCGCTTTTATGATTACGGCACGATCAAAACCGATAAAGACCACAATACTGAAGTAACCCTTTATAAGCTCAGTCAAAAAGTGGGCGATATTTACATGACTAAACGAAGCATTTGTTTTAGCCAAAAATGTTCGGCCAAATGGATTGCTGCAAGGGATTTGTTTGGTAAGGTGAGCTATGGGGATTTGTTTGATGACATTGTTTTAGGGAGGGATATTTTTAAAGGTTTAGGGAAACGCCACCTAACCCCTGAATACGTGATCCAAAGGTTTCAAAAAAGCGGGGAAATTATCCTTTATGAAAGAAAAAATGGTCTGATTTCTTTCCAGAATTTGACGCAAAAAATTGCTATTAGGATTGAACCCTATGAGCCTTCTTTGCAAGATTTAGAAGATAATGAAAACGCTGATAGCGAGCTTCAATGAAAAACTTTTCCCCACTCTATTGTCTTAAAAAGCTCAAAAAACGCCATTTAATCGCTCTGAGCCTGCCTTTGCTTTCTTATGCGAATGGCTTTAAAATCCAAGAGCAAAGCTTGAATGGCACGGCTTTAGGCTCGGCGTATGTCGCTGGGGCTAGGGGCGCTGACGCTTCCTTTTACAACCCGGCGAATATGGGCTTTACTAACGATTGGGGCGAAAACAGAAGCGAATTTGAAATGACCACCACCGTGATTAACATTCCAGCCTTTAGCTTTAAAGTCCCTACGACCAATCAAGGCTTGTATTCGGTAACGAGTTTAGAAATTGATAAAAGCCAACAAAATATTTTAGGCATCATCAACACTATAGGGCTTGGCAATATCCTTAAAGCGCTTGGCAATGTGGCCGCTACCAACGGCTTATCACAAGCAATCAATCGTGTTCAAGGGCTTATGAATCTAACCAATCAAAAAGTCGTAACCCTCGCTTCAAAACCTGACACTCAGATCGTGAATGGCTGGACGGGCACGACTAATTTTGTTTTACCTAAATTCTTTTATAAAACGCGCACGCATAACGGCTTCACTTTTGGGGGGAGTTTCACCGCTCCTAGTGGACTAGGCATGAAATGGAATGGTAAGGGGGGGGAATTTTTGCATGACGTTTTTATCATGATGGTAGAGCTTGCCCCTAGCATGAGCTACACTATCAATAAACGCTTTTCAGTGGGTGTGGGTTTAAGAGGGCTTTATGCGACCGGGAGCTTTAATAACACCGTTTATGTGCCTTTAGAGGGCGCTTCAGTTTTGAGCGCGGAGCAAATCTTAAACTTGCCCAACAATGTTTTTGCCGATCAAGTGCCAAGTAATATGATGACTTTATTAGGCAATATTGGCTACCAACCGGCGCTTAATTGCCAAAAAGCCGGTGGGGATATGAGTGATCAGAGCTGTCAAGAGTTTTATAACGGCTTGAAAAAAATCATGGGTTATAGCGGTTTAATCAAAGCGAGCGCGAATCTTTATGGCACGACTCAAGTCGTGCAAAAGTCTAACGGGCAAGGCGTATCAGGGGGGTATAGAGTGGGTTCGAGTTTGCGTGTGTTTGATCATGGCATGTTTTCTGTGGTGTATAATTCTTCAGTTACCTTTAACATGAAAGGCGGTTTGGTGGCTATCACAGAGCTTGGCCCTTCTTTGGGGAGCGTTTTGACTAAAGGCAGCTTGAATATCAATGTTTCACTCCCCCAAACTTTAAGCTTAGCCTACGCCCACCAATTTTTTAAAGATCGCCTAAGGGTTGAAGGGGTGTTTGAGCGCACCTTCTGGAGTCAAGGGAATAAATTTTTAGTCACCCCTGATTTTGCGAACGCCACTTACAAAGGCTTGAGCGGGACGGTGGCTTCCTTAGACTCTGAAACGCTTAAAAAAATGGTAGGCTTAGCGAATTTTAAAAGCGTGATGAACATGGGGGCTGGCTGGAGGGACACCAACACCTTTAGATTAGGGGTAACTTACATGGGTAAAAGCCTTCGTCTAATGGGTGCTATTGATTATGACCAAGCCCCAAGCCCCCAAGACGCGATAGGTATTCCGGACTCTAATGGCTATACCGTAGCTTTTGGGACTAAATACAATTTTAGGGGCTTTGATTTAGGCGTAGCGGGGAGTTTCACTTTTAAGAGCAACCGCTCTAGTTTGTATCAATCCCCAAGTATTGGGCAATTGAGAATCTTTAGCGCTTCCTTAGGCTATCGCTGGTAAAACATGCCAAATCATCAAAACATGTTGGATAACCAAACGATTTTAATCACCGGAGGCACTGGGAGTTTTGGCAAACGCTTTGTTCGTAAAGTTTTAGACACCACCAACGCTAAAAAAATCATCGTTTATAGCCGAGATGAATTAAAACAAAGCGAAATGGCCATGGAATTTAACGATCCCAGAATGCGTTTTTTTATCGGCGATGTCAGGGATTTAGAGCGCTTGAATTACGCTTTAGAGGGCGTGGATATTTGTATCCATGCGGCCGCGCTCAAGCATGTACCTATCGCTGAATACAACCCCCTAGAATGCATTAAAACCAATATCATGGGAGCGAGCAATGTGATTAACGCATGCTTAAAAAATGAGATTAGCCAGGTCATCGCCCTAAGCACCGATAAAGCCGCTAACCCCATTAACCTCTACGGCGCAACCAAATTGTGCAGCGATAAGCTCTTTGTGAGCGCGAATAACTTTAAAGGCTCTTCTCAAACGCAATTTAGCGTGGTGCGTTATGGTAATGTGGTGGGTAGTCGTGGGAGCGTGGTGCCGTTTTTTAAAAAATTAGTCCAAAACAAAGCGAATGAAATCCCCATTACCGATATTCGCATGACACGATTTTGGATCACCTTAGATGAGGGGGTTTCTTTTGTGCTTAAAAGCTTGAAAAGAATGCATGGGGGTGAAATTTTTGTGCCTAAAATCCCTAGCATGAAAATGACCGATCTCGCTAAAGCCCTAGCCCCCAATACCCCTACTAAAATCATAGGGATTCGCCCGGGCGAAAAACTCCATGAAGTGATGATCCCTAAAGATGAAAGCCATTTAGCCCTAGAATTTGAAGACTTTTTTATCATTCAGCCCACTATAAGCTTCCAAACGCCTAAAGATTACACGCTCACCAAACTCCATGAAAAAGGCCAAAAAGTCACCCCTGATTTTGAATATAGCAGCCACACTAACAACCAATGGCTAGAGCCTGATGATTTGTTAAAATTATTATGAATTTTTTAGAAGATTTGTTTTACCCCTTAAGATTGTTAGAAAACAAGCGCGTTTTATTGCTCGTGAGCGGATCTATTGCGGCGTATAAATCCCTAGAATTAACGCGCTTGTTGTTTAAGAGTGGGGCTAGTATTCAAGTGGTGATGAGTGAGGGCGCGCAAAAGTTCATCAAGCCCTTAAGCTTTGAAGCCTTGAGCCATCATAAAGTCTTGCATGATCGTAATGAAAAATGGTATTACAACCACCAAAACAAATTGCACCACAACCACATCGCATGCGCTGCTAATGCTGATTTACTCATCTTTGCCCCTTTAAGCGCTAACAGCCTGTCTAAAATCGCTCACGCTTTAGCGGATAATACCATCAGCGCGACTTTTTTAGCTTGCGCTTCCCCTAAAATCCTAGCCCCTAGCATGAACACTAACATGCTCAATTCCCCTATCATTCAAAGTAATTTAAAACGCTTGAAAGATTCCAACCACATTATTTTAGACACCCAAAACGCCCTTTTGGCATGCGACACTAAAGGCGATGGGGCGATGGCTGAGCCTTTAGAAATCCTTTTTAAAGCCACCCAAACGCTCTTAAAAGACGCTTATTTTGAAAACAGAGAAGTCATAGTCATGGGCGGCGCGAGTATAGAAAAGATTGACAGCGTTAGAGTTATTAGCAATCTTTCTAGCGGGATTCAAGCGAGCGCTTTAGCCCTAGCGTTATATTTTAAGGGAGCGAAAGTGACTTTGATTGCATCCAACTTCCCTACCCCTTTGCCCAAAGAAATCACAAGCATTCCCGTTAGCGACACCGCTTCTTATGAAAACGCCTTAAATAACGCCACTAAAAACTTGCAAAAACATGCCTTAAAACCCCTGCTCTTCAATTTAGCCGCCATTAGCGATTATTTGCCTAAAACTTCTTTTAACCATAAGCTTAAAAAAAGCGAATTGGGTGAAACCCTAAACGTTGAATGCGTTCAAAATAAGGATTTACTGGCTTCTGTCAATCCTAATCAATTCGTTAAAATCGGTTTTAAAGCTGAAGACGATCAACAAAACGCCATTAAAAACGCTCAAAATCTTTTAAAACCTTCTCAAAACAACGGCAAGGATTGCTCTGTGGCCGCTTTGAATCTCATTAAAGATTCACGCCCTTTTGGCTCATTAGAGAATGAATTGTGGCTCTTTAGCCATAAAAAAACCCAAAAAATCCCCTCCATGAACAAACTAGAAGCGAGCTTTAAAATCCTTGATTTTATCAAAGACAACGCCCTTTAATGCTAGAAGCCCTAAATGCCCTAAACCAGCTTAATGCCCTTCATTCCAAAAACGCCGCGCACCATTTTAACGCCACTTTACCCATTCTTTTAAAAGTGCTAGAAAAACAAGATAAAGATCTTTTTCTTTTGCAAGTGGGTAATAAAATTATCCCCACCAAAAGCGAACAGGAATTAAAAATCAATCAGCCTTATTTTGCGATCATGCAAAGGAATCAGCTGGGCGATATTGTGCTTAAAAATTTAGTGCCTGCCCCAAAAATCTTAGACGCATTAGACGATTTGCCAGCCCTTGAAATGAAAAAAATAAAAGAGATATTGAGTGCCAAAGACAACACCCCCCTAAAAGAATACAAAGAACTTTTGAGCGAAAAATTAATCCATGCTAAAAGCTCGCAAGAGTTTTTGAATACAGCCAACATGCTTTTAAGCTTGCAATCGCAGGTTTTAAGCTTTGTGATTGAAAACGAACGCAAAAAAGCTTTTTTACAGATGAAAGCCAAAAAACAAAGCGTTGATTTTTACGCTCTGTATCCTAACTTGGGCGAAATTGGCGGCGTTATTTATTTGAAAGAAAAAGAAAAACAGCTTTTTTTAAAAACCACCCTCCAAAGGACTCAAGAGGTTTTAAAAGAGGCTCAAAACACCCTTTTAGGCTTTTCTTTTGTGGAAATTGTGTGCGAAAAAACCCCCATGCTTTTCGCCTTTGAAGAGCGCTTATTGGACACGCTGGGGTAGGATTTTAGCGTTTTAAAAACGCCTTTATAATGGATTTAAGCGCTTTTAAATCCAATAAAAAGCGAGACCCTCTTTTTACTTTAATCCATGCGGAATTTTAAAATCCCTCACGCTTTTTTTAAAAGTGTTTCAACCGCTAAGGCTTTATCTTTGGCTTGTGTGATCGCGCTAATGACTGCGATACCGCTGAATTTTTGTATTTTTGAAGCGTTATCTGTCGTGATGCCCCCAATCGCTATGAGGGGTTTTTTTACCCCGCTATCGTGTATTTTTTTTAAAAGATTGACGCCTACAACTTCTTTAGCGTCTTTTTTAGATGGTGTGGGGAAAATAGGGCCTACCCCTAAATAGGATACGCTGTCTAAATGGCGCACTTTTAGGACTTGCTCTAAAGTATTGACGCTCAAACCGATAAAAAGACGCTTTTGGCATAAAGTTACTACCTCTTCTATAGCCATGTCTTCTTGCCCCACATGCACGCCATCAGCCTTTAATTCTAGCGCGAGTCGCACCTCATCATTAATAATAAAAGGCGCGCCGTATTTTTTGCATAATTTTTGACACTCTAGGGCTAATCGTTTGATTTCAACAGGATCTTGTAAGGCTAAATCGCCTTTTTGGCGGAATTGAAACGCTGTGATTTTAGATTGTAAAGCTAATTCTAAAGTGTCTAAAAGCGCATTTATCCTATCGCCTTTTATATGGTAGAAATCTTGCGAACCAGCCACAAACATGAGTTTCAAACAATCCGCATCAAACATGCTTTTTGATGCTCCACAAATTCAAAGGCCCATGCCCATGCCCAATGTTTAAGGGATTTTGAATAATGATAGTTAAAAGCTCTTTAGCCTTTGTGATAGCGTTTTTTAAATCCAGCTCTTGAGCGAGTAAGCCCACAATCAAGCTAGACAAAGTGCAACCCGTGCCATGCGTGTTTTTGGTGTTGAATCGCTTGGCGTTTAAGATAAATTCAGCGTCTTCTAAAAACACCCAATCGTTGCTAAATTCTCCTTGAAAATGCTCTGTATGCCCCCCTTTAATCACAGCGTTTTTAACGCCTAAATCCCTTAAAACACCCATCGCTTTTGAAGCGCTTTTATCGTCTCGCACTTGAACGCCTGTGAGCGCATAGACTTCAGGGAGGTTAGGGGTTAATAAATTGGTTTTGGGTAAAAGGCGTTTTTTTAAGCTTAAAATCGCATCTTCTTCTAAAAGCAAAGCCCCATTTTTTGCCACCATGACCGGATCTAAAACGCACAACCCAAAATCACAAGTTTCTAAAGCGTCTGCTACGCATTCAATGATTTGAGCGTTGCATAACGCTCCCATTTTGAACGCCTTGATAGAAAAATCATCTCTAATGGCTAAGATTTGCGCTTTCACGCTCTCTACACTCAATGGATACACCCCATGCACGCCCTGTGTGTTTTGAGCGGTGATGCAAGTGATCACGCTTGTTCCAAACACGCCCAAAGTTTGAAACGCTTTCAAATCGGCCTGTATCCCAGCGCCCCCACCGCTATCGCTGCCAGCAATGCTTAAAACTTGCGGATAAACTTTCACAATACTTCCTTAATAAGGCTATTTTCTAACTCTATAGGCAAGCTTAGAGCGTCTAAAAAATAAAACAAGAACGAACCATTGGAGCCGTTATTTTCTAACGCTTTTTTTTGCGCACTGAAAGCGGCTTGTTTATAGAAAGCGCAAAGTTGCGCCATAGAATCTAAGGGGTCTTTTTTCAAACTCAAAAAACTCGCGCATGCCGCTGCATGCAAACACCCAGCCCCTGTAATTGCAGTTAAATATTCGCTCCCCCCAGTAATACTCAAAACTTTTTCCCCATCGCTCACGTAATCTATTTTGCCCGTCATTACGGCTATCACAGAATACTTTTGAGCCGCTCGTTTGACAATTTCTATAGGCGTGGCGGAAATGTTGGAATCTAACCCCTTACTTTCGCAAGAAATACCCACTAAAGAGCCTAATTCGGCGGCATTACCCCTAAGCGCGCTAACCCCTTCGCTTTCTAAAAGCTCTAAACTTGTGTCATAGCGCAGAGCACTCGCTGAACACCCCACAGGATCCAACACGATGGGTTTATCCAAAGCCTTGTAACGTTTGATCGCCTCTTTAGCGCATAAAATGGTGCGTTCATTGAGGGTGCCAATATTAATAGCGAGCGCGTCAGAAATTTTTGCTAAATCGGGCATTTCAGCGATCGCATCGCTCATTAAAGGCGATGCCCCTAAGGCTAACAAACCATTAGCCACAAATTGCGCCACCACATAATTGGTGATGTTATGCACTAAGGGGCGTTTTTGGCGTAATTCCTTTAACATAACGAACCTCCTTAAATTTTTTTTATTTTATACAAAAAATCCCTTGAGCGGCGCTGTTTTTGAAATTTAATGAAAAAGCGTTCAACAATGAACTATTTTTCATTCACCTCATCTTTTTTAACCCCATTTTTCTTAAATATAGCGCTAGTGAGATCACAAAAGCGGTGGAAAAAGCGAGAAAGGCTTGCAGCGACTCTTTCTTTCACCTCTTGATAGCGCGAATTTTTGTCAAACCTAGAGACTTTTTCTTCAATGATTTCAGGAAATTTTGTCCCACTGAAATTAATTTCACCCCCACTAAAGGCAAGCTGCATGAACGAATAGGCTTTTTCTTCATTCAAGCGGTTTTCTTCTATGATATTTTGGAATTCCTCTTCTCTTTTTTGGTGGATATAGTTTTGAAAATATTCATGGACTTCTTCATCTTTGTTGTATTTGTCAATGAAACCCATGATCAAATCTTTTTTATTCCTTAATTCTATGCTGGAGTTAAGGATTGGCTCTATTTGGGTTTTAACGCCTTGAATTTCTAGATCAGGCTCTTTAGCGTATTTTTCAATCAAAGTCAAAATGTAGTCAATATTGACTTCCACTTGCTTGATGAGTTCAATTTCAAAGATCAAATCGTCGTTAATCTCTTCTTTATCTCTCCCTTTTTCTGGTCTCATTTCATCGTAAAAATCAAGGTATTTGCTTTGATAGTCTTGAAAATCCCTTGGGTTGATGTGATCGTCTTTGTTAAAATTTTCAAAGCTGTTTAAAATATTTTCCAATTTCAAAATCTTGCCAAAAAGCTTAATAAAATCCTTTTTCTGGCTTTCTGAAATGATCGGCTCTTTTAGGGGAAACTCGGCTAAAAGCCTTCCAATCAAACCCTCATAGCCCTCGTATTCCTTATTGTTATCTGTGTAGCCTTTCAAATAATCTTCATATTTTCTTAATAGCGCAATAGACCTAGCGTCCTTCTTGCCAAAAAGCATGAGCGCGTCATTCAAATCCTGCTCTAAATCCCTGAAACACACGATATTCCCATGCGTTTTAACGCTGTCTAAAATGCGATTCGTGCGTGAAAAGGCCTGAATTAGCCCATGGTATTTCAAGTTTTTATCCACCCAAAGGGTGTTAAGCCTTGTAGCGTCAAACCCGGTAAGGAACATGTTTGCCACCAGTAAAAGATCGATTTCACGCTCTTTCATTTTTTGAGAAAGATCCTTATAATAGCTTTGGAATTTTTGATCCGAAGTGTCAAAAGAAGTTTTAAACATCCCGTTATAATCCGCAATCGCGCCCTCTAAAAAATCCCTTGAGCTTTTGTCTAGCCCACTAGCGCTTTCATTGTTTTCATCTTCTAGCGCTTCAATTTCTTCATTAGTGCTATAACTGAAAATGGTAGCGATTTTAAGGTTGTGTTTTTCTTCTTTAAAGGCTTGGTAATATTTTTTCAGCGCTTCTATACCAGAGCATGCCAGAATGGAATTGAATTTTTTATTTTTAGTGGCTTGATGGAAACGCTCTAAAATGCATTTAGCGATTTCTTTGATCCTCCTACTATCTAAAAGCGCGTTTTTTTCATCAACCGCTCTAACCTCTTTATCTTTAATACCCTCTTTAGCTTTAATGGTGTTGTGGTATTCCACTCTAAAGGGCAAAACGTTTTTATCCCTGATCGCATCAATAATGGTGTATTGGTGGAGGCATGTCCCAAATTTTTGCTCTGTCGTGCCTAATGGGTTGTTTTTATCGCAATTTTGTGCGAAAATGGGCGTGCCAGTAAAGCCAAAAAGGTGGTATTTTTTAAACGCTTTAGTGATGGCTTGATGCATGGAGCCTAACTGACTCCTGTGGCATTCATCAAAAATCATCACCACTTCTTCATTAAAAATCGCATGCCCTTTATGGGATTTAACGAATTTGTCTAATTTTTGGATCGTGGTGATAATGATTTTAGCGTTAGGGTTTTCAAGCTGTTCTTTTAAAATTTTGGTGCTTGTGTTGGAATTAGCGCAATCTTTTTGGAATTTATCGTATTCTTTCATGGTTTGATAGTCCAAATCCTTCCTGTCCACCACAAACAAAACCTTTGAAACGCCTTCTAATTCTTTAGCCAATGTTGCGCTTTTAAAGCTCGTTAAGGTTTTACCGCTCCCTGTCGTGTGCCAGATATAGCCTCCGCTCTGGCTTTTCCCATAAATTTTACTATTTTGCGCGGCTTTGATTTTTTCTAAAATCCTTTCTGCCGCCACGATTTGATAAGGCCGCATCACCAATAAAACCTCTTCGCTCGTGAAAACGCAATAGCGCGTTAAAACGTTCAAAAGGCTGCGCTTTGCAAAAAACGCCTTAGCAAAATCCATTAAATCCTCAATATTATGATTCTTGCTGTCCGCCCAATAATTCGTGAATTCAAAAGTATCGGCTTTATGGTTTTTTTGGGCTATTCTTGTGGTGTTTGAATAATATTTACTACTCGTGCCGTTACTGATAACAAAAATCTGCACAAACTCAAAAAGCCCGTCTTCAGCGCTAAAACTATCCCTTTTATAACGCTTGATCTGATTGAACGCCTCTCTGATCGCCACGCCTCTTTTTTTCAATTCCACATGCACTAAAGGCAAGCCATTCACAAGGACACTCACATCATAGCGGTTCTCATACTTCCCTTTAGCGCTGTATTGGCGGATCACTTGCAAGGCGTTTCTATGGATATTTTTCTTATCAATGATTTTAATGTTTTTGGTTTTCCCGTTCTCTAGCGTGAGATTAAAAATCGGATCTTCTTGGATTTTTCTCGTTTTAGCCTTATAGTCATCGTTTTTATTAGCGATGAATTGAAAATAAAGAGTGTCCCATTCTTTAGGCGTGAAACAATGATCATTAAGCTTTTCTAACTGCTCTTTTAAATTGTCTTTTAATTCTTCTTCTTTGTGGATTTTTTTAAATTCATAGCCTTGTTTTTGTAAAAGCGCGATAAACGCTCTTTCTAGCTCTGCTTCGCTCTCATAAGCGCTTTTCTTTTCATTACTGCTATGAAATTCCGCTACTACCGTGCTTTCATTGCTTTCTGCGATCGTTTCGTAATGCATGTTATTCCTTTTAAAAAATATTTCAAATTCATTTTATAAGGGGATAGGGGGGTATTTTGCGATAATACCCCCCTTAACCCCCTTAAGATCCCCCTAACCCCCCAAGACCGCTTTTTTAATAAAGTTATCACTTGCTTACGCAAGCTCTTTGTTATTTAGTGGGGTTAGGGGTTTGAAGGCCAATAGTTTTTCTCGGTAATATTCGTATTGTTTTTTTCTGGCTTTTATTTCAGCGGGGATACCGGCTAATAAATCGGTGGTTAAAAGTGAAAATTGATCCAAAATCTTAACGATCTCTTGTTGGATCTCTAGGGGTGGGATGGGGATTAAAAAATTTTGTAAGTCTTTGCTATAAACATGAGGAATTCCCCCTGCGCTTTTTGTTGCATGGATTGCATCTTGTTGCGTTGTAAGGTAGTGAAAAAGATATTTAGGCATTAGGGTTTTTTGTTTTGGTGAAACAGAAAAAGAGTCAGCAAGAAAAACAGGAATATCCCAATAACTAACATAGCCAGCATACACTCCAGATGAAGAAATCGCTATTGTTTCTCCGCTACGATTTGCCTCATTGTGATAATAAGCGGGTTGTCTTCCCCCCGAAATAACGGGGACTTTTCCAAAAGTTACGGCTTTTTTTGTTATTGATTTTCCTTTTTGAAAATCACACACCTCCCCCAACTTCCTAAACTCCACCCCCTTAGGCGCTAGAGTTTGGAGTAAGGTTTTCAAGCGTTTAGGGTAGGGTTTGGCGCTCATTTTGGCGTCTTTGTGGTTTGAATTAATGCCATTGAAGTCTAAAAGCATGTTTTGGTAATACTGGTATTGCTTTTTTCGCGCGTTTAATTCTGTGTTTAATTCTGTGAAAGCGTCCAAAATCTTAACGATCTCTTGTTGGATCTCTAGGGGTGGGATGGGGATGGTTAAAGTTTCAATATCTGCTTTATTGAGTGCGGGGATACCAGCACCAAATTGAGATTTCATAAGAATGGTTTGAGAATTTTTTAAAAAATAATATAAAAATTTATAATTGAGTTTTTCTGAATTTAATTCAATCGCATAACAATGAGCACCCGCCCAAAATTTTGAAGTCATGTAATTTACATAACCGGCAGAAGCACCGCCCTGACTTATGATAATCTTTGGACAATCTGTATTATATTCATTCCAATAACCAGAAGCATGAATTCCTCCATTCATGACAGGATATTCTCCATAATCCAAAAGAAGCTCTTTATTAAGTTGTTTTCCTTTAAAAATATTTATGACCTCCCCCAACTTCCTAAACTCCACCCCCTTAGGCACTAGAGTTTGGAGCAGTCGCTCTATTTTATGCATTTTGCCCCCCTTAAGCTTCTAACTCTTTGATGATAAATTCAAGGCTGTTTCGTAAAGCGCTTTGTTTTTCTACGATTTGAGAAATCTCACTATTAAGCGCTTTAATGTCAATGGCTTCTTTAGTGTCTTCTTGCTCCACATAGCGGTTCACGGAAAGGTTGTAATCGTTTTCTTTGATTTGCTCCATATTAGCTAGGGCGCAAAAGTGCTTAACCTCTTTTCTTTCAATATAGGTTTGCAAAATCTTTTCTCGGTTGCGCTCTTTGAGCTTGTTTTTCTTGCCTTCTTTGACAAATTCCTTACTCGCATCAATAAAAAGCGTGGTGTCGTCTTTTTTGTTTTTCTTAAGCACTAAAATGCAAGTAGCGATACTCGTTCCAAAAAAGAGGTTGTCTGGTAAAGCGATCACGCAGTCAATGACATTCTCTTTGAAGGGTTGGAAACGATCGCATCAAAAGGCTCATCGTCTTCATGTTTTGGGTCTAAAAGCGTGTCCCCGTGCACGATGTGGAATTTAGAGTAATTGATGTCATGCAAAAACATGTTGATGCGGCAAAGGTTGTAAGTGGTCAAATTGATTTCTTGCCCAAAATACCCTTTTGAGACATTTTTATCGCCTAACACTTTAGAAAATTGTAAGAGTAAGCTTCCGCTCCCACAGCATGGGTCATAAACTTTATTGACGCTCTCTTGGCCGTGCAGGGTGATTTTAGCGAGCAATTCGCTCACTTCTTGGGGGGTGAAAAATTCCCCTCCGCTTTTGCCGGCATTGCTCGCATACATGGCCATTAAATATTCATAAGCGTCGCCAAAAACATCAATCCCGCTTTTTAAATAATCGCCTAATTGCATGTTCCCTATGGCTTCAAGGATTTTAGTCAATTTCTCCACCCTATTTTTATGAGAGCTCCCTAATTTATTGCTATTGACATCTAAATCCGCAAACAAGCCTTTGACATTTTCTTCTGATGGAGTGCCAAGGCTGGATTTTTCTATTTCGTTAAAAATATTTTGTAGGGTTACATTGAGATCTTCGTTATTGGGCGCGTTTTTTAACACGTTACAAAATAAAGCGCTTGGCGGGATGAAAAAGCCTTTTTCTTCAATGGTTGATTTTCTTACGATTTCAGCCTCTTCATCGCTTAATGAAGCGTAATCAAAGTTAGGATCAAGCTTTCGCTCGTATTCATTGTGGTGATTAGCCATGTTTTCTGAAATGTAGCGGTAAAAAAGAATGCCTAAAACGTATTGCTTAAAATCCCAGCCATCCACTGAGCCTCTCAATTCGTTCGCCACTTTCCAAATGGTGTTGTGCAATTCGTTGCGTTCTAATGACGCTTGGTTATTGTTTGGGTTGTTTTCCATGATATAAGCCCCTTTTTTGTGTTTTTTTGATTGGCGTTTCTTGTTTGGCGTTGGGCGCGCGCCCTTTAAAGGTTTCATTATAGCAAAGAATATTATTTTTTTATTCCATGCGTTTTCTGTGCGTTTGTGGGGTAAATAAGATATAATCGCCTTTTTAAAATTCATTTTTTAAAAGGGGTTTGAATGGTATTTGACAGAACAATCAGCGTAAGAGAAAAAAAAGCGGCTAAAACGCTTGGGATTATTGGGATCGTCTTTTTTATTTTGTTTGGCATCGTAATAAGCGGGGTGGCTTTTCAAAAAGAGTGGGTGCAACAATTGGATTTATTTTTTATAGACTTGATCCGCAATCCTGCCCCCATTCAAGGGAGCGTGTGGCTTTCTTTCGTGTTTTTTAGCACATGGTTTGCGCAAAGCAAGCTCACCACCCCTATAGCCTTACTCATTGGCTTGTGGTTTGGGTTTCAAAAACGCATCGCTTTGGGGGTGTGGTTTTTCTTTAGCATCTTATTAGGTGAATTCACCTTAAAATCCCTTAAGCTTTTAGTGGCGCGCCCACGGCCTGTAACCAATGGCGAATTGGTTTTCGCGCATGGCTTTAGTTTCCCCAGCGGGCATGCTTTAGCTTCAGCGCTTTTTTATGGCTCTTTGGCGTTGCTGTTATGCTATTCTAACGCAAATGCTCGCATTAAAACGATTATTGCTGTGGTTTTGCTTTTTTGGATTTTTTTAATGGCGTATGACAGGGTTTATTTAGGGGTGCATTACCCTAGCGATGTTTTAGGAGGGTTTTTATTAGGGATTGCTTGGTCGTGCTGCTCTTTAGCGCTTTATTTAGGGTTTTTGAAACGCCCTTATAAAGCCGCTTGAAGCGTTTTTTAAAAAGAAAGTGATGGGTTAAGGGTATAACTCCTCTTTCTTTTTAACCTCATCAAATTCATCTTTATAGCGTTGTGGGTGGTTTGGATCATAATCCACAACGCTCTTTAAAAAACCGCTGAATTTTTCATTTTTTGCGCTAAGCTCTGAAGCCACGGTGTAATCAATCTTTTCTTTGTATTTAGCGTTCAATAAAATAGTGCTTTTATCCTCATCAGTCCTCAAATCAATCACGCCAATCCCAAAACTCGCATGCAAACGCTTCAACAAATCCATGAGTTGGGGGTTATGCGTATCAATATGACGGCCCACTAAATACCCCTCATTAGCCCACGAGCTGTTAGAAATCGCTTGAAAATAACACTCCCTGCAATTATGCACGCTGATTTCTTTTTTCAATTCAAAACTCACCAGTTTAACGGGTAAAGTGTCAAATTTCTTAGAAAAAGCGATTAAATTTGCATTAGACCATTCAGCGTGTAAAAACCTAACCCCCACCATGTCCGGATAAAGCCACCTGTCCATGCCTTTTGATGATTTTGAACTCTCTTCATGAAAAATGGTTTTTGTGTAGCATTTCAAATTTTCGTTATTAATAGCCATGTAAGTTAAAAAGGGGTGCAAATCCCTTTCATGCGCGATTTTAGCGCTTGGAACGCTTGGTTTTTGAGCGTTTAAGCCCAGCTCTTTAGCCGCACCTTTTAGAGCGATTAAAGTTGGTTTTTCTTGCGTTTTTTTAAAAGGCAGTTCTTCGCCCTTGTTTAAGGCTGTATAAATATAAGAACTAACGCTCTGGTGTGGGGTTTCGCCCCCACAATCAAACATGTTTTCAATCTTGCCTTTTTCAAAAAGCTCTTTAGCTTTATCATAAACCAGAGTAACCTTAATAGGTCCTGTAATTTCTAAAACGCTTTGAATGATTTCAATGTCTCGTGGTTTCATTTTTTGCTCGCTAAATACTCTTCATAACTGCCTTTAAAATCAATGATTGAAGCGCCTTTAGGGCCTGGGACTAATTCAATAATCCGGTTAGCATACGCATCAATAAGCTCTCTGTCATGGCTTATGCAAATCACTGCGCCATCAAATTTAAAGAGCGCTTCACCTAGCGCGATAATGGCTTCTAAATCCAGGTGGTTGGTTGGCTCATCTAAGACTAAGAAATTCCCCCCCTCTAGCATGAGCTTGGATAAAACCATTCGGTGTTTTTCGCCCCCGCTTAAAGCGTTCACGCATTTTTCTTGCTCTTCGCCATTAAAAAGCATCCTCCCTAAAGCGTTTCTCACCTCTGCGCTTTCAATCTTTTTATTGAAATTAAAAAGCCATTGATACAAGGTCTCTTCCCCGCTAATTTCTTCGCTCACGTTTTGAGGGAAATAGCCTTTTGAAACGGTCGCTCCCCATTTCACCACGCCCTTATCCGGCTTTAATTCTTCTACTAAAATTTTACAAAGCGTGGATTTACCCACGCCGTTTGGCCCTATGAGGGCGATTTTATCTTTAGGCATCACTTTCAAGCTCACTTGATTTAAAACCATTTGCCCATCATAACTTTTAGAGATATTTTCGCATTCTAAGGCTTCATTCCCAATGGTGCGTTTGGGTTTAAAAATAATGCTAGGATCCCTCCTACTAGATACCGCTAAACTTTGAATGTCTAATTTATCCAATTGTTTTTGGCGGCTGGTGGCTTGCTTGGCTTTAGAAGCGTTAGCGCTAAAGCGCGCGATAAATTTTTCTAGCTCTTCTTTTTCTTTGAGTTTTTTATTGCGTTCGGCTTCTTGCTGTTTAGCGATCAGAGTGGAAGCGATATACCAATCGTCATAATTCCCGCTAAATTCGCGCACGCTGTGGAAATCCAAATCCAAAATATGCGTGCATACCGCATTTAAAAAATGCCTGTCATGGCTAATGACTACCATCGTGCCTTCATGGCGTTTGAGGTTGTTTTCTAACCATTCAATGGCGTTTAAATCCAGGTTGTTCGTAGGCTCATCTAACAGCAAAATATCCGGTTTAGGGAATAAGACTTGAGCGAGAAGGATTTTAAATTTATCGCTGCTTGGCAAGGTTTTCATCAAATCGTTGTGTTTAGAGCTAGGAATGCCTAAATCTTCTAGGATTTTTTCAATCGCCACTTCGCATTCATACATGGGATCTTCTTCCACGCAAATGGTTTCTAACTCCCCTAGTCTCGCATTCACTTTATCATCGCTCAAATCGCCTTCGGTATATAAGCGCTCTTTTTCTTTGATAGCGTCATACAAACGCTTATTGCCTATCAAAACCGCATCTTTAAGGCTCAAATCTTCAAAAGCGTATTGATCCTGCCCTAAAACCCCCATTTTCATGCCGCTTGTGATGATGACTTCCCCACTGCTGCAATCAATGCTCTTGCTTAAAATCTTTAAAAAAGTGGACTTTCCTGCCCCATTAGCCCCAATCAGCCCGTAGCGTTTGTTTTTATCCAACTTGATATTCACATTTTCAAACAATTTTTTAGTCGCATAGCGTTGCGTTAAGTTGATGGTTTGCAGCATCTTGTGATTTCCTTATTTTTGTGATTAGATTATAGAAAGTTTATTGTAGCGTTTTCTTTGCAATATTGTAACCCTTGCTTATTATGGTTATTCATAAGGCCTTTGACGCCCAAAATTTGATCGAGCCTATATCATTTCCTCTTGATTTTTTATTCAAATTAAGGTAAAAATAATGTTTTAAAGCAAAAAAGGATCAAGTCATTGAAAGTATTTGATTACGAAGATGTCCAACTCATTCCTAATAAATGTATTGTGAATAGCCGTTCAGAGTGCGATACGACCGTTATTCTAGGCAAACATGCGTTTAAAATGCCCATAGTCCCAGCCAACATGCAAACAATCATCAACGAATCGATCGCAGAATTCCTAGCAGAAAATGGCTATTTCTATATCATGCACCGCTTTAATGGAGCGGCAAGAATCCCGTTTGTCAAAAAGATGAAGGAACGCCAATTAATTAGTTCGATCAGCGTTGGGGTGAAAAAGGAAGAATGTCTTTTTGTAGAAGAGTTAGCCAAACAAGGATTAACGCCAGACTATATCACGATCGATATTGCGCATGGCCATTCAAATTCTGTCATTGAAATGATCCAACGCATCAAAGCGCGTTTGCCCGAAACTTTTGTGATTGCCGGGAATGTGGGCACGCCAGAAGCGGTCCGTGAATTAGAGAACGCCGGTGCTGACGCTACGAAAGTTGGCATCGGGCCTGGGAAAGTATGTATCACTAAAATCAAAACAGGCTTTGGCACGGGTGGCTGGCAACTAGCGGCTCTTAGGTGGTGCGCTAAAGCAGCAAGAAAGCCGATTATTGCAGATGGTGGCATTCGCACGCATGGGGATATTGCAAAATCAATACGCTTTGGCGCGACAATGGTAATGATTGGCTCGCTTTTTGCAGGGCATGAAGAATCATCTGGAGAAACAAAAGTGGAAAATGGTGTCGTGTATAAGGAATATTTCGGTTCGGCATCAGAGTTCCAAAAAGGTGAAAAGAAAAATGTTGAAGGTAAGAAAATTTGGATCCAACATAAAGGATCGTTAAAAGACACGCTGGTTGAAATGCATCAAGATTTGCAATCTTCAATCTCCTACGCAGGCGGGAGAGACCTTGAAGCGATCCGAAAAGTGGATTATGTGATTGTGAAAAATTCAATTTTCAATGGGGACACAATCTAAAAAAGATCAATGAAACAATAAAGCTAATTTTTATGAGCGAAATGCCTTTCAATGCAATCGCATAAGATGTGGATCATAAGAATGTGCATTTCTTGGATTCGTGGGGTATCACCACTAGGGACAATCAACGCTATATCGCTTAAAGGCTTCATTTTCCCCCCATCACGCCCCGCTAAGCTAAGCGTTTTCATCCCTAAATCTTTGGCTTTTTCATAAGCTTTTAGGACATTTTTGGAATTACCGCTTGTAGAAATCCCTATTAAAACATCTTCTTTATTCCCTAGCGCTTCCACTTGTCTAGCGAACACTTCTTCATAGCCATAATCGTTCGCAATGGCGGTGAGAGCTGAGGTATCCGTGCTTAAACTTATCGCGCTCAAGCCTTTCCTTTCCAGTTTATAGCGCCCGGTCAATTCAGCGGCAAAATGCTGCGCGTCGCTCGCGCTCCCCCCGTTACCGCAAATAAGGATTTTCCCTTGATTTTCTAAAGTTTCTATCAAAAGATGAACGCTTTGCTTTAACGCATCTTGCAAACTTTCTAAACTTTTTTCTAACGCTTCCTTATGGGCTAAAAATTCTTTTTGAATCAAACCATCAATCATTATGTGTCCTTTTAATTTTTTCTATGATAGCACTTGTGGAATAACCTTCTTCAAATTCTATCAAACGGGTTTCTTTAGCCAACTCGCTCCCTATGACTTCCTTATTGAGGTAGTCCGCTCCCTTGACTAAAATATCAGGCTTTAGGGCTTGAATCAATTTTATGGGTGTGTCTTCTTCAAACACCACAACATAATCCACGCAAGACAAACTCGCCAAAAGAAACGCCCTGTCTTTTTCGCTCACTATGGGGCGTTTATCCCCCTTAAGCCTTTTAATGGAATTATCGCTATTTAACCCCACAACAAGAATATCCCCTAAAGCTTTAGCCTTTTGCAAATAGCTCGCATGCCCTTTATGGAGGAGGTCAAAACAGCCATTGGTGAAAACGATTTTTTGCTGGTTGCGCTCTAAAGTTTCTAACAGCTTTTCTAAAGGGAGGATTTTAGGGTGCGTTTGGTTCAAAATCAAAGCGATTTCTTCCAAACTCGCTAACGCACTCCCCATTTTACCCACCACCACCGCCGCAGCCGCATTGGCAAACTCGCAAGCATCTTTTAGGCTCTTTGATTCTAATAAAGAAAGCGTTAAAGACGCTATCACCGTATCGCCTGCCCCCGTTACATCATAAACTTCTTTAGCGATAGTGGGGCAATTGACTAACTCGCCTTTTTCTAAAAAAGCGATGCCTTGTTCGCTCAAAGTTACTAAAGGCATGGCGATTTGATAAGTTTCTTTTAAAATTTGGAGCGCTTTTGATAAATTCGCATGGCTGTCTAATTTCAAATGGAGCGCTTGCTCTAATTCAGCGCGATTAGGCGTGATCAAACTCGCATGGGAATATTTGCTATAATCCTTCCCTTTAGGGTCGCATAAAATGAGCTTGTGGTGTTGGTTGGCCAGAGTGATCATTTTTTGAGTGAGTTCAAAATCCAACACGCCCTTATTGTAATCTGAAAGGATCACGCCGTCTATTTCTTGGATTTTTTCTGTGAAAAAATCTAAAAGTTTTTTTCTTAAATCAGCGTTTAAGGGGTCTTTGATTTCCTTATCCACGCGCGCGATTTGCTGGTTTTGCGCGATGATGCGCATCTTAAGCGTGGTGCAACGGGTTTTATCTATCAAAATACCTGAAGCGTCAATCCCTCTTGCTTTTAAAGCGCTAATGAAATGCTTGCCCTCTAAATCATCGCCCACTACCCCACATAAAAAGACTTTAGCTTTTAAAGAGGTAAGGTTATTAGCCACATTGGCCGCTCCGCCTAAATTCTTGCTCTCTTTTTTGACTTCTAAAACAGGCACAGGGGCTTCAGGCGAAAGGCGTTCGCTCTTCCCCCACAGATAATAATCAGCGATCAGATCGCCTATGACTAAAATTTTTTTCATGCGTGTTGTTCTTTGAAAATCGCATGGATATGGGGCAAATAATCCTTAATACCGCTTTCTAAATCGTATAAAGGGGTGTAATCTAAATCTAAAATAGTGGGTTCAATGTGCGCTTGGGTGTGCTTTTGGAAAAAAGTATAAGGGTTTTTAATATAGCTCACTTTAAAATCCCCTAAATGCTCTTTTAAAATGCTAACGATTTCATTATAACTCCTGGCTTGCGAATAACCCACATTATAAACCCCGCTTTTTTGAGCCTTCATCGCTTTCACATTCGCTTGGATCACATCTTCAATATAGACAAAATCCCTTAATTGTTCGCCAAATTCAAAAAGCTTGACTTCCTTAAACGCCATCGCGCTTAAAGCGAGCTGCAAAACCATGGAAGCGGTTTTTTCTTTATAAAATTCCCTAGGCCCATAGACATTGAAATACCTTAAGCCCACAACATTATCGCTTGAATGCGAAAGGACAAATTCGTCCATGCAAAGCTTGGAAAAGCCATAAACGTTTTCAGGGCTTTCGTTTGAGCCTACTATATTGGGGGCTTTGGTGTTGCCATAAACGCCCGCTGAAGAAGCGTAAATCACTTTAGCTTTTTTTGATCGAGCGATTTCTAAAAGGTTTAAAAAAGCCTGATAATTGGTTTTCATCACTAATTCTTGATTGAGCATGGTCGTATCAGAGACAGCCGCTTGGTGGAACAAATAATCAAAATGCAACTTTTCTAAACGCCTTAAATCTAAGGGGTTATTAATATCAGCGGTAATCACTTCGCCCTTGAAACCGATTAAATTCTTAAAATGCCCTAAAGAACTCGGGCGGTTATTACTAGAGAGCGTGTTACTGCGGAATTTATCCAAAATTACCACTTTAGCCTTAGGGTGGTTCTCTTGAAAATAAAAGGCCAGATTACTGCCCACAAAGCCAGCCCCACCGGTGATTAAAATGGTTTGATTTTCTAATCCATCATCAATATAACGCATGATTTATCCTTATTTAATCCGATCAATCATCTCTTTAAGATCTTTGCATTGTATCCAAGAATGAGGAGTTTTTAAAGGGTTTTGAGTGAGCAAAAGGTTATTTTTAACTTTAGCGTTCAAGCCGGCTAGCATGTCGCTCTCCTTATCGCCTATCATAAAAGATCGCTCCAAACAAATTTGATGCTCTTTAGCGGCTTGTAAAATCAAAGAGGGTTTTGGCTTCCTGCAAGCGCAATTTTCTTCTGGGGCGTGCCTACAAAAATAGACGCCATCCAAATTAAAACCTAATTCTTTGAGCAAGCTTTCTTGGAGGTATTCGGTGAGATTTTCAAAGTCTTTAAGGGTGTAATAGCCCCGGTTGATCCCGGATTGGTTGGTGATTAAAAGCAGTTTGTAGCCTAAAGATTTCGCATGCTTTAACAATTCAAAAATCCCTTTTTGAAACTCAAAATCTTCTTTTTGACTCACATAACCTTTATCAATATTGATAATGCCGTCTCTGTCCAAAAAAAGGGCTTTGTTAGTGTTCATGCGAATGCGCTCCTTTATGATCATGCTGAGTAGTGCTGTTTTGATGGTGCATCGCATGGGGTGTTTGGTGGCTAATGAGCATGATCCCCATATAAAGGACATAAAGCCCAAAAACCCCCATTAAACCTTTAGACAAAAGATTGAAAAATTTCCTATAAAATGTAGAAATTTTGCTTAAAAAAATCCCCATTAAAAACAACGGCACGCTAGTGCCAAGCCCAAAAGAAAGGCCCAGCATCGCTCCCATAAACGCGCTATGACTGAGAATCACGCTCGCTAAAAACGAATACACCATCATGCAAGGCAAAAACCCGTTCAACACGCCCAAGAAATACAGCCCCAGAACGTTTTGAGATTGCAAGGTTTTTTTCATCAAAAAAGAGATGAAAGGAATGGAAAAGCTTAATTTTTCCGCTTTAGCTCCCAAGAGCGCTAAAAGGATTAAAACAATCCCCATGCTCATCAATAAAACGCCCCTAAAACCCATGCTCACGCTAAGACTATGCCCTAAACCTGCCGTTATAGCCCCTAAAAGCATGTAGGTGCTGATCCTCCCCACATTATAGAGGGCATGGCAAGCGATCTGGTAAGAAAAGCTTGTAACTTTAGAAAACCTTATTTGACTAAACGCGCTCACAATCCCCCCACACATGCCCACACAATGCCCTAAGGACATGCTCAAAGCGGCTAAAAACATGCCCAAAAAACTCAAATGGTGCATCATTTGCATTCTAGTATCCCTGCTTTTTTAAGAGCGATTTCCATCCCGTCAAAAACCAAACGCTCCTTGCAAACAGAATGAGGTAAAAACGCGCTCAAATATTTCGCATCGCCCCCACAAAGATAGATTTTTTGATCTTTAGCTAAATGTTGGATACAAGAGATGATACTCAAAATCATGCCGTAATTCACAGCGTCTCTAGTGTTTTTGGGTAAAACTTCTAAAGAATCTAAGGCTTTGAAAGGTTGCTCCAAGATTTTAGCGCTTTTTTTATACGCATGAATATATTGGGCTAAACCGGGCAAAATACACCCTCCTAAATGCTTGCCCTCTTTGACTAAATCTATCGTAATCGCGCTCCCCGCATCCACTATAACCCCATTAGCCACCGCTAAACACGCCATTTGCCGGTCTATCCCAAGCCCTATATAGTCGGTTTCTAAATGAAAAAACCCTGCGATATTTTTAGCGTTAGGGTAACAATTCAAAAGGGCTTTTTCATTTTCTTCATTCACGCTAACGTAAAAGATTTCCTTTTGAAGACCCAAACGCTTTAAATCTTCTTTAGCGCTTGAAAAGAGCTGGTAGTTTTGCACGAAATGGATGCGCGTGTTGCCTATATCGCATAAAATCAAGTCTTTTAAATCCTTAAAAGATTGCCTAGCTGGCATAGGCCTACTTCTTATTCATTTCTAAAGCTTTTCTTCTTTCTTCAAGCTCTTTTTCATCTCTTTCTTGATGCTCTCTCGCTCTTTGTTCAAATTCCCTCGCTCTTTGTTCGGCTTTGGCTTTTTTCTTTTCTTCTTTCAAGCGGCGTTTTTCTTCTTTAGAATTTGGTTTTGGCGCTTCTTTTTTAGCGGCGTTTTCTTTTGAAATAGGAGCGTTTTGTTTTTCTTGATTTTCTTTTACGCCTTGTTGGGTGGCGTTATTTTGATCCTTAATAGGCTCAGGCCTTCTGGTTTTAACTTCCTCTTCTTCAAACCCGCTATTTTTTGGCTTAACTTTATTTTCTTCTAAAGGCTGTTTGTTTTCTTTAGCTTTATGCCTTTCTTGCAAATAAATAGGAGCGTTCCCTTTTTCGCCTTTTTGAGATGGTTTGAATCCAGCGGCATGGGGGTAAAGTTTCGGTTTAAAATCATTGTAATCTAAATAATAGCGGTCATAATACACCCGATTTTTGTCATAAAACACCCCTTTATCCAAACGATTGGATGAAAAAAACTTAAAACTGCCTATAGTTGGCGTTTTATAGACATTATACGAATCAAAATCATTCAAATCCACCTCTATCACATACCCACGTTTTTCTAAAGAATACAATTTATTGTTATTCAATACAATCGTATTGAGCGAAGCAAAGGGTAGTTTCACGCTGTTTAATTCCCTTAAACTCTTATCCATTTGCAAAATCTGCCCGTCTAGCGTGAGCACGTATAAAGTCCCCTTATCATAAAGCAAGTCTATAATATCCCCATCATAGTTGAACTCTTGACCGCTCACCACTGATAAAATCCGTTTTCCCGTAGAAGCGATCATGTTATTGCCATCTACGATAAGGTAAGTGATGTTGTTGAAAAACTTATCGCTGCTGATAACAATGTTTCTAATAGGCGTGGGGTTTCCATGTACATAATCCACGACCAACAAGCGCCCATCTAGCATAGGGAACACCACGACCGTATCCATAAAAATAGGCATCGCCATTAAAGAATTGATCGTGGTGCTCGGGGAACCTTTCTCGCTAAAAAGCAATTTTTGAGAAGTGATGTCGTATAAATTCGCTGAATTGTCCGCTAACACCACCGCTAAAAGATTCCCTTTAACGCTCGCGCTCAAGGCAAAAGTTTCCAAAGGAATGATGATAGATTGTTGGCTGGCGTTAGGGTTATTGCTAATCAATTCCACTTGATGACAGACTTTATCTTGGACTTCCGCTTCAACGCCCTTTAATTTCAATTCCGTTTCTTCAGTCTTAGCCACCTTTCTTTTGCTTGTTTTTTTATCAATCTTGTTCAAACAATCTTGCGCAAGGATGAAAAACCCCTGACTCTCATTTAAAAAACTGCTTTCATAATTGAAATTCTTACCGATTCTTAGCTGCGTTAAACCTTTATCGCCTATAACCGCCCCATTTTTCAAAATGGCTCCATAACGATTAGACGAAACGATACTCTCTTGCAAATGGTTAGGGAAATACGCTTCGCCTTTAACTTGGTGTTTAGCGGGTTTGAAGTATTTTTTCATGTTACAGCCGCTAAAGACAATTAGGGCTATGAGTGAGATTAAAAATGGTTTATTCATCAAATCAATGCGTTCCTTGAATAGTTTCTTTCTTTAGATTAGTTGGTTTGGAAGGGTTTTGCTGAATATATTCTAACATTCCATAGTGTTTTAGAACAGAGATTATAGCATAGAGTGAAGAACTTAGAGGGATAGTGGATAAAATTTGATGCGCTTTTTTGATCGCGTCTTTAGAATTTTCTCCATACAACAAATTCACTTCTTGTAAAGCGCTCATTTCTTTAAGAATGGGGCTTTTTTCAAGCAAGTTTTTATCTTGAGAGAGCGATGCGTAAGAATATTGTGCAAAAGTTTTAACGATTTCATTAGAAGATTGCGAAAGTTTTTTAAACGCGTCTGCATCGTTACGCTCGCCCGCTCTAGCGAATTGATACAAGTCATACAACTCTGGGGCGACTTCTTTCAATCTTTTTTGCAAGGCTATATTATTAGGACTCTCTAGAACTTCATTATAAATTTGAGTGATCCGCTCTTTAGTTTGCTCGCGTTTATAATCTTGTAATTTTGTATCCCCTAAATAAGCGATAAAAGCCACGATAATAAACAACAACACCCACTTGTAGCGTTTGAAAAACTTTTCTAATCTAAACGCCCCCTCTAAAAGCTTTTCATCGCTTTTGAACTCGCTTTTAACCTGCTCTAAATTTTCCTTAATACTCATGCCTTGCTCACTCCCGTGCTGCCAAAACCTCCGCTCCCCCTTGAAGTTTCATCTAATTGTTCGCATTCTATAAATTCGGCTTTATAAGTTTTTTGAACCACCCCTTGAGCGATCCTATCCCCTACCTGAACTTTAAAATCTTTATCGCTCAAATTCGCTAAAATCACCTTAATTTCGCCCCTATAATCATTATCCACCGTGCCAGGGGAATTTAACACCATCACCTGATGGTTCAAAGCCAAACCGCTACGGGTACGCACCTGCAATTCATACCCCACTTCTAAAGACAAACAAATCCCTATTTTCACCAACCCCACGCCATGAGGTTTGATCGTTACTTCTTCTACAGCGTGCAAATCAAAGCCTGAAGAGCCTTCAGTTTGGTATTCAGGGATAAGGGCGTTCGGGTGGATTTTTTGGATTTTAATTTTCATCAAAACAAATCTCTTTATAGTAAATGTCTAAAATTTCAAAATCGCTCTCGCCATTGGGTAATTGAATGCTCACCGCATCGCCCTTACTCTTGCCTATCAAACTCTTAGCGATCGGCGAACCAAAAGAGATTAACCCTTTAGCCGGATCGCTCTCCACGCTCCCTACTATCGTGTAAGAAAACTCTTTATCGTTGTCTAAATTAAGAATTTTAATCGTGCTGCCAAAACTCACTTTATTATGGGCTAAAGCGCTCGGATCAATCACTTGAGCGTTAGAAATGATCTCGCTTAAATCCACGATCCTCGCTTCAATGAAGCGTTGTTTTTCTTTAGCGGCATGGTATTCAGCGTTTTCTTTCAAATCCCCATGCCCTCTAGCAATATCAATTTCTTTCACGATATTAGGCCGTTCCACCTCTTTTAATTGCTTCAATTCCGCGCAAATCTTATTGTATCCATGCATGCTCATAGGTTCTTTATTCATTTAATCTCCTAAGCTTATTCAGTAGAGATTATAGTAAAAATTAAGTTAAATTCAGCAAAAAAGCCATTTCGTTAGCGATCTTTTTTGTGCTCCCATGTTTTAAATATTCCCTTAATCTCAAACTTTCTTTAAAATAGCGTTCCCTATCCATTTCTTCATACGCTTTTAACAAACCCTCTACGCTCAAAAAATGCTGGATCAATTCTGGGTGCAATTGGCTTTCCCCAAGCCCTGGAGTTTCATCATTTAAGGCGTTATAAAAAATGTTAGCGAGTCCTATATAATGCAAATTGACCAACATTCTAGCGATCAAGAAATCCATTGTTTTAGCCCTATACGCTAACGCAAAAGGCGTGCCAATCAAAGCGGCCTCTAAAGTCGCTGTTCCGCTGCAAATGAACGCAAACTCTGCTTCAAACAAACTCTTGTGCGCATCATAAGAAATTTCAAATAGTTTGATGTCTTCTCCATAAAGGGCTTTCAAATCCAACCCCTTAAAGAAACTCGGCACGACTAACACACGCCTTTTAAACCCTTCGTTTTGTTCTAAAATTTGAGCCGCTTTGACAAACAAAGGGAACATTTTAGCGATTTCGCTTTTCCTACTCCCTGGCATAAACACCAGAGTTTCGCCCTTAATATCTTTTTTATAATATTTAATTTCATCTAATAAAGGGTGTCCCACATATTGGGCTTTTTTTTGGTAATAGCTCACTTCAAAAGGCAAAATCGCTCCCAAAAAATCGCAGTATTTTTCAAGGCTTTTAGCGCGCCATTTTTTCCATGCCCAAACTTGCGGTAAAATATAATACATGATTTTCTTATGCGGATCTTGTTTTTTGATTTTTTTGGCTAGGGGGATATTGAAAGAAGAAGAATCCATTAAAAGCACCATGTCCGCTTGTTTGGCTAATTGAACCATTTCTTTATGGGCTTTGAGTAAAAACCCCAAACGGCCTATCACATCTCTAAAACCCATGACAGAAAATTCCCTAGGGCTATAGAGCGCGTCTTCCCCTTCAAACACCCCAATGAAACGATAATCTTTGGGTAAATTGCACCGTAATTCCTCTAAATGCACATTAGAGCTCGCTTCTAAAGCGCTCACTAAAATCGTGGGCATTATTTGTCTTTCAAAAGGTTTTGGACTTGATAGAGCTTGATTTCTTTGTGCAAATCCCTCAATTCAATTTTGAGCAACGAATTTTCAAAATCTTTTTTAGAAAGATGGTTTTTTAAAAGCCTGTTTTCGCGCAAAACGCTGCGGTATTGCAAGTAAAGCCCTTCATTGAATAAACGCTTACATGGTTTTGCCATGATAACCTGATTATCACTAGTGAAAACCTCCACTTCTTCAAGGGCTTTAGGGAAAATCACATCCTCTTCTGTATTTTGCGTTTCTTTGTTTAAGCGGGAATTTTCTTTTTCTAATTTCTTTTGATAGATTTCTTGCTTCAAACCTTTTAAAATGCTCTTTTTCTTACGCAAGATTTCTTGGACTTGCTTCAATTCCAAACGGATTTTTTTTAAAACTCCTCTAGTGTCTTCAATTTCTTGCTGGTAAGCGTTCAATTCTTCTTGCATCGGTTTTTATTCCGCTAACATTTCTAAAGACAACAAACGCATTTCATTGCCTTGAGTGATAATGACATTCTTGCTGTGGCATTTCTCACACACCCCATAATCTAGGGCGTTAGGCTTAAAGACATGCGAACAATCCTTGCATTCCAATTCAACCTTTTCATCCACGATGTCTAAAATAGCGTCTTTACACACCAAAGATTCTTCTCTAAAAGTCTCAAACGCGCTCACGAACAAGCTCTTATCCATAGCACTTCTTTCACCAATACCGACCACAACTCTTTCAATCTTATGGGCTTTATTTTTCTTCGCATGCTCTTCGCAAAGAGCGATTAAAGAAGAAACGACCGAGTATTCATGCATACTAAACCTTAATCTTTAAATTAGCCCCTATTATATTGTATTAGAGTAATCCTTTGGTTTATTGCTTGAGATTCAATAGGGTGTTAAGGATTTGATCGGATGTGGTTACCGCTTTAGAGTTCGCTTGAAACCCCCTTTGAACCACAATCAAATTCGTTAAACTCCGGCTCAAATCCACATTACTGGACTCTAGTTTAGATCCTGAAATAGAGCCTCTGCGCCCCGTATTAGCCGCGCCGATTAAGGCTTGCCCAGAGTTTCCGGTTTGAGAAAAGACATTCCCACCTAAAGCCTGTAAGCCCGCATCGTTAGCGAAATTCGCTAAAGCCACTTGAGCGAGTGCTAAAGTCCTGCCATTACTGAACGCTCCTAAAAGCACCCCGTCTGAATCAAAACGGACATCCATCAAATCACCCGCTTGATAGCCGTTTTGCTCAATCGCATAAGTTTCAGAAATCTTATCCACGCTTGTCAATCCGTCAAAGCTCCCTGAGGAACCAAAGGCCAAATTGATGCGTTGGGGGGCATCAGCACCATTTTTAGGGTCAAATTGCAAAAGAGGCGGGTTCATGCCCGCAAGCGATCCGTCGTTATTAAAATGCAAACGGCCCCCTTCAAACACATTAGGCCTAGCCGCTGACCCCCCTACTAATTCCCCAGGCTCAGGCACGATCACTCTAAAATTCCATTCCGCTCCCCCACTCCTATAAAACTCAATGCGCATGGCGTGTTTAGTGCCTAAGCTGTCTATCACATCAATGCTTGTCGCATGGGTAGCGTGGGTGAATTTAGAACTGCTCGCTGACGCTCCTCCTTCAATCAAAGAAGCGGTATTAAGCCCTTTCATGGCGTTTTTAAACAAAACATTGTTCGTTACGCTGTCTGAAGAATACCCGCTCACAAAGATATTGAGATTTTCTTTAATGACGTTTTTATTGTCTTTATTGTTGATTTCAAACATGCCGTATTGGTTGATTGTAACCCCTATAGAAGCGGCTGAATCTTGATAATTGTCCGCTAAGCTAGGATCTTTTACGATATTAGCGTCATGCTGGATTAAGGCACGCAAGTCTTCAGTGGTCCTAAACTGCCCAATATCCGCATTAGGGCTAATAGAATGCGTATAACTGTATTTAAAAGCCGTTACGTCTTTATCGCCGTCTAAAAAGTTAGCGAACGCCCCGGTCCCAGCTTGAGTGACCACAATGTTTTTAAGCTTTTCATCGCCGTCTAATTCATTGGTGTTTTCCAAACGCAATTGCTTGCCGTCCAAATAAGCTTCAATCCCTGTTTGGCTTTTGACCGCATTGATCGCATTTTTAGCCGCCACTAAGCTTGAAGTCCTGCTCACCGCTGAATCGTTCGTGAAAGAAATCTTAACCCCATTCAACTCAAGCGTGCTGTTTTCTGCAGAAGGGAGGATGTCTTTGACCATTTTCGCGCTTTTATAGCTCACCCAAATCCCTTGGTTTTCATTCAATAAAAGAGCGTCGCCATCTTCATTGTATAAAGATCCCATGTCTTCGGCGACTTGAGCTAGATTCGTGCCTGAATCATACACCGGATTAATGCCATCTGAAGGGGTTTTGGCTGAAGAATCCAAAGCGAATACCGCCGCTGTTTGATCCGCATGCCTTCCAGCGTTTAAATTCGCTCTCATAGAAATGCGGTTACTCGCTCTGGCTGGCATCACCATTCCAGGATCAATTCTAATGTTTTCTAAAGGGCCGGTGTTATCCACTTTTAAAGCGTCCGTATCGCTCCCTTTATTGCCGGTATCGCTCCCGTTTCTCACCCACCCTTGCACCACAAGCCCGCCGGTGGTAACCAAACTCCCTTGCGAGTCAAAAAGAAACTCCCCATCTCTGGTAAAATTGCGCGTGATCCCCCTATCAGGGCTAATGATAAAAAAGCCATCGCCTTGAATCGCTAGATCGGTTTTGACATCTGTGTTTTGGATATTGCCTTGTGAAAAGATTTTAGTCGTCGCATCCACGCCTACCCCAAGCCCTACGGAAAAGTCATTCTGCCCTGCTAACCCGTTTTTATAGGGCGCGGTAGCGATGAGTTTGACTTGAGAGAGCATATCCACAAAAGAAGCCCTAGAATATTTAAACCCAGTGGTATTCACATTAGCAATATTGTTACTCTCAATATCCAAAGCGATTTGGTGGGCTTGCATCCCATTGACACCAGACCATAAAGACCTAAGCATGGTTATCCTTTAATTTAAAGAAATTCAATCTATGCAAAATAAAGCAAAAGTTGTTCCTAAATGGCTTTTTAGAATGATTGGTTGCGGATTTTAAAGTTTTATCAATCAAAAAAATCAGTCAAATTCACAAATAAATAGGGGGTTTTGTAACACCACCCCCCAATAACGCTTTTTAAAACTTATCGCTCAAATTTAAGAACCTAACTCGCTTTAGCGCAAAATCGCGCATTCATGATCTTGAATCTCTTCGGCTGAAGCGCGATTTAAAGTCAATGGGTTAAATTGTGTCGCTAGCAAGACAAAGGAGTTATCGCTCTGTTGCACCACCGCTAAGCCATAGTCCCCCATGCGTTTATGCGCGTTAGGCACTTCTTTAGCAAGCATGACAAACGGGCTTTTTTGCGCTAGTTCGCTCTCTGTTACCCGACGCGCCAAATATTTATGCCCGTTCAAGCCACCTGATAATGGCGACCAACGGCTGTTGATATTTTTTAGATGATTGTCCAGCTGTTTGCGCGCATCAAGGCTAATGCAAGAAATATGGATGTGAAAATGGTTTTGCGATCGCCCTTTGCTGGAGTTAATCGTCAAAGAGATCGCATAATCAGGAATGGGTTTTCCGTATTTTTTACTCATAAAATCGCGCGCTTGCCATGACAAGTAAAAAAAGTTAGGCGTAGAGGGATCAAGCAACAAAGGGTTTTCAATGCCACTAATGTGAGTCGTTGGCATCAACAAATATTGCAACGGGCCGTTAATATCTTTTAAAACCACATAGCCGGCGTCGGGTTTGACTTCTATGCATGGTGAAGGATTTTGATTTTTCTCATAATTGGGCAAACATTTCTCAAAAACAATCTTACGCAACACGTTTGGATCTTTAGCGTTTAAACTCATAACAGCGATAGCCATCAGCGCTAAAAAAAGAAAGCCCGCTTTTTTCATCTTTTTTGCTCCTTGTTTTTTGGTGGGAATTTTTACAAACCCTCTCGTTATTTTTCTACAATAGCGGTTAAAATCTTTAATCATTATGGTTATTTTAATGAATTTTGACTTATTTGCTCCATTTAGTAACCTATTTTTAAAAAAGGGCTTTTTGAATACCAACTACAAAAAACTTAAAAAGCGATCTTAGGGGGTTGATACTTATCAAGTTAAAGCGTTTTATAACCTTGATTTAGATAACATGGTAGCGATAACACCACGATAAGGATAATTATCATGCAAGATTTACCCCCATGCCCTAAATGCAACGACGCCTATACTTACCATGATGGCACGCAGTTCGTTTGCTCTAGCTGTTTGTATGAATGGAATGGAAATGAAGTTAGTAATGAAGAATTAATCGTTAAAGATTGCCATAATAATCTTTTACAAAATGGGGACTCGGTCATTCTCATTAAAGATTTAAAGGTTAAAGGTTCATCTTTGGTGCTTAAAAAAGGCACTAAAATCAAAAATATCAAGCTTGTCAATAGCGATCACAATGTGGATTGTAAAGTGGAAGGGCAGAGCCTGTCTTTAAAATCTGAATTCCTCAAAAAAGCTTAGGAAAATACAAAAGCTTAAGAAAAAACTTAGTGGCTTTTTAGACTTGTAAAAATCATTTTTTAGAAAAAATCAACTTATCCAACTTGAAAAAAATCACCGCTCCAATGGTTTGCCCCAAGAAAAGATTGAGCCACAACGGAAAATTGAAATAATAAAAAATCTCCATAAAAGGTAACATGACCAACGCGCTCAACATCCATCTAAGCCAATAAACCAAAAACAGCTTGGAAGCGTATTCTGTGCCAAGTTTCTTAAAAAATTCTCGCATAAAACAACCCTTTCAAATCCTTTTTGCAAACCCTCCTAAAAAGGAAAGCTCACCATTAAGGAAGATTCCTAAATCCCATGCCTTTAGACAGCACTATAGGTTACTCTTTTTTCAAATAACTTGCTCTCATAGTTATTCAAATCCCTACCATCTACAAGGGCAAAGGCATCGCCAAAAGTCGCCAACAAGGCAGTATCTAATTGCATGTCTTTATGGCGGTTCAACGGGATAAAGACTTCCTTGTGGTTATTTTGAAAATCAAATGCTAGAAATGAATCTTTCAAATACACTTCTACCCTAGAAGCGTTTTTCACCACGCTGTTTTGAGCCAATTTCAAGCCTTGCACTTCAGCGCTTTTAATCCCGCATGCATGGCATAAGGACACAAACATGCTCTCTTTTGAAATGGTTGCAAACCAAGGCAAACTATCTCGTTTAGGTAGATTTTCTTTACCCTCTAGAGCCTTTTGTCTCTTAGGCATATCATGCTTGATGAACGCATAAAAATTACGAACGCTTTCTTTAGGGGTTGCTCCCTTGAGCTGGTTGGCAATATTAGCCACGCTCGCATCGTCTCTTTCATAACGCCCCATTGCTACAAAATCGCTCGTTTCAAACAAACGCTCATTCAATTGATAGCTAGCGATCTCATAAGACAAATGGACTCGTTTTTTTTGAGCGCTTTTTAAAAAATCCACTTGCAAATAAGGCACTCCAAAATTGAGCATGCTTTCATAGCTAGCATGGTTGCCTTGTAAATGCACATTGCTCGCTACAACACTCGGCATGGGAATGAAAAGTGAAGTGTGTTCTGCAGAATCAAAATCAATGCTGTACTCAGCCTCTATTTTATATTTTTTTGCAACACTCCCTTGGCTTTCTTCTGCCTGCAAAATCTGTGCTCCTAAAACAGCACCTGTAGCGCCTAAAGCAGTCGTTTTAATAAAATCCCTTCGTTTCATAACTATAACTCTTTATTGTAATTTTTAAATTCGTTGAATGAATGAAAAAGTAGGACACACCACCAACCTTAAAGGACTGATGAGTATCCAAAAACCTAAATTTTGAAAGACAAAGCGTCCCTAAAAAATAAGAACGCTCAAAGAAAAGGGTTACTTTTTCTTTTTCATGTGATGCATATCTTTCATATGCATGTCTTTCATCATTTTTTGGTGTTTTTCAAGAGCTTTTTTAACTCCCTCAGCGTATTTGGGGTCAGCTTTCTTGAAATGCTCCAATTGTTTATCCACAATTTCCTTATGAGTAACATGAGCTAAAGACCCTCCAATAGTGTCATACAACCTTTCTTTTTCATCAGCTGGCAATGAGCGGTAGTAATCACCTGGTTGGGTGTAGTAATCGCTATCTTCAGCTCTGTAATCCCAATTCCACACTTCAAACTCTTTTTCAATATGAGCTAAGTTGAACTTAGGATCCCTAGCGCTCTTATCTTCTTTATAGCCAGGCAATGAGCTAGGCGTATAGTTTTGTAAAGAGCCGTAATATCCGTTTTGCATGTAACCATCTCTGCTAGAAGAGTGGAATGGGCATCTTGGCCTATTAACCGGTATCTGAGGATAATTAACCCCTAAGCGGTAGCGGTGTGTGTCCCCATAAGAGAACAAGCGCCCTTGCAACATCCTATCAGGGCTATAGCCAATTCCAGGAACGACATTAGCCGGAGTGAATGCCGCTTGTTCCACTTCTGCAAAATAGTTTTCAGGATTTTTATTCAACTCCACAATGCCCACTTCCATCAATGGATAATCTTGGAGATACCAGATTTTAGTGACATCAAACGGATGGAATCGATACTTCTTAGCGTCCTCTTCTGGCATCACTTGAATGCTCATTTTCCATTTTGGGAAATCCCCTCTAGCGATCGCATCGAATAAATCCCTTTGATTGGAATCCGGATCATATTTCCTAACTTCTGCGGCTTCTTCATTAGTCAAGTGCTTAACGCCTTGCATGGTTTCAAAGTGGAATTTCACCCAAAAGCGTTCGCCTTTAGCGTTGATAAGACTGAAAGTGTGGCTGCCAAAACCATCCATGTGGCGGAAAGATTTAGGGATACCTCTATCGCTCATAACCCATGTTACTTGATACAAGCTTTCAGGAACATTGCTCCAAAAATCCCACACCATGTCAGGGTTAGGCAAATTGGTTTGAGGATCTCGTTTTTGAGTGTGGATGAAATCAGGGAATTTGATCGCATCACGGATAAAGAAAACAGGTGTGTTGTTCCCTACTAAATCCCAGTTACCTTCTTCAGTGTAATATTTCATCGCAAAACCTCTTGGGTCTCTTACCGCATCCGCACTGCCTTTTTCACCAGCCACAGTGGAAAATCTGAAAAAGCATTCGGTTTTTTTGCCCACTTTAGAGAAAATTTTCGCTTTAGTGTATTTAGTGATGTCTTTAGTCACGGTAAAAGTGCCATAAGCCCCGCTTCCTTTAGCATGCACGACCCTTTCAGGGATTCTTTCTCTGTCAAACGCCGCTAACTTTTCCAAAAACCAAGTGCTTTGTAATAAAACAGGACCTCTAGGGCCAGCCGTAATCACATTGTTGTCATCCCAAACGGGAGCGCCAAAAGCAGTGGTTTGTTTCACATCTTTATTAACCATCTTTTTTCCTTATTATAATCTCAAATCTTCGTAATATGACACTAGGTCAATTACTTGTGGTGATTATTACATAATTTGTTATACAAAGACTAACAAGATTCAATTTCCTTAAAAAATCTTTTTTTTAAGAATAAAAAACCCCTTAAGTATTTCTATTCGTAACAATTAATAAAAATAAGAAAGATTAAAAACAAAATTTTATTTTTAATCTAGTTTTAATAATAATTATCATACTATTCTATCTCAATGTTTTAGCGGATTTTGTTTTTTTTTTTTTTGATTTTTATTTTTTGAATTTTTAAATTTAAGGAGAGTTGTTGGATGTTTTTAAGATCATACCCAAAGCTTAGATACGCTTTATGTTTACCCCTACTCACTGAGACTTGCTATAGTGAGGAACGCACTTTAAATAAGGTTACCACCCAAGCCAAAAGGATTTTCACTTATAACAATGAATTTAAGGTAACTTCTAAAGAATTGGATCAACGCCAAAGCAATGAAGTCAAAGACCTGTTTAGGACTAACCCTGATGTGAATGTGGGCGGAGGGAGCGTGATGGGGCAGAAAATCTATGTGAGAGGCATTGAAGACAGGCTTTTAAGGGTTACAGTGGATGGGGCTGCGCAAAATGGCAATATCTACCACCACCAAGGCAACACCGTGATTGACCCTGGCATGCTCAAAAGCGTGGAAGTGACTAAAGGCGCGGCGAATGCGAGCGCGGGGCCAGGAGCGATTGCGGGAGTGATTAAAATGGAGACTAAAGGAGCGGCTGATTTTATCCCTAGGGGGAAAAGTTATGCGGCTAGCGGGGCGGTGAGTTTTTATACCAATTTTGGGGACAGAGAGACTTTTAGATCGGCTTATCAAAGCGCGCATTTTGATATTATCGCTTACTACACGCACCAAAATATTTTCTATTATAGGAGCGGCGCTACAGCGATGAAAAACCTTTTCAAACCCACACAAGCCGATAAAGAGCCAGGAACCCCTAGCGAGCAAAACAACGCTTTGATTAAAATGAATGGCTATTTGAGCGACAGAGACACGCTCACTTTCAGCTGGAACATGACACGAGATAACGCCACACGCCCTTTAAGGAGTAACGCTATAGGGTTAGCCTATCCTTGTGAAGCCCCCTTTAGCCCTGATGGCGCTCAAGGGTGTCCTAATGTGCTAGATAGTTTCACAAGGTATTTGTATCACTCCATTAATAGCGCTAACAATCTTTCATTACAATACAAAAGGGAAGCGGGAAATTCTTTTGGCGACCCACGATTAGATTTTACCCTTTATACAAGCATCAGGAACGCTCAGTTTGATCCCCTATTTGATCCTAATGGCGTTTATGCTAAATTCCCCACTTCTTTAGCGAGCGCATGGGAAAGAGAAAATTACCCATGCGTTGAAGGCGGGTATTGCACCCCAAGCTTTTCTGATGTGGATAAACCAAGCTCACAACCTAGAAATCTGTTTTTAAACAACACCGGCTTAAACCTTAAAGTCGCGCATGTGATTGATGAAGCCACAGACAGCCTTTTTGAATACGGATTCAACTACCAAAATTTAAGCGTTTTTGACGCTCGTATCCCCAAATCAGAATTATACAGGCCTAATCAAGTCTATACTGATGATAAAGGGCAAAAACAAATCGCTTGCAGTCTTGTGGACAATAACCCCAATGACCCTACTTTATGCCAAAGAGGGAAAGCCAATGGGAATATTTATGGAGGCTACGTGCAAGCGAATTACTCGCCTCATAAAATCATCACTTTTGGAGCCGGGGTTAGGTGGGACGCATACACGCTTTATGATAAGGATTGGAACCACCGCTACACTCAAGGCTTTAGCCCTAGCGCGGCTCTTGTGATCAGCCCCATTGAGCCTTTATCTTTAAAAATCACTTATTCTCAAGTTACAAGGGGGGTGATGCCAGGAGATGGCGTGTACATGCGTCAAAACGATTTACGATACGCTAAAAATATCAAGCCTGAAGTGGGCTCTAACGCTGAATTTAATATTGACTATTCAAGCCAGTATTTTAGCGGGAGGGCTGCGGCGTTCTATCAAGCCTTAGATAATTTCATCTCACAATACGCGCAACGCTTGATTGTAACCAATTTGAGTCAAGCGATTCGCATTTATGGCTATGAAGTGGGTGGGACTTTCAGATACAAGGGCGTGAGTTTGAATGTGGGGATCTCGCGCACTTGGCCCACCACTAGGGGGTATTTAATGGCGGACAGCTATGAGCTTGCCGCAAGCACCGGTAATGTTTTTATCATTAAATTGGATTACACCATTCCAAAAACAGGGATCAATCTTGCTTGGCTTAGCCGCTTTGTTACTGGTTTAGATTATTGCGGGTTTGATATTTACTTGCCTGATTACGGGACGGCTGAGAAACCCAAAACCCCTACCGATTTAGCCAAATGCGGATCCCAATTGGGGTTAGTGCATATGCATAAACCGGGCTATGGCGTGAGTAATTTTTATATCAATTGGAGCCCTAAAACCAAAAGCCGCTGGAAGGGTTTGTTGCTTTCAGCCGTGTTTAATAATGTTTTCAACAAATTCTATGTGGATCAAACAAGCCCCTATGTCATGAGCCCAGATATGCCAGGCACTGACGCTGTTAAAAGAGCGATCGCAGAGCCTGGGTTTAATGCGCGTTTTGAAGTGGCTTACAAATGGTAGTTAGCGGGGCTTTAAGCGTTGTGCATGCGTGATAGCAACGGCTATCGCATCGCTAATATCCAAAGGCTTGATTTCGCTTGTGATATTAAGCAAGCGTTTGACCATAAAGGCCACTTGCTCTTTAGCGGCTTTCCCGTTACCGGTTAGGGCTTTTTTGACTTGTAGGGGCGTGTATTCGCTAAAATTACCGATCCTTTCTAAAATCTTTAAAGACAACGCCCCCCTGAATTGCGCGAGCTTGATCACGCTTTTTGGGTTATACCCAAAGAAAATATCTTCAATCGCTACCTCATTGACTTCGTAACGATCCAATAAGCAATCTAAGGCTTCTATCAAGTCTAAGATTTGTTCTTGCAAGCGTGTCGTGGTGATATTAATGAACCCGGCCGTGATTAAAGAAAGCTTGTTGGAAGCGTGAGAAATGATAGCATACCCGCATTTCCTGCTGCCTGGGTCTATTCCTAAAATACGCATCAATCATTCCTATTATTTAATTGCAAGGTTTAAAAATGCTATTATTATATCCATGTTTCTTGTTGGCGCAAAAATACAAGATTGCATTAAAAACTTTTAAAAGATTAGCCTATAAATAAGGGAGCAATAAATGAAAGCAAAAACAATCATACTAGTGGATTGGGAGAATTTCAGGCGCGATATTAAACAAACAAAATGCGTTAATTACAATATCGCTTTAGATGTGATCGTTACTATCAGAGCTTTTTTACTAGATGATGAATGGATCAGTCGTATTTACTTTTATACCACCCCACCCTTTGATTTTGAACATACGTTGTGGGATAAAAGGAACGACACCATCCAAAATGAAAAAAATCCGGGAACAGAAATGAAAATCTTCACCAGTAGCGACATTGAAGAAATCTTACAAAGCAGTGAAGCGACTAAATGGGAGAAGATTTATAGCGATGTGGAAAATTTCCAACACGATCTGGCTTCATTGGATCAAGTGGAATTGAGGTTAGGGAGGACTAAGTTAAACGCAATAAGAGTGGAGTTTGATGGGAGTTATAGGGCGTTATTAGAACAAAAACAGGTGGATATGCTCATGGGTCTTGACATTCAAAGAATAGCCTTTAAAAAAATAGCTGATAGGATTTTGATATTTTCAAAAGATACGGATCTAATCCCCGCGCTCAAATTAGCCAGAGATGAGGGGCTAAGGGTGGATATTGCCGATTTGTCTAACAGGCTGTCTCTTCTTAGCCAGGATTTGAAATACAATTCTGATAAAGTGAGGAAATTGAGCAGTAACGAAGTCAAAGACAAGCTTTTTTCCATCAGAGAAAACCTCACTAAAACCAATTTTGGGCCTTAAACTAAACCCTAAAAAGGGTTATTTCATTTTTATGAAGTTTAAAAAATCGTTTTTTAAAAGCTCAATTATTGGCGTTTGATCAGAACAAAGCCAGAATTTTAAAGGGGTTTTTTAGGCTTATTTTTCTCATACTGACTGGGTAAGCTCGGGTAGTTCGTTACTTCTTGCTTATTTTTTTGTGGTAGGATTGGGGTTATCAAGGTTTAGGGGATTAGTATCTTTCCCCTTGTAATTTGGTGCTAAAGGCGACTCAATTAGCCCATTCCTTGTTTTATCTGCTTCAAACTTTGTAATAACCCACTCACTCTTTAATCATTCGCCTTGTCCATTATTATTCTCGCTTTTTCTAGGATTTGGTTATAGCTTTCGCTCGTTTTCATTTCTTAACTCCCTTGACTTATTTAATTTTTTGTTTTATAGTTTCAATGGTAGCCCACTCATTGCTCTTTAGTATTTTTAGCTATCCTGCGGAATGAAAGAGTGGATAATGTCCGCCTTGTCAATCTCTGCTTTAACATCATTTTTTGTTTTCATTCATTCTCCTTGCGTTCTCCTTGAAAAGATTTAGGTCGTTATTTGACTTTGTTGGGGTTTTTATGGTAGCATTCTTACAGACATCGCTATAGGAACTCAACCTATGGTTGCCCCTTAGAGGGTTTGGTGTCTTGTGACGCTTTTCGTATTATCCTTAAAACTTTAATTTATACATTGTTTTTAAAACTAATCCATTTTCACTCCTTGACTTGTTAGATCTTTTTGTTGTAACATCAATTAATGGGTTAGAGAAATTTTCTAACCCACACTAAAAACGCTTTAAGTGTGCCAATAGACCCTGACACATAAGACGCAAGGGCTTGTGTATGGTCAAGGTGAGGTTTTTTAATGCTTTTCATTCCTTACTCCTTGTGTTTAATTTTTTATGTTAAAGTTCCAACGCATTAGCTTTATCAAATATGTCTAGTATGTCTAGCACTCAACTCATAACTGATGTTTAATCGCTATTTTTGAGATTTTGCTAATGTTCTTTTATAGATTAAACTATCCTTATAATTTTCTCTTGCTTTATACATTATTTTTAGCATTAGCTCATGCTTTTATGCTTGCATTTGTGTTAAGGGGCTTAAATTTTTAACTTCTGGTGTGGTTTGGTTATTTAATTCTGTATTTTTTAATAAATCCTCTTGACTTGTTAGCGGTTTTTGTGTAGGATTTTCTCTATTAAGGTTTGAGATGCTATAGTTGATGCCATCTCTGTAATCGTTGGAGAGTGTCGCAATGGTTTCTAACTCCCTTAAAACCTTATCATCCACTTCAAAACTTGTAATCATATAATGATTTTTTAGTTCGTTATCTCCCTTAAACTTACTTAAAATTACTTTTGAATTGTTTAAAATAATAGCCGCATAACCTGGTCTGTATTCTTCTTTTAATCCTTTTTGTATAATGTTAGGGATTTCCTTAAGTAGTTCGTTAGTCCCTTCTTTGGCTTGCTCTTTTGTTAGTCCTAACTTTTTGTATGGTTTCTCTCGGCGTTTTAATACATGCGCTAATCCAAAAACCTTTTTTTAAGAGCGCAGTTGTTGTAAGGCTTCTTTAATCGCTGCTTCTATGCTGAGATGGGGTTTTAGGGTTTTTAAAACTGGATTGATTTCAGCGCTTTTAAAGCCCAAACTCTCTAGGGCTAAAAAAACTTCATTGCGCACGGGTCTGTTTTCATCTTGAATGAAAAAGCCAATCAAATCCACCATGATCTTATCAGCGAGCTTTTTCCCTATACCTGGGACTTGTTGGAGTCTTTTGACTTCTTTGGTGGCGATAATGTTTTCAAATTCATTCGGCGAAAAGCTTGAAAGAATGGTTAAAGCGATACGCCCCCCTACCCCATTGATTTTCAAAAGCCTTTCAAAAAGGATTTTTTCGCTCTCTTCTAAAAACCCGTATAAAAGATGCGCGTCTTCTTTGATCACTTGTAAGATTTTCAAACGCACTTTTTGGCCCGCTTGAAGCAAAGCGGCCGTTCGCATAGAAACTTGCACCCCATAAACAACCCCTTGCACTTCTATATGCGCTTCTAAAGCGGAGATTTTTTCCACAACCCCTATCAAACCCACTATCATTTTATCCCTTTTTTATTTCTTGCTCTAGCCTTTTATAGCGCTTTTAGGGACTTTTTTGATTTTATGGTCTTCATAGATCACGTTCACGCTTTCATTATGGCTTAACATGGCACTCAAGTTGCTCACTTTAGGGTAATTGCGATGATAAATCACGATATTTTCTTGCTTGAAAGGGTTTTTAGTCGTAATGCTTGCATGCTGGAAGCTGTTTTCTATGCTGATGAGTTTGGCGTAACATTCGTTATTGATTTTTTGCAATTCTAGCATTTGAGCTTTTAAGATTTTCAAACGCTTTAGAGCAAACATAAACTCGCTATAAGCGTCTTTCACGCTTTCTTGTTGCATTAAAGAGCGTTTGATTTCTTCAGTGGCGTTTTTAAGCTTTTCCATGATGATTTGATTGTTTTTAACCAAATGGTTTAAGGACTGGTGCTGAGCGATAATTTTTTTAGATTTTACCCCTAAGGCATTGAGTTTTTGTTTGGCGTTTTTCAATTCTTCTTGGTTTTCTCGCCCCCCAAAAGCGTAAAAAATAAAGCGGTTTCCATTGCCATCCACCTCATCAATCCAACATTGCTTGGAAAAATACAGCTTGTTGTCGCTTTTGAGCTTTTCTAAAGCGATTTCTTTCGCATAGACCACGCTCCCCGCGCTCGCTTCCACTTTAACGCTATTGGCATACACTTTAGCGCGCTCTAAATACTTGCACTCAAACTCTTTAGCGTAGCACACCCCCTTATGGTTAGTGATACGCGCTTGATTGGCATAGACATAGCTTTCAGGGTGGATTTGCCCCTCTATAATAATTTCTTTAGCCACTAAGATCACATTCTTGCCCACATTGCCCTTGATGTTAATTACGCTCGCTTCTAAAATGAGGTTGGAATCGATCGCATCGCTCAATTCGTCTTTAGCTTGAATTTCTAAAGCTAACCCGCTCTCCACTCCCCCTAAAAGATTAGGCGTTTCAATGGATTTGATCCCGTTTTTAAAGATAAAATTTTGCTTAGAAACCAAACGCCCCTTTTCCATTTTAACCCCTTGTAAGGCTTTGGAGTAATACACTAAGGCGTTATTTTCTTCTCTCTCTTCAAAAGCGTTTTTGTCATGCCCTATGGGGGTGGGCGAATGGGCAACTTTAGGCAATTCAATATAAAGGCCTTTAAGGTTACGGCCGTCTCTGCCTTGTTTGGGGCAATTCACGCAAGCGACTTTTTGGTTTTCTTTAGCGATATAATAATTCTCTTTAACAAAAGATTCTTCTTGATCGCTTAAAGGAATGGTATGCGTTGGAAGGTATTCTTCTTCTAGTAAAAAATGGGATTGTTCTTCAATATTAGGGATAAAGGTTAAAGAAGCGTATAAAACAAAGCGCTTGTTTTGGGCTTCTTTTTGATATTTTCTTAACTCTGTTTTTAAATTTTCATACATTTGTGAAAAATGCCTAAACACCACGCCCTCAAAAGCCAAACGCTCTTTAATATACGCAAACATTTCTTGGTAATGCTCTTCAGTGTCTAGGACAATAAAGCACTCGTCTAAAATAATTTCTATTTTGCTTAAATCTTCATCCACTTGCACTTCAAAAAAGCGTTTGTAAGCGTTTGATTTGATTTTAATGTCGTGGGTTTGATAAAGGGTTAGCTCTTTTTTTTCATAGTATTCCTCTTCTTCTAATTGCTGCAATTCCCCACCAAAAGCCTCGCTAAAATCGTCTTTAGCGCTGTTTTTGATAAAAATAGAAGTTTTTAAAATCTCAAACCACAGATCTTCTGTTTGTAATTTATTTTCAGCGGCCGCTTTTTTTAATTCCTTTTGAATGTCTTTGCAACGCTCAACTTTTATAGGGGCAAAACGCTCCAAGCTCATTTTTTAATCCTTAAATGGTATAATATAAGAATTTGAAAAAAGGAATATGCTAACAAAAAAACACTGAAAATTAGGTAATAAATACAACTAGTATGCTAAAAAAAATATTTTTAACCAATAGCTTAGGGATTTTATGCTCTAGGATTTTTGGCTTTTTACGGGATTTGATGATGGCTAATATCCTAGGGGCCGGGGTGTATAGCGATATTTTCTTTGTGGCTTTCAAATTGCCTAATCTATTCAGGCGTATTTTTGCGGAGGGCTCTTTTTCTCAAAGTTTTTTACCAAGCTTCATACGAAGTTCCATTAAAGGGAGCTTTGCGAGTTTGGTGGGGCTTATTTTTTGCAGCGTTTTATTCATGTGGTGCTTATTAGTAGCGCTCAATCCCTTATGGCTAACCAAACTCCTCGCTTACGGCTTTGATGAAGAGACGCTCAAATTATGCGCCCCTATTGTAGCGATCAATTTTTGGTATCTTTTATTGGTGTTTATCACCACTTTTTTAGGCGCGCTTTTACAATACAAACACAGCTTTTTTGCCAGCGCTTATAGCGCAAGCTTGCTCAATGCATGCATGATTTTAGCCCTTTTCATTTCTAAAGAAAAAACGCATTTAGAAGCGTTGTATTATTTGAGCTACGGCGTGCTTTTAGGGGGCGTGGCTCAAATTTTATTACACTTTTATCCTTTAATGGAATTAGGCTTATGGGATTTATTGTCTAAAGGGTTGTTGGGTTTTAAGACTAAAAACGCAAACAAAAAAGAATATCGTTTGGATAGGGTTAAAAGGGATCTGAAAGGGTTTTTCAAGCAGTTTTTCCCTAGCGTTTTAGGCAATTCTAGCGCTCAGATCGCCTCTTTTTTAGACACCACGATCGCCTCTTTTTTAGCGAGCGGGAGCGTGTCTTATTTGTATTACGCTAACAGAGTCTTCCAACTCCCCTTAGCCTTATTTGCTATCGCTATCTCCACAGCCCTTTTCCCCAGCATTGCGATCGCGCTTAAAAACAATCAGCAAGATTTAGTCTTACAGCGCTTGCAAAAGGCGTGGTTTTTTTTGGTGGGGGTTTTGCTCTTTTGCAGCATTGGGGGGATCATGTTAAGCAAAGAAATCACCGAGCTTTTATTTGAAAGGGGGCAGTTTAGCCCTAAAGACACCTTAATCACTTCGCAAGTCTTTTCGCTCTATCTTTTAGGCTTGCTCCCTTTTGGACTAACTAAACTCTTTTCTTTATGGCTTTATGCGAAACTAGAGCAAAAAAAAGCGGCTAAAATCTCTTTAATTTCGCTTTTTTTAGGTTTGGTGGCTTCTTTGAGTTTAATGCCTTTGTTAGGGGTTTTAGGCTTGGCGTTAGCGAATAGTTTGAGCGGGCTGTTTTTATTTGTTTTAACGATAAAGGCGTTTGGCTTTCAACCATTCTTGGGTATAATCAAGAATTTAAAATCATGGCTTGTAATCCTTTTCCTCGCTTGCGTGGAAATCTTATTACTCTTAGCGTTCAAATCGTGGGTTACACATTTATATTTATTTTATTATTTTCAAGGTTTTTAAATGTTTATTTATGATACCAAATCAAAACAAAAAGTCCCTTTTGAGCCTTTAGTTAAAAATAAGGCGAATATTTATGTGTGTGGACCTACGGTGTATGATGACGCTCATTTAGGGCATGCCAGGAGCGCGATTGCTTTTGATTTGTTGAGGCGCACGCTTGAATTGAGCGGCTATGAAGTGGTGCTAGTAAGGAATTTCACGGATATTGACGATAAGATCATCAACAAAGCCTTCAAAGAAAACAAAAGCATTCAGGAATTAAGCAGCATTTACATTGAATCTTACACGAGGGATTTGAACGCTTTGAACGTGAAACAACCCAGCCTAGAGCCTAAAGCGAGCGAGTATTTAGACGCTATGGTGCGCATGATTGAAACGCTTTTAGAAAAAAATTTCGCTTATAGAGTCTCTAATGGGGATATTTATTTAGACACGAGCAAGGATAAAGATTACGGCTCTTTGAGCATGCATAATAGCAGTGTGGAATTTAGCCGTATCGGTTTGGTGCAAGAAAAACGATTGGAGCAGGATTTTGTGTTGTGGAAAAGCTATAAGGGGGATAATGATGTGGGCTTTGATAGCCCTTTAGGCAAAGGGCGCCCTGGCTGGCATATAGAATGCTCTAGCATGGTTTTTGAAACTTTAGCGCTCGCTAACACCCCTTATCAAATTGACATCCATGCAGGCGGATCGGATTTGTTATTCCCCCACCATGAAAATGAAGCGTGCCAAACCCGTTGCGCCTTTGGCGTGGAGATCGCTAAATACTGGATGCACAATGGCTTTGTGAATATCAATAACGAAAAAATGTCTAAAAGTTTAGGGAATAGCTTTTTCATTAAAGACGCTCTCAAAAACTATGATGGCGAGATTTTGCGCAATTATTTATTGGGGGTGCATTACCGCTCTGTTTTGAATTTCAATGAAGAAGACTTGTTAGTGAGTAAAAAACGCTTGGATAAAATCTATCGTTTGAAACAGCGCGTTTTAGGGACTTTAGGAGGAATAAATCCAAATTTTAAAAAAGAAATTTTAGAATGCATGCAAGATGATTTAAACGTTTCCAAAGCGTTGAGCGTTTTAGAAAGCATGCTTTCTTCTACGAATGAAAAACTGGATCAAAACCCCAAAAACAAGGCTTTAAAGGGCGAAATTTTAGCGAATTTGAAATTCATAGAAGAACTGCTTGGAATCGGGTTTAAAGACCCTAGCGCGTATTTCCAATTGGGCGTGAGCGAGAGCGAAAAACAAGAAATTGAAAACAAGATAGAAGAAAGAAAACGCGCCAAAGAACAAAAAGATTTTTTAAAAGCCGATAGCATCAGAGAAGAGCTTTTACACCACAAAATCGCTTTGATGGACACCCCACAAGGCACGATTTGGGAGAAGCTTTTTTAAGCTTTTCAAATTTTACCTATTTACACATTCTAACCACAAATTCCAATGAGAAAAGTTTTTTAAACGCCTCCAATTTTACCTTTTTACATACTCTAACCACAAATTCTAGCAATATTGCTTTTTAATCTTGTTAAGTTTTATGTTTATTTACCTTAATTTGATAAAAGTTTAACATTGGTTGTAGATACTACATATTCACAACCTTAATCGTAAATGCAACAGAAATTTTCTAGTCTAAAGTCGCACCCTTTGTGCAAAAATCGTTTTACAAAAAGAAAGGAAGAAAATGGAATTACAACAAACACACCGCAAAATGAATCGCCCTTTAGTTTCTCTCGTTTTAGCAGGAGCGTTGATTAGCGCCATACCGCAAGAGAGTCATGCCGCCTTTTTCACGACCGTGATCATTCCAGCCATTGTTGGGGGTATCGCTACAGGCACCGCTGTAGGAACGGTCTCAGGGCTTCTTAGTTGGGGACTCAAACAGGCCGAAGAAGCGAATAAAACCCCAGATAAACCCGATAAAGTTTGGCGCATTCAAGCAGGAAAAGGCTTTAATGAATTCCCTAACAAGGAATACGACTTATACCAATCCCTTTTATCCAGTAAGATTGATGGAGGTTGGGACTGGGGGAACGCCGCTAGGCATTATTGGGTCAAAGGCGGGCAATGGAATAAGCTTGAAGTGGATATGAAAGACGCTGTAGGGACTTATAAACTATCAGGGCTTAGAAACTTTACTGGTGGGGATTTAGACGTGAATATGCAAAAAGCCACTTTACGCTTGGGCCAATTCAATGGCAATTCTTTCACAAGCTATAAGGATAGCGCTGATCGCACCACGAGAGTGGATTTTAACGCTAAAAATATCTCAATTGAAAATTTTGTAGAAATCAATAATCGTGTGGGTTCTGGAGCCGGGAGGAAAGCCAGCTCTACAGTTTTGACTTTGCAAGCTTCAGAAGGGATTACTAGCAGTAAAAATGCGGAAATTTCTCTTTATGATGGCGCCACGCTTAATTTGGCTTCAAACAGCGTTAAATTAAATGGTAATGTGTGGATGGGCCGTTTGCAATACGTGGGAGCGTATTTGGCCCCTTCATACAGCACGATCAACACTTCAAAAGTTCAAGGAGAAGTGGATTTTAACCATCTCACTGTGGGGGATCAAAACGCCGCTCAAGCAGGCATTATCGCTAGCAATAAGACTCATATTGGCACACTGGATTTGTGGCAAAGCGCTGGGTTAAACATTATCGCCCCTCCAGAAGGTGGTTACAAGGATAAACCTAATAATACCACTTCTCAAAGTGGCACTAAAAACGACAAGCAAAAGATCAGTCAAAATAACAATAGCAACACAGAGGTCATTAACCCACCCAATAACACGCAAAAAACAGAAACTGAACCCACGCAAGTCATTGATGGGCCTTTTGCGGGCGGCAAAGACACGGTTGTCAATATTGATCGCATCAACACTAAAGCCGATGGCACGATTAAAGTGGGAGGGTTTAAAGCTTCTCTTACCACCAATGCAGCTCATTTGAATATCGGCAAAGGCGGTGTCAATCTGTCCAATCAAGCGAGCGGGCGCACCCTTTTAGTGGAAAATCTAACCGGGAATATCACCGTTGATGGGCCTTTAAGGGTGAATAATCAAGTGGGTGGCTATGCTTTGGCAGGATCAAGTGCGAATTTTGAGTTTAAGGCTGGTGTGGATACTAAAAACGGCACAGCCACTTTCAATAACGATATTAGTCTGGGAAGATTTGTGAACTTAAAGGTGGATGCTCATACAGCTAATTTTAAAGGTATTGATACGGGTAATGGTGGTTTCAACACCTTGGATTTTAGTGGTGTTACAGACAAAGTCAATATCAACAAGCTCATCACAGCTTCCACTAATGTGGCCGTTAAAAACTTCAACATTAATGAATTGATTGTTAAAACCAATGGGATAAGTGTGGGGGAATACACTCATTTTAGCGAAGATATAGGCAGTCAATCGCGCATCAATACCGTGCGTTTGGAAACTGGCACTAGGTCAATCTTTTCTGGGGGTGTCAAATTTAAAAGCGGCGAAAAACTGGTTATCAATGAGTTTTACTATAGCCCTTGGAATTATTTTGACGCTAGAAATGTTAAAAATGTTGAAATCACCAGAAAATTCGCTTCTTCAACCCCAGAAAACCCTTGGGGCACATCAAAGCTCATGTTTAATAATCTAACCCTGGGTCAAAATGCGGTCATGGACTATAGTCAATTTTCAAATTTAACCATTCAGGGGGATTTTATCAACAATCAAGGCACTATCAACTATCTGGTCCGAGGTGGGAAAGTGGCAACCTTAAGCGTAGGCAATGCAGCAGCTATGATGTTTAATAATGATATAGACAGCGCGACCGGATTTTACAAACCGCTCATCAAGATTAACAGCGCTCAAGATCTCATTAAAAATACAGAGCATGTGTTAGTGAAAGCGAAAATCATTGGTTATGGTAATGTTTCTACAGGTACCAATGGCATTAGTAATGTTAATCTAGAAGAGCAATTCAAAGAGCGCCTAGCCCTTTATAACAACAATAACCGCATGGATACTTGTGTGGTGCGAAATACTGATGACATTAAAGCATGCGGTATGGCTATCGGCAATCAAAGCATGGTGAACAACCCTGACAATTACAAGTATCTTATCGGTAAGGCATGGAAAAATATAGGCATCAGTAAAACGGCTAACGGCTCTAAAATCTCGGTGTATTATTTAGGCAATTCTACGCCTACTGAGAATGGTGGCAATACCACCAACTTACCCACAAACACCACTAATAATGCGCGTTCTGCTAACTACGCCCTCGTGAAGAACGCTCCTTTCGCTCACAGCGCCACTCCTAATTTAGTCGCTATCAATCAGCATGATTTTGGCACTATTGAAAGCGTGTTTGAATTGGCTAACCGCTCTAAAGATATTGACACGCTTTATACTCATTCAGGCGCAAAAGGTAGGGATCTCTTACAAACCTTATTGATTGATAGCCATGATGCGGGTTATGCCAGACAAATGATTGATAACACAAGCACCGGTGAAATCACCAAGCAATTGAATGCGGCCACTGACGCTTTAAATAATGTAGCCAGTTTAGAGCATAAACAAAGCGGCTTACAAACCTTGAGCTTGAGCAATGCGATGATTTTAAATTCTCGTTTAGTCAATCTCTCCAGGAGACACACCAACCATATTAACTCGTTCGCTCAACGCTTACAAGCTTTAAAAGGCCAAAGATTCGCTTCTTTAGAGAGCGCGGCAGAAGTGTTGTATCAATTTGCCCCTAAATATGAAAAACCCACCAATGTTTGGGCTAACGCTATTGGGGGAGCGAGCTTGAATAGCGGCTCTAACGCTTCATTGTATGGCACAAGTGCGGGCGTAGATGCTTACCTTAATGGGGAAGTGGAAGCCATTGTGGGCGGGTTTGGAAGCTATGGTTATAGCTCTTTTAGTAATCAAGCGAACTCTCTTAACTCTGGGGCCAATAACACTAATTTTGGCGTGTATAGCCGTATTTTTGCTAACCAGCATGAATTTGACTTTGAAGCTCAAGGGGCGCTAGGGAGTGATCAATCAAGCTTGAATTTCAAAAGCGCTCTATTGCAAGATTTGAATCAAAGCTATCATTACTTAGCCTATAGTGCCACAACAAGAGCGAGCTATGGTTATGACTTCGCGTTTTTTAGGAACGCTTTAGTGTTAAAACCAAGCGTGGGCGTGAGCTATAACCATTTAGGCTCAACCAACTTTAAAAGCAATAGCCAATCACAAGTGGCTTTAAAAAATGGCGCGAGCAGTCAGCATTTATTCAACGCTAACGCTAATGTGGAAGCGCGTTATTATTATGGGGACACTTCATACTTCTATTTGCATGCGGGAGTTTTACAAGAGTTCGCTCACTTTGGATCGAATGATGTGGCGTCTTTAAACACCTTTAAAATCAATGCCGCTCGCAGTCCTTTAAGCACCTATGCAAGAGCGATGATGGGTGGGGAATTGCGATTAGCTAAAGAAGTGTTTTTGAATTTGGGCGTGGTTTATTTGCACAATTTGATTTCCAACGCAAGCCATTTCGCTTCCAATTTAGGAATGAGGTATAGTTTCTAATACCGATCTAAGTATTGCTCTTAAACCCATGCTCTGGCATGGGGTGCGATAGGTTTAAAAAGTATAATTGGAGGAGCGTATTAGCAAACCAACCCCAAATAAGGGTTAGCTTTCAAATAAATTCTGCTTAACGCAAACAAAAAGACTCTAGCTTTTTAAAAATCTTAAACAAAATGTATTGTATAAGAAATTTTTTATTCAGCTTGGTGTTTAAAAATTCAAAAAAACTCTTTTTGTTGTGGTCATTGAGTTCAGTAAAAGTTTCAATTTTACCCACTAAATTCTCAAAAACCAAAGATTCAAAAGAAGTTTTAAAAGCGACTTGGTGCCATTCTTTAGAATACGGGTAGCCAAAATGCTTCCAAGGCTTTTCATCAGCATAAAAATGCAACATGCAAACATCAGATTTTTTAGGTATCATTCTTGTCCCAACCATGCGTGGATGGACATTATACTTGCAAGGCATTTCTAAAATACACCCTTGACAAACAAGTACAAATAAATCTTGCTCTGGCAACAACAGCCCTTCATCTCTTGTTTTAAAAAAATCAATCAGCTTTTCTTCCAAATGACTCTCCCTCCACAACGCCAAATTGACCAGCATAAAACCTGCATTAAAAGGGTTTTCATATAGAATTCCCACTTCTTGAAAGCTCAGGCTTTTATGATTGAGTTTGACACCCATTCCCTTAGACCAATTGAGCCGAGATACAAACAAATCATTAGCGCTATGAATGTTAATCAATGAGAGGTCTTCTTTGGTCGCTCCAAAATACTCTCCATCCATAGGGATAAAAAAGCCCTCACTAATATCGCCCACAAACAAGGTATCCACATCAAACATGATTATTTTTTCGTATTGAGGGAAAATACTCGCTAGCAACAAACGGCATAAAATCATTTTAGAAAAACGCTTTTTAGCGAAAGGATTGAGTCTTAAGAAAAGTTGAGAAACCAATGTAAAAGGGTAAGCGTCATTCTTTGAAATATCACAAAATTCAATACCAGAAAACGCGCTAAAGGGGGCTATAGTCCGCTTTAATTTTTCTGCATTTTCAGCGCTCAAACTATCCACTAAACAATGGATTTGATAAAAGAGTTTTACCCCATCTCTTTCTCGCTTCGCGTTAAGAAGCATGGAATATAAACTCACACCCGCAGGGATGCAATAATTATTGTCAAAAGCGACTACTATAGGGATAGTTTGAAATGAGGGGGGGGGGGTAACAGATGCGCTAATTTTCACATAAACTCCTTGAAAATAAAAATAAACGAAACATTATAACTCAAAATCCCCTATTTTCAACCCCTACAACGCATACACCACAAGCTTATCATCATGCCAGATCGCTTCTAGGGGCGTGTCATAGAGCGCGCTTAAATTGTGTGAAGTCATAGCGATTGGCGTGGAAGCTTGCAAAAAAAGTTTTTTATCTTTGAGCATGACCACATGCGTGGAGTGCCTGGCAACCAAATTGGGATCATGGATATTGACTAAAACGCTCAATTCTCGTTTTTTCATCTCATCTTTAATCGCATCAAAAAAAAGGGCTTGGTTTTTTAAATCTAACGCGCTCGTAGGCTCATCTAGTAACAATAAGGGCGTTCTTTGCAACAAACTTCTGGCTAAAAGCACCATTTGCCTTTGACCGCCGGACAAATCGTTAATGCCTTGATCTTTTAAAGACTCTAAATCCAAGCGCTCTAAAACGCTAGTGGCTTCTTTAATGTGCTTAGCTTTAGGCATAGCGAATAGATTCAAATGCGTCGCCTTCCCCATTAAAACAAAATCCAACACGCTGAAATTGAACGCATAATATTCCACTTGGGGGATATAAGCGATCAATTTGGCTTTTTCATAAGGCTTTAAGGGTAAAATATCTTTGTTACACGCCTTGATTTCGGTTTCTTCTAAAGGCTTCAAAAGCCCTAAAAGGCATTTTAAAAGCGTGGTTTTACCGGATCCATTAGGCGCTAAAATGCTTGTGATGCTGTTTTTTGGCACGCTAAAACTCAACTTGTCTAAAATGAGTTTTTGAGAATACTTAAAGGACAGGTTTTTAACTTCTAAGACCATCACACCCCCCTAGTCCTGAATAAAAGCCATAGGAAAAAAGGCGCTCCTAAAACGCTTGTCGCAATGCCTACCGGTAAATCATAGGGGGTAATGGTTTTAGCCACCACATCCGCCAAAAGCAAGAAAAACGCCCCCATTAATAAAGAGCTTAAAAGCAGTTTTTGTAAATTCGCCCCAAAAAACAACCTCGCCACATGCGGAATGACTAACCCAATCCAGCCGATCGTGCCGGACACGCTCACCGCTAAAGCGCTCGCAACGCTCACGCACACCAAACAAAGCGATCGCAATAACACCGGGTTAATCCCTAAGCTCAAACTTTGCGCATCGCTCAAGCTCAATAAATTGATGCGCCACCTTAACAAAAAGAGAGGGATAAAGCCCAAAGACAGCCCTATGAAAGCGATCAAGCAATCCTTATAACTGCTTAAAGACAAGCTCCCTAAAAGCCACACGACAATCGCTTGCGCTTTTTGGGGGATCACAAAGAATTTGATCGCCCCGGCTAAGGCGCTTAAAAACGCGCTCAAAACCACCCCTGAAAGCACCAACGAAAGGACGGAATTGCCCAAAACCCTATTCATCGCCAAAACAGCAAGGCTGGCTAAAATCGCCCCAAAAAACGCCAAAATCGCAATGTTAGACTCCACTACCGCTATCGCCATCGCCACGCCTAGCATCGCTCCGCTAGAAATCCCTAGTAAAAAGGGATCGACTAAGGGGTTTCTAAAAATCGTTTGCATCACCACCCCACTCCCGGACAAACTCGCCCCCACTAAGAGCGCTAAAATCACTCGTGGTAATCGTATTTCTAAAATAATAACACTTAAAGAGCTCAATTCTTCATTGTGTAAAAAGTGGTTTTTCACATTCAGGTACACTTCTTGCCATTCTTCCAAACTCAAGGACTCCCCTCCAAACAACAACACCACCACCGCTAAAATCACGCAAGCTAAGGCAATATGATAGGTTTTAAGCATCGCGCTTCCTCCCAAGAACAACTAATCTGAACAAAGAATCATACCAGCTACTCGGGAGGATTTGATACAACGCTAACAACAATTGGGTTTTTAAGCCGATCAAATAACGAGCCTTGATTTTTTGACTCATAGTAAGAAAAACGATTTTTTGTGCCACGGCTTTAGGGCTTAGGGCGTTTTGATACACGCCAGAATAAAAGCTTTTAGCCGCATTCACTTCCAAAGCATAAACGCTATCTTTTCGCTCATCGTTTTCAAAAGCGGTTTTTTCCCAATTGCTTTTCACCGGGCCTGGCTCAATCAAACACACTTGAATATTAAAGGGTTTAAGCTCTAAACGCAAGGCATCGCTATAAGCTTCTAGGGCATGCTTACTCGCGCTGTAATGGCCCAAAAAGAGCATGCTTACTCGCCCCGCTATGGAAGAAAGGTTAAAAATCTTAGAATAAGGCTTGTTTTTTAATAAGGGCAAACAAAGTTGCACCACTTCACAAAGGGCGAAAAAATTCACGCTAAATTGCTTTTTAACCTCTTCAATGGGCGTGTCTTCCACGCTCCCAAACACCCCATAACCGGCGGAATTGATCAAAACGTCGCAATGATCTTCTTTAGCGCTGATGTTTGAAAACACTTCCTTTAAAGCGTTAGAATCGCTCACATCAATATCAACGCACTCGCATAACGCATGGTTTAACGCTACGCACAAAGTCGCATGCCTAGAGAGCGCATAGACCTTATACCCTTGATTTAACAGCATTAACGCGCACTCTAACCCAATCCCAGAACTCGCCCCTGTGATAACCGCCACCTTTTGGCTTTCTTTTTTCTCTTCTTTCTCTCCAACGCCCATTATTTAACGCTAACCCTCTTATTATTTTTCTAATTCCTCTAATATTCACTTAATATTACTTAATTTTTACTAATATATAGTTCTTGGAATGTTTTTTACAAAAAACATTTTTAACACCAATTTTAATTAAGGAGAAGCAATGCCTCAAATACAATCATCGCATTCCAATCATTTTGATTTCACTATAGACACAGCGGATCGCACTAAATTATTGATGAGCTATTTAGTCGTGCCTACAACCGCTAATTTCAACAACGTCATGCATGGGGGGGAATTGTTGAATTTGTTGGATAAAGTGGCTTATGTGTGTTCGACTCGTTATTGCGCTAAAGGAACGGTCACTTTAAGCGTGGATGGGGTTACTTTTAAATACCCCATTCCTGTGGGGAATTTGCTCACTTTTTTAGCCAGCATCAATTACGTGGGGAACACTTCATGCGAGGTGGGGATTAAGGTTTTGAGCGAAGACATTAAAACTCGTGAAATCACGCACACCAATTCATGCTATTTCACGATGGTGGCTGTGGAAAATGGCAAACCCACCCCCATGCCCAAATACGAGCCTAAAACAGAGGTTGAAATCCGCCGTTATGAAGGGGCTTTGAAGCGTAAAGAAATGCGCACACGAGGGTATTTAAAAAGCGGCAAACACGAGGGTGTTTAAAAAATAAAAAAGCATGAGCGGTGTTTTAACCCTGAATTTTATCCCTAAAAAGGGGGGTAGTTGGTGGGCGATTCATTTAAGCGTTATGAGTGGTGTGGGCGGTTCAAAACGACTCGCTATGACTGCCCAAGCCTGACTAAAGTTAAAACATTGCCTTTCATTCTATACACAAGTAAAACATTAGGCTTAATGTGGCACTCTCTACAGCCTTTGTATGTTCCACTTAAAGCGTGGTCTTTAAATCTTTTGTCCAATGGAATCTGATTTCTTAAATTTTCAACCACTAAGTCAAAAACTTCTAACTCAATTTTTTGATTTAAAATATGCTTTTTTAAATCCTTAGTGAATTTCTTTTTTAATTCAATCTCTAGCATTCAAGCCCCTAAGAATTAAGAGCGAATTGCCAAATTTCACTAGCATTCTTAGGCTTAAAGTTTTCGGTCGTATTAGGATTATCAATATCTAGTGAAACCACCCCTTTCTAAAGAAAGGGGCTTCCTAACTAAAGCATTCCATTGAATGCTAACACGAAAGGCTTTGTTCTTTAAAGTCTGCAAGGACATTTCCTGCCCTAAAAAGACTTAACCCTTTATTCAAGATGTTGTTCGCAGCGTTAATATCTCTGTGTTCTTTATACCCACAATCAGGACACAAATATTGCCTGTGATTCAATTTGAGCTTGGGGTTGATGCTCCCACAATTACAGCAAGTTTTGCTGGTGTATTGTGGGGGAACTTTCACTAACAATTTGCCATTATGCTGTTGTTTGTAGTCTAAAAAGAAGATGATTTGATAGAATGAAGCGTTGAGAATAGATTTATTAAGCCCACTCTTTTGTTTAACGTTTTTGAGTTTGGCTCTTTTAGTCATGTTCTTTACTTGCAAGTCTTCAACTGCTATCAATTCAAATTGCTTTGAAAGTTCGCTTGTGATTTTATGGTATCGGTCTGTTTTTTGATGACTAGACTTGTCAAAGGCTTGGTTCAATCTCTTTTGCGTTTGGTAAAAATTACCTCCTAATTTGGTTTTGTTCTGTTTGGATTTTAAAACCCTGCGGCTCTGTTTTTTTTGCAATCTTTTAGATTTTTTGGAGTATTTTTTTAAAGAATGCAGTTTGGAATAAGTGGGAATGAGCTGTGTTGCGTGAGTTTTTGCATCTAACTTTATCCCTAGCAATTCTTCCATGTCTAAAAGGTAGCGCTTAAAATCAGTGAGTTTTTCAGGGTTATTCACACCACAAGAACAAGCGATGTCAAAGACATTCAAATCTATCCCCACACAATCTTTAGGATTTTTGATGGTAGCAATGTTTTGTTCGTATTCCACGCTAAAGCTAACAAAATATTTTCTGTGGCTGCAAGAGATTGTAATTTGCTTGATTTTAGCGTTAGGGGGGAAATCTCTGTGCATGCGCAGAAGCAAGGGCATTTTCATGAGAGTGAATATCTTGAAGCGTTCATCAGCGCTTTCTTTGAAAGAGAAGCCTTGATTATTCCAAGAAAAAGATTGTTTGGCGAACTTGGAGTTTTTGAATTTAGGAAAGCCCCTGTTCTTAACCTTAAAAGCGTCTTTAAAAGCCCTTTCAACATTCATGCGTGATTGTTGGGCTATCACAGAGCTAAAGGGTAAATCCCTAGCTCTTAGGCATTGTTTGATCGCATGATCTAACTCGCTTGATTTTTTCCATTTTCTTTCTTTTTGAGGTAAATCTTTATTCTTTTCATACTGCTCTTGTTGCAAATTCAAGCCGATGTTATAGGCTTGGTTATAGACAAAAAAACAATGTTGCAGTTTGCTTTCTTGTTCTTTAGTGGGATACAAGCGGAATTTAAAACCCTTATTGACTTTCATAGAAGTATTTTAACCTCTTTTAGTTAAAATAGGTCTGTGAAAAGAATTGATGACATAAGACACGGAAGACATTGTGTTTTTTTGATGCATGCGCATTTGGTGTTTGTTACTAAATACCGGCGTAAAGCGTTCAACAAGGAAGTGATAGATTTTTTAGGATCGGTGTTTGCCAAAGTGTGTAAGGACTTTGAGAGCGAGTTGGTAGAATTTGATGGGGAGAGCGATCATGCGCATTTGCTTATCAACTACCCACCCAAAGTGAGCGTGAGCAAGCTAGTCAATTCTTTAAAAGGCGTGAGCAGTCGTTTGATTAGAAAACACCATTTCAAAAGCGTTGAAGCTAGTTTATGGGGGAAGCATTTGTGGTCGCCTAGTTATTTTGCCGGGAGTTGTGGGGGTGCTCCTTTAGAGTTGATTAAGCAATACATACAAGAGCAAGAAACACCGCATTAACTAGCTAACTTTGATTTTTAATAGAATGCGCTAAAAAGCGAATGGATCTAGGTGAAACGATATTCAAATAGCCTAACGGCTAAGCACTTACATCTCCGCCCTAAAGGACGGAGTTTTTCGTGCTAGTGGGATAAATCTTTTTTTAACTCATCATTAGGAATATATTTACTAGCTAAATTTTCATCTTTCTTAGCTTGAGAATATTGCTTTTTAATCTCTTTCATTTGTGTTTTAATTTCTAAAACTTTACTTTGATATTTAGCTAATTGTTTTTCTAATTTTCCAAGCTCTTTATAAAAATTAGCCCCCATTTCTACATTTTTTAACATCTTATCTCCTTAATTCAATCAATCATGACAACCCCATTATATCTAAATTACATTTCTAATTTTTTTGTTATTGATCTTTTAGATAAACGCTCCCTTGAGTGTTTTCAAACCCCAATGGTTCTAATTCTTGCCTTAAATCATCATGGGCTTGTAAGGTTCTTTTGTATTCTTTTTAAAATCTCAATCTTTAAACCAAACGCTAAAGCATGCCTTTTCAAACCTCTACTATTTGATTTCTTTTTTAGCTCGTTTGTAAGATCATCTAAACTATCAATTTGAGTGAGATCAACCCCATTTAACGCCTCACTCAAGTTCTAACTGATTGATCAAGTTAAATTGTAGAGGTAATTAGACCCCACTAACACGCCCAAGCTATCCTTTAGCAAACCATTCAACCAACAACAATTCCAAGATAACAAGCCAGCCCTAACAAGCACGATAGGGACAACGACTAACTATGGCAAGCTAAACTACATTAAGATAGGGCTAAACCAAAATTTTAACGCTAATGTAGGCACTAATCAAGACTCCCTCTTTTTAACAAGTTTTTTAAAATCTTTTTTGTAAAGGATATGGTGCTTAATTTTCAGCATTCACTTCCTTTTTTCTTTCATTGGCCCATGCAGAAAAATCTTCAATAGTTTCTAAATTTTCGCCATTTAACGCTTCTCTCATGGCTTGTTGCGTTTCAATATTTGGGGTTTCATGCCCAAAACAACAATCATTAGCTCTTTTGTTGATCTCTTGTAAGATTTTATTCAATTCTTCTAATTTGATAGTGAAACCTTTATCTTTTTTTTCTAGCTCTTTAGCCATTTTCTTTTCAAGATACGCCCTATCTCTTTTTAGCTTTTCTATTTCTTGTTCTTTTTTATTCATGAGATTAAAAAGCTGTCTTTGGCTGTATTGGGTGTAATCTTTGTCGGTGGTGTTTGGCATGCTTATCCCTTTTATTAAAAATACCAATTCATTATAGCGCAAGCGATAGAGCAAGATTAAAAAGCTAGAAATCAAAACTAAAAGATTTAAAAGCGGAGGGAGAAATTAATGAAAAATCAGTGAAAAGATTAAACCCCCCTAAAGAAGCGCTTTTTAAAAACTATCGCTTGAATTAACGCCAAGTTTCCCACTAACTAATATAAAAACGCTAAAAAGGATTTTTTCATCAAACCCCTCAAAAAGAGAGTTTAAAAAAAAGAGAGTTCAAAAAAAAGAGAGTTCAAAAAAAAGAGAGTTCAAAGAAAAAGGGAGTTCAAAGAAAAAGGGAGTTCAAAGAAAAAGGGAGTTCAAAGAAAAAGGGAGTTCAAAGAAAAAGGGAGTTCTCCCCTAAAAGGGAATTTAAAACAAAGGGTTTAAGAAAAGAAATCTCTCAATAAGAAGCCCCTCTAAAAAAAAGAGTTCAAAGAAAAAGGGAGTTCAAAGAAAAAGGGAGTTCAAAGAAAAAGGGAATTTAAAACAAAGGGTTTAAGAAAAGAAATCTCTCAATAAGAAGCCCCTCTAAAAAAAAGAGTTCAAAAAACAAAGAATTTAAAAACAAAGAATTTAAAAACAAAGAATTTAAAAACAAAGGGTTTAAAACAAAGGTTTAAAAAAAAAGGTTCAAAAGAAGCCCCCTAAAACAAAGGGTTCAAAAAAACAAAGGGTTCAAAAACAAGAAGTTCAAAACAAAGGAATTTAAAAAAAAGGGTTCAAAAGAAAGAAACCCCTTAAACAAAGGGTTCTCCCCTAAAAGGGAGTTTAAAAACAAAGGGTTCAAAAAAAGAAATCCTTTAAAAAGAAGCCCCCTAAAAAAAGGGAGTTTAAGAGAAAGGCTTTAAAAAAGAGAATTTAAAACCCCCAAAAAAAGGGGGTTCCACAAAGGGCTAAACATCAATAAGCGAACACGTAATTCAAATACACGCTATAGAGTCTGCGGTATTTGAGTTCAGCCCCCATGAAGGAATAATAGTTCGTGTTAATGGTAGGGATTTTAAGCCCTAGTTCGATCCCATGCTGGGCCACATGATCGCTGCCTTTTTTCTTAGATCTGGCTAAATTCATCCTCACTCCCATGTTGAATAAGAATTGGAAGTTCGCCACGTTCAGTTTAGCGTTATAGACGTTATTCACGGTGGCTAAATTCACGTATTCAGAGTTAAGCCAAGAAGTGCCCGCTAACGCAATGCCACCAAAAAGCCCCACAGAAAGCTTGTTGTTTTTGCCTAAGAAATTGGTGGCTTTATCGTTGATGAAGTTATAAAGCGCGTCCGCTCCAAAGCCATAAGTCCACACATCAGAAGCCGAGTTGAAAAAGCTGGATTTGATGAACGCATGGTTGTAATCAAAAAAGCCGTAATACCTAGCGCCCCATTTCCTTTTTTGCCCAAAGAATTGTTTGTAACCCACCTGGATACCGATCCCATTCATCGCGCCGTTGTTGGTTTGAGAACTAACAATCCCCACTTTCCTAAAGGGGTTACGCCCTAACTCTTGGTTAATCGTTTGGATTTGGTTGTAAGTGTTTTGGTTAAGGTAGTAGTTGGTTTCTATGCCTTGCGGGCTATAGGGGTTATTCTTTTTACTCACCACATTTTGCAAGCTTTGCGCGTTAGGGACTTTGGAGAGCGCGGTGGTGATGCTGTTGTAAGTATTCCCTAATTCATTGTATCGGGATTTGAAATTCACCAAAGTGTCAGCGATGTCTGCGGCTTGTTGGATTTGCTGCGCTCGAGTGCCAAAATGGGCGATGTCATTGTTCAAGTTCGTTAGGGTTTGTTCCACATAGGCGCAACCGGAAGCGAAAGTTTGAGTGGTGACCGTGCCAGAAGGCGAACCTTGTGTGCCACTCGTACCAGCTGTTGAGGGGTTGTTGCATGTGGCTAAAAAGCCTGTAACAAAGTTTTTAAAAGTCCCACTAAGCCTCTCAGGGTTAATGGCTTGCCCCACTTGTTCGGCTAGATTGAGCATCTTGGCTTGCGCTTGCGCGTTAGCGAGCATGCCTTGCGCGAAACTAGCGTCTGTGAAAGGGTTGAAAGGCTTGCCGTTATTATTAGCGCCCACTTGAGTGCTTTGTTCGTTGTTGGTAATGGCGCTCGTTTGATTGACCAGCTCTTGCGCGTCCGTGATCATCTTTTGGATCGTGCTGATTTCTTGTGAAAAAGCGCCGCACAGCTTGTTAGAGGGCCATTCCCATTTTGGGCCACCAGCTTGGTTATTAGGCGCGTGGAAAAACGGGCATGCTTCGTTGATGGTGTTGATGAGCGTGCTGGCTTGCGCTAAGAGCGCTTGAGCGCTATCAGGCACACCGTCTAATTTGTTAGTGATTTCGGTATAGGACACCCCTGTTGTGTTACCACTAGCTCCGCTATTAACGACTTTTGAACTGATGATGGTTTTAGTTCCGCTATTTTTGATGATGGTTTTAGTTCCGCCATTTTGGTTGCCTACACCTGTGACGCTTGGCGAGCAGTTATTATTCCCTTCCCCTGAGCATGTGTAAGTATAGGTTACATTGACCGTCCCGTTGTTTTCTTTGAGCGCGGGCAAGCCTTTTTTTAAAGCCGTTTGGAGGATCTGGTAGGCTTCGTTAAGCTTTTTGAAATTTTTAATGCTCATAGGGCCGTAGTATCCAGGTGCATACCTGTTCAAAGAACAGGTGATGGAAGTGGATCGATACCCTGGCTCGTTGTTGAAGATGGTCGTAGAAGAGGCGCTTTCTTGACCATTAGCGTTACCGCCGCATTGCGTCACATAGCCCACGACATTCCAAAACCCCACCGCCGCGTTGATCGCTAAAAGCACGGCTTGATACGCTGGGGAATTGGCTTTATCGCCGATCAAATTCTTCGCGCTCGCGCCCAAATCGTTACGCACCCCATTGATCGCGCTCGGATCAGCGGACAATTTGATCAGGGTGTTCAAGGTGCTGTATCGGGTCAAGAGGTTGTTCAAACTTTCATAACGATCGGAAAGATCTTGAATGCCTTTGGTGTTTTTCACCATTTGAGCGGCCTCACCGATCTGATAGCCCGCGCTCATGTAAAAGCCGTCGTCTTCAGCGCTCAAAGTGGAAACTAAAAGCGAGCCTAAAGTTAATGAAAGGATGTGTTTTTTCATGTTTTCTCCTTTTTAGATTGGATTTTAATATTGGGGATTTTATACATTAGAATGTATTTGCATTAGAATGCATTTGCATTGGAATGTATTTGGAGTATTATAGCATAAAGCGTTTTTTTTTTTTTGTCATTTTGAGAAAATTTTATGATTTTTTTACTTTTGATGCTTTTTGTTTCGTTTGGTGGTGGTGAAATCTATGGTTAGGCTTTTTTAAGTTGGTGTCTTAAGGGGAATTCGTTTTCTTCATTTGAAATTCATTTTCTTCATTTGAAATTCGTTTTCTTCATTTGAAATTCGTTTTTTTCATTTGAAAATCGTTTTCTTCATTTGAAATTCGTTTTTTTCATTTGAAAATCGTTTTTTTAATTGAAACTCGTTTTCTTGCGTTAGTGTCTCATGCGAAGCTTATTTTTTAATTGAAAACTCATTTTCTTAAGGGGATAGGGGGGGTTTTTGAAATAACTCTCCCCCTACAACCCCCAATTAAATCCCCTAACCCAAGAAGACCGCTTTTTTAGTAAAGTTATCGCTTGCTTGTAGCTCTTTTATTATTTATCTTAAAAACGCTAAAGCATTTTTTAAATTCTGTGAAACCGCCCCTTTCTAAAGCAAGGAGCTTCCTAACTAAAGCATTCTATTGAATGCTAACACGAAAGGCTTTGTTCTTTAAAGTCTGCATGGATATTTCCTACCCCAAAAAGACTGGAGATATTTTAACCTCTTTTAGTTTAAATATAGCCTAACGGCTAAGCACTTACATCTCCGTCCTAAAGGACAGAGTTTTTCGTGCTAGTGGGATAAATTCTATTAAACAGAGTTAAATTTAAAAAAAGGGATTGGTTGCGGAGAATGGATTTGAACCACTGACCTTTGGGTTATGAGCCCAACGAGCTACCGGACTGCTCTACTCCGCGACACGCTAATAAGAACGCACTAAAAGGAAAAATGGCTGGGGTGCAAGGATTCGAACCTCGGAATGCCAGGACCAAAACCTGGTGCCTTACCGCTTGGCGACACCCCAACAACAATAAAAGAAGCATTATACAAAAGCTTTTTAAAAAAGTCAAGCTAAAACGCTATAATTTCATCATGGAAAATGGATTTAACCCTCTCATTTATAAACGCTATTTGAAAAAGAAAGAAACCTTTTTGCTGTTTAAAAGAATCGCTCAAATGTCTGCGTTTAAAAATTTAAAGCTCCAGCTCAAGCGAAGAGAGGTGATCAATCGTTATGTGGCTGGAATTTTAGGGGATTTAAAGAAAGGGTTTAGATACGCTAAAATAGAACACCAAATCCTAAAAATCTATTTCACGCACCCGAGTTTCTTGAAAGCCTTTGAAACAGAAAAAGACCATTACACCAACCACCTGAAAGCCCATTTTTTAGAAACGCAAAAGATCCTAAAAGCCCTAAATTACCCCTTTGATTTTGATACTATCCAAGCGAGCGTGAGGAAAAGGGCGTATCAAAAACCGGTTGTCAAAAAAGAAAACCCCCCTAAAAAACCGGTTAGCGTGGATGTCAATTGCGAGGGCTTGAGCGATTTCACCAAAAAGCAATTTTTAAAGCTCAAACGCGCTTGTAACGATAATACGCCGCGCACGCCCCCTCAGAGCTGACCATGCAACTGCCGATCGGGTTTTGTGGGGTGCAAGTTGTAGCGAATAGTGAGCAATCTAGGGGCTTAAAGCAATTTTTAAAGCTCAAACGCGCTTGTAACGATAATACGCCGCGCACGCCCCCTCAGAGCTGACCATGCAACTGCCGATCGGGTTTTGCGGGGTGCAAGTTGTGGCGAATAATGAGCAGTCTGGGGGCTTAGCGATGCCTTTTAAAATCTCCCCGCACTTGCATGCTTTGTTTTCTTTAGAGGTTTTGTGGCTTAAGTGTTCTTTAAAGACTTTTTCAGCGTCATAGGAGGCGAACGCTTCTTTAAGCTTGAGAGCGGAATGTTTGATATTCCCTAACCCTCTCCATTCAAAATTTTCTCTCACTTCCATGCATGCATTCACTAATTCTTGCGCTTTTGTATTCCCTTCATAGCTCACCGCTCTTTTATATTGGATTTCTAGCTTGGCTTCTTTGTTTAGGGCTTGTTTAGTGAGCATCAGCACGCTTTCTAATATATCCACCGGCTCAAAACCGCTCACGATAATGGGGAGTCTAAAGCGATCCACTAAAGGAGCGTAGATTTGAGCGCCGCTGATCACGCTCACATGGCTAGGGGCTAAAAGGGCGTTAATCTGGCATGCTGGATCTTCTAAAATCGCGCTCACGCTTGGAGGCACTAAAATGTGGTTAATGTGGAAAAAAAGATTTTTTAATTTTTCTTTTTTGGCGTTGAGTAAGACGCTAGCCGTCATCGGCGTGGTGGTTTCAAATCCGATCGCAATGTAGATGATTTTTTTATGCGGGTTTTCTTTAGCGATCTCTAAAGCTTGCATGGGCGAATACAAAAAACGCGCATCTAGCCCCTTTTCTCTGGCTTGTATCAAACTCCCATAGCTCCCGGGGACTCTCATCATATCCCCTAAACTCAAAACAATGCTATCTTTCATGCTAGCGAGTTCGTAAGCTTCATCAAGGCGCGCTCTTGGCATCACGCACACCGGACACCCTGGCCCATGCGCAAACTCTAAATTTTTAGGCATCAAGTCTAAAAGCCCGTATTTCATGATGGAATGCGTATGCCCTCCGCACACTTCCATGATGACTAATTTTTTAGTGAGTTTGGAAGCGAGTTTTTTGATTTCATTAGAGAGCACTAAAATAATCCGCTTGTCTCTAAAGGGCGAAATGAGGTGATCAACGCTCATTGTTTTTATTGCGTTTCGTTCATTTTGGCGATCATTTCTTGGTAAAGCTCAATGGACTCTAGGGCTTCTTTTTCATCAATCTTACTCATCACATAGCCGATGTGGAGCAACACGTAATCGCCCACTTTAACGGACTCGCCCATTAAATCCAAACTCGCTTCTCTTTGAACGCCCAAAGTCTCCAAAATAGCCACATTATCGTTAATGGCTATGACTTTAGAGGGGATCGCTAAACACATTAAAACGAATGCGTGGATTGGTAATTTTCACGCTTTTTTTCTAAAAGGAAATTTTTAAAATCTTCCAAGCTTTTAGGGTCTTTGGAGCTCATTAAAAAAATAGGCGCTTCAGGCTTTAATTTTTGCATGTCCTCTTTGACTTGAGAAACCCTGAAATTAAACACTTCAATCATGTCCGCCTTACTGATAATGACCGCATCCGCGCACATGAACATCGTAGGGTATTTTAGCACCTTATCATCGCCCTCTGGGACAGAGAGTAAAACGATATTCATCGCCGCCCCCAGATTATAGCTTGAGGGGCAAACCAAATTCCCCACGTTTTCAATGATTAAAAAATCGCTTTTTTCTAACGCCCCCTCATCTTTGAGTAAATCAAACGCCCCCTCAATCATGCTCGCTTCCAAATGGCACGCTTCGCCGGTGGTGATCTGATGCGCGCTCACGCCTTTTTTACGCAACCTGTCCGCATCTCTGTTGGTTTGCAAATCGCCCTCTACCACGCAAAACTTAAAGTCTTTAAAATCCGCTAGATTTTCTAGCATCGTGGTTTTACCGCTGCCAGGAGAGCTCATGAAATTCAACACATACAGCCCTTCTTTTAAATAGCGTTCTTTCATTTCAGCGGCTTTAATGTCGTTCTTGCTCAAAATCTTTTCCACGATTTTGACGTCTTTTTTACTCAAATTAGGGTTATTTTGTAACGATTCTTTTCGTTGCTCGCTCATTTCTTTTCCTTGTCTTTTAAAATTTTCGTATTGTAGCGTGCTTAATTAAACGACTGTCATTAAACGACTTCTTTTATCTTTTTGGCTCATCTTTTTAGATCAAAAAACATGCTTTACCCTAACCCCTTATCGCCGCTGTCGTTTTTATCTTTTAACACTAATCTAATGATCCTCCATATGATGATTAATAAAATGATGGTTAAAAGCAAATACCAAACATTGATAAAAACGGCTTTCATCATTTGATTTTCCTTATTTTTTACTCAAAGACAATCTTATAACGCTATTTTCTAAAGCGTCCAAACGATGTGAAACTTGGGCTTCTAGGCTGATTAACGCCCCCTTGGGCATTTCTATTTTTTCATCTCCCACTTCAAAAACGATTTTACCCTCTAAAACCTGCACGCTGATAGCTCCCGGGGCCTTGTGTTTGTCCATGATCGCTCCTTTGGGCATGCAAATGCGGATTTCTTTATTGGAAGAATTTTCACTCAACGCTTCAATGTGGAGCTTTTCAAAATGAACGCCCTCTAAAAAATGAACCATTCTCATTAAACAACCTTTATTTTAATTTTTCTACCATTTCTTTGGCTTGTAAAGCGATTTCTAGCTCTTCATCAGTGGGGATTCGTAAAATTTGGACTTTAGTATTAGGCTGGCTTAAATCCACCAACCCACTTCCTGGCTCGTTATTAATGGTTTTATTCAAAACAATGCCTAAATTTTCTAAGCCCTCGCACACGCTCTCTCTTAAAGCCGAGTAGTTTTCCCCTAATCCCCCTGTAAAAATGATCGCATCTACTTTTTTTAAGACTACCATGTAAGCCCCAATATACTTTTTAATGCGATAAACGCACATTTCAAAAGCGAGTTTGGCTTGTTTATCGCCTTTTTCCTTTCTGGCTTCTATGTTTCTGGCGTCATTATCCCCACAAATGCCTTTCAAACCGCTTTCATGATTTAAAATCTTTATCACTTCTTCTAAGCTCTTGTTCGCGCATTGCGCGATGTATTCCACCACAGTGGGGTCAATATCCCCACACCTTGTGCCCATAATCAAGCCCTCTAGTGGGGTTAGCCCCATAGAAGTGTCCACGCTTTTACCATTTTGAATGGCGGCTGCGCTTGAGCCGTTCCCTAAATGCAAACTGATCGCGTTAAATTCCTCATAAGCGATATTCAAAAACTTCGCCGCTTCTTTAGCCACATAATGGTGCGAAGTCCCATGGAAACCATAGCGCCGGATTTGATACTTTTCATACAATTCATAAGGTAACGCATACATGTAAGCGTAATTGGGCATGCTGGCATGGAATGCGGTGTCAAAAACAGCGATTTGAGGGATATGGGGGTGCGCTTTTTGGACAAATTCAATACCGGCCAAATTCGCCGGGTTGTGTAAGGGGGCTAAAATAGAAAGATTGCCAATTTCTCGCATGACTTTTTCATCCACTAACACCGGGGCATGGAATTTATCCCCCCCTTGAACCACACGATGCCCTATAGCGTCAATTTGATTGAAATCTTTGATGATCCCCATTTTCGTTAAATTCTCACGAATCATTAAAAGCCCGATCGCATGATCTTTAATCACAAGCTTTTCTTTTAATTCTTGATCGTTATGGTGCAAATGCGATTTGATTTTCAACTGCCCTATTTCTTCGCCGATTTTTTCGGCTAAACCGCTCGCTAAGGGCTTGTTCTCTTTCATGTCAAACAACTTAAACTTGATAGACGAACTGCCCAGATTCAACACTAAAATTTCCATCATTTCTCCTATCAATAATCTTGCGCTTGAATGGCGCTAATCAAAACGGTGTTAACAATATCTTCCACTAAAGCGCCCCTACTCAAATCGTTAATGGGCTTGTTCAAACCTTGTAAGATAGGCCCTATCGCCACGGCTTTAGCGCTCCGTTGCACCGCTTTATAAGCGATGTTCCCGGCGTTTAAATCCGGGAAAATAAAAACGCTGGCTTGCCCGGCCACTTGGCTATTAGGCATTTTTTTCTTCGCTACGCCTTTATCAATGGAAGCGTCAAATTGTAAAGGGCCATCAATTTCTAATTGCGGATCTAATTTTTGCGCGATTGTTAGGGCTTCGTTGATTTTGTCTATCATTTCGCCTTGAGCGGAATTTCCTGTCGCATAAGAAAGCAGGGCCACTTTAGGCGCGATATTGAATTGCTTAGCGGTTTGCGCGGAAGTGGTAGCGATCTCGGCTAATTCTTTAGGGCTAGGGTTAGGGATAATGGCGCAATCCCCAAAAACGAACACTTGAGTGTCCAAACACATGAAAAACACGCTTGAAACCAGGCTCACGCCAGGCTTGGTTTTAATGATTTGTAAAGCGGGTCTAATGGTGTCAGCCGTGGTGTGATTGACCCCAGAAACCATGGCATGCGCGTAGCCTAAATGCACGAGCATGGTCGCAAAATAAGTTTTATCCAACGCTAATCGCTCGGCTTCTTGCTCACTCAAGCCCTTTGATTTTCGCAATTCATACAAGCTTTTAGCGAATTCTTCTCTATAATGCGAGGTGTTGGGATCAATAATTTCTACATTTTCTAAATTCAAGTTCAAATTTTTCGCTTGGGAGTTAATAACTTCTTTATCGCCTAATAAAATCAATCCCACCGCGCCCATTAAATTCAAACGATGCGCGGCTTTCAAAATCCTTTCATCTTCGCTCTCGGGTAAAACGACTTTTTTAATCTGCTTTTTAGCCTTTTTCTCCAAACTCCTTTGAAAGGCTAAAGGGGTAATAATCTCGCTTTTTGTTTGCAACACGCTTTCTATCAGATCCGCTTCTAATTCGCATTGTTGCTTGCAAAGAGACGCGCTCAAAAAATGTGGTTTTTCAAGCATTTCGCCCGCAAATAACCCTACAGCGAAAGGGGCTTCTTTTTTAAGAATATGAGAATGCATGGCTTTCAAATATTCCAAACTCGTTTGCGCGACAGCCACCACAGGAGCGTTTAAATGCTTGGCTAAAATGGTGTTTAAGTCTAAAAGAGCGTTTAAGAAAAACTTCGGCGCATACCCCAAATTAATGACAAAATCATGCGTGGATTGTAATTCATCATAGCGTTTGAGAATCGTTTCAAATAGTAACTCTTCTTGAGCGGTGCTTACAAGCTCTAAAGCCTTTTGTTTGTCTATGGCGCTATGGATCTCTAAAGAGCTTAGGCCCTCGCACTCCCAAAAGCCCTCGCACCCCCCACTAATGGGTGAAAACAGGGCGATTTTTTGATAACGAGGCTTCAATGCTTTTAAAAGGCTCTTACAAGCAACCCCTAAAACTTCGGTATCCTCTGGGTAAATCCATAAACTTTGCATGCCAATCTCCCTTAAAATCATCGTTTTTATTTAATTGTAGCAAAATTTAATTAAACCTAAACGAAACCATAGTTTTGTAAAAAGGCTTTTAGCATTTTTTAGATTTGATCATTCATCTTAAGGAACTCTTTTTGCTTGACTCCCACCATGTAAAATAAAAGAGTTGTTTTAAAGGATAACCATGCCATCTCCTGTTAATCCCCTTCACACCAACGCAAACGCTTTAAACAGCGGAGCGAAAAACGAAGTTAAAGACGCCAAAAACGCCCCTAAAAGCGCATCAAAGGATTTCAGCAAGATCTTAAACCAAAAGATCTCTAAAGACAAAACCGCCTCTAAAGAAAACCCTAGCGCGTTAAAAGACACGCCAAAAGACGCTAAAGCGTTTGAAAAAACCCCTACTCTAAACCACCAACACGCTCAAAACCTCGCCAAAAACCAACAAGCCCCTACCCTAAAAGATTGGCTCAACCACAAAACAGCCCCGCATAAATCCCAACATGAGGCCCAACATGAAACCCATGAGGCTAATGAAACTAACCCCAAAACCCCTAACGAAACTTTAAGTAAGAATGAAAAAAAGCCTAACGAAGTTGTTTCTAACGCTCATCAAACAAACTTGCCTAGTAAAAACCCTATAACCCCTAACCACGCTAATAAAACCCTCACCACCCCAACCCATAGCGCCAAAGATCCAAAAACCCTTAAAGACATTCAAACGCTCAGCCAAAAACATGACCTAAACGCCAGCAACATTCAAGCAACGGCTCCGTTAGAAAAAAAAGAAACCCCCTTAAATGCGAGCGATCAGCTCGCCTTAAAAGCAACGCAAACGCCCACTAACCACACCCTTGCAAAGAACGACGCTAAAAACACCGCCAACCTTTCTAGCGTTTTGCAATCTTTAGAAAAAAAAGAACCGCAAAATAAAGAACACGTAAACCCCCAAAATAGCGAAAAAAAAACGCCCCCTTTAAAGGAAGCTTTACAAATGAACGCCATTAAAAGGGATAAAACGCTTTCTAAAAAAAAGCCAGAAAAAACCCCTACTCACGCTAAAACCCAGACCACAGCCCAAGCCACAACGCCAGAAAATGCCCCTAAACTCGCCCTTAAAACGCCCCCTTTAATGCCTTTAATAGGAGCTAACCCCCCTAACGATAATATTCCAACGCCCCTAGAAAAAGAAGAAAAAACTAAAGAAGTAAGCGACAATAAAGAAAAAGCTAAAGAAACTAGTAGCAACGCTCAAAGCGCGCAAAACACCCAAGCTAGCGATAAGACAAGCGACAATAAAAGCACCGCCCCTAAAGAGACGATCAAGCATTTCACCCAACAATTAAAACAAGAAATCCAAGAATACAAACCCCCCATGAGCAAGATCTCTATGGATTTATTCCCTAAGGAATTGGGCAAGGTTGAAGTAACCATTCAAAAAGTGGGTAAAAACCTTAAAGTGAGCGTGATTTCTCACAATAACAGCTTGCAAACCTTTTTGGACAACCAACAAGATCTTAAAAACAGCCTGAACGCTTTAGGCTTTGAAGGGGTGGATTTGAGCTTTTCGCAAGATTCTTCTAAAGAGCAACAAGCCCCCAAAGATCAACCAAAAGAGCCATTCAAAGAGCAGGAATTAACCCCCCTAAAAGAAAGTGTTCTAAAAAGCTACCAAGAGAATACAGACCATGAAAACCAAGAAACGAGCATGCAAATCACTCTTTATGCGTGATTTTAAGCGAGTTTGCTCTATAATAAGACATCTTTAATAAGGAAGAGATCATGGCCATTGATTTAGCAGAAGTTACAGGAGCTAAAGCCGCGCAAGAAAGGAAAAAAGAGCAACCCACCATCGCTAACGGGTTGGATAAAAACGCTTTCATGAAACTCTTTTTAGAGCAATTGAAAAATCAAGACCCCACCGCTCCTATGGAAACGGATAAAATCATCACCCAAACCGCGCAACTCACGCAAGTGGAAATGCAAGAAGAAAACAAAAAAACCATGCAAGAAGTCGCCAGTGCCATGAAATCCAATAAAGAAACTAACGAATCTTTAAAAGACTTTCAAGGCGCTTTAAAAGACACCATGGAAAACCTGAACAAGGGCATGGACGATAGCCTAAAGGCTAATAACTCTTTAAGGGAAGTAAGCGCGCTCAATTCTGTGAGCATGATAGGCAAGATCGCTGAAACCGATGTGAGCGGGGCGAATTTTGATGGCAATAACAAGCTTTCTTTTTCGCTCTTTTTTGATGAAAAAATTGACGCTTCTAAAGGAGTGCCAGCGATTCAAATCCTAAACGAAAACAATGAATTAGTCAAAACGATTCCTTTAAAAGATTATAACGGGCAAAAGGGGTATATCAATTTTGAATGGGACGGCACAAACGAAAAGGGCGAAAAAGTTCCTAAAGGCAATTACAAAATCAAGGCTGAATACAATTTAGACTCTCAAAGCAAGCAGTATTTGCAAACGCGCATTGGTAGGGGCGAAGTGGAAAGCGTGATTTTTGATAAAGGCAAGCCCATGTTAAGAATGGGTGAAATGATTTTACCCATAGACAGCGCGATAGAGTTTTACAAACCGGATCAAAAACCGCTTGATCAAAAACTCTCGGATCAAAAACCACTTAATCAAAAAGCCCTTGAACAGAAAATCTCTGAACAAAAGCCGCTTGAACAAAAACTCTCGGATCAAAAACCGCAAGAACCGCTTGAACAAAAACTCTCGGATCAAAAACCGCAAGAACCGCTTGATCAAAAACTCTCGGATCAAAAACCACAGAAACCCCAAACCCCCCCTAAAGAGACAGCATGAACGACACCTTATTAAACGCTTATAGCGGGATTAAAACCCATCAGTTTGGTATTGACAGCCTTTCAAACAATATCGCCAATGTCAATACTTTAGGCTATCGCTCCAATGATCCGGAGTTTAAGACCTTGTTTTCTTCGCATTTAGACGCTTTGAACGCCAAATCCGTTGTGGCTAACGACCGAAATTACGGCGTTACAGGCTCAGGCAATGTCCTTTCTAATAAAGATGGCGAATACATGCCTAGTGAGGGGGAATTCCACATGGCGTATCAAGGCAAGGGCTGGTTTGTGATAGGGCCCAATAAAAACGGGGAAATGACCATCAATAAAGACGGCTTTAGCAAAAAACAGGATAATTTTCTCACGCGCGCCGGGAATTTCGCCAGGGACGCTGATGGCTATTTGGTAACCCCTGAGGGCTATTATGTTTATGGTATTGATTTGAAAAAAATCAAAGACGGCACGCTCAATTCCACCGCTAGAGATGAAGACATTGAAAAATTGCATGGCAACACCCTTTCGCCCTTACAAATCCCCCAGGATTTGACTTACCAGCCCGTGCTTAGCACGAAAGTGAATATTAGCGTGAATCTAAACCCTAAAGACCATTTAAAGGGCGTGCAAGATTTTTTCTTAAACGATAAGGGCGAAATCATTAAAGAGCGTTTTTTAAACCAGGATATTAACGCTTTAGCGAATGACGATAACGAGCCAATAGACGCGATCACCAATCGTAAATTGAATGTGAGTATCCAAAAAGGAGATGGCAAAAAAGAGGATTTTGTTTTCACTTATGGGGACGCTGAAAAAGGCGAAAACCAATTCAAAACCTTAGGCGATTTGCAAAAACTCCTTAAAGAAAAAACCGGGCTAGACTTGAACCTCATCAAAAGCGAAAAAGACGCCAAAAGCCCCCCTCTTTTATTAGAGATCGCTAATCCTAGCGAAACGCCTATCACTTTTAGCTTGAGTGGGGGCATTGCGGATAAATTGGGCTTGAACGCGAATCAAATGGAATTGAAAAAGGGCATCAGCAGGGATTCAGTGGCGATCAAAATCCCTTATTACAGCACAGAAGTGGATATTTATGATAAAGCCGGGGATAAATACTTGCTCCAAAGCGAATACTACATGACCAATTCCAACGATCCCACATCAAGCCCCACGAGCAAAAGGAAAAACCAAACTTGGGAAGTGAAAAGCTACATCGTCGATCCCAAAAACAAAGCCCCTATCAATGATCCTACTTGGGAAATTGTCGGCTTTGATTCAGCCACACATAAAATGAAATCCGCCCCCATGACTTTGGATTTTAAGGGTAATAAGCTCACCTACTCTTTGGATAAGAGCGAAAACCATGATTCTAGCGATTTGTCTTACCAAGACTCTAAACTTTTAGAAGCGAGTCAAGACGGCAAGCCTAGAGGCATTTTTAGAGACATGCGCATTGAAGAAAATGGCGTGATTTCTCTAGCCTTTAGTAATGGGGTGGTAGAGCCGGTCGCTCGCATCGGTATTTTGGCTTTCACTAACGATCAAGGCTTAAGAAAAATCGGCGGTAACCTCTATGAAATGCAAGAAGGCACCATTAATGGCGAAAACAGACCCCTAAGCGGTAACCCCATTTTAGGGTGGGACGAAGAGGGCAAGCTCAAATTTGGGAAAATCAGGCACAAATATTTAGAAACGAGCAACGTGAATGCCGGGAACGCCCTAACCAATCTCATTTTAATGCAAAGAGGCTATTCCATGAACGCTAGAGCCTTTGGCGCGGGCGATGACATGATTAAAGAAGCCATTAGCTTGAAAAAATAAGGGGCTAAAATAAGGAGTGTGGTAAAATACCCTTTTTAATAAGGATATTTAATGATACCCACACAGCTTAATGAAATTGCAGAATTTTTAAAAACAAACCCTTATAGTTTGTCTCAGCCCTTACAAGATGGGCGATTAAATCCATCTGTCAATGAAGAAGAAATTTTAAATACCATTAAGGGTAATTTTCCTATCCAACTGCCAAGAGCCAGAGAGTGGTGGGATTTTAGTTTTGAAGAAAATAAGATTTTTTATCCTGTTAATATTAAAACCACCACCACAAAAACCGCTGACAATCTTAATTGCAAATTAGGGATTTATTATGCGTTATGCGGCTTATTGCCGGAATTTAATAACGAAATCGCATGGGAAAAATACTTTCAAAAACTTCACAAAGACTTAGGCACAAACACCAATAGAGACTATTATTTTTTGATTATCAACAAAAACGATCCTAAAGACGTTTTTATCAATTCTTTAAAAGGCATTCAAACCCTCCAACCCAATAACTTGCCCTTCCAATGCAAGTGGGATAACAACAGAAAAATCGTTCAAAGAAGCTTTATTGAAAGTAAAAACTTCATCTTAAGCGCTTTAGCCAAAAGCGTTAAGTTACGAGCTAATATTTATTTAACATTCAAAGAATTTTTTGGAGAATTTTTTGTATCAATTAGAGATTAAAACTTTAGGGCAGGTTTTCACCCCTAAAAATATAGTGGATTTCATGCTCACTCTCAAGCAAAATCAATGGAGTGTTTTAGAGCCAAGCGCGGGCGATGGGAGTTTTTTAAAGCGTTTAAAAAAGGCTGTAGGGATTGAAATCGATCCTAAAATCTGCCCTAAAAATGCCCTTTGCATGGACTTTTTTGACTACCCTTTAGAAAATCAATTTGACACCATTATTGGTAACCCGCCCTATGTCAAACACAAGGATATTGCGCCAAGCACCAAAGAAAAACTCCATTACAGCCTTTTTGATGAAAGGAGTAACCTATACTTGTTTTTCATAGAAAAAGCGATCAAGCATTTAAAGCCTAATGGCGAATTGATTTTCATCACCCCAAGGGATTTTTTAAAATCCACTTCTAGCGTGAAATTAAACGAATGGATTTACAAAGAAGGCACGATAACGCATTTTTTTGAATTAGGCGATCAAAAGGTTTTCCCAAACGCCATGCCTAATTGCGTGATTTTTCATTTTTGTAAGGGTGATTTCAGTAGAATCACCAACGATGGTTTGCAATTCGTGTGCAAAAAAGGCATTTTGTATTTCCTCAACCAATCTTACACGCAAAAATTAAGCGAGGTTTTTAAGGTTAAGGTGGGGGCAGTGAGCGGGTGCGATAAGATTTTTAAAAATGAAACATACGGGAATTTAGAATTTGTCACCTCAATCACCAAAAGAACCAATGTTTTAGAAAAAATGGTTTTTGTCAATAAGCCTAATGACTATTTACTCCAGCATAAAGACAGCTTGATGCAAAGAAAGATTAAAAAATTCAATGAAAGTAATTGGTTTGAATGGGGGAGGATGCATCACATATCCCCTAAAAAACGCATTTATGTCAACGCCAAAACGCGCCAAAAAAACCCCTTTTTTATCCACCAATGCCCTAATTATGACGGCTCTATTTTAGCGCTATTCCCTTATGACCAAAATTTGGATTTACAAAGCCTCTGCGACAAACTCAACGCTATCAATTGGCAAGAATTGGGCTTTGTGTGTGATGGGCGTTTTTTGTTTTCGCAACGCTCTTTAGAAAACGCCCTTTTGCCTAAAGACTTTTTAAACTAGGATAAAACTTGTTAGAAACCTTACAATTAAACCCTGAGCAAAGAAAAGCGGCTTCGGCTTTGCAAGGGTATAATTTAATCATTGCGAGCGCTGGCACGGGAAAAACTTCTACCATTGTGGGGCGCATTTTACACCTGCTTAATAACGGCATCAAGCCTGAAGAAATCTTGCTTTTGACTTTCACCAATAAAGCGAGTAATGAAATGATCGCTAGGGTGGCTAAATACTCCAAATTAAGCTCCAAAATTGAAGCGGGCACTTTCCATGCGGTGGCGTATCGCTATTTAAAGGAGCATTACCCAAACTTAAGCCTAAAACAACCTAAGGAACTAAGAAAGCTTTTAGAAAGCATTGTGGACACTAAAAACGCGCTAAACGCAACAGATGAGGATAAAAAGCCCTACACTTCGCAGCATTTATACGCCCTTTATTCGCTTTACACTAACGCTCTAAAACAAGAAGATTTTAGCGCTTGGCTTTCTAGTAAAAACCCTGAACACGCGCCATACGCCGCCTTTTATGAAAACATTTTAGAAGAGTTTGAAAACACTAAAAAAAAGCATGATTATATTGACTATAACGACTTACTGCTGCTCTTTAAAAAGGCGATGCTAGAAAGACCCAGTCCTTATAAAGAAGTGCTTTGCGATGAATTTCAAGACACTAACCCCTTACAAGAATCCATTTTAGACGCTATCAACCCCCCTAGTTTGTTTTGCGTGGGCGATTACGATCAGAGCATTTACGCTTTTAACGGGGCGGATATTTCTATCATTTCTAATTTCACTCAAAAATACAAAAACGCCCGAGTTTTCACGCTCACCAAAAACTACCGCTCTTCTAAAGAGATTTTAGATCTCGCCAATCAAGTGATACAGCACAACCAACGCATTTACCCTAAAAATTTAGAAGTGGTGAAATCAGGGAAATTCAATAAACCCACGCTTTTAAATTACAACGACAACATCGCACAATGCCAAGACATCGCTAAACGCATTGTCATGCGAAAAAATTTTAAAGAAGTGGCGGTGATTTTTAGGAATAACGCTAGCGCGGATCAATTAGAAGCCGCTTTAAGATCCCACAACGTGCCAAGCAAACGAAAAGGGAGCGCGAGCTTTTTTGAATCCAAAGAAGTGGCGTTAGCGTTAGATATTTGCGCGCTATTATTTAACCCCAAAGACATTATGGCAGCGATTCATATTTTAAGCTATATCAGCGATATTGGCTCTAACACCGCTAAAGACATTCATGAAGCCTTAATGCTTTTAGGCAATGGCGATCTCAAATTGGCCTTAACTCAGCCTAACCAAGAAGCCAAAATTTACACGAAGAAAAAAGAAATCACCTCCATGGGGCTTTTTGAAGAAATTTTTGCCCTAGAAAACAGCTCAAGATTTAACAGCGTGATAGATAAGGCGTTTCATTCGCACCCGGTGTTGATGCACCCTAAAATCTCACTCAATGGGGCTAAAACGCTGAGCGATTTTTTCATGCTCTATACCAAAGCCCCTACCCATTCCCCTAGCGCTTTAATCAAACACATTCTAGAAAGCGCGTTTTTTCAAACCTTTAAAACACGCCTTTTAAAAGAGCGATCCAAAAATAAGGACGGCTCTTATAACGAGTTTAAAAAACTCCAAGCGCAAAAACGCTTCAATGAAAAAATGGACTTGCTGAGTTCTCTGGCGAAAAATTACCAAAATTTAGGGCGTTTTTTAAACGGCACTTTAATAGGCTCAAGTGAAGCCACGCAAGGCGAGGGCGTGAATTTATTGAGCGTGCATGCTTCTAAAGGCTTAGAGTTTAAAGACGTCTATATTATAGATTTAATGGAGGGCCGTTTCCCTAACCATAAGCTCATGAATACCGGTGGGGGCATTGAAGAAGAAAGGCGGCTTTTTTATGTCGCTATCACAAGGGCTAAGGAAAATTTATGGCTTTCTTATGCGAAAAACGAATTGAGGGAAAACGCCAAACCCAAAGAGCATAAGCCCTCGGTGTTTTTGTATGAAGCGGGACTTTTGAAACCTGATTCAAAATAAAATTGATTTTTGTATTGTTTGTTTAAGCAGAAAATGATATGATTATAGCGATAGTTAAGCCCCTAAGAGCTAGGAACTCTTAAGAGCTTGTTTTTAATAAAGTGGCAGTGTCAAGATAACCACTAAAACTGTCGCTATAAAAACAATTTTCCAAAAACGAATTTTATGGTAGTGCCTCCTAACGGAGTGCCACCCACTGCAATCTCCCAACCCATTAGATCAGAAACAACTAATTGCTCCAAATTCGCTTAACACTAGAATCGCTACCATGTCATATCATTAGAGTATTATAATGGGATTTTTATGAGATGCAAGAAAAACACAAAAAAAACGCTAGCAAGATTTTAACTCTAGCTTGCGCTAGAGCCAAAATTTTAGTATAATGGCGTGGCGTTGCGATGGCCATTAAAACTATGATCACTAATAGTAACTTCATAGTTGGTTATCTCCTTTCTGGGATAACCACCCGCTATTATCCCAAACCCTAACATGCTCCAAATTTTCGCAACAAAAGAGAAACCTAGAAATGACTACTTGCGTTGGCGTGATTATAGTTTAAAAAACCTAAAAATGCCAAAAAGCGTTTTTTAAAAACCCCAAAATTTAAGGCTAATCCCCCTATAGATCCCGTTTTTTTTTTTTTTGTAAAAAGCGTCTCAATTGTTGTAACTTTATTTCCTTTATAAGGGGTCTTTAAGGGGGTTTTTAAGGTTAGTTTAATTTTCATTATGTGAAAATATCACAATTACATTTGACAATTTGTATTACTAAACATTATTTACAAATTTACAAGCTCTGATGTAACTGAATCCCAATTTAATCTCAATCAAGGAGCATCCCATTGATAAGGAAAATTATGATAAAGAAGAATAGAACGCTGTTTCTTAGTCTAGCCCTTTGCGCTAGCATAAGTTATGCCGAAGACGATGGAGGGTTTTTCACCGTCGGTTATCAGCTCGGACAAGTCATGCAAGATGTCCAAAACCCAGGCGGTGCTAAAAGCGACGAACTCGCCAGAGAGCTTAACGCTGATGTAACGAACAACATTTTAAACAACAACACCGGAGGCAATGTCGCAGGGGCGTTGAGTAACGCTTTCTCCCAATACCTTTATTCGCTTTTAGGGGCTTACCCCACGAAACTCAATGGTAACGATGTGTCTGCGAACGCTCTTTTACAGGGTGCGGTAGGCAGTGGGACTTGCGCGGCTGCAGGGACGGCTAATAGCAGCTCTCTTGATAATAGCCAAAGCGCTTGCACCGCTGCGGGCTATTACTGGCTCCCTAGCTTGACTGACAAGATTTTAAGCACGATCGGCAGCCAGACTAACTACGGCACGAACACCAATTTCCCTAACATGCAACAACAGCTCACCTACTTGAACGCGGGGAACGTGTTTTTTAACGCGATGAATAAGGCTTTAGAGGCTAAGAATGGAACTACTATTGCTAGCGGTGCGACTGGTTCAGATGGTCAAACTTACTCCACACAAGCCATTCAATACCTTCAAAACCAACAAAATATCCTCAATAACGCAGCGAACTTGCTCAAGCAAGACGAATTGCTCTTAGAAGCTTTCAACTCTGCCGTAGCCGCCAACATTGGGAATAAGGAATTCAATTCAGCCGCTTTTACAGGTTTGGTGCAAGGCATCATTGATCAATCTCAAGCGGTTTATAACGAGCTCACTAAAAACACCATTAGCGGGAGCGCGGTTAATAGCGCTGGGATAAATTCCAACCAAGCTAACGCTGTGCAAGGGCGCGCCAGTCAGCTCCCTAACGCTCTTTATAACGCGCAAGTAACTTTGAATAAGATCAACGCGCTCAACAATCAGGTTAGGAGCATGCCTTATTTGCCCCAATTCAGAGCCGGTAACAGCCGTTCAACGAATATCATGAACGGGTTTTACACCAAAATAGGCTATAAGCAATTCTTTGGGAAGAAAAGGAATATCGGTTTGCGCTATTACGGCTTCTTCTCTTATAATGGGGCGAGCGTGGGCTTTAGATCCACTCAAAACAGCGTAGGGTTATACACTTATGGGGTGGGGACTGATGTGTTGTATAACATCTTTAGCCGCTCCTATCAAAACCGCTCTGTGGATATGGGCTTTTTTAGCGGTATCCAATTAGCCGGCGAAACCGTCCAATCCACGCTCAGAGATGACCCCAATGTGAAATTGCATGGGAAAATCAATAACACGCACTTCCAGTTCCTCTTTGACTTTGGTATGAGGATGAACTTCGGTAAGTTAGATGGGAAATCCAACCGCCACAACCAGCACACGGTGGAATTTGGCGTGGTGGTGCCTACGATTTATAACACTTATTACAAATCCGCAGGGACTACCGTGAAGTATTTCCGTCCTTATAGCGTTTATTGGTCTTATGGGTATTCATTCTAAGAAAGGGGGGAAGAGACAAACATGAAACAAAATTTAAAGCCATTCAAAATGATTAAGGAAAATTTAATGACACAATCTCAAAAAGTAAGATTCTTAGCCCCTTTGAGCCTAGCGTTAAGCTTGAGTTTCAATCCAGTGGGCGCTGAAGAAGATGGGGGCTTTATGACCTTTGGGTATGAATTAGGTCAGGTGGTCCAACAAGTGAAAAACCCGGGTAAAATCAAAGCCGAAGAATTAGCAGGTCTGTTAAACTCTACCACGACAAACAACACCAATATCAATATTGCAGGCACAGGAGGGAATGTCGCCGGGACTTTGGGCAACCTTTTTATGAACCAATTGGGCAATTTGATTGATTTGTATCCTACTTTGAACACTGATAATCTTCACCAATGTGGTAGCACTAATAGCGGTAATCATGCTACTGCTGCCGCTACTACTAACAATAACCCTTGTTTCCAAGGCAACCTGTCTCTTTATAACGAAATGGTTAGCTCTATCAAAACTTTGAGACAAAACATCAGCAACAATATCTTCCAAGGCAACAACAACACCACGAGCGCTAATCTCTCCAACCAGCTCAGTGAGTTGAACACCGCTAGCGTTTATTTGACTTACATGAACTCATTCTTAAACGCCAACAACCAAGCAGGTGGGATCTTTCAAAATAACACCAATCAAGCTTATGGGAATGGGGTTACCGCCCAACAAATCGCTTATGTCTTAAAGCAAGCTTCAATCACCATGGGGCCAAGCGGTGATAGCGGGGCTGCAGGAGCGTTTTTAGACGCCGCTTTAGCCCAACATGTCTTCAACTCGGCTAACGCCGGGAATGATTTGAGCGCTAAGGAATTCACTAGCTTAGTGCAAAACATCGTCAGTAACTCTCAAAACGCTTTAACGCTAGCCAACAACGCTAACATCAGCAATTCAACAGGCTATCAAGTGAGCTATGGCGGGAATATTGATCAAACGCGTTCTACCCAACTATTAAACAACACCACAAACACTTTGGCTAAAGTTACCGCTTTGAATAACGAGCTTAAGGCTAACCCATGGCTTGGGAATTTCGCTGCTGGTAACAGCTCTCAAGTGAATGCGTTTAACGGGTTTATCACTAAAATCGGTTATAAGCAATTCTTCGGAGAAAACAAGAATGTGGGCTTACGCTACTACGGCTTCTTCAGCTATAACGGTGCGGGCGTGGGTAACGGCCCTACTTACAATCAAGTCAATTTGCTCACTTATGGGGTGGGGACTGATGTGCTTTACAATGTGTTTAGCCGCTCTTTTGGCAGTAGGAGTCTTAACGCGGGCTTCTTTGGGGGGATCCAACTCGCAGGGGACACTTATATCAGCACGCTAAGAAACAGCCCTCAGCTTGCGAGCAGACCTACAGCGACGAAATTCCAATTCTTGTTTGATGTGGGCTTACGCATGAACTTTGGTATCTTGAAAAAAGACCTAAAAAGCCATAACCAGCATTCTATAGAAATCGGTGTGCAAATCCCTACGATTTACAACACTTACTATAAAGCTGGCGGTGCTGAAGTGAAATACTTCCGCCCTTATAGCGTGTATTGGGTCTATGGCTACGCCTTCTAAAAAAGCTCAAGGCCTTTTATAGGCTTTGATTAAACCCTTTAACCCCCACTTCAAAAACAACCTAAACCCTTATCAAATCATCTAATAGTTGGGATTACCCCCTAAGAACGCTTAAAAAATTTGTTTGTGCAAGCTCTTTTATTATGTTTATTATGTTTATTATGTTTATTATGTTTATTATGTTTATTATGTTTATTATGTTTATTATGTTTATTATGTTTATTATGTTTATTATGTTTATTATGTTTATTTTAAAATGCGTCTTGGAGTGTTTTTAACTTGTTGCAATTAGGCTTTGAACGAACTCTTTTTAACCCCCCACTTTAAAAACAACCTAAACCCTTATCAAATCATCTAATAGTTGGGATTACCCCCTAAGAACGCTTAAAAAATTTGTTTGTGCAAGCTCTTTTATTTATTTTAAAGCCTTGGAGTGTTTTTAACTTTCTGCGATTAGGCTTTGATTTAACCCTTTAACCCCCCACTTTAAAAACAACCTAAAAAACCCTATCAAATGATCCAATAGTAGGATTAACCCCTAAGAACGCTTTAATGGTGAAAGCAATCAAACGCTAAAGATATTTAGGGTTTCTGTGGTTTAAAAACTTTGTTTTATCGTTTTAAATTTTATGGTAAAACCCATTTTTTAAGGGGAACAACCACCCAAAACTAAATCCCCTTAACCTCTAGGAAGCGCTTTTAAAAAACGAGCTGTGCAAAGTCTTTTATACTTAGGCTTTAAAAAATGCCTTGGAGTGTTTTTAACTTGCTGCGATTTGATTGAAAATCAAAACTTCAGCGTGAGGTTGGTCATCATGTAACTTCTGTCTTGGTAATTCGCGCTAAAATCGCCATCGGGGTTATTGAACTTGGGCGCTCCAAAATACCCTGCTTGATACCCTTTATTGATCCTAGCCCCATAATAAGTGATCCTAAAGTTGAGGAGAACCGATTCAGTGAACGCATAGCTCGCATTGAATTGCAAGGAATATTCATTAGCCCTCCCCACTTGCCCTAACGCATTTTTATTCGCATGAGAGACGCGCCCAAAAACATGCCATGCGAAACGCTTGTGGATCCCTCCAACCGAAGTGTAAAAAGTGAAAGTGTTCGCGTTAGTGATCGCATCAGCCAGCCCGTCATAAGCCGTATTATCCCAAAAATCATAGCCGATCATTCCGGCATGCCTAGTCGTTACTGAGATTTCATTACTGATATAGGAAGTGTTATTCCCCCTTGGCATCGTGTGAGAGCCTAAAAAAGCGTCTGAATTGCCAAAGGTGTTATAAAAGCCAATGGACCAGTTGAAATTATCCCACCAAAAAACCTGGCGGATATTTAAAGTAACGCCATTCCTCCCTAACAAAGAGCCATGGGGCGTGCTGTCTTCCAAGCTATAAGTGTTTGTCTCTGGGTTATACCACCCCCTATAGTATAAAGGGAAAGTTGTCATGATCATGCTTTGAGAGCGAAAGCCCACATTTTCAAAATTCCTATTCGTGTCATAGACTAGCTTAAAACCGGGAGCGTTATAAGTTTTAGGCGCAAAATAATAAAAAAATTGAGCGTCTAAGCCTTTATAAGAATAAGTCGTGGTGATCCCATGCCAGCCATAATTGATGAAATCGTTGCTGTTACTGGGGTTGCCTCCCTTTTTCAAATAAGGCACTGTCGCAAAAAACTCATAAATCCAAGAGTTAAACGCCAAACCTCTCCCAAAAGAACTCCACCACCAAAACCTTAACCTTTGCGTCTCAGTCTTATAGGGCTGATAATACACTTCCCACCCTTGATTCGAACCGCTCATGAAATCAATATTCGCTTCATAGCGCCCCGCTTTAAACCCAAAAACATCTTTGTAATCGTATCGTAAAAAAGCGGTATCCACCACATAAGGCCTTGCATGATAGCTCGCTGATTGAGAAGTCCCCGCATAAGCAGGGCCAAGATACTTGTTAAAAAAGTATCCATGATAGCCCCCAATGAAATTCTCTACAATTGAGCCAAAAACCTTCCCATTAGCCTGGTTAATATAATATTTGGTCTTATCGTAAGGAATGGCTGCAATCGCCCCACCCAAAGAAACAGAAAGCCTGTGGTTTTCAGTGCCTTTAGGGAGTAAATTGACTTTGACTTGCGCTAAAGTTACAATATCTATAAAGCTTTCGGTAGGATAAATCCCTTTTTTGGTATTGATTTGAGAATTGTTAAAACCAATTTTAGAAAAGTTCTCCACACGACCACTAAACCGATAATCAAAAGCTTCTACAGGACACAATAAAAACGATAAAAGCGATAAAGAAGAAGTCAGAAAATACTTTTCTTGCTTCATTAAACTCTCCCTAGACTTAATTGTATGATTTTTCTTATTGAGATTATAATTATAATCAAAAAAAAAAAAAATAGCATGAAGTTAAAATATTAATTAAAGTTCGCAACCCTATTTTACAAAAAATAACCTTTTATTGTAAATTGGTTTAAAATCAAAGGATTAAAATCATATATTTGTTACTTTTAAAGAATGCGTTATTTTTGATTGGACTCATTACCCATGAAATTCTCGCTTCTTTTAGCCCTCCTTTTTTGTTTTTGCGCGGGCGTTTTTATTTCTTCACTTTTTTAATCGCTTGAAAGAAAATAGCCCCCCACGCGCTCAAATTTTAAAACTTATAGGAAATTTCAAACCTAGCGTTAAAGCCAGGCTCTGCCATGCCCCTTGCGTATTTGTCTTGATTAGGTTCATCAGGGCTCATCACCGGGCTTGCTTGATCAATGTATTGTTGGTTAAAAACATTGTTAAACACCGCGTTCAGGCTCAACCCTTTGAGTTTTTTATAAGTAGGCTTGTAAGTGATAAAAAAACTGCTCACCCCATAGCCGGGTTTATGCACATGAAAAATCCCGGGGGTTTTAGGGCAATTACTAGGCCGTCTGTCAATATCCGTAGGGCCGTTACGATAAGGGCTATAAGAGCAATAACTCAAATTAGTAACAAAGCGTGAAAGCCAAGTGATGCTAAGCCCGGTGCGTGGGATCGTATAACTTGCCGTTAAAATAAACACATTGCCGGTCGTGGCCGCCAATTCATACACATCAGCGATCAAACGCCCCTTTAAAGAAGGCCATGATCGCGCCACGCTCAAGCCTAAAGAAAAGCCCTTGTATTTAGCTGTCCCTGAAACTTCATAACCCGGCACATAAATAATATCTTGTGCGGGCAAGTTGGTTACAAAAAGCGTTGAAGAAAATTGATTGATGTAATTAGAAATCAACTGGACAAAACCGGCGGCTCTGAAATCAAAATACTGACTGCTGTATTCGGTGTTAAATTCCGCATTTTGCCCAATTTCTGGCTTTAAATTGCGGTTATAGCGCAAATTGTCTTGACGCATCCACACCAAACCTCCAGGCATAGGGCCTCTAGTTACATACGCGTAAGAAAGCCTGAAATTCAAATTTTCTAAAGGCGAGACGTTTAAAGCCACGCTCGGGCTAAACCCTTGAGTTACGTGCAATTGCCAGTCTTTATCCACTAAAGTATAAACGTCATAACGAGTCCCTGCCCCTAAAGTTACCATAGGGTGCAAGGTGTAATTCGCTTGCGCATACACCCCAACCACATTCGCCGTAGCGCCATTCCGTTGGCAGTGCCCGTTCATGTTAGGATCATTGGGGCTTGTAACCCTTAAGCATGCATCAGGGGCATCGCCGGGTTTGACTAATTCGCTATTAGGGATCGCTTTATCAAAAGTGGTTAAATTCTGGTAATTCAACCCGTATTCCAAAAGATTGTCATTTTTATGATCTATGGTGTGGATCACGTTCGCATTAAACCCGGAATTGATGATGAATAAATTTTTATTAGCGACAACAGATCCCCCTCCAAGGCTTTTAAAAGTGATGGAGCAAGTTTGTTTAAGAGCGTCATAAATGCCCCCTTGCGCCACGCATTGATTTTCTTCGCCTTGAGAAAGTTGCGGGTTTGGGGTGAAAGGGATGATAGCCGCTATATCGCTAGGCCTGAAAAGCGGATCAATTTGGACATTCCTAATGCTCGTATAGCCATTGATTTTTAATTTAGGATCGCCAAAGCGACTCCCCCCTTCCCTTTCATAATTCAAGCTCACGTTATGCACTAAATTGACGCTATAAGTTTTAAACAAACTGGCGTCATTTTCAAACAAACAATCGCTAGGGTTTTTCTCGTTAGGGAAAGCGTTGAAATCGCCGCAAGAATAGGGTAAAAAAGTGCCTGTAAAATTCGCTCTTAAAGGGCGATTAGCGTTATCTCTAGTCATGTTATAACTGAGCGTTAAGGTATCCCTTTCACTCAAATAACCATTGATCTTAGCCATCACATTGTTTTGCTCGCTAGGGCTTGCTGTAACTTTATTATCCGCTTTAGGGTCAAAAAGATTTTTCATTGCGTTATCCCCATCACGATAATAAAAAATATTTTGGTGCGTGTAATACAAAAGCGCATCAAAATGATGGTTACGATAAGCGCCCATAATGGTTTCCCTATCCCCAAAGTTGGTTAAAAAAGTGGCAGCCCCACTTATGGCGTAGTCTTTGCCTTTAGGGATAAAATCGCTCGCGCTCCTAGTCTCCATTTTGATCGCGCCAATTAAAGCCATAGGCCCAGCGCTCGCTTGAGCCGCCCCCTTAGTAACCACCACGCTTTTAAGCATTCCAGGATCAATGATCGTATTGCCTTGATGCCCATAGCTTGCGCCCATTTGCGCCACGCCATCCACCGTAACCCTAGCCAATCTGTCTTCAATACCGCGCACATAAATTTTTTGCGCTATCACCGCGCCACCGCCCACATTGATATTAGGGTTTCTTCTAAACATGTCGCTGATTTGGTTGGCTTGCCTTCTTTCTAATTCCTTACTTGAAATGGTTGTCTGGTTGTTGTAATTAAAGATTTTAGCCGCTTGAGTGGTAACTTTACCCAGAGTGTGTTGGGCGTTCTTTTCTTTATCTTTTTTCCTTTCTGTCTTTTTTTCTTCTTTTTCTTCTTCTTTAGCCTCTAATTCAAATGTTCCTAACAAGGACAAAAAAATAGAAAAACTACAATACTTCCTAAAACGCTTGTCATTCATTCTTAAAATCCTAAATATAGTAATTATTGTTTTTGAAAAATAAGATTGTTATTATAACTAAAAAAGTATTATTTTTAGAGAAAGATTTTTCTCGGTTACTTTATTTTATGATATAAAAATTCATTTCCTTAAGGGGATAGGGGGGCATTTTGCGATAATGTCCCCCTTAACCCCCTTAAAAACCCCCTAACCCAAGAAGACCGCTTTTTTCAAGAGGTTATCGCTTGATTAAAATCAAGCTTTTTTATTTATATTTTTTATCTTAATCTCACTTTTTTATGTTTATAAATCTTGAATATTTTAGAGCTAGAGCTTTCAAACAAACCCCTTTCATCGCTCACAATGACATCTGCGAGGTTGGAAGCGATTTCTTTATCATAAGCGCATTGGGTGAGGTTGGCTGAGGTGCTATAAAGCGTTTTAAAACGCTTTAAAAAATCCCCATGCCTGCCTTTAACCACACGAACGGCCTTAGAGTTAGGGTAAATAAAAGTGGTTTTAGCGCTTCTTCTAATGAGGTTTTTAAACGCGTTGGGCGCGCGTACTAGGCTTTTTAAGGTGCTAAAGTCAGCGCTTTCTATTAAAACGCTTTGGTTTTTAGGGCGGCCTTTTAAGGCGTTGAGTTTTTCGCTGTCTTTAGAGAGTAGCCCAATAGTGGTATCGCTTTGAGCGAGATACACTAACGCCATCAAATTACTTCAAATAATCCTGTAAAGCTAACAACTCGTCTTGTTGAGAGCTTTCTTCTAACGCTAAAAGTAAGACTTCTATCGCGCTTAAAGTCGTGAAATAACTCACATGGTTTTTAAGCACAGAAGCGCGTATGAGTTTGGCGTCATCTTGAGATTTGTGATCGCTGGTGTTGATAGCCATGCTGATTTCCCCATTCATCATCAAATCCATGATATTGGGGCGTCCTTCAGAGATTTTAAGCACTTTTAAAGACTTCACCCCGGCTTTTTCCAAAGCCTTATGCGTGCCTTCTGTGGCACACAATTCAAAACCCAATTCAACCAATCGTTTCATTAAAACGCACGCTTCTTCTTTATCCTTATCTTTGATAGAGGCAAAAATAAGCCCCTTGTTTTTAATGGGGTTAAAGCAAGCCGTTTGAGCCTTAAAAAATGCAAGCCCTAAAGATTTAGCAATCCCCATCACTTCGCCGGTGCTTTTCATCTCAGGCCCTAAAATCAAATCCGATCCATAAAGCTTATTAAAAGGGAAAACCGCTTCTTTTAAAGCCACAAAATGAGGCATTTTAGGCTTATAAACGCCTTTAGAATATTCTACAATATTTTTTTTATCATAGAACTTCAGGGCTTCTTTCAAGTCTTCTAACACCATAACCCTAGTCGCCACTTTCGCTAAAGGAACGCCCAAAGCCTTGCTTAAAAAAGGCACGGTCCTACTGGCTCTGGGATTGACTTCAATCAAATACAGCGAATTTTCATAAACAGCAAATTGGATATTCAATAGCCCTACTACGCCTAAATGCAGAGCGATTTTCGCGCTCACTCGCTCAATTTCATCTAAAATTTCAGGGCTTAGAGTGGAAGGGATAAAGCATGCCGAATCGCCTGAATGGATACCCGCCTCTTCAATATGCTGTAAAATGCCGGCAATATAAACCTCTTTTTTGTCGCAAATGGCATCCACATCTAATTCCACCGCTTTTTCTAAAAACTTGTCAATGAGAAGCGGATTTTTAGGGCTAATCTCTAAAGAATGCGTAACGCTTTCTAAATAATGGTGCAGTTCTTCAATATTTTCTAAAATTTGCATGTGTTGGCCGCCTAGCACATAACTAGGGCGCACGATAATAGGGAAACCAATCACGTTAGCGATGCTATAAGCTTCATCAACGCTTTTAGCCATGCCGTTTTCAGGCTGCTTAATGTCAAGCTCTTTTAAAAAGAGGGAAAATTTTTCTCTATCTTCTGCAATATCAATCACCTTAAAAGGCGTGCCAATAATGGGGGCTTGCATTTTAGCCAAATCTTTAGCGAGTTTTAAAGGGGTTTGTCCTCCAAAATGCACGATAATGCCATCCACTCGCTCCCTTTGAATGATGCTTTTCACGCACTCAAAATGAATGGGTTCAAAATAGAGCGCATCACTCGTGTCATAATCCGTGCTAACCGTTTCTGGATTGCAATTGAGCATGACGCTTTTAATGTTCAAATCTTTTAAAGCAAAGCTCGCATGCACGCAACAATAATCAAATTCAATGCCTTGACCGATGCGGTTAGGCCCAGAGCCTATGATTAGGATTTTCTTTTCTTGTTTTTCTTGTTTGTTTCCAACAGGGGGCAAAGGATTGGGGGCATAGGTGGAATACAAATAAGGCGTGAGCGATAAAAACTCCGCCGCGCAAGTGTCCACTTCTTCAAAATTGGGCACGATTTGTAAATTAGATCTAGCTAATTCCACTTCAAAAGGGCTGACCTCCAAATTTTCATTTTCTTTGATTTTAGCGGCAATCCTGACATCGCTAAAGCCTAAATTTTTAAGCCCTCTTAATTTTTTGGCGTCCGTTAAAACGCTAGAATTGATGCCCTCTTCTGCTTTGACTAGCTTTTGAATTTGAGATAAAAACCACCTGTCAATCTGGCACAATTCAAAAACTTCATCTACAGAAACGCCGAGCCTGAACGCATCAGCAATATAGAGCAAGCGCTTGGGATTGGGCCGGCGGATTTCCTTTTTTATCACCTCTAAATCTTTGCTTAACGATTCAAACCCTAGCCAATTGTTTTCCAAAGAGCATAACGCTTTTTGTAAGGCTTCTAAGAAATTCCCCCCTATCGCCATCACTTCGCCAATGCTTTTCATAGAAGTCCCTAAAGTGCTAGAAACACCGGCAAATTTTTCAAACGCAAAGCGAGGGATTTTCACCACGATATAATCCAAACTAGGCTCAAAGCTCGCTGGGGTGTTGGTAATATCGTTTTTAATTTCATCTAAGCTAAAACCCACCGCAAGCATGGTAGCCACTTTTGCAATGGGAAAACCGGTCGCTTTTGACGCTAGCGCGGAGCTGCGGCTCACTCGTGGGTTCATTTCAATCACGACCATTCTTAAAGTCTCTGGGTGGATCGCAAATTGCACGTTACTCCCGCCCGTATCCACGCCAATTTCTCTCAAAATCGCAAAGCTCGCATCGCGCATGCGTTGGTATTCTTTATCGGTTAAGGTGAGGCTTGGAGCGATCGTGATGCTATCGCCGGTATGAACGCCCATGGGGTCAATATTTTCAATACAACACACGATGATGCAATTATCCTTGCTGTCTCGTATGACTTCCATTTCGTATTCTTTCCAACCCAATAAGGACTCTTCAATCAAAATTTCATTGATAGGCGAAGCGTCTAGGGCGTTTTTAACCAATTCTTGAAACTCTTCAATATTATAAGCGACCCCACTCCCTCCCCCAGCCAGCGTGAAACTCGCTCTAATAATGGCTGGAAAACCAATTTCATTAATGGCTTCTAGGGCTTCTAACTCCGTGTAAGCGTAACGCCCTTTAGGCAAATCCATCCCGATTTTTAACATCGCTTCTTTGAAAGCCTGCCTGTCTTCGCCTTTTTTAATCGCTTCAATCTTAGCCCCCAAAAGCTCCACGCTTTCTAACATGCCCCTTTGGTGCATTTGCATGACCGCATTCAAAGCGGTTTGCCCGCCCATTGTGGGTAAAATAGCGTCAATCTTTTCTTTTTCAATGATAGCGGCGATATTTTCTGGGGTGATGGGTTGGATATAGGTTTGATGAGAAAATTCAGGGTCAGTCATCACGGTGGCCGGGTTAGAATTGATTAAGATCACTCTATAACCTAAAGATTTTAAGGTTTTACAACTTTGAGTCCCTGAGTAGTCAAACTCACAAGCCTGTCCGATCACAATAGGGCCTGATCCTATCAGTAGAATGTTGGAAATATCGGTGCGTTTAGGCATAACCAATCCTTAAAGAAAGAATATAAAATGAAGTGCTATTAGTTTTAAAATATTTTTTATTAGGTTTTTGCGTGGCGTCCCCCCCTATTTTTTCAAACTATTTGTCTCTGTCTGAAAAAATACCAATGATTTGCAAGATAGAAATGAAGACATTCAAAAAGTCTAAATACAAGCTCACCGCCGCATCAATGGGGCTATCATACATGCCTTTAACGATGTTTTGGGTGTCATAAGCGATATAAAGACTGAATAAAATCGCGCTCGCTCCCGCAATGACAACCTGGAACATGGGGCTACCCAAAAACAAGTTAATGAGCGAACACACTACCACCACAATCAAAGCGATAAAGAGCATTTTACCCATATTCGCTAGATCGTTTTTAGTCTTAAGGGCATACACGCTCATCAAACCAAAAACAATGGTTGTCATGCCTAAAGCTTGCCAAACCGCTCCTAAACCAGCTTTTGCAATCACCATGCCCAACAAAGGCACTAAAGTAACCCCTGATAATGAAGTGAAAGCAAACAGCATGAATAAATTCAAACCGGGTTTGGATTTAGAAAACATCAAACCAAAAAACGCCGCAATTTCAGCGATAAAAAACACCCATTTATACTGCACTACGGCTTGAAAATTCATTAAACCCAATAACGCCCCAACAGTCGCTAATAACAAACTGCCCGCAAAGAACTTATAAGTCGTTTTAACAAAACTTACCAGCTCGCTTTCATGCAACACAGAATCTTCTGCATACGCGTTACGAGAATTCGCTCTGTCATACAATGCCATGTTTTACTCCTTGAAATTCAACTCAATAAACAATTTAAATTAACCCTATAGCTAGGTCCAATATAATAGCGCAAAATGTAGTAAAATACCAAACAAAACCCCCTAAAAATTGAAATTGAAGTCTGAAAATAGGATAATAGTTACGATGAAAATTTTTATCAATGGATTTGGCCGCATTGGGAGATGCGTTTTAAGAGCGATTTTAGAGCGCAATGATACAAACCCTCAACTAGAAGTGATAGGCATCAATGACCCCGCTAATTGGGAAATTCTCGCTTATCTTTTAGAGCATGACAGCGTGCATGGATTGCTCAATAAGGAGACGCGTTACTCTAATGGTAAGCTTATTATCGGCTCGTTAGAAATCCCTGTTTTTAATAGCATCAAAGACTTGAAAGGCGTGGGTGTTATCATAGAGTGTTCAGGGAAGTTTTTAGAGCCTAAAACGCTAGAAAATTATCTTTTGCTTGGGGCTAAAAAGGTGTTGTTATCCGCTCCCTTTATGGGCGAATACGATGAAAAACAATACCCTACTTTAGTGTATGGGGTCAATCATTTTCTCTATCAAAACCAAGCCATTGTTTCTAACGCCTCTTGCACGACTAACGCTATCGCGCCCATTTGCGCTATTTTAGATAAAGCTTTTAATATTAAAGAGGGCATGCTAACGACCATTCATAGCTACACGAGCGATCAAAAGCTCATTGATTTGGCCCACCCTTTGGATAAACGGCGCTCCAGAGCGGCTGCGAGCAACATTATCCCCACCACCACTAAAGCCGCTCTGGCCTTGCATAAAGTGTTACCCAATCTCAAAAACAAAATGCATGGGCATAGCGTGAGAGTGCCTAGCCTTGATGTGTCCATGATAGATTTGAGTTTATTTTTAGAAAAAAAGGCTCTCAAAGATCCGATCAATGATTTATTGATTGAAGCTTCCAAAGGGGTTTTAAAAGGCGTGTTGGAGATAGATTTGAAAGAAAGGGTGAGTTCTGATTTCATTTCTAACCCTAATAGCGTTATCATCGCGCCTGATTTGACTTTCACGCTAGAGAATATGGTCAAAATCATGGGGTGGTATGATAACGAATGGGGGTATTCTAATCGTTTGGTGGATATGGCGCAATTCATGTATCATTATTGAGTCATTTTGCGAATCTTTTTGAGTTTGTTTAACATCAAATTGTATAATGTGGGATTTAATAAAAACGATTGGAGTTTTAAATGGCGTTTAAAAAGGCCAGATTGATTTCCAGGTTTATTTCAAAGGGATCTTTCAAATTGAATAAGATCTCAAAGAAATTTTTCACATTGAATCGAATCTTAAAGCGTGAAAAGCCCTTAAAACGCCATAAAAAAACAAAATCCATTGAAAAGCCCTTTAATAAAAACAAATCTTTTTTAAAAGCTTCGGTTTTATTGATAGGAGCGTTAGGGGGGTTGTCCCACCTAATGGCTAACGAATGCCGTTATTGGTCATGGTCGTCTTGGAGTTATCAAGACAATATTGAAAGCGGTCCCAATTCACCCACGCACAACTCCTATTGTCTTTTTAGCAGTACTCAAGACTCTGGGACTTATTATTTAAACACTCTTACCACTTATAGCGCTGGTGGGGCTAGTTTCACGCAAAAATTCAATAACGGCACGCTTGATATAAGGGGGAATATCCGCTTTGGAGGCACAGGTATTAATGGAGGTGATGTAGGGTATATCACAGGCACTTATGACGCTCAAACGATGAATTTTAATTCTAGCCATATCACAACCGGAAACTCATACGCTGATGGCGGTGGGGCTACGCTCAATTTTAACGCGACTAACAATATCACTATCAATCAAGCGAGTTTTGATAACAGCGATGCAGGGACACAAAAATCTTACATGAATTTTAAAGGTTCTAACATCAAAGTCAGTGGCTCTAGCTTTACAGATGACACTGATGGGGGCTTTAATTTCAGCGGTAATAACAATAATAGCACCATCTCCTTCAATCAAACCAGCTTCAATCAAGGGACTTATAATTTTAGTAACAGCACAAGTTCAAGCTTTGATAATAGTAGTTTCAATCAAGGCACTTATGATTTTAATGACAGCGTAAGCTTTAATAATAACACCTTCAATCAAGGGACTTATGATTTTAATGACAGCGTAAGCTTTAATAATAACACCTTCAATCAAGGTGCTTATCACTTTAATACCAGCAAGGTGAGTTTTTCAGGTACCAACACTTTAAATTCAAGTTCGCCTTTTGCTAGCCTTAAAGGCAGTGTGTCTTTTAATTCTAATGCGATCTTTAACCTCAATCAAACCCTTAATAATAATCAAACCTATGACATTCTCACTACAAACGGGGCGATCCAGTATGGGGTTTATCAAAGCTATTTGTGGGATCTAATCAATTATAAGGGCGATAAGGCTATTAGCCATGTTGAAGTGGGTAATAACACTTATGATGTAACCTTTGACATTGACGGGCAAGATGAAACCTTACAAGAAACCTTTAACAACCAATCTATTATTACCCAATTTTTAGGCGACAATTTACAACAACAAGCCCAAAAAACCTATCAAGAGGATGTAGCTAATTCCCAAAACGCTTTGAATGGTGTTACTAGCGACAACACGATCGCAAATAACGATACAAGCTACACTCAAAGCAAAAATGCTACTGTAGCTAAAGACGCTCAAAGTTTAGAAAACACCAACCAACAAATCCAACAAGATGAGCAAGCGTTAGAAAAAGATTTAGAAAATGTCAAACAATTAGCCAACTCCACCACAGGCTTTAACGAACAAGCTTTCACTCAAGCGCAAAAACAAGAACAACAAGATGAACAAACCTTACAGAATGAGGAAAACGCTTTTAATACGGAACAAGAGGGATTGAAACAAGCGATAGCTAACGCTAAACATGTAAGCCCCACACCAAATCCGACACCAAGCCCCACACCCACTCCTACAAAACACACAGCGCCAAACACTCCCCCTAGTCAAGTTCCGCCCACGCCTACTCAAAATCCACCTGCAGAAAGCGTGTGGAATGGGGTTTATTGGCTTCAAAACAAAACTTACTCAAACAAAGGCATTTATTATATTGATCCTAACCTTTCAGGACAGAGCGGTCAAAGCGGCAACACGCTCAGCACCTATACAGCTAATTTGTTAGGGAGAAGTTTTGGCGTCAATGCTAACAATGGCACTTTGATCATAGGGAATAACACAGAGGGCGTGAATAGTAATGGGTTGATTTGGATAGGGCATGGAGGCTTTGGTTATATTACCGGGACTTTTAATGCGGCTAACATTTACTTGACCAATAATTTTAAAACCGGTGAAGGCGTTTCAAACTCAGATGGTGGGGGAGCGAACATCACCTTTAAAGCAAGCGATAATATCACTATGGATGGCTTGAATTACAATAACGCTGAAACCGTTACTAAAATGATTCAAACAGGGGCCAGTCAGCATTCCTATACCACTTTTGACGCTACCAATAATATCAGCGTGACCAATTCTAGTTTTAGCGATATGACTTGGGGGAAATTCAGTTTTAGCGCTAAGAATATTTCGTTTTCTAACGCTTCGTTTAGTGGCTTTACAAACCCTGGAGGATCAAGCGTTATCAGCGCTAACGCTTCTAATTCTTTAAGCTTTATCAATTCTCGCTTGAATGGTGGAGCAGTTTATAATTTGTGGGCTAATAGCCTTATTTTCAATAACACGCAAGCGGTTTTCAATGTCTTGTATTCTAGGGGGACAAGCAATTTTAACGCTACCACACAGCTTTTAGGCAACACGAGTTTTACGCTTAGCTCTCAAAGTTTGCTGAACTTTAATGGCGATACAACTTTGCAAAACAACGCTAATATCACGCTTGGCAATAAAAGTCAAGCCGCTTTTAAAAATTCTTTAACGCTTGATAATAATTCTAATTTAAGCTTAGACAATCAAAGCGTTTTGAATGCGAATGGCACAAGCGCTTTTAACAATCAAGCGAGTCTCAATATTTATAATGGGAGTCAAGCGACCTTTAATAGCCTCTTTTTTAATGGCGGGACACTCAGTCTTAACGCTAGTAGCAAACTCAACGCTTCTAACGCTAGTTTTTCAAACAACACCACTATTAATTTAGACGATAGCGTTTTATCAGCCAATAACACAAGCTCTTTAAACGCTAATATCAATTTTCAAGGAGCAAGCCAGGCTGATTTTGGAGGCAACACGACTATTAATACAGCAAGCTTTAATTTTGACAGCGCAAGCTCATTGAATTTTAATAACCTTACGGCTAATGGGGCGTTAAATTTTAATGGTTATGCGCCCTCTTTAACTAAGGCTTTAATGAATGTCAGCGGGCAGTTTGTTTTAGGGAATAATGGGGATATTAATTTATCTGACATCAATATTTTTGACAGCATCACAAAATCTGTAACTTATAACATCTTAAACGCTCAAAAAGGGATTACTGGCATTAGTGGGGCTAATGGCTATGAAAAAATCCTTTTTTATGGCATGAAAATCCAAAACGCTACCTATAGCGATAATAACAACATTCAAACTTGGTCGTTTATAAACCCTCTCAATTATTCTCAAATCATTCAAGAGAGCATTAAAAATGGGGATTTAACCATAGAAGTTTTAAATAACCCCAACTCAGCTTCCAACACTATTTTTAATATCGCTCCTGAGCTTTATAATTACCAAGCTTCCAAGCAAAATCCTACCGGCTATAGCTATGATTATAGCGACAATCAAGCAGGCACTTATTACTTGACAAGCAACATTAAAGGTCTTTTCACCCCTAAAGGCTCTCAAACTCCTCAAGCCCCAGGCACTTATAGCCCGTTCAACCAGCCTTTGAGTAGTTTGAATATCTACAATAAGGGTTTTTCTAGCGAGAATTTAAAAACGCTTTTAGGGATCCTTTCTCAAAATTCCGCCACCTTAAAAGAAATGATTGAATCCAACCAATTAGACAATATCACTAACATTAATGAAGTGTTGCAGCTCTTGGATAAGATTAAAATCACCCAAGCGCAAAAGCAAGCGCTCCTAGACATTATCAACCATTTGACTGACAACATCAATCAAACCTTTAATAACGGGAATCTCGTTATAGGCGCTACCCAAGATAATGTTACAAACTCTACCAGCTCTATATGGTTTGGGGGCAATGGCTATAGCAGCCCTTGCGCGCTAGATAGCGCCACTTGTTCTTCTTTTAGAAACACTTACTTGGGGCAATTATTAGGCTCAACTTCCCCTTATTTAGGCTACATTAACGCTGATTTTAAAGCTAAAAGCATTTATATTACCGGGACAATTGGAAGTGGTAACACCTTTGAAAGCGGAGGGAGTGCGGATGTAACCTTTCAAAGCACTAATAACTTAGTGTTGAATAAAGCTAATATAGAAGCTCAAGCCACAGACAATATCTTTAATCTTTTGGGTCAAGAAGGGATTGATAAAATCTTTAATCAAGGGAATTTAGCGAATGTTCTTAGTCAAATGGCTATGGAAAAAATCAAGCAAGCCGGCGGTTTAGGGAACTTTATAGAAAACGCTCTAAGCCCTTTGAGTAAGGAATTACCCGCTAGCTTGCAAGATGAAACCTTAGGCCAACTTATAGGTCAAAATAACTTAGATGATTTATTGAATAATAGTGGAGTCATGAATGAAATCCAAAACATTATCAGTCAAAAATTAAGCATTTTTGGCAATTTTGTTACCCCATCCATCATAGAAAACTACCTTGCTAAGCAGTCTTTAAAAAGCATGCTAGACGATAAAGGGCTTTTGAATTTTATCGGTGGGTATATAGACGCTTCTGAGATAAGCCCTATTTTAAGCGTGATTTTAAAGGATATTACTAACCCCCCTACAAGCCTGCAAAAAGACATTGGTGTGGTGGCGAACGACTTATTGAACGAGTTTTTAGGACAAGATGTGGTTAAAAAGCTAGAAAGTCAAGGCTTAGTGAGTAATATCATCAATAATGTTATTTCTCAAGGCGGGTTGAGCGGCGTTTATGATCAAGGTTTAGGGAGCGTGTTACCGCTCTCTTTACAAAACGCGCTCAAAGAAAACGATTTAGGCGCTCTTTTATCGCCTAGAGGCTTGCATGATTTTTGGCAAAAAGGGTATTTTAACTTTTTAAGCAATGGCTATGTTTTTGTCAATAACAGCTCTTTTAGCAACGCTACTGGGGGTAGTTTGAATTTTGTCGCCAACAAGTCTATTATCTTTAATGGCGATAATACGATTGACTTTAGCAAGTATCAGGGCGCATTGATTTTTGCTTCTAATGGTGTTTCTAATATCAATATCACCACCCTAAACGCCACGAATGGCTTAAGCCTTAATGCGGGTTTGAATAACGTGAGCGTTCAAAAAGGAGAAATTTGTATCAATTTAGCCAATTGCCCTACAACCAAAAACAGCTCTCCTGCAAATTCTAGCGTAACCCCCACCAATGAAACTTTAAGCGTGCGCGCTAATAACTTCACTTTCTTAGGCGCAATCACCTCTAATGGGGCTATTGATTTGTCCCAAGTAACAAATAATAGCGTTATAGGCACGCTCAATCTCAATGAAAACGCAACCTTGCAAGCCAATAATTTAACGATCACTAACGCTTTTGACAACGCCTCTAACTCTACGGCTAACATTAATGGTAATTTCACCTTAAACCAACAAGCGACTTTAAGCACTAACGCTAGTGGTTTGAATGTCATGGGGAATTTTAATAGCTATGGCGATTTGGTGTTTAACCTCAGTCATTCAGTTAGTCATGCCATTATCAACGCTCAAGGCGCAGCGACGATCATGGCTAATAACAATAACCCTTTAATCCAATTCAATACTTCTTCAAAAGAAACAGGCACTTACACGCTGATTGATAGCGCTAAAGCCATTTATTACGGGTATAACAACCAAATCACAGGAGGCAGTAGCCTGGATAATTACCTTAAGCTTTATGCGCTCATTGATATTAATGGCAAGCACATGGTGATGACTGACAACGGCTTAACCTATAACGGGCAAGCCGTGAGCGTTAAAGATGGCGGTTTAGTTGTAGGCTTTAAGGATTCTCAAAACCAATACATTTACACTTCCATTCTTTATAATAAAGTGAAAATCGCTGTTTCTAATGATCCTATCAATAACCCACAAGCCCCCACTTTAAAACAATATATCGCTCAAATTCAGGGCGTTCAAAGCGTGAATAGTATTGATCAAGCTGGAGGCAATCAAGCGATTAATTGGCTCAATAAAATCTTTGAAACTAAGGGAAGCCCTTTATTCGCTCCCTATTATTTAGAAAGCCATTCCACAAAAGATTTAACCACGATCGCTGGAGACATTGCCAACACTTTAGAAGTCATCGCTAACCCTGATTTTAAAAATGACGCCACCAATATTTTACAGATCAACACCTACACGCAGCAAATGAGCCGTTTAGCCAAGCTCTCTGACACTTCAACTTTCGCCCGTTCTGATTTCTTGGAACGCTTAGAAGCCCTTAAAAACAAGCGGTTTGCTGATGCGATCCCTAACGCTATGGATGTGATTTTAAAATACTCTCAAAGGAATAGAGTTAAAAATAATGTGTGGGCGACAGGAGTTGGAGGGGCTAGTTTCATTAGTGGAGGCACTGGAACTTTATATGGTATCAATATAGGGTATGACCGATTCATTAAGGGCGTGATTGTGGGGGGTTATGCCGCTTATGGGTATAGCGGGTTCCATGCAAACATCACTCAATCAGGCTCTAGCAATGTCAATATAGGCGTTTATAGCCGAGCGTTTATCAAAAGAAGCGAATTGACCATGAGCTTGAATGAGACTTGGGGATACAATAAAACTTTCATCAACTCCTATGACCCCCTACTCTCAATCATCAATCAGTCTTACAGATACGACACTTGGACGACTGACGCTAAAATCAATTATGGCTATGATTTCATGTTTAAAGATAAAAGCGTTATTTTTAAACCCCAAGTAGGCTTAAGCTATTATTACATTGGCTTGTCCGGTTTAAGGGGTATTATGGATGATCCTATTTACAACCAATTCAGAGCCAATGCTGACCCTAATAAAAAATCCGTTCTAACGATCAATTTTGCCCTAGAAAGTCGGCATTATTTCAATAAAAACTCTTATTATTTTGTGATTGCGGATGTGGGCAGAGACTTATTCATTAATTCTATGGGGGATAAAATGGTGCGTTTCATCGGTAATAACACCCTAAGCTATAGAGATGGTGGCAGATACAACACTTTTGCCAGCATTATCACAGGCGGGGAGATAAGGTTATTCAAAACCTTTTATGTGAATGCGGGCATTGGGGCTAGGTTTGGGCTTGATTATAAAGATATTAATATTACCGGAAATATTGGTATGCGCTATGCTTTTTAATGGTATCATTAAACCCATTTTTAACAAGCCCAATTCATAGCAGGATCACCCATGCAATTTCCAAAAACCTTATCTTCTTTATCTTTATTATTTTTATCTTATTGTATCGCTGAAGAAAATGGGGCGTATGCGAGCGTGGGGTTTGAATATTCCATCAGTCATGCCGTTGAGCACAATAACCCCTTTTTGAATCAAGAACGCATCCAAACGATCTCTAACGCTCAAAATCAAATCAATAAACTCAATCAAGTCAAAAACGAAATCACAAACATGCCCAACACCTTTAACTACATCAACAACGCTTTAAAAAACAATGCTAAACTAACCCCCACTGAAAAGCAAGCCGAAACCTACTACCTGCAATCCACGCTTCAAAACATTGAAAAAATAATGATGCTTAGCGGGGGCGTTGCGTCTAACCCACAATTAGCCCAAGCGTTAGAAAACATGAAAAAACCCATTACTAACCCTTTAGAATTGGTAGAAAACTTAAAAAATTTAGAATTACAATTCACCCAATCTCAAAACAACATGCTTTCTTCTTTGTCTTCTCAGATCGCTCAAATTTCAAATTCCTTAAACGCGCTTGATCCTAACTCTTATTCTAAAAACGTTTCAAGCATGTATGGGGTAGGTTTGAGCGTAGGGTATAAGCATTTCTTTACCAAGAAAAAAAATCAAGGGTTTCGCTATTATTTGTTCTATGACTATGGCTACACTAATTTTGGTTTTGTGGGCAACGGCTTTGATGGTTTAGGCAAAATGAATAACCACCTCTATGGGCTTGGGATAGATTATCTTTATAATTTCATTGATAATGCAAAAAAACATTCTAGCGTGGGTTTTTATGTAGGCTTTGCTTTAGCGGGGAGTTCGTGGGTAGGGAGTGGTTTAGGCATGTGGGTGAGCCAAACGGATTTTATCAACAATTATTTGACTGGTTATCAAGCTAAAATGCACACGAGTTTTTTCCAGATCCCTTTGAATTTTGGGGTTCGTGTGAATGTTAATAGGCATAATGGCTTTGAAATGGGCTTAAAGATCCCTTTAGCAGTCAATTCTTTTTATGAAACGCATGGCAAAGGGTTAAACACTTCCCTCTTTTTCAAACGCCTTGTGGTGTTTAATGTGAGCTATGTTTATAGTTTTTAGGGGGGTAGGGAAACAGAAACCCCTTAAATGTTGGTGCACCGCAACCTTTGAATTTTAAAAACTAGATTTAGTTTTTTTGCCTCAAATGATGGACGCTCTCGCCCCCAAGACCATAATTATTAGAATCGACCTCATCTATAATAACCACAATAGAAGCCTTATTTTTGTTTAACACCTTCACCATCAAATCTGAAACCCCTTCAATCAATTGCTGTTTTTGCTCGTTTGTTGGCCCTCCATTTTCTGGCACAAGTTTGATATTGATAAACGGCATGTTATTCCTTAAAATTGAGATAGCGTATTATAACACTTTTATCTAAACGCTCCATTAGTGCTTTTTCATCTTAAACCCTCTTTTAAAAAACAATAAAATAAAAAACAATAAAAGCCCTTTTAGTGGCTTTCAAGTCAAGTTAAGTTTGATATACTAACAGAATGAATACTTATAAAAACAGCTTGAATCACTTTTTAAATTTAGTGGATTGTTTAGAAAAAATCCCCAATGTGGGTAAAAAGTCCGCCTTTAAAATGGCGTATCATTTGGGTTTGGAAAACCCCTATCTAGCGCTAAAAATCACGCACGCTTTAGAGAACGCCCTAGAAAACCTTAAAACATGCGCATCTTGTAACGCGCTCAGTGAGAGTGAGGTTTGTGAGATTTGCTCTGATGAGAGCCGGCAAAATTCTCAGCTTTGCATGGTTTTACACCCAAGAGACGTGTTTATTTTAGAAGACTTAAAGGATTTTTTAGGGCGCTATTATGTGTTAAATTCTATAGAAGACATGGATTTTAACGCCCTAGAAAAACGCCTGGTTGGAGAAAACATTAAAGAAATCATTTTTGCTTTCCCCCCCACTTTAGCTAACGATTCTTTAATGCTCTACATTGAAGATAAATTACAACACCTCCATCTCACTTTCACTAAAATCGCTCAAGGCGTGCCTACTGGAGTGAATTTTGAAAACATTGACTCCGTTTCGCTCTCAAGGGCGTTTAATTCAAGGATCAAAGCATGAATTTAAACTTTATGCCCCTATTGCACGCCTATAACCATGCGAGCATTGATTTTCATTTCAATTCTAGCGCTAGGGATTTTTGCGTGCATGAAGTGCCTTTGTATGAATTTAGCAACACGGGCGAACATGCCGTTATTCAAGTGAGAAAAAGCGGTTTAAGCACTTTAGAAATGCTTCAAATTTTTTCTCAAATTTTAGGGGTAAAAATCGCTGAATTGGGTTATGCGGGCCTGAAAGATAAAAACGCGCTGACGACTCAATTCATCTCACTCCCTAAAAAATACGCCCTTTTATTAGAAAAAAATACGAGCAACTTTCAAGAAAGAAACCTTAAAATCCTGTCTTTGAATTACCATCACAATAAAATCAAATTAGGGCATTTGAAAGGGAATCGCTTTTTTATGCGTTTTAAAAAAATGACCCCCCTAAACGCTCAAAAGATTGAACAAGTTTTAGAACAAATCGCGCAGTTTGGCATGCCTAATTATTTTGGCTCACAACGCTTCGGGAAGTTCAATGACAACCATAAAGAGGGTTTAAAAATCTTACAAAATGAAACGAAATTTGCCCACCAAAAACTAAACGCTTTTTTAATTTCAAGCTATCAAAGTTATTTGTTTAATTCGCTTTTAAGCAAACGATTAGAAATCAGTAAAATCATTAGCGATTTTAGCGTCAAAGAAAATTTAGAATTTTTTAAACAAAAAAATTTAAGCGTCCATTCAAACACCCTAAAAGCCCTTAAAAACCAAGCCCACCCCTTTAAAATCCTAGAAGGCGATGTGATGCGCCATTACCCTTATGGGAAGTTTTTTGACGCTTTAAAATTAGAAAAAGAAAGCGAAAGGTTTTTGAAAAAAGAAGCTGTGCCTACGGGGTTACTGGACGGCAAAAAAGCTCTTTATGCAAAAAATTTGAGTTTTGAAATTGAAAAAGAATTCCAGCATAACCTTTTAAGTGGCCATGCTAAAACGCTAGGCTCTAGGCGGTTTTTTTGGGTGTTTGCAGAAAATATAACTTCTCAATACATCAAAGAAAAAGCGCAATTTGAATTGGGATTTTACTTGCCTAAAGGGAGTTATGCGAGCGCGTTGCTCAAAGAAATCAAGCATGAGAAAGGAGAAAATAATGACGAATTTTGAAAAGATTATCGCGCAAAACAGGCTCAAAACGAACGCGGTTTTAACCACTTATTGCGTAATTTTTGCTTTTATCGGGTTGTTGGTGGATGCTATTAGAATCAACGCTAATGATTTAGGCATAGCCCTTTTTAAACTCATCACTTTTCAAATTTTTCCTACAATTACCATTATCATGTTTTTAGTGGCTTTTGTCATTATTCTTGTTTGTATCCAAAATTTTAGCTCTATCATGTTAAGCGGCGATGAATACAAGCTTATTGACCCAAGCAAGGTTTTAAGCTCCAAAGAAAATCAAATCCATCGCCTTTTATTAGAGCTTTTAGAAGAAGCTAAGCTTCATTTTGAGCCTAAGCTTTACATCATTAACGCCCCTTACATGAACGCTTTTGCGAGCGGGTGGGATGAATCTAATTCCCTTATCGCTCTTACAAGCGCTTTAATAGAGAAGTTGGATAGAGACGAATTAAAAGCCGTGATCGCTCATGAGCTCAGCCACATACGGCACAACGACATCCGCTTGACCATGTGCGTGGGGATTTTGAGCAATATCATGCTGTTAGTGGCTAATTTTAGCGTGTATTTTTTCATGGGGAATCGCAAGAATAGTGGGGCGAATTTAGCCCGAATGATTTTATGGGTTTTACAGATTATTTTGCCTTTTTTAACGCTTATTTTACAAATGTATTTGAGCCGCACACGAGAATACATGGCCGATAGCGGGGCGGCGTTTTTAATGCATGACAATAAGCCCATGATTAGAGCCTTGCAAAAAATTTCCAACGATTACACCAACAACGATTATAAAGAAATAGATAAAAATAGCACCCGATCAGCGGCCTATCTTTTTAACGCTGAAATGTTTAGCACCCACCCTAGCGTTAAAAATCGTATCCAATCCTTAAGAAGACGCGTGATCTAAATGGAAAATTTTTTCAACCAATTTTTTGAAAACATCGGCGAAGACAAGAATCGAGAGGGTTTGAAAGAAACGCCTAAAAGGGTTCAAGAATTATGGAAATTCTTGTATAAAGGCTATAAAGAAGATCCTAGAGTGGCTTTAAAAAGCGCGTATTTTCAAGGCGTTTGCGATGAAATGATAGTGGCTCAAAACATTGAATTCTACTCCACTTGCGAGCACCATTTGCTCCCTTTTTTGGGGAATATTAGCGTGGGATATATCCCTAAGGAAAAGATTGTAGGCATTAGCGCGATCGCTAAACTCATTGAAATTTATAGCAAACGCCTACAAATCCAAGAAAGGCTGACCACTCAAATTGCAGAAACCTTTGATGAGATCATAGAGCCAAGGGGCATGATCGTGATTTGTGAAGCCAAGCATTTGTGCATGAGCATGCAAGGGGTGCAAAAGCAAAATGCGATCATTAAAACAAGCGTGTTAAGAGGCCTCTTCAAAAAAGACCCTAAAACCAGAGCTGAATTTATGCAACTCTTAAAATCTTAGGTTATAATTCTATGCATGAGTAACCCTAATTTGTCCTTTTATTATAATGAGTGCGAGCGTTTTGAAAGCTTTTTAAAAAACCATCATTTACACCTTGAAGGCTTCCACCCTTATTTGGAAAAAGCCTTTTTTGAAATGGTGCTTAATGGGGGCAAAAGGTTCCGCCCTAAGCTTTTTTTAGCCGTGCTTTGCTCTTTAGTGGGTAAAAAAGATTATCTTAACCAACAAACAGAATATTTTAAAATCGCTTTAAGCATTGAATGCTTGCACACTTATTCGCTCATTCATGACGATTTGCCTTGCATGGATAACGCCGCTTTAAGAAGAAACCACCCCACTTTACACGCCAAATACGATGAAACCACAGCCGTTTTAATCGGCGATGCGCTCAACACCTACTCTTTTGAATTGCTCTCAAATTCTTTACTAGAAAGCCGTATCATTGTGGAATTAGTCAAAATCTTAAGCGCTAATGGGGGGATTAAGGGCATGATTTTAGGGCAGGCTTTGGATTGCTATTTTGAAAACACGCCCTTAAATTTAGAGCAGCTCACTTTCTTACACGAGCATAAAACCGCTAAATTGATTAGTGCAAGCCTGATTATGGGGCTTGTTGCGAGCGGCATTAACGATGAAGAGCTTTTAAAATGGCTTCAGGCTTTTGGGTTAAAAATGGGTCTTTGTTTTCAAGTGCTAGATGATATTATAGACGTTACACAAGATGAAGAAGAAAGCGGTAAAACCACTCATTTAGACGGCGCTAAAAACAGCTTCGTGAATTTGTTAGGGCTAGAAAAGGCAAGCGGTTACGCTCAAACTTTAAAAACAGAGGTTTTAAACGATTTGAATGCATTAGAACCTACTTATCTTTCATTGCAAGAAAATTTAAACGCATTATTGAACACTCTATTTAAAGGCAAGACATGAAAAAAATTTTACTCACCAACGATGATGGCTACCATGCAAAAGGCATTAAAGCTTTAGAACAAGCTTTAGAAGAAATGGCAGAAATTTATGTGGTCGCCCCCAAGCATGAAAAAAGTGCATGCTCGCAATGCATCACTATCACCGCGCCTTTAAGAGCGGAGAAAATTAAGGGCAAAGAAGGCCGGCATTACAGGATTGATGATGGCACGCCAAGCGATTGTGTGTATCTGGCGATCAATGAGTTGTTTAAACATGTTTGTTTTGATTTGGTGATTTCAGGGATCAATCTTGGCTCTAACATGGGCGAAGACACGATTTATTCAGGAACGGTGGCCGGAGCGATTGAAGGCACGATCCAAGGTGTGCCTTCCATTGCGATTTCTCAAATCCTTTCTAACAAAAACAAAAACACTCCCTTAAGTTTTGATTTGGCTCAAAAGATCATCCAGGATTTAGTCCAAAACGTTTTCACCAAAGGCTACCCTTTAAAGGGGCGCAAACTCCTGAATGTGAATGTCCCTAATTGCTCCTTACAAGAATATCAAGGCGAACGCATCACTCCTAAGGGCTATAGGCTGTATAAAAAAGAAGTGCATAAACGAACAGACCCCAAAAATGAAAGCTATTTTTGGCTAGGGTTACACCCCTTAGAATGGCAAAAGCGCGAAAATGAAGACAGACTCTCTGATTTTGACGCTATCGCTTCAAACCATGCCTCTATCACGCCTTTAAATTTAGATTTAACCAGTTATGATGATCTAAAAAGCTTGGAATCTTGGCATGAGGGAATGTTAAAGTGAATAAAAAGCACCGCTTGGCTTTTTTAGGGCTAATTGTTGGGGTGTTTTTTTTCTTTAGTGCATGTGAGCACCGCTTGCACATGGGGTATTATTCAGAAGTTACAGGGGATTATTTGTTCAATTATAATTCCACTATCGTGGTGGCTTATGACAGAAGCGATGCGATGACTTCTTATTATATCAATGTGATCGTTTATGAATTGCAAAAATTAGGCTTTTATAACGTCTTCACGCAAGCGGAATTCCCGCTAGATAAAGCAAAAAATGTGATCTATGCGCGCATTGTCCGTAATATCTCGGCTGTGCCGTTTTATCAATACAATTACCAGCTGATCGATCAAGTCAATAAGCCTTGTTATTTTCTTGGGGGGCAGTTTTATTGCTCCCAAACCCCCACAGATTATTACGCTATCAATGGCTTTAGCGAGCAAATTTTGATGAGCGCTAATTCGCATTTTATTTTGGATTGGTATGATGTGGTGCTGCAAAAACGGGTTTTATATGTGGATGGGAGCGTGAGCGGGAGGACTTGCGGCTATCAAATGCTTTATAGGGATTTGATTAAAAGCACGATCAAGCGCATTGATTTTAACCGCCCTGAACGCTACTACTACAATTTAAGACTGCCCCTTTATCAGCCATGTTATAGGGAATGAAATGGTTATCAGGCGATTGTATAAATTTTGCGCTAGCCATGTGGTGCGCAATTGCTCTTCTTTAAAATGCGCTCAAAATATCCATGGGCATAATTATGAAGTGGAAGTCTTTATTGAAACCAACCGCCTAGACAATGCTAACATGGTGCTAGATTTTGGGTTGATGCAACAAGAAATGCAAACCTTTATAGACTCCTTTGATCATGCCCATCATTTTTGGGATAAAGAAAGCCTTGAGTTTCAGCGTTTTATAGAAACCAACTGCGTTCGTTACGTGAAATGCTCGTTTAATTTGAGCGCGGAGAGTTACGCCCTCATGTTTTTATACTACCTGACAAAAATTTTACAAAAAAGCGTTTTTTCTAATAATGAAGGGGAGTTAAAAGTCTCTAGCGTGCGCGTGCATGAGACTAAAAACGGCTACGCTGAAAGCTTTTTAAACGATTTAGAAAACCCTCATTTTAAATCTTTAGTGCATGATCATTGCGTTTCTTTTTCGCAAGGCATTCAAAGTTTGTGGCATGATAAGGACTTTTTCCATAAAATCATTAGCGATGAAGGAAAATGCTTTTTCCACGCTAAGCCCTTACACCAAATCCCATGAAACTCCCGGTCGTTGAGAGCTTTTTTTCCTTACAGGGTGAAGGCCAAAGGATAGGCAAGCCCAGTCTTTTTTTGCGCTTAGGGGGGTGTAACCTTTCATGCAAGGGCTTTAATTGTAAAACCTTATTGAATGATGAAATCCTAATAGGTTGCGATAGTTTGTATGCGGTGCATCCTAAATTCCAAACATCTTGGGATTATTACAATGAGCCTAAGCCCTTGATTGAACGATTAGTTAATTTAGCCCCTAGTTATAAGGATTTTGATTTCATTCTTACAGGCGGGGAGCCAAGCTTGTATTTTAATAACCCTATTTTATTGAGCGTTTTAGAGCATTTTTACCATAAAAAAATCCCTTTATTTGTAGAGAGCAATGGCTCTATTTTTTTTGAATTTAGCCCTATTTTAAAAGAATTGCATTTCACCCTAAGCGTCAAACTCTCTTTTTCTTTGGAGCAAGAAAGCAAGCGGATCAACCTTAAAGCCTTACAAAATATCTTAAATAACGCTAAAAGCGCGCATTTTAAATTCGTATTGGAGAGTCAAAACGCCGCTCAATCTATCGCAGAGATTCAAAGCCTTTTGAAACAGCTCTCCTTAAAAAATAATGAAATCTTTTTAATGCCCTTAGGCACAAATAACAACGAGCTGGACAAAAACCTAAAAACCCTAGCCCCCCTAGCCATAAAGCATGGTTTCAGGCTGAGCGATAGGCTTCATATCCGCTTGTGGGACAATAAGAAAGGGTTTTAAACTCATAATAGCGTTATTATTTTAAGCTAAAAATTGTTATTATACACCATTAAGGGATTATTTTACCTCTAAAGTTAGGAAATCATGACCATCAAAGTTTTTTTGCCCCAATACCCCACTGAATTAGAAGAATTTTACGCTGAGCGCATCGCTGACAACCCTTTAGGGTTTATCCAACGCTTGGATCTTTTGCCTAGTATTAGCGGGTTCGTTCAAAAATTGCGCGAGCATGGCGGGGAATTTTTTGAAATGAGAGACAATGAAAAGCTCATTGGGATCTGTGGGCTTAATCATATCAATCAAACGGAAGCAGAGCTGTGTAAATTCCACATAAATACCGCTTATCAATCCCAAGGACTGGGTCAAAAACTCTATGAGAGCGTGGAGCGATACGCTTTTATTAAAGGCTATACTAAAATCTCTCTGCATGTGAGCAAAAGTCAGATTAAGGCATGCAACCTCTATCAAAAGCTGGGTTTTACGTGCATTAAAGAAGAGGATTGCGTGGTGGAGTTGGGCGAAGAGGCTTTGATTTTCCCTACTCTTTTTATGGAAAAGATTCTGTCTTGATTGGCGTATCCATTTGACACACGCCCAAGCAATGATTTACCTACCAAACTTTGATTAACACAGCCTAATTAATGCTAAATTGGCCCTAAAACGAACGCTTGTTGTTAAAAATTTGTTTCAAATATGAAATACTAATCCCTTGTAAAAACTTTAAATTGTGAAAAATAAACAAACCATTCCCTTAAATTGTATAATAAAGGCGCTATAAATTAAAAAGAGATAACCATGAGAAAATTATTCATCCCACTTTTATTATTCAGCGCTTTAGAAGCGAATGAGAAAAATGGCTTTTTCATAGAAGCCGGGTTTGAAACCGGATTACTAGAAGGCACGCAAACGCAAGAAAAAAGACACACCACCACAAAAAACACTTATGGGACTTATGATTACTACACCACAGACACCGTTTTAAAAAGGGCGACTAATTTATTCACTAACACCGACATAACCAAATTAAAATTTTCCACTAAAAACCCTGTCAGCGTGCACATGGGTCTTACCAACCCCAATCCCTCCAATGGAGCAAAGAGTAAAGTGACCATGGTTGTGGAAAACTTTTTGCCTTATAATCTAAATAATGTCAGGCTTTTCTTTAAAGACAATAAGGGTAAAGTCATTGATTTAGGCGTGTTAGAGACTATCCCTAAACATTCTAAAATCGTTTTACCTGAAAACATTTTTGATAAAATCAAGCTAGATGACCCCTATTTCTTCCCAACCTTTGAAGCCACTAGCACTTCTATTTCTGATACTAACACACAGAGGGTGTTTGAAACGCTCAATAAGATTAAGACGGATTTGGTCGTAAATTATAGGAATGAAAACAAATTTAAAGATCACGAAAACCATTGGGAAGCTTTCACCCCACAAACCGCAGAAGAATTCACCAATTTAATGTTGAACATGATCGCTGTCTTAGACTCCCAATCTTGGGGCGATGCGATCTTAAACGCTCCTTTTGAATTCACTAATAAAGGCGGAGGAGGGGAATGCGATACGAGTAAGGAGAATGATTGCGTAAATCCCGGAACAAATGGGGTTGTCAATTCTCAAAATAAAAGTTATGTGTTAAACAAGCAAGACATTGTCAATAAATTTAGAAACAAAGCGGATCTTGATGTGGTTGTTTTAAAGGATTCAGGGGTTGTAGGGCTTGGGAGTGATATTACCCCTAGCAACAACGATGATGGCAAGCATTATGGCCAGTTAGGGGTAATAGCTTCTGCTTTAGATCCTAAAAAACTCTTTGGCAATGACCTTAAAACCATCAATTTAGAAGATTTAAGAACCATTTTGCATGAATTCAGCCACACTAAGGGCTATGGGCATAATGGGAATATGACTTACCAAAGAGTGCCAACCGGTCAAAATGAAAATGGCAAGCCAAAAGATTCTGATGGCCTCCCTTATAACGTGTGTTCGCTTTATGGGGGTTCTAATCAGCCCGCTTTCCCTAGCAACTACCCTAATTCCATCTATCACAATTGTGCGGATGTCCCCGCTGGGTTTCTAGGGGTAACGGCAGCGGTTTGGCAGCAGCTTATTAATCAAAACGCTTTGCCGATCAACTACGCTAATTTGAGCGCTCAAAAGAACTACAATTTAAACGCTAGTTTGAACACGCAAGATTTAGCCAATTCCATGCTCAGCACCATTCAAAAAACCTTTGTCACTTCTAGCGTTACCAACCACTATTTTTCAAGCGCTTCGCAAAGTTTTAGAAGCCCTATTTTAGGGGTTAATGCTAAAATAGGCTATCAAAATTACTTTAATGATTTCATAGGGTTGGCTTATTATGGCATTGTGAAATACAACTATTCTAAAGCCCTTAATCAAAAAGTCCAGCAATTGAGCTATGGTGGGGGGATAGATTTGTTACTGGATTTCATCACCACTTACTCCAATAAAAATAGCCCTATAGGCGTTCAAACCAAAAGGAACTTTTCATCATCTTTTGGTATCTTTGGGGGGTTAAGGGGCTTGTATAACAGCTATTATGTACTCAATAAAGTCAAAGGGAGCGGTAATTTGGATGTGGCTACTGGGTTGAATTACCGTTATAAGCATTCTAAATATTCTGTAGGGATTAGCATCCCTTTGATCCAAAGAAAAGCTAGCGTCGTTTCTAGTGGTAGCGATTACACGAACTCTTTTGTTTTTAATGAAGGGGCTAGCCATTTTAAGGTGTTTTTCAATTACGGGTGGGTGTTTTAGGGTGAGAAAATATTAGAGGGCTTGATTTTTATCAAGCGATAACCTCATTGTAATGCACAAAGTTAGGGGATTTTAATGAGGTTGCAGAGAGGAATTATACCCCCCACCCCCTTAAGAGTTTTACAACAAAATGAAATCTAAAACAACAAGTTCAAAAATCTTTGCAAAAATCTTTGAATGTTAAGAATTTCATTACCACCAAAAATCCACCAACGCTAAAACACCTTATTAAAACTTAAATAATAACGCTTACTTTTCTAGCTTTTTCTCTCTTTTTCCACGAAATTTCTCTATATTTTTAATTCTAGGGTCAATATGATTTTTTTAAAATATGGTTTAATGAAAATCGGCTCAATCTTGATTGAATGATTCAAAGGTTTGCGCATCCTTCATGCTGTGGGCGACACTTCGGTATCACTGGATTTGTGGTAAATTGGTGCCATTAAAAGCGATGTAATAAAAGCAATTAAAGAAACTATGAGAATATAAAAGCTCAAACCATAACTTTGCAAGCTTTCAGGCGCTGCTATGGCTTTTGCGTTTAACCAGCTTGAAAGTTGAGGGGTAAAGCCAGCGGTTATAGCATAGGCTATGTTATAAGCAAAGGAAATCCCGCTAAAACGGATTCTAGCACTAAACACATCGCTCATAAAAATAGGGCAAAAATTCATAATGCCTGCGCAAAAGCAAGCTAAAAAGTATAAAATTATGGTATTGACTAGACTTGGCACGTTAGAATAAAATTCTTTGAAGAATAAAAAGCCAAAAAAGGCAAAGGCCGCACTAAAAGCCATACAAACTTTGTGCGGTTTGATTTTATCGGCCAAAAACCCGGTGAAAATAATAGAACTTACAATACCAACAAGTCCTAAAATTTGAAAATAGGTTTTTTCAAACGGAGTGAAATGAAAATTAGGATGCGTAAGAGTAAAATTGGGAACAAAGAGGATAAAAATCAAAATACAAGCGGTTAAAACCCAAGTGATAAGCATGGAGATTGATATACCAAAGAGAGAGTTTTTAAACACCTCTTTAAGCGGGAATTTGACTAAGGCATCGTCTTGCTTCATTTGCTGAAAAACGGGAGTTTCTTCTAAAAAGCGCCTCAAATACACAGAAATGATACCAAAAATCCCTCCAAGCCCAAAAGCAACCCTCCAAGCCCAAGCTTCAACAACAGGCTTGTCAAAAACCATGTAAATCCCGATATAAACCAAACTCCCAAGCAAAATCCCAGAAACTACGGAAGCGGTTAAAAAACCGATATAAGTGTTTTTTTGCCCTTGTGGGGCATGTTCATGGACAAAAACCCAAGCGCCAGGCAATTCACCACCCACAGCAACGCCTTGACAAATCCTAACAAGCACCAAAAAAACAGGAGCTATGTAACCAAGATAATGAGCGTTTTTAGGGGTAAGCCCCATGCTATCAACGCCAAAACCCACCAAATGATTAAAAGTTGGCATCAAAGCTAACGCAAAGGTTGGGATCACCATTAATAAAATAGAGAGCATGAACATGTTTTTACGACCGAATCTATCCCCAAAGTGGGCCATCACTATGCCACCAAGCGGGCGCGCCAGATAACCTGCAGCAAAGATACCATAAGTGTTGATTTCAGACCAAATAGGGCTAAGCGTGTTTGGGAAAAAGTGCTTGGCAATGATACTCGTAAAAAATACAAAGATAATAAAATCGTAAAATTCTAAAGTCCCACCAAGCGAAGACAACCCTAAGATTTTCACCTCTTTTTTGCCTAAATGTTTTATTGATCATCCTTTCACTAAGGCTATCGCCCTGTTTTAAACTTGTCATTTTGAAACTAAGATTGATAAGATTAATTTTATATAGCTACCTTACACCTTAAAGGCTTTTTTAGATAATAAGCAGTAAATGAAATTTATTAGCACTCAAAAAGTGAATCATTCTACCTTTTTTATCATTAAGCATCACTTAAATGAGTTTAAATTTTGTTTACTTGTTTTATTAAAACGCTTTACCCGATTCTATCAGCCAAAAAAACACTCCTATTAAGACTTGGGTAATAACACTTCCTTTAATTTTTCAATGATAGCTTCTTCTCTTGTTTCACGAAATTCCTTGATATTTTCCCATTCTAATTTTAGGGTAGGGTCAATATAATTTCTTTTTTTATACTCTTCTATGGCTTGTTGATTATCTTTATATTCTTCTTTGAGCCACACCTCAAGGTCTTTATCCTTTTTAGCAATATTCTCTGCACCTTCTAAAAGCTGGAGATTAAATAAATAATTCCCACACTTATAGAAATCTTTATCCAATTTTTTATTTTTCTCATTAAACTTGGACTTTGGATAAATATGGTCTATATGAAAAGTGGTGGTTTTATACTTCAGGTTTGGGTATAAGATTTGCAAGATAGGAAAGACTCGAGCATGGCTACTAGAACACATCATTTCTTCTATAGCATCGTTAGTGATTTTTAAAGGGCTTGTTTCATGTGTAGCTAAATTGTGGTTGAATGATTCAAAGGTTGGCGCACCCTTCATGCTATGGGCTATGTTGTTTAATTTTGTATCCGTTGAAGGAGTGAAATAACTTGTGATTTGAGCGTTACGGACAAATTTTAGGGCTTGTTCTTCATCGCTCTCATTCATTTTTGAATTTAAAAAATAAAAATAGGCTAAACTGGATAAAATATAAGCTGAACCCAGATAGCCGGCATAGCCAAAATTTTCTAATAGTTTTGCAGCGTTATAAATGCTATCTGTGATTTTTTCCCAATTGTCTTCAATTTCTTTGGTATTCTTTTTATTAAAATTTTTTAATTCAAAAGTAGTGTCTTTACCAATGAGAAGCAAACAAATTTTTAGCACCTGGTCTTGCCCCATGTTTGGAAAGCCTTTGTCTTTTAAAGCGTCCACTAGCTCATTCATTTTTTCTCTAATATCGCTTGAAAAGCTTGCTGTCAAAATAGACATCAATAAATCAGAATAGCTTAACTTGACCCCGCCGCTATTGACACGGATAAAGATATTTAAAACTTTATTAAGATTTTTTTCTGTTTCTTCAAAAAATGAAATGAGCTTTTCGGTGCAAAAAGCATTTTTTAGATTTTCTAGTAATGCTGACTCTTCACTATCTAATTCGTGTTCTCTCGCATAAGTTATAACATTTTTCAATTCCAAAATATCCCCCACCTTAAACCACCAATGTTTTTCATCGTTTTCAGGCGTTTTTGCATGAAATTCAAACTGGTAATTGTCTTCTGGGCTGTCCATGTTTGGCTGGTGCTTCAAGTTCAAATACAAACGCTTCTCTTCATAAGCGTTAGGGTCAGCGTATTTACCCCACTTTTTCTTAAGCGTTCTAGTGCCTTTAAGCCCGATATAAAGCGAGGTTAAACGCTGTTGGCCGTCTAGGACAATATACAAATCATCACGCCTAATTTGTTCAATACGGATTTTTTCATTGTGAGGCTTTCGCTCATCGTAATTTGTAATGAATTGATAGAGTTGGAAATTGAGTTTATCGCTATTTTGTTCGTCGCTCTTGGCTATATCCTCTTTTTGTAATTTCCAAAATAAAAAAGAGCTAATAGGATAGCCCCTAAGAATGGAGTCAAAAAGTTGCTCTATCTTTTTTTCATCGGCGTTTTGGAGCCACACGTATTCACGCTGAATGTCAGGCAAAAAATAACGCCCATTCAATTCATCTACCACTTCTTTAATGGTCTTATCCAAAAACATACTCATGAGAATCTCCTTATTTTGTATTTTATTTAAGCTGTATTATAATCAAATATTAAAGGGATTGGATTGAGCCAACTTAATTTAAGATTCTTTCCACGCGCTTTTGGATCACTTCTAAAACCAAGCAAAAAAGCCAATAAATCAAAGCGGCTTCCAAGTAAATAGGCAGAAAGTCATAGCTGGCGTTCGCTTTTTGCTGCGCGATTCTAAAAACCTCTGCGATAGTTACCACAGACGCTAAAGAAGTTTCTTTAAAAAGGCTGATGAAAGTGTTACTCAGGCTTGGCGTGGCGACTTTGAGCGCTTGAAAAAAGATGACATGCCAAAAGGTTTGCAAGTAATTCAAGCCCAAACTCAAGCTTGAATCCCATTGATCTTTAGGGACAGAAAGAAAGCTCGCCCTCAAAGTCTCTGAAGCGTATGCCCCCACATTAAAAGAAAACGCAATAATGCCTGCTGGGATTGGATCCATATAAACCCCAAGGGCGGGCAAACCATAAAACACCACCACGATTTGGACCAATAAAGGCGTGCCTCTAATGAGCGAGACATAGAAATTCACGCCCGCTAATAAAGCCTTATGCATGAAATGTTTAGGGGGTGCGATTTTAATGAGAGCCACCACAATAGCAATCAATAAGCCCAAAATAAAAGAGATTATCGCTAAAGGCAAAGAAATGCAAAAAGCGGCTTTTAGCATGGGGTAGAAAGCCTCTAATAGTAATTCCAAACGCTCCTTGCTCAAATCTAAAGATTCAAAAAACAAAGACAGATTAGGGCTGGCTGACATCTTTTCCAAAAAATTGTTCGCCTAAGCGTTTTAAAACCCCTTTATTGATCAATCTTTGCATCGCCTGGTTGATAAGATCTAAGGCTTTTTCTTGGTGCTTGTTAATAACAAAGGAAGCGCCTCCATCCTTTTCTTTGGACTCCCATGCGATTTTAAAGGGGTTATTTTTATGGGTGTTTAGGTAGTTTAAGATCGCTAAAGAACTATTTAAGGTCAAATCGGCTCGTTTTTGCGCTACTAACAACAAGGCTTGCGCCATAGAATCCACCGAAACGATTTGAGCGTCGTATTTAAAAGCGATTTCCCCATAAGTGGAGCTTAAAGTGTTAGCCGCCTTCAAGCCCTTAATATCCCTAATGTCTTTAATGCGGTTTTCATCTTTCCTAACCAGCATAATGGTACCTGAATAGCTATAAGGCAAGCTTTTGTCAAAAGCCGCTTGGCGTTTTTTAGTCGTCAAACTCACTTGATTAGCGACCATGTCAAAACGCCCTGATTTCAAGCCTGTAAGCATAATATCCCATGAAGTTTCGTGGAATTTGATTTTCACGCCAAGCTCTTTAGCCAACTCCCTAGCCACTTCCACATCATAGCCGGTGAGCTTGCCCTCTTTATCATGGTAAGTGAAAGGGGGGTAAATGCCTTCTGTGCCAACGCTGATAGTCTCTTTATTGACAAGCTTTTCATACAAGCTAGTAGCGTTCAAAAAACCCCCAAAAAGGCTTATTACCAACAATAAGCATGAAATTTTTTTCATTTTTTAATCAATCCTAATTTTTTCAAGCATTCTAACACAAAATAAAAATTTTACATGATTTTATTTCACACATAAACGCGTTCCAAGCGTTTGGATAAAGTGCTGATGGTTTCATAAGGAATGGTGTTTAAAAGCGTAGCAATCTCGCTTGCGTCATTAGCCTTAGCGCTTTTATCCCCAAACAAAATGACCTCATCGCCCTCTTTGGCTTCAATATCATTGAGTTTGACAAAGCACTGATCCATGCACACCTTGCCAATAAGAGGGGCTAATTGGTTATTGATCGCTACTTGAATGCGATTGCCCAAAGCGCGCACCAACCCGTCCGCATACCCTAGAGCTAAAACGCCCACTAAAGTTTCTTCATTGGTGTAAAAATGCTCGCCATAGCCAATAAATTCGCCTTTTTTGACTCGTTTGATTTGAACGATTCGCGCTTTTAAACTGATAACATTTTTTAATATCGTTTGAGACGACTCTTTCATTTCATTAGAAGGGTAAAAACCATAGAGCATGATGCCTGGGCGATAAAGGTTTAACAAACGATTTTCATTCCCGTTACACAAAGAAAGGATGCCGGCGGAATTATAGGCATGGCGGTATTGGAACTCTATTTTTTGATCCAAAAGCTGTTCCAAAAAAGCGTTAAAGGCTTTCATCTGGTTTTTAGCATGGGTTTTAATGTTAGAATCAGCGTTGCTTAAATGCGTGAATATCCCTTCCACTTCCAAGCCTTTTAAAGTGCGGATTTTTTTAATGATTTCTATGCTTTTAAAATTAGGCTCTAAACCCAAGCGGTGCATGCCAGTATCAATTTTGAGATGAATTTTTAAGCGTTTTTGAGACTTTAAAGCCACTTGAGAAAAAACCTCCGCTTGCTCAAGGCTAAAAACCATAGCGCTCAAATCGTTATCAATCAGCATGGAAGCGTTAGTATTAGGGCTATAGCCTAAAATCAAAATGGGGGTTTGAGAAAAATGAGAGCGCAATTCTAAAGCTTCATCTAATGTCGCTACCCCTAAATAATTAGCCCCTTCTTGTAAAAAAATTTCGCTCGCTTTTAATGCCCCCGCCCCATAAGCGTTCGCCTTAACAACCGCCATGACACAAGCGTCTTTAGGGACAATGCTTTTGACTGCATGAAAATTATGCCTTAAGGAATGGGTGTTCACTTCTACAAAACTCGCCCTTTTTAACATGCTGTCTTACTTGTTAGAATGCTTGCTAAAATACCAGCGCGTTTCCGAAGAAACCACCTTATGCAACAAAATCAACGCGATCAAATTAGGGATAGTCATAAGCCCGTTAGAAAGATCCGCTAAATTCCACACAAAATCAATTTTAGCCATAGCCCCCACCATCACACTCGCTAAAAAGATCAAGCGGTAATATTTCACTTTTTTTTCACCAAAGGCGTATTCAGCGCATTTTTCCCCATAATAAGCCCAACCAATGATCGTAGAGTAAGCAAAAAAGATCATGGTTGTAAAAATCACCACCGTCCCTAATGAGCCTAGAAAATATTCCGTGCTTTTTAGAGTGAGCAAATTAGCGCTCAATTTCTCCCCATTAGGGAGCAAGGTGTTGTATTCTGGCGCCATTAAAATCACGCTCGCCGTCGCCGAACACACCACTAAAGTCACGATAAAAGTTTGGAGCATGGACACTAGGGCTTGGCGCACCGGGTGGTGTGTTTGAGCGCTTGCGGCAATAATGGCTGAGCTCCCTAACCCCGCTTCATTAGAATACAACCCCCTAGCCACGCCCGTTTTTATCATTGTCGCTACCAACGCGCCGCTCGCTCCGCCCACAACGGGTTTAGGGTTAAAGGCTTCTTCAAAAATGAGTTTGATCGCTTGAACGGCTAAATCAAAATGGCTAACAATAATATAAATAATAGCGATCAAATATAAAAGCACCATGACAGGAGCTAAGTAAGAAGTGAATTTACCAATGGATTTGATCCCCCCTATGACAATAACAGCGGTTAAAAGGGTGAGCAATAAGCCTGAAACCCAAGTGGGCAAGTTCGCTTGTTCGCTTAAAATGGAAGAAACCGCATTAGATTGCGTCATGTTACCGGTGCCAATGCTCGCAATAATCGTAAAAATCGCAAACGCCATGGCGAGTTTGGGCATGTTAAGGCCGTTTTTGATGTAATACATGGGCCCTCCGTTGTATCCAAACGCCCCTTTTTCCCTGTATTTCACCGCTAAAATCCCCTCAGAATACTTAGTCGCCATGCCAACAAGCCCAGTAACCCACATCCAAAACACCGCTCCTGGCCCTGCGATGCTGATAGCGGTCGCTACGCCTACGATACTCCCAATGCCTACAGTCGCTCCTAAAGAAAGCATGAGAGCGGAAAATTGCGAAATATCGCCCTTAGATTGGGACTCTTTATCAAAAAGGATTTTGATCGCATAAAAGATTTTACTGAATTGCAGACCCCTAAGATAGAAGGTTAAAAACAAGCCGGTGCCTACTAATAAAATTTGCATGGGAATCCCCCACACCAAATTAGATAATAAACGCACCACCGAATCAATCGTCTCCATAAAAACTCCTCAATAAACTAGGGTTTAAAAAAGAAATTCCTTAATCCCTAAAAAATGCAGAAAAAAGCATAATATCGGCATTTTTTTCATTCGCTCCATCTTGGCTCAAATTGGCGATGATTTTACCAATGGCCGGGCCAAAAGTGATGCCAAGCCACCCCAATCCTGTCGCATGGATTAAGTTTTTATAGCGTTTGTCATAGCCCAAATAAGGAATATCATTAGGGGTTAAGGGCCTGAAACCGCACCATTCTGTGGCGTCTTTCATTTCAAAAGGCTGCGTGAAAGCGGCTAAATTCTTTTTCATGTTAGCGATTTGCTCTTTGTCAATGAGAGCGTTGTTGGTGTTTAATTCTAATTTAGAAGTGATCCTTACAGTGTCTCTTCGTGGGGTCATTGCCATGAAAATATCCGCAAATAAGGAAGAGGTTTTGGGCTTCAATTCTTCAGGCATTTTAAAGGTGATGCTATAGCCTTTAGCCCCCATCATTAAAAAATCGTTCTTGGTTTTTTTAATGAGAGTGGGGTTAGCCCCAGTGGTTAGAATGATTGTTTCTGCTTGGATTTTTTCCTTATGCGTGATAACGCCCTCGATAAGGTTGTTTTTAAACTCAAAATCAACCACTTCTTCATTATAGAGGAACTCCACGCCCACATTTTGTAGATATTCTTGTAAAGAGCGCACCACTTCGCCCGGATCCACATGCGCGTTTTCAGTTAAAAGCACGCTCCCGCAGATATTGTCATTAGCGATAGGCATGTATTCTTTGGTTTCTTTCACATTTAAAATCTTATAAGCGCCGCTGTTATCGCAAGTTTTAAGCTTTTTTTCAAAATTTTCTTTTAAGGTGTAGATCATCAACAACCCATCTTCTTTATACCAAAAATCCATGCCGTCTTCTAGCATTTGATGATACATATCAATACTCAGCCACCCGTAGCGTTCAAACAACGCCATGGTGCGGTGCGTGGACTTAGCGTTCGCGCTTGTCATAAACTTTAAAATCCATTGATAGAGCTTTAAATTAAGCCCAAAGTGGAATTTTAAAGGGGCTTGGTTTTTGAGCATGAGCTTTAGGGTGTCTAACACCACACCCGGGCATGAGAGCGGGGCTTTTTTAAACGCAGAAATAAGCCCGGCATTCCCAAAAGAAGTGCCGTTTGCGCCATCGCTTTTTTCAATCACGCAAACCTTATGCCCTAACTTGTGCATAGAATACGCACAAGAAAGCCCTACAATCCCACCGCCGATTACCACGACTTCTTTTTTCATGCTGATAGTCCCTTTAATAAGATCACTTAATGGCTATCGCTTCAATTTCTACTAAAGCGTCTTTAGGCAGTTTGGCCACTTGAAAAGTCGCTCTAGCCGGATAAGGCTCTTTAAAATAACTCCCATAAATTCCATTCACCACAGCAAAATCGTCTAAACTTTTCAATAAAATAGTCGTTTTAACCACACTATCCATCCCTAACCCTGCTTCTTTTAAAATCGCTTTGATATTTTCCATTGACTGCGTGGTTTGAGAATGAATGTCCGTGCCTTTAAATTCGCCGGTGCTCGCGTCAATGCCTAATTGCCCAGAGACAAAAACAAGATCGTTAGTGGCGATAGCTTGAGAGTAAGGGCCTATAGCCTTTGGGGCTAGCGTTGAATGGATGACTTCTTTCATGATTGAAACTCCTATGATTATGTGTTATGTCAGCTATTATTATGCAATCAAATTAAAAAGAAATAAAAAACGAACGCAAAACGCCATGAATTTTCATCTTATTATAAGGTATTGTATATTTTTTACCCATATTTAGAAACTCTTGAACGGGTTTTGTTTGAATGGAAACTCAAAACATTATTGTTCATTTTTTAAATAAAAGGGATTTTGGCTGTTTTGATTGATTTTAAAATCAGTTTTGAAATTTTTCATAAGCCCTTGACTTTTATTATTGAGTTTAGATACAATAACAATCGTCTTTTTGAATAAAGAGCGCGGGAATAGCTCAGTGGTAGAGCACGACCTTGCCAAGGTCGGGGCCGCGGGTTCGATCCCCGTTTCCCGCTCCATATTTTGATTTAACTTCTAGAGCATGGTTTCTATTTAGTTTGCCCAGGTGGTGGAATTGGTAGACACAAGGGACTTAAAATCCCTCGGTAGCAATACCGTGCCGGTTCAAGTCCGGCTTTGGGCACCATTTTTGAGTGCGATTTGATTTTATTTTTTGAATACGCTAGTGTTAAAATTTAAGGCGACATAGCCAAGTGGTAAGGCATGAGTCTGCAAAACTTTGATCCCCCGGTTCGAATCCGGGTGTCGCCTCCATTTATTGTAGTCATTTAGGGACTTTTGCAAGGGACTTTTATGAAAATAGCGGGAGATGGCTGAGTGGTTGAAAGCGGCGGTCTTGAAAACCGTTGAGGGTCATACCTCCGGGGGTTCGAATCCCTCTCTCCCGGCCACTTGATTGAAATCTTTTAAGCGATTGGTTTTGGCAAATTCATCTCTTCTTTTAACAAAGAATTTTGTGAATATTGATTGTCTCTTTTAATTGAAATTTAAAGATTGATTTAAAGGATTTTATTCGGTGGGATTGTCAGCATCAAGCCTTATTGTTCCTCTTATCGTTATTTTAATGGTGGTTTTCACTAAAAGAGTCGCGCTCTCGTTATTTACAGGCATTTTAGCGAGCGCTGTTTTAATGCATTCGTTGCACCTTTCCCAACTCGTAGAATATATTTATCATAAAATCACTTCCGTTTTTTACACTTATGAGCCAGAAAAGGGGCTTAATTTCAATCTTTCCAACCTCTATGTTTTTGGGTTTTTAATCTTTTTAGGCATCTTAAGCCAAGTGATTCTAAAATCCGGTAGCGTGCAGAACTTTGTCAAAAAAGCCAAAAAATACTCTAAAAACGCTAAAACCCCTGAATTTATCGCCTTTTTTTCAGGCATCATTATTTTTGTAGATGATTATTTTAACGCCTTAACCGTGGGGCAAATCTCAAAGTCTTTAAACGACGCTCATAACTCCACACGAGAGCGCTTGGCCTATATTATAGACTCCACTTCAGCGCCGGTGTGTTTATTGGTCCCTATTTCTAGCTGGGGGGCATATATCATGGGGATCATGAATAACGACAACTCGCCCCTATTAAAAGATAGTTTTTCGGTGCTTGTCCAAAGCTTGAGCAGTAATTATTATGCGATTTTTGCACTCATTGCGGTTTTTCTCACTATTTTATGGCAAATCAACCTCCCTAGCATGAGGAAGTATCAAAACATAGGCGTGAAGGATTTTTATAGCGAGCAAGAAGAGGACTCTTCAAAGCTAGCCCCCTTAAGCTTGTTACCCCTTTCCATTTTATTATTGATCGTGTCCATTTCATCATTGATTTTTTATACTGGAGCGATCTTAAAAAACACCGATGCGAGTTTTTCGCTCTTTTATGGAGGGCTGTTTTCGCTCATTGTCACTTATCTTTTGGCTTATCCATTTTTAGAAAAAGGGAGTTTTTTAAAACTCATTATTGAAGGCTTTAAAAGTGTGGGGCCAGCGATACTGGTTTTAACGCTCGCTTGGGCTATTGGGCCTGTGATCAGAGACGACGCTCAAACGGGGCTTTATTTGGCGCAAGTGAGCAAGGGATTTTTAAATAGTGGGGGGGGCGTGTACATGCCTTTAATCTTTTTTTTAATTTCTGGGTTTATCGCCTTTTCTACCGGCACAAGCTGGGGGGCGTTTGCGATCATGTTGCCCATTGGAGCGGGCATGGCCAATGAAAGCGATATTATTTTGATTGTCTCAGCGATCCTTTCTGGGGCGGTTTATGGGGATCACACAAGCCCCATTTCTGACACGACTATATTATCAGCTACGGGGGCAGGGTGTTCGGTGCAAAGCCATTTCATCACGCAACTCCCTTATGCGACTATTGCGATGCTTTGCAGTGCGGTGAGTTTAGGGGTGGCAAGCTTTATGCATTCGCGCCCGCTCGCTCTTTTAGTCGGTATAGCTTTACTTGTGGGGGTGTTTTATCTTTTAAAAAGGTTTTATGGTGAAAACTAAAAACTTAAATTGGACATTGACCTAAAAATTTAAAAATCCCATTTTTTAAAATTAAAATAAGGTTTTAGCGATCCATGTTGGATTAAAAAAGAGTCTTATTTCATTATCAATCAATTAAAAAAAGTTATTCAAAAATAACTATCAATTATAAAAATCTTCACAAACCTCTAAATCGTAACGCTTTTTAAAAAAATACATTTTTTTTAATTTTTTAATCAACCATTAAGGTGTTTTAAGTTAAATTTCTTTATCTGTTAAACACACGGATAATGTTATATCTAAGGAAAGAAAATGGGGTTAGGACACTAATAAGTTTAGGGATTTTGTTAAGCGTTTTGAATGGCGATGATCTGAGATTGTATTCAAAACCTTTGGTCTATTCGGCTGGAAGTGGGATTATTGGGATTGATATTGACAAACGGACATTCTATAAACGAGCGTTCGCTTTCACGATGAAGTCGTTGTTTGGTGAAAACTTGCTTTTGTTTGTCAAATTGAAGCATTCTGCGTTGATGAGCAAACACATGAAAGAGCCTTTAGAAAACCGCCACCACCATTCTTTCGCTAAAAATTATGAAAAAGCGGTTAATGGTTGTCAAAAATATGTCCATATCAAATTACCTGAGGGCGCTCCTAGCAACTTCCAATCAGGCTCATACATGGCGACTATGGTGATGCGTTTTTAAAGCGTTATTTGGGGTATTCTTTAATACCCTTTTGTCTTTTAAAATATCATCTTTTAAAAGACGCAAATTTGTTCCTTTAGCCATTTTTTAAATCTTCTTAAAACTCTTTTCATCGTGTTGATTGAGCAAAGTATTTTCAAAACATGGATAAAATCCATAGAAAATTTATAAACTTAAAAAGGTTCTGTTTTCATCAAAATGGGTTACTAAAACCTTTTATGGTGGTTATAGCGTATTTTTGGCTTTAGTTGTTTCTTTTTAAAGGATTAATCCCATCAGGGTTAAAGGATTAATCTCTTTCCTCTTATCATTTGGCGCTAAAAGCGATTTAATTAGCCCATTCCTTGAATTTTTTGCAACCATCTATTTTTATCTGCCCTAAAAACATGAAACAAAACAAACCCTCTACAAAAACGCTTCCAACTTATAGGCTTTTTTATGCTCTTGTTTCAAATCCATGTAGGCGTTTAAAAGCATGTATTCTTCAAAAGATAAAACCGCTAGATGCTCTTTAGCGAGATCATTCATTTCTAATTCTAACAACACGAATAAAAAGGCTTTTTGCGCCTTATCGTCTTCTTGGCTTAAAATCTCAAAAAATTGGAACCATTGATCGGGAACAAGAAATTTTTGCGCTTTTTGCGCGAGCTTTAAATAATCGTCTTTGTCATAACCCACCTTTTTGCAAAGCTCTGAAATTTTTAAAGTGTCTGTGTTTAAAGATTTTTCAAAAAAGGCTTTTAAAAAAGCTTTCACGCACTCTTTATCCAAATCCTCTTGCATCGCATTCACAGCCTTTAAAACCTCTTTTTTGCTGCCTTTTTGGGCGATTTCTATAAAAGCGTAGCGGCGTAATTCCAAAGGGATTTGCGCGTTTGTTAAAACTTCAAAGGCGTTTTTCAAATCGTTATGAATGAAAGCTTTCAAGCGTTTAGAAAAATAAGCATGCTCATAAGCTAGGGAATGTTTAGCGTGATCTTTAGGCTCAAGGGTGTTATTTTCTATATTGTGGTAATGTTTAAAAAGGTTATCCACTTTTTCGCACCCGCTATTTGGCGTGTTTAAATCAGCTTTCAAATCATAGCGGGCTAAGATTTGAGAGAGATTTTTAGCGAGATCGCTTTTAAATTTTGTTTTTAAAAAAGTCTTTTGGGTATCTTGGGATAGGATTTGTTTGAGCAATTTGTCAAAATCCTTTTTTTCATGGTATAAGCGGATTTTATAGCTGAGATTGTGCTTGAATAAAAAAACCCATGAAAAAAAAGCGAACATGCCCAAAACGCCCATAAGCCATACCGCAATGGGGAGGTTAAAGCTATAGCTCCCTAAATTGAAAGCGTAAGCTTGCGGATCAATACTATAAACAAACACGCCAAAACCCACAATAAACAAAAATGTAAAGATAATGTAAAAACGCATGCACGCCTCCTATTTATGGTATGGATGCTTAAAAATAATGCTCAAAGCCCTATAAATTTGCTCGCATAAGACAATTTTAGCCACTTCATGGCTAAAAGTCATCTCGCTCAAACTCCAAGCTTGACAATCCTTTAAAAACTTTTCTTCAAACCCATACGCTCCAGCGATAAAAAAATTAATATTAAGATGATTTTCTAACATTTTACTAAACGCAAAGCTGTCGCCCCTTTGAGCTTTAGGGTGTAAGGCAATATTTTTTGCCTTAGGGTTTAAATACGGCTCAAAGGCTAGAGAGTAGCTTTTTTGAACCAGTTCTTTAGAAACTTTTTGAGCGTTGGCGGTATTTTTAGGGAATAAATCCACTAATTCCAACTCGCAATCAAATCGCTTGCATTGCTTTTGATAACTTTTCACCAAATCTAGGGGCGAATTTTTAGCGATAGAATACACCACGCAACGCATCAATCTTAAAACTTTAAAAAATCTTTGAAGTCTTATGCGTCATCATAGCGATGAGATCGCTCAAAGTCTTCTTCAAATCCTTCCTATGCACAATCATATCAATCAAGCCATGCTCCAATAAAAATTCCGCTGTTTGAAAGCCCTCAGGCAAATCCGCCCCTATGGTTTGTTTAATCACCCTAGGCCCTGCAAAACCTATCATCGCCCCTGGCTCTGCGATAATGAGATCCCCTAAAAAAGCAAAAGACGCGCTAACGCCCCCATAAGTGGGATCGCTTAAGAGCGAAATGAAAGGGAGTTTGGCCTCACTCAATCGGTTCAAAGCCGCGCTCGTTTTAGCCATTTGCATGAGCGAATAAGTGGATTCTTGCATCCTAGCCCCCCCACTCGCTGAAACGATCAACAACGCTTCTTTTTTGGCGACCGCGCGATTGATCGCTCTTACGATCTTTTCGCCTTCCACAGAGCCTAAACTCCCCCCCATAAAGCTAAAATCAAACACCACGATCTGCAAAGGCATGCGGTTGATTTTAGCCTCACCGCTGATCACTGAGCTTGGGCGGTTAGTCCTTTTTTCGTATTTTTTAATGCGTTGCTTATAGCTCTCTTTATCCACGAAATTCAAAGGATCATTAGGCCGTAAGTGCTTGTCAAACTCTTCAAAACTCCCCACATCGCATAAAAATTCAATCCTTTCAGTCGCGTTCATGCGGAAATGGTAATGGCATTTCAAGCACACGCTGTATTTGCCAAACACTTCTTTATAATACATTAACGCATAACATTTAGGGCATTTCACCCAATGGCTTGGCTGTTCTTCCTTACTTGGTGTTGTCCGCAATTTATTGATCTTAAAATTTTTAAAGAAATCTGCAAATCCCATGTTTTTCCTTAATTTTGCAGTTTTATTAGGATTGTATCCAAGTTTTGCTTATAATAAACCAAATTAGTTTAAGAGTAGTGATGCAAGGGTTTCTTTTACAAACACAAAGCATAAGAGATGAAGATTTGATCGTGCACGTTTTAACCAAAAACCAGCTCAAAACCCTCTATCGTTTCTATGGCAAACGCCACAGCGTGCTGAATGTGGGGCGTAAAATTGATTTTGAAGAAGAAAACGATGATAAATTTTTACCCAAGTTAAGGAATATTTTGCATTTAGGCTATATTTGGGAAAGAGAAATGGAACGCTTGTTTTTTTGGCAACGCTTTTGCGCTCTTTTGTTCAAACATTTAGAGGGCGTGCATTCTTTGGATAGCATCTATTTTGACACTTTAGATGATGGGGCTAGCAAACTCTCCAAACAGCACCCCTTAAGAGTGATTTTAGAAATGTATGCAGTCCTTTTGAATTTTGAAGGGCGCTTGCAAAGTTACAATTCTTGTTTTTTATGCGATGCAAAATTAGAGCGTTCTGTCGCTTTAGCGCAAGGGTTTATTCTAGCGCACCCCTCTTGCTTGAAAGCTAAAAGCTTGGATTTAGAAAAAATCCAGGCTTTTTTCTGCACTCAAAGCACGATTGATTTAGAATTAGAAGAAGTGGAAGAATTATGGCGCACGCTGAATTTAGGGTTTTGAAAGGTTAAAGATGAAATTTAAATTTTTGAATATGGATAATGAGAGCGGTTTTATTTTGATTGAAAAAGAATTGGAGCGATTGAAAATCACCGCTCAAGTCAAAGAGGATGGCATTGAATTAAAAGGCGAAAACACAGAACAAGCGAGAATTTATCTTCAAACGCTTTTTAACTCCAATATTGTGGAATTAGACGACAACAAAAAAAGCGCAAACGCTGTAATAGAGCGCTTGAAATCTTTAGGTTTAAAAATGGCGGTGGCTGAAAGCTGCTCTGGGGGGTTATTATCGCATGCATTCACTTCCATTAGTGGGGCTTCAGCGGTTTTTATGGGGGGTGTTGTGTGTTATAGTGAAGAGGTTAAGCGCGAATTGTTGAAAGTCAATGCCACGACTTTAAAAGTCTTTGGGGTTTATAGCGAAGAATGCGTGAAAGAAATGCTATTAGGCGTGTTTTTAAATTTTAAAGTGAATCTAGCACTGGCGATTAGCGGGGTGGCTGGCCCTAATGGAGGGAGTAAAGCTAATCCTGTAGGCACGATTTATATTGGTGCACAAAGATTAGGATCTCAAGCCTTCATTGATCGTTGTTTTTTTAAAGGGGACAGAGAAAGCGTTCAAAATAAAAGCGTAGAGCATGCCCTAAACATGCTCGCTAGAATGCTATAAAACTACCTTAACGCGCAAACGCTACCGAATTCTTTTTGAGCGACCTTAGCGATGTAGGCGATTTCGTTATCGTTAAGGTCTTCAACGCTCGCTTTTAAATACCTTTTGATTTGCTCAATCTGGCAACCCTCTAGCTTGATTTTCACCACAGCCACCTCAGATTTTAAATTCGTATAGGTGTTGGATACCTGGATCTTAGTTGATAAATAATTATAGACAGCGTAGCTGATATTCGTAGCCGTTTGCTCGGACTCATGGAATTGCTCCATGAAGCGTTTTTTATACTTCAACATGATTTCATGAAAAACCACGATCAAGCTCAATTTAGCGTTCAAAGTCGCTTGCTCAATCCCTAAATATTTATTATTAACAGGAATATACGCCACGCCCATTTCTTCATAGGGGACTTTAGCGTCTTCAAAAACCCAAGCAGGAGCATCAGACAATTCTGATTTCATGCCCTTTAAATCAGAGACTAAAATCCCATCATCTCTTAAAATACTCTTAGCACTTAATGAAACGCTTGAAAACACCCCTAAAAGAGCGATTAAAACCATTCTTTTAAACAAAATACCACTCCTTAAACTTTAATTTAGGTTTGATTATAGTTAAAAAGTTTTTGATTTCGTTTAATCACAACCAAGTAATTGCATCAATCTTTGATTTTCTTGATTTTTTGCTCGCTTCTGCCACTCTCTTACCCAAAGCGATCAAACACACGATTTTAGGCTTATTGATACGCTGTTCTAAAATCTCGCCCACTTTTAAAGGATCAAAGCCTCCAATAATGCAACTATCCAATCCCATTAAGCTCACGCCCATGCAAATTTGCCCCACCGCAATATAGCATTGCTCTAAAATATAGCTTTCTAATTTTTGCATGCTGTGGTTGAATCTCACGCCAAGCATTTGAGCAAAAGACGGGATCACTCTGACTTTATAAGACTCCGGATAGAGATTTTGCATGTAGTGGCTATGCGGTAACAACTCGCTAGGTTTTAAAGAGCATACCACCATTAACGCTGAAGCGCTTTTAATCATCTCTTCATTAAAATAGCTGTGCGCTGCAATTTGTTTTTTTAAATCCTTATTAGTAACCATCACAAAATGCCATGGTTGCGTGTTGTAAGAGCTTGGCGATAGCCTGGCGATTTCAGCGATTTCTTCTAATTCTTCGCTAGAAAACTCATAATGGCTATCAAACATCTTGCAAGAATGGCGCTCGTTCAGTAATTGTCTTCTTTTTTCGTGATCCAAAAATTTCATTGATTTTCCTTTATTTTTTTAGAATGCCTTATAGCATACAATAAAATCCCTAACGAAACAATTACCATAAGTAAGCTTAAAATCTGTCCCATGCTCAAATTCAAAAAATAAACCCCTAATTGGCTGTCTGGCTCTCTGTAAAACTCTGCAATAAAGCGCATCAAGGAATACCCCAAGCCATAAACCACGATGAGCAACCCATGCGTTTTGGTGTGTTTTTTAGCCCACATCACCATAAAAAACACGACAACCCCCTCTAAAAACGCTTCAATCAACTGGCTGGGATAGCGCAACTCGTTATCCACCATAATGCCTATGATCTGCCCTAAATGGCTGTCTTTGGGGACAATCCTCCCAAAAAGCTCCTGGTTTAAAAAATTCCCAATCCTCCCAAAAACATACCCTAAAGGCAGGCTGATCGCAATCAAATCCAAATAAATCAAAAGCTTTTTTAGATCCTTACGGCTATAAAGATACGAAGCGATCAAAAACCCCACTAACCCCCCATGATAGCTCATCCCACGAATGCCTATAAAATTCCCATGGCTATCAAAAGGGTTAAAGATTTGCCAAAAATGCGTCAAATAATAGCTGGAATTAGGCTCATAAATAAGAACGTATCCTATCCTTGCCCCTAGCACAATGCCAAGCTCCGCCCATAAAAAATAGCTTTCAAATTCCTTCCTTTCAATGGGGAATCGCTTGGGATCTTTTTGGATCATTCTTAACGCCATATAAAAAGCGACAACAATCGCGCACGCATACGCCAAACCATACCAATGCACTTCAATACCGCCAAGACTAAAAGCGATGGGGTTAAATCGTTCATAAATCGTATTCCAAGCGTTCATGCTCATCCTTAAATTTCAAATTCTTTAGGGGGGATCGCTTCAAATTCATACCCTAACAGCGCGATTTTATGCGCATGGAGCATCAAGCGTTTGGCTGAACCTGGCTCATTATTATAGAGCGTATCGCCTATAATGGGGTGGTTGATGTGCTTTAAATGGACTCTGATCTGGTGGGTTCTTCCGGTTTTGATCCCCACTTTTAAAAGGGTTTTTTTATTGATGATTTTTAAGGGCATGATGATTGTGATCGCTTCTTGCCCTTTTTTAGAGATTTTACTGAAAGCTTTAGTGGTTTTAATGGTAAGAATGGGGGCGTTGATTTCTCGCTCTTCTTCTATGATGCCTTGAACGATCGCTAAATACTCTTTTTTAACCGCCCTGTCTTTAAAAGCCTTTTTAGCTTTTAAATGGAATTCTGAATTTTCTTTCACCAATAAAATCACCCCGCTTGTTTCTTTATCCAAGCGGTGCAACAACGCCCAATCCTTGAAAAAAGAGGCTAAATCATAGCTCTCTATAAAAGGGGGTTTAAAAAGGGCTAGAATGTTTTCATCTTCAAAAATCACGCTGGGTTTTTCAACCTTTTGGACGCTAAAGCGCGTGTTTTGGGGTAATTCCTTTCTAGCAACACTCAATTTCTTCCCCCCTATGCTCACTAACCCTGAATCAATCAAAGCTTTAGCTTTTTTATGCGAAATGTTTTCTTGAACGCTCAATAATTTGTAAGCTTTTTCCATGTTTATCCTTTATTTTTCTAATGTTTAATGAATGCGAGCAATTCGTTTAAATCATGCCCGTTTTCTAAAAAACGCGCCACGCCTAAATTTTTGTAATCTAAAAGAGCGCCTAACAGATCCTCTTTTGGAACGATTTTATAAGGCTTGATTAATTCAAACAACGCCACCTGGTTGAAAAGATACTCCCCTGTGATTAAGCGCGCATTAAAAAACGCCGGCTCTAAAGGGTTATGCCCCCCCATTTTGACAAACGAACCCCCTAAAATGACAATGTCTGCGATCGCATAGAAGTTATTCAATTCCCCCAACCTATCCACTAACAAAATATCGCATTCCACAAAACCCTTTGAAGAAAAACACTCCAAACTAAAAGGCGTCGTTTTTAAGGTATTTTGCAATAAATCTTGCACGCTTTTAAAACGCTCGGGGTGGCGCGGCACGATAAAGAGCCTTGCGTTTTTAAAAGTCTTTTTCAATTCTAAAAACGCTTTTAACCCCAACTCCTCTTCGCCCTCATGCGTGCTGGCTAAAACAATGTTTAAAGCGCTTGGGTTTTTAGGGTAAAACGAAGTGATCACAGGCTTTGAAAAACGCTTGATATTCAAAAAATCCACCACTTTTTTAGCCCCTAGATTCAACAAACGCTTTTGATCGTCCTTGCTTTGCGCTAAAATCAAATCAATGCGTTTGAATAAAAGCGCATAAAAAAAAGAAAAACGCTGGTACTTGGGGTAAGAACGGGTGCTGATCCTAGCGTTAATGAGCATGGTTTTTGCCCCTAATTTTTGAGCCGTATCAAACACATTAAACCACAATTCCGCTTCTGTAACCACCAAAGTTTTCAAGCGTTTTAAGTTTTTTTCCCATGCAAACAATAGGGTTTCAAAAGGCAGGTAACGCACTTCTATGTGTTGAGAATGCTGGTAAGTTTGAGCGGCTAATTCAAAGCCGGTATGGGTGGTAACGCTGATTAAAATCGGCTCTTTTAAAGCTTGAACGATCGGCTCTAAAGATTTGACCTCCCCATAAGAACATGCATGAAACCAAAAAATCGGCTCGCTTTTTAAAAGATTGTCTTTGAGAAAAAAACGAGCCTTTAAAGAATGGCGGTATTTTTCCTTAAAACTCCAAATCAAGATGAAAGGCGCACCCAAAAGATGCCCCAAAGTCAAACATAAAAGGTAGAAAAACTTAAACAATCAAACGGATTCTTGGCTTTCTTCTTGGCTTTCTTTTGGTTGGCTTTCTTTTGGTTGGCTTTCTTTTGGAGGTTGAGCGTTACTTTCATACGCGCCCTCAGCGTATAAAATACGCCCGCAATACGGGCAAGTGATCATGTCCCCACTCGTTAGCACTTCGGCATAAATCTTATCGTTCAACCGAATAAAGCAACCCCCACAAGCCTGTTTTTTGATCGTTACGATGCTCGTGTTTTTCGCCCATCTTCTAATCCTTTCATAAAAGCTATAGATTTTAGGCTCGGTTTTTTCCACGAGTTCTTCTTTCTTTTTAAAGATGATCTGTTGGGTTTCTTTGATGTTTTTGACTTCGTTTTCCACTAAGTTTTCCAATTCCAACGCTAATTTTTCAAGCTCTAGCATTTCCTTTTTCAAAACTTCTTGTTTTTCGCTTTTGTGCTTGATTTCATTTTGCAGGTTTTCAATTTCTCTGTTGGCTTGACTGGATCGTTCTTTAGCAATATCTTCTTCAATGTTTAAAGAGCGCAACTCCCTTTCGGATTTGATCTCGCTCATTTTCTTTTGGATACTGGCGATTTTAGCGTTCGTGTCTTGTAAGGTTTGCTCGTTTTTAGAAACCTGTAATTTTAGGGCTAATTTTTCTTCTTCTAGATTCAAAATCGCTTTATTTTTAGCTTCTTTATCATTCAAGGCTTTATCCAAGTCTTTCCGTTTTTCTCTGATCAACGGCTCTAAGGAGTCAATTTCTTTATCCAAATGCGAAATTTCAATCAATTGTTTGAGGTGGGTGTTCATCGCTTTCCTTTAAATGATTTGCAAGGGGTTTTTAAAATTCTCTATTGTAACCAAATAATCAAAAGAATGCAAAATTTCAGCCACAATCAGCGCAAAACCCCTTTCGCTATAATAATGCGTGGCGTCAATCAAACTTATCCCTAAAGATTGAGCGATCATAGCGTCATGGTATTTCACATCGCCTGTAATCAAACAGCTTTGCGCTTTTAAAGAAGAAAACATGGACGCCCCCGATCCGCACACAAACGCTAAATCTTTAATCATTTGAGAACTTTTGACGCACGCTAATTTTCCCACCCCTAAAGAAGATTTGATTTTTTCTAACAGCGCATCAAATTCTATATTGGCGTTTTCTTTCACTAACATAAGGCCTTTTTCTATCAAACCATCAAACCCTAAAAGCGCGCGCGCGAAATGCTTGTTTAAATGCGTTTTGTCAAAATTCGTGTGCATGCTGATGACTGAAATGTTTTTTTGGATTAAGATTTTTAAAATATTCCCCGGATACACCTCATAATTTAGCGTTTTTAAGGGCTTGAAAATTAAAGGGTGGTGCGTGATGATTAGGGCGTTTTGTGGGGCGTTTAGAGCGATTTTAGGCGTGATTTCTAAGCATGCGATAATGTGGCTAAACTCACTATTTCCACTCCCCACATTCAACCCGCTATTATCCCATGATTCTTGGAGTTCAAAAGGCGAAAGGCGATTCAAAACTTCTAACACTTCCTTAACTAACGCCATTTTAAGCCTTTGTTAGAGCGTTTTTTAGGCGCTCTTCTCTTTCTTCTTCTTGCTCTTTATAAAGAACGGCGCACCCTTTGGCTAAATCCCTAATCTGTAAAATATAATTTTGCCTTTCAGCCACCGAAATCGCCTTTCTAGCGTCTAAAATATTGAAAAAATGCGAGCATAGCATCACCAAATCATAAGCCGGCAGCGGGAGCTTGTTTTCCAAACAATGCAAGGCTTCGGCTTGGGCGTTTTTAAACATTCCTAACAGCCTTGTTACGCTCGCCACTTCAAAATGATACTTGCTGAATTCGTATTCGCTTTCCAAATGCACTTGCGCGTAACGAACGCTTTCATTATCCTTTTTCGCCCATTCAATCTCTAGGATATTTTCCACTTTTTGGACATACATCGCCAATCTTTCTAAGCCGTAAGTGATTTCCACAGGGATAGGGCTGCAAGGAATGCCCCCCACTTGCTGGAAATAAGTGAATTGCGTAACCTCCATGCCATCAAGCCACACTTCCCAGCCAAGCCCCCATGCCCCCAAAGTCGGACTCTCCCAATTGTCTTCTACAAATCGTATGTCATGCTCATTAAGGTTTATCCCTAACACTTCCAAGCTTTTTAAATACATTTCTTGGATATTAGAAGGGCTTGGCTTGATGACTACTTGGAATTGGTAATAACTCCCCAAGCGGTTAGGGTTTTCCCCATAGCGCCCATCAGTAGGCCTTCTAGAGGGCGCGACATACGCCACGTTCCACGGCTTTTTATCCAAACTCCTTAAAAGCGTGGCGGGGTGGAATGTCCCAGCTCCTGCAGGAATATCATAAGGCTGGATCACCAAACAGCCTTGATCTTTCCAATACTCTTGTAATTTTAATAATAAACTTGAAAAATCTTGCATGCTCTCTTTCCTTTTAAGCGCGTCTGATCAAATCGTTCATGCTCTCTAGCACACTCTTACCCTTTAAAAGCAAGGCTAATTCGCTCGCAATGGGCGTGTAAATGCCATATTTTTTAGCGATTTCCACAATGGCGTTGGTCGTTTTCACCCCTTCAGCCACTTCGCCCAATTCTTCTAAAACCACCTCTAAAGGCTTGTTTTGGGCTAGCCCCAAACCCACACGATAATTCCTGGATAAAATGGAATTAGCGGTTAAAAACAAATCCCCAGCCCCAGAAAGTCCTAAAAAAGTCTCTGTCTTGCCCCCAAAGAACGCCCCAAAGCGTTGCATTTCCACCAAACCCCTAGACAATAAACTCGCTTTAGCGCTATTGCCTAATTTCAAGCCATCACAAACCCCCCCAGCAATGGCTATCACGTTTTTATACGCCCCGGCGATTTCACCCCCTATGATGTCTTGTTGGGCGTAGGCTCTGATAAAAGAGGGGGTTTTATTGGCAAATTCTAGTGCTAAAGCTTGATTATTAGAATGGATGACTAACGCGCAAGGCAAGCCTTGAATGATTTCAGCCGCAAAACTCGGGCCGGCTAAAAAACACAAAGCGTTAGGATCGATAAAATCCTTTGCGATCTCGCTCACAAACGCCTTATTTAAAACCTCTATCCCTTTAGAGGCGATTAAAACCTTAGCGTTTTTGGGTAAAGAAGCGTTTTGAAACCATTCTCTTAAGTGCTGCACGCTAATAGCGATCACATAGAGTGCCGCTTTTAAGCCTCTTTCTAAATCCACTTGCTCTATGGGGGCAGAACCTTTAGAGATTAAAGCGTCATTGAGCTTTTTTAGCGGCTCGTTTAAATCCCGCCTTGAAATGATTTTCACTTCATTCTTTTCTCCAAAAGCAAAGGCTAAAGCCCTCCCCCACGCCCCGCCACCAAATACTGCAATTTCCATTAAATTCCTAATCTCATTGATTGTAAAACTCACCATTTTACAATAATAAGTTTAAAATAGCCCTTACATTCAAAACGCTGTCTTTGATTAAAATATATACATATTAAATAATATTTTAAAATTAAAAAGCGTTAAATTAGTTGTTTCTCAATATATCTCATTACATCGCCCACATTGACGATTTTTTCCGCTTGCTCATCAGAAATCTCAATGCCAAACCTTTCTTCTAACGCCATGATTAATTCCACGATATCTAAAGAGTCCACACCTAAATCCTTCACAAATTTCGCTTCTGGCGTAACTCGTGATACATCTATTCCCAACTGCTCAGCAATAACTGCCCGAATAGTTTCAAATAAATTCGTATCATTCGTATTGAAAGTTTTATTGTTATTTTGTTGATTTTTTGTTCTCCTCCACTCCCGCAAATTGTTTTGAAAATCACTATTATTTAACCAATTCTCTTGATAATCTCTCTCACTTGCTTCTTTAAAGCCCTTAAGTATTAGCAAATTCCTCAAAGAAAACTCCAATTCGAGTAGCTCGTTGTAAGATTCTATTTCCTCTCTGTATTCTTGGATCTCTTCTTGGCTCAAATCCCAAGATTCTGCATACATGTTGAGTTCCTTGTAAAACAATACCATTTTTTTGATTTCTTCAAATTCTCTTTTGTTTGCTTCTACCGGTGTGTTTTTAAATCCCTCCACTCCCGCAAATTATTTTGGAGCTCCTCGTCGTTTAAAAGCCCTTGATAGTCGTTGTCCTCCTCTTCTTTAAATTCTCTAAGCCTTTGTAGGTTTTCTAAAGAATAATGCAGTTGGAGCAGTTTATTATCATAATCTATACAATCTCTATATTCTTCTTGGATTTTTTCTTGGCTCAATTCATACCAATCCAAATAAAACAAACTGCGATCCCTAAAATACAGCACCATTTTTTTGATTTCTTCAAATTCCCTGTAGTTTTCTTCATCATCCTCTTCGTCTTCGTTTTCTGCTTTGTATTTTTCCCAAGTGAAAGCGCTCACGCGATCAAAGACTTTATCAATGCTTTCTTTAAACAAATCAATCACTTCGTTCAATCGTGCTAAATTCTCTCTTTTGGTTTTCTCTTGCTCGGCAAATTTGCATCAAATCCAATCCAACAGAACGCAATTCGCTTTGGTAGCGTTTGAATCGGCTAGCGTCTTGCTTAATAGCCTTTTCATACATGGAATGCACCTCGTATAAATATCCTAAAATTTCGTTTTGTTTCTCGCTCCTTTGATTTAATTTTTTTAAAAATTTCTCAAGCAAGTTAAAAACTTTGCTTTTTTCGCTGAACTCTTTATATTCTTGATACCTTGTAGCGCTATAAGCGCAAATCCCTTTAAACTCAATGCCATGATCTCTTAAAGTCTCTTTAATTTGTTTAGCGACTTCTTCTAACTGGCTTTTGGTGCGCATATCAGCCCTACTCAATACGATAAAAACCTGCTTGCCCTCTTCTTCGTATAATTCTTGCAAAAACTCTAAATCATCGCTTTCAATACCCCCACGCTCGCAACTAACGAGCCATAAAATGTGTTTGGCGTGTTTTAGGGATTCTTTAGAGGCTTCTTTGTCCCTACCCGTATAGCCTTGATTGGCGGGGTTAAAACCAGGCGTGTCTATGAAGCATAAAAATTCAAAAGGCACGCTAGGAGCGCTTAAGAGCATGAAGGGCATGATTTCTTTCAAATTAAAGCCAAGGGATTTTAAAAACTGATGATCAAAAGCGAGATTAGGCAATTCCACCATGCCCCCATTTTGAGAAAATCCCATTAAAACTTCTCTTTGACCCTTTAAGCAATAAGTGGGGATAGCTGTGGTGGGATTCATGTCTTCAGGGAGTTTTAATTTCAAGCCCAACAAGTTGTTTAAAAAAGTGGATTTGCCCGCGCTAAACCCTCCCCCCACCGCAACGATGGTTTTTTGGAACAAACTAGGGTAACTCGCCACTAATTGCAATTCTTTTTGGATTCCTTGGAGTGTCAGTAACGCTATTTCCTTTTCTTTGAGCGAATCCACGCCGCTAGCGAACTCTAAAAACTCGTTGTCTAAGATGCTCTGGTATTCTTCTAGCCCTTCATTGCTTGTTTTGGCGTTTAAAATACGAGCGATCAAATCGTAGCACTCCTCTAAGCCCACCGCCTCTGTATTGTGGTGGTTTTCAGCCCTGCTATTGTCATTAAAAATACCATTAAAAAATTAATCATTGGATCCCCCTTAAAGCTTTGATTTGCGCGTCTAATTGAGCGATGGATTGTTCCTTGTTTTGCACTTGACTTTGCAAGTCTTGCATGTTTTCTTTAAGTTTTTTAAGCGTATCGCTAGCGAAGTTTTGCTTTTTTAAATTCTCTCTTAAACCTCCGATGTAGCCTTTCACATCTTGTTTAGCCTCAGCTTCAAAACCTCTCGCATGATTTTCCACGCTTTGTATGAAAGCATTAGCTTCATTGCCTTTTAAAAAGCCCGTTTTACCCCTTATCTCGCCAGGAAGCTTATCAGCATAATCAAACTTTTTAAATTCAATGGAATCTAAAACAGCTATCACGCTTTTTTTGAAAGCGTATTTATCAATCAAACTATTATCACGGATGATTTCACTCATTCTAGAAAAGACTTCAGCGTAGAGTTCTTTTTTAAAAACGACTTTAAAAGAATTAGTGCTGTCATTCAAAGCCCTTTCGCAGCTTTCATGCATCTCTATCAAATAATCAAGCACCGCTCCGGCTTTAATCACTGCTCTTGTGCGTTCTACTTCATCATAGCCCGCATCATCATCAGCCCAAAATAAAAAATTCCTTTTAAAGCTCCCCCAAGCACCGCCTTGCTTCACTCTTTCAGTGTAATACTCTACTCCCTCTTCTTCTTCAGCACTAACCCTAGCCGTTTGGATAGCTTTCTTCAACGTTTCTTCCAAGCCAACTCTAATCTTGTTGATGAAATGCAAGATAAATTCTTCATACGCTTCCCTAAACTTCATTTCAATGTTACCAGAGAGTTTTTCATAAGCCCTTATTTGCTCTTTGATAGCGCTAATATCAGCGTTTTTAACCCTCTTTTTTCTTCTTCCAAATCTTGCAACAACTGCGTTATGAATGAATGGAGGTTGTTTGCTTGGCTCTCTGCATAATTTTGCAATTTTTGAGACATGATTTTTTCTTTCTCTTGGGCGGCTTTTTTTAAACGCTCTTCAATCGCGCCCATATTGCTTAAAAAGAGTAAGCTTTCTTTAGACTTATCATCGCTACTAAAAGCGTCAGGGTAAGAATGTCTTAAATTCCGTAAGGCATTGTGATACTCTTTTGTTTTTTGGTTTCTTTCCCAAGAAGCTTGGTTGTTGGAATCTTTGTGCATGCTAAAGCAAACCCCTGAAGCCAAAATGACGCCATTTTTGATTGCTTTTTCAAAAACCTCTCGTTGGTTAGGGTATTTTTCAATCAATTTTCCCATGATATTATTTAATTGAGATGAAAGGGATTTTTGCGCGTTTTCAAAGGCTGTAGGGAGGTGTTGGTTGGATTTTTCCACTTCACTCATAGAGCCAACGGTGCTGTCGGCTTGGCTTGCCACGAAATAAATTTCTTGAAGGCCTTCTTTATGAGAAACCCTGTCAAACAAACTCATATCGCTCTCCGTTAAAAACTGACCAGAAGGGCTTACAATAAACACCACATCGCAATCTTTCAATAAGGCTTTAGTGCGCTCTTCTCTGGAAGCGATGGGATCATTCACTCCCGGGGTGTCAATCACTTCCAAATCTTTAAGGTTTTGGTTATTCAAAGAAATTCGCACCGCTTTAGTGAGGGCATATACTTCCCGTTTGCGCCCACGAATTGGAGCAATTTTTGATTCAGATCTTGTAAGCTGTTGGCTTGAATGCGCGGATCCAAGTTTTCCGTGTTGAGCAAACCGCTTTTTTTTATTTTTTCGTATTGATCGTGTGATGAAACGAGTTTTGTGTCCTTTTCTAGCTCGTTTTTAGCGATCCTTTCAGCCCTTTCTACTATTTCTTCATCGCTTAAAATATTCTCTTTGGGCGCTGCTTCAGTGTTTTTGTTTCTGTTAATAAGTTTGCCAACTCCCTTAGCTAATCCCTCTTTAGCCCTGTTTGCCAAACTCTGTTTTTCTTTTTGCCCTTTGACTTCTTCTTCAACAATCCTATTAAACTCCCTTACATACCTTTCATGTTCGTTTTTAAGCTCTGCAATATCCTTTGGGCTATAAAACTCCACTTCAGCGCTCAGGGTATTGGCGTATTTTAAAATGGTAAGGCTAGCCGTCATGGGCGTTGCCGCTTTGGGTAAAATCTCTACACCCTCAAAAATCAAAGCGTTTAGAAGCGAGCTTTTGCCCGCTTTCACGCGCCCGATGATGCCGACTTTAAGATCCCTATCTTTAGCCTGCATTTCTTTTAGCGTTTTCTCTAACTCTTCGGTTGTAATCACAGCGTTATCGCTGATAAAAGGCTTCACTTTTTCTTGCAAGCCTTGTTCTTTTAGCGTTTTTTCAATTAAAGCGCTTTTTTTAATGAGTTCTTGCGCGTTCATTTTAACCCTTTAAATATTGTTGTTCTAAATCGCTTAAAGCGTTGATCTTGTTTTCTAAGATTTGTTTTTGATCTTCTAGATCGTTTAGGTGTTTTTCTTTTTCTGTTTGAGCGAGCGCGATTTCTTGTTTTTTATGCGTGATTTCCAGTTCGCACCGATCTTTTAAACCTTTTAGGGAATTTTCCAAGCATTCATTAAACAAGCCCGGTAAAACTTTTTTAAGCTCGTGTTGAATCTCTGGTATCACTTTTGCTTCAATCCAATTTTCTAATTTCGCCCGCTCTTTTTCCTCATTTCTAAAGAATGAAGCGATGATATTAGGCAACAATGTCAGTAAATCTTTTAAAAGAGGTTTTAACCCTTGCAAAATCAGCGCAAACGGCCTTGTAACCGGGTTTTTGGCTAAAATCACGCTTAAGGCGTTGATCCCTAATTCAAGGCTATGCTCTAAATTTACAGAAAAATCGCTAGAAAGCTGCGTGTTGTTCAAGCTTGCAAATTCCGCGCAAAAATCTTTTGAAAAAGAAAGGTTGATCTTTTCAATCTCTAATTTAGCGTTTTTGATCAAGCTTTGTTGCATGATGCTTTCTATTTCGCTATTGAACTCGTTAGGCCTGTTGATTAAAGAGGCTAAATAGGGCTTTTGATCCCTGACCTCTTCTATGACTTTTTTAACCACAGAATTTACAGCCACGCTAGAATATTCTTCTTCTAAATTAGCCCTTAATTTTTCATAGGTTTTTTCAATGTCTTTAACGCCCAAATCCAAAGCTTGTATTTCTTCTAAAGCCTTTTCTTTGGAGTAATCAAAGCTTTCAATCACGCTTTTTAGGCTATTTTATCCGCCACCTCTAAAAGAGCGTTATTGTCTTTATTAGAATGGATAAGATGCGTTGTCAAATCAAGGTGATCCTGGATTTGCTCTTGAATGTAGCGAGAGATTTCTCCCACTTGCGAAGGCGTCCTTAAATTCGTTTTACTCAAAATAAAGCTAAGGCTTTTGTCAAACTCTAAAAGGTTTTTCAATTCCCTAACCATGCGTTTAGTAAGATTACCCTCTTCTACGCTTGTGAGAATGACAAAATGCACGCCCCTTTCCAAATATTCCAAAATGGCATGGGTGTGGCTTAAAATGGGGCTATCAAACCCGGGCATATCCACAAACACTAAAGGCGCGCTATCTTTTAGGGCTTCATTATTCAAATAAACCTTGAGGTAGGAATACTTCGCCGCATTCTCTTTAATCGCCTCAAAACTTTGCTCATTCAGTTCAAAACTCTCTGTTTTTTCGTCATTGCTTGAAAAAGCCTCTATGCGTTCATTAGCGCTATAGTGCAATTCAGTGGCTAAAGAAGTCTCTGGCGTGATACCGGTAGGCAAAACGCTACTGCCTAAAAAGCGGTTTAATAGCGTGCTTTTGCCTGTGCTAAAATTCCCCACAACGGGTATCACAAGCTGTTGTTTTTGAATGCTTGCTAAAAGAGTAGAGCATTCTGTTTTATCGATCTCTACTTCTTTTAAAACTTCTAAAACCTGTTCTAAAAACTCCACAAAATTCGTTTGCGCGCGTAAAATCATTACCAATCCTTTATTAAAAATTAAAAATTAAAAACTAAATCAGACGCAAAAATCCCTAAAATAAAATATGGATAGGGTTTATATGGGTATGGGTTTATATGGGGGTGAAAAGATAAAACGGCTGACTAGAGAGAGAGAGAGAGAAAGCGGATTTTTAAGAATAACTATCATTACAAACTCCTAGCACCATTTAATAGTGGGTGTTATACTTGATTTTTACGGATTAGACTCAATCAATATTGAAAAATGAATGATTTTTGATTGCGTCAAATAGCGTGAGATCCTCTTGTCTTGTTTGTCAAAACTCGCAAGAGCTATGCTTATAGAACGATTTTAATAGCCGGCATTAAATCGTTGTTTTCTTCTATTTTTAACATTCTGACATCTTTAACACAATCCGCAAAACATGGTATTTGTTTGGCTAAAATTTGCACCGTAGCGACACAAGTAACAGCGTTGATGGTCTCATCGCCAAAATACACGCTACCTTGTTGCCATTTAAAGCCGTGTTGTTCCATGAATTTACGAATATCAGAATAAACTTTTGACAGATTCACTCCGTTTTCATTCAAGCAATTGGTGTCAAGATCAAAAGTTACAGCATACATCTTAGCTCCTTTATTGGTGTTATAGCATGTTTTTACTTAGAATTTCGTTTGGTTAATGCATGCATTTTACAACCCATGCGTTTGAGAATAAAACAATTTCATTTCTTTAGAAGCGAACTGGTTTTTTAACGCTTGGGCTAGAGGTAAAGCGACTTCCTCGCTTAAAAAAAGCTTGAATTTAGCGTAGTCTTTACGCCCGCTCACCTGTTCTTTTTGGCTTAAAAGCAATGAAGAAGCGGCGTATTTATAGCATTCCACATAAAAAAAATCATCAAAGCCTTTTTCAAACAAATAATCTATTAAAGCGTCTTTCAAGCAAATATCAATATAAATTTCTAAAGCTAGCATGTGAAATCCTTTAATTCAAACGATTTTAATCTTTTTAGCGATGAGCATGAACATGGGTGGCAGTAAGAGTAAGGTTAGAGCGCTTGAGGTAACCAAACCTCCAAGCACCACGATCGCTAAGGGTTTTTGGACTTCGGATCCCACGCTATGAGAAAATAATAAAGGGAGCAAACCCAAACCGGCAATGCAAGCGGTCATTAAAACCGGCCTCAAACGCCTTTTAGCGCCCAACAAAACGCATTCTTCTACGCTTTTTCCTTGTAAGAGAAGCTCTTTAAAATAGCCTATCATCACCACGCCATTTAAAACCGCAATCCCAAAAAGAGCGATAAAGCCCACGCTCGCTGGCACTGAAATATATTCCCCTACCGCAAACAACGCAATAAGCCCTCCGGTAACCGCAAAAGGGATATTCAAAAGAATGAGCAAGGCTAAAGGAATGCTTTTAAAAGTGAAAAAAAGAATGAAAAAAATCGCTAAGATGCTTAAAGGGATAACGGTGGAAAGCCTTTTATTAGCCCGTTGCTGGTTTTCAAACTGCCCCCCATAAGTGATATAGTAGCTAGGAGGGAGTTTGACGTTTTGAGCGATCACTTTTTTAGCCTCTTCTACGAAAGAGTTTAAATCGCGCCCCACCACATTACTGCGAACCACGCTCATGCGCCTTGAATCTTCGCGCACGATAGAAACAGGGCCATCCACTTCTTCAATCTTAGCGATAGAAGTGATAGGCACTAAAACGCCATATTTTGAAGTCAAGGCCAAGCTTTTAATCTTTGTGATAGAGCTTGCAAAATCGCTCTCTTGGCGGATCATCACCGGCGTGCGTGAAATCCCTGTAGGGATCACATCCACGATCAAACCCTCTAAAGCGGATTTTAAAAACTTGGAAAATTCATCGCTAGTGATCCCCACATTCGCCATCGCTTCTTTATTGGGCGTTACATACAAATAATTCACGCCCTCATTGAGCGTGGTTAAAACTTCACTAGAGCCTTTAATCCCTTTTAAAACTTGCGCGATTTGAAAACTCAACTCGTTTAATGCGCTAATATCATCTCCAAAAATCTTAACCGCTAAATCCCCCCTAACCCCTGTAAGCATTTCAGAAATCCTCATTTCAATAGGTTGGGTGAAAGAAAAATTAATCCCCTTAAAGTCTTTTAAAGAATCCATGATTTTTTCTAACAATTCGTCTTTGGTTTTCACGCTCCATTCTTTTTTAGGGATGAAAGAAATAAAAGTATCGGTTTGATTCAACCCCCCCAAATCCAGCCCCAATTCATCGCTCCCTGTGCGTGCGACAATGGTTTTGACTTCTTTGACATGCTTTTTAATCGTGCTTTCAATGTTTAAGATGAGATCTTTAGATTGATCTAAGGAAATAGAGGGGGTGGTTTCCACGCTCAAAACCACATCGCCCTCATCTAAAGTGGGCATGAAATTCTTCCCCACAAAAGGGAATAAAGAAAGGCTCGCCATTAAAAAAACAAACGCTCCTAAAATCACTTTTTTAGGGTTACGCACAAAAAATTCCAATAAAGGGCCATAGATTCTATTTAAAAACCTCGTTAAAAAGGTTTCGCTATGGGGCGTGGCTTTTAAAACAAGAGAGCTGACTACAGGAATGATCGTAATAGATAGAACTAAAGTGCCTAAAAGCGCGTACACAATGCTTTGCGCTAAAGGCCTAAACATCTTTCCCTCTAAACCCTGTAAGGTCAAAATCGGCACAAAAAACACAATGATGATCACCACCCCGCTCACCACTGAAACGGCGATTTCTTTACATGAGCGATAGATCGCATGGAGTTTAGTGGTTTTAGTGTTAGCGCTCAATTTTTCAAAAGCGTTTTCCACCACCACCACGGCTGAGTCAATGAGCATGCCTATAGCGATAATCAGCCCCCCCAAACTCATCAAGTTTAAAGTCAAATTATTGAGCTTGATAAAAATAAACGCCACGGACAAACTTAAGGGTAAAATCACCCCCACAGCCACGCTCGCCCTCAAATTCCCTAAAAATAAAAAGAGCGTGATGATGATTAAAACAACGGCTTCAATGAGGGTTTTAGAAACGGTGGCAATGGCTTTTTGCGTGAATTCAGAGCGATCATAAAAAACATTAAGGGACACACCGCTCGGTAAAAGGGGTTTTAATTCTTCTAGTTTTTGATACACTTGAGTGATGATTTCTTTCGTGTTGGCTTCTTTTAAAGAAAGCACTAAGCCCTCTGTGGTCTCGCCCACGCCATCTTTAGTAACAAACCCTAATCGGGTGCGAGACTGGCTGATGACTTTCGCAAAATCCTTAATATGCAAATGCCCTAAATTAGTGGAAACGGTGATTTTGCCAATGTCTTCTAAACTCAAAGAAGCGGTTTGGATTTTGACTAAAAAGGTTTCGCCATCTCTATCCACGCGCCCCGCTCCGCTGTTTCTTAAATTCACTCTCACAGCCGCTTCTAAATCAGAAATACTCACCCCAAGCCTTGCCATGTCATTAAAATCCGGCACGATCACAAACGCCCTGCTAAAGCCTCCAATAGAATTGACATCCGCCACGCCGCTAATCATTCTCAATTGCGGGCGGATCACAAAATCTAAAAGCTGTCGTTTTTCTATTTCGGTGATATTGCCATCAATGGTGAACATAAAGATGTCTGATAAGGGCGTAACAATGGGCGCCATGCCCCCTTCAACCCCCACAGGTAAATCTTTCATCACGCTGCTCAAGCGCTCATTGACAATATTTCTCGCTAAATAAATATCCACGCTGTCATCAAAATCTATCGTAATGTCTGAAATAGAATATTTTGAAACGCTCCTTAAAGATTTTTGCCCTTTCAAGCCTAAAAGCTCTAATTCTAAAGGGCGCACGATGTTATTTTCCATTTCTTCAGGGCTAGAGCCGGGGAGTTTTAAAATGATTTTGACTTGAGTGGGCGAAATATCCGGGAAAGCGTCTACTGGAGTGTGGATAAAACTATAAGTCCCAAAAAATAAAATCAGAATCGCGCCAACAATCACAATCACCCGTTGGCGTAAGGAAAATTCAATGATAGAAGCGAGCATCACTCTTCCCCTAAATTGTTGATCATGCCTTTTAACCCTATCAATGAACCCACTGCCACGCTGTCATTGGGGTGTAAATTTTGAGTGCTCACGATAAAAATCTTGCTGCGCTCTTCTAAAACTTGAACCGCCACAGGCTTAAAACCTTTAGGCGTTCTCACAAACACCAGGTAATCTTTCCCATTCCTGATTAAAGCGTTTGAAGGGATTAAAACGGAGTCTTTGGGTTGAGAGCCTTGAATATACATTTCTACCATTTCCCCCACATGGTAATTGCCCTCATCTAATAAGGCGGTGGCTAAAATCGTGTTAGAGCCTTTGTCTAACACCACCGAAACGCTTTGGATCTTGCCAATTTCTTCCCCCTCTTCATTATACACCGGCGAATCTTTTTTAATAGATTTAGAAACGCCTACAGGCAATTTGATTTGAGCGATCAAATCATCGCTTTTTGAAATACGCACGTAGCTAGTGAAAGCTAAAATCTTCTCGCCCACATTTTTAGGCGCTAACGCTAAAAGACCGCCATCTCTAGCCACAATCCTAAAACCATACTGCCCTTTAGGGTTTTTAGGATCCACGCCAAAGCTTTTGAAAGTGGATTCTAGTTGATTGACTTTTAAGCCCATTTCTTCGCTGGCTAGAAAGCTCGTTTGATACTCCCTTTTAGGAATGACACCGGCCCTATAAAGCTCTAAATCTTTTTTAGTAATATCTTTAGCGATTTTTAATTTATTTTGGTTGTTTTGCAATTCAAAATACAAATTGCTCAAATCAATAGAGCTCACTTCACAGATCGCATCTCCAGCCTTCACCTGTTCGCCCTCTCTTTTATAAACAGCGACCACAGACGCATCAAAACTCAAACTCTGCACCACAGAGCTTTTACTATCAAAATCAATATAAGCGTTAAAAGGAAGCCCTTTACTGAAAATCTCTTTATCTAATTTAATCACCTTTAACCCCATGGGTTGCAAGTTTTTTTCTTCTAAAACAATTTCTGGATACTCTTTGGCTTCCAAAGAAACGCCCAAAACGCCCATTAACATAAGCCACCATAACGCCCGCTTCAATGCAATTCTCCTAATCTGGTCAAGCTCTCCCCTAAAGTCTCTTCTAAAAGCGCGCTAATATCAATGTATTCAATCTTGGCTTCCGCCAGAGTGATGAGAGCGTCCATGTAAGAATTTTGATAGATCAAGTATTCAAAAAGCCCGATTTTTTGGGCTTCATAAGCGATGCGCCCCATTTCCATCAAACGCTTCTTATTGGCAATGGCTTCTTTTTGGGTTTCAATGTATGCTTCTTTGGTTTTGAGCTGGTTTAAGTAGGAGTTAGCGTTGATTCTAATGTTTCGTTTCATCACTTCATTTTGCGCGAGCGTCCCGCTTTGCAGATCCAAGAATTTACGCTTTTGATAGATATTTTTAGGCGTTACCGGCAAAGGGATACGCACTTCCACAGAAAGATTAGTTGAAGAGTTATAGCTTTCAGAGCCAATCCCGAATTCAAATGCATTAAACACGTCTCTATTAGCCAATTTCGCATTCACCTGATAATCTTTAGCCGTCAAATCCAAAATATCCACATACAACGAGCGATCCAATTTAAACTTTAAAGCTTCAGGTTCTAAGTGCACGTATTCAAAATCCAAACCGATCACCTTGACATCATGCAAATGGTCTAAATAAGTGTCAAAATGCGCCCCATCTTTGACCGGCTCCACAATAGCGAGCATCGTGTCTAGCATTTTTTCTAAATCTATGAGTTTGGTTTCCACATTGGTTTTAGCGAGTTTGGATTCCAAATAAGAATTATTGAAGTTGATGTAATCCTTTTCGCTCATGCTGCCGGCTTTGACTTTTTCTTTAGCGATTTTGAGTTGCGAATAAAAGTTCGCTTCCCGTTGCACATACACCTGATACTTTTCCTTAGTCATCACATAAGTCAAATAAAGGCGTTTAGCGCCAATAAAAGCGAGATTTTTACTCAATTGATAACTTTTATCGTATTGAATGGTTTTAATAGAAAGACTTTTGGATAAAAGCGAACTCACCCATGGGAGCTTGGGCCTTACCACTAAAAGGGTTCTGGGTTGCGCTTCTATAATGCCTTGGAAGTTTTTCACCATAGAAGTTTCATTCTCAATATAGGGAAAATCCCAAGCATTCACGGAGCGTTGCTCATTCAAACGGCTTTTAAAATCGGCTTTTTTGCCGATCAACTCCATAGAATTGGTTTCCACTTCTTTAAAAAATTCTTGTAGGGTAAAGGTTTTCGCACTAAGCATGCTTATAAAAGAAACGATCCCTAAAAAACGCTGGATTTTGCGTTTGACAGAATTAAATCGCAATTTCTTTAATATCCCCAATTTCTAAGAAACTTTGATACACATCCCATAGGAAATTTTTACGATTTTTTTGGATTTCTATATCTTTATCCATCACTAACACGCTTTTAAAATACTCTTCTAAAGGTGCATGCAAACTGAAATAAGCCTCTATTTTGCTATCCAAACTCTCAAAAGCGCTCGTTTTGATCGCATTGAACGCTTCAAAAAGGGCATGCTCTTTTGGCTCTTTAAAAAGACGGGTAGAAAACTCGCTTGACTCGTTAGGGTTTCTGTCTTTATTGATATTGGCTAGGCGTTTGAAAGCGCTAAAAAGCAACTCTTTTTTTTGAGCGTTCTTGGGATCGTCTAAAAAGCGTTTTAAGGCTTTGACTTTTTGAATGATTGTAACAATATCTCGCTCATTGGTGTTTAACACGCTCCTTATAATAGAGGGGTTGCAATCTATTAAATTATTAAATCGTTCTAATAAAAACTTCTCTAGAATCTCCAAATCAAAGCGTTGATAAACGCCCACTTTTTCAAAGAGGTTTTTTAAATCCGCTTTCAAATCAAATTCTAACCCATAATGCGCGATGATTTTCAATAGCCCAAAACTCAAGCGCCTCAAAGCAAAGGGATCTTTAGATCCGCTAGGGATTTTACCCACGCTAAAAAGAGAAAACAGGCTGTCTATTTTCAAGCTCAAAGCCACGATCGAACTAAAAACGCTAGAGGGCAAAGGGGCGTTTTCGCTTGCGGGCAAATACTGCTCTTTCACACTCAAGGCGACTAACTCGTTTTCGTTTTGTTCTAAAGCGTAGTAATAGCCCATGATCCCTTGAAGCTCGCTAAATTCATACACCACTTCACTGAGTAAATCCGCTTTAGCGATTTGAACGGCTCTTTTAACCAACTCAAGGGCTTTTTCTAAAGGCATGTTTAAAGATGAAGCGTATTTTTGCGTCAAGTATTGAGCGATGATTGATTCTCGCTCCATTTTATCTTTTAAAGTCCCTAAACCTTGCACAAAAACCACGCTCTCTAAAGGGGCGTTATCTAAGGGCTTTTTAAGATCGTTTTCATAAAAGAAAACCGCATCGCTCAAACGGGCTTTTAAAACCTTTTGATTGCCTAAAATGATTTTTTGCTTGTCTTTATTGATAGCGTTACTCACCACAATAAAGCCGTTATGCAATGTTGGGCTTTCTTCTTGGCTTTTTTGATTAAAGACCGCAAAATAGCGCTGGTTTTCTTTCATGGAAGTGGTGATGATTTCACTAGGTAATTTTAAAAACGCCTTGTCAAACTCTCCCAAAAGCGCCGTGGGGTATTCCGTGATCGCTACAACCTCATCTAATAGTTCCCTATCCATTTCTACAATGATGTCATGCTTTGTTTCTAGCTCTTTAATTTCTTGCAAGATTTTAGTTTCGCGCTTTTTAGGGTCTAAAATGACATGGTTTTTTTCTAAAACTTCAAAATACGCTTTAGGGCTATCCACTTGGATGAAATCAAAACCCTCTTGTCGGTGCGCTTTGGTGGCTTGCTTGGTTTTAAAACCATACTCTTTAACTTCAATATCGTTAAAATTTTCCCCATTAAACAACACGCAAATATTATGAATGGGCCTGATAAAGCTTTTTTCCACATTGCCCCAACGCATGGACTTCCCAAAATTCAAACCCTCTAAAAACTCTAACACAATGGGCATGATCAGATCTTTTGTGGGCTGTTTGGCGTGGATTTTAGCGTGATAAAGCACTTCTTTATTGTTTTTAAACGCCGTTTGGAAATGCTGGTGATCCTTTAGTCCTAATTTTTGATAAAACCCTAAACCCAGCGCGTTCAAGCCTTGCGTTTTATCTTGATGATTGCATGCGATTTTAACGGGAGGGCCAAAAAATTCCTCTTTGGTTTCTTGGGTTAAAAGGGGAAAGTCTTTGATGAACAAACACAAACGCCTAGGGGTGTAAAAAACCTCTATATTTCCCACTTCTAAAGCGCGTTTTTGAAAAAGAGCGTGGAGTTTTTTAGGCATTTCTTTATATTCATTCAATAACGCTTGTGCGGGCAATTCTTCAACTAAAACCTCTACTAACAATTCATCTGAATGCAAAATCTCAATCCTCCCTAAAAAACAAAATCACTCTTAAGAATAAGCTAAATCATGCTAGAATTATACTTGAATTTATTCCTAGTTTAATTTATTTCTTAATACAAAAGGTGAGCGTTTTGAAACATTTAGCCCCACTCATTCATATCCCTTTTAAAGCCTTATGGCTAGGCGCAGCCTTAAGCGCGTTCTTAAGTTTGAATTTGAACGCTGAAGAAAGCCCTACTAAAACAGAGCCTAAGTCCGCTAAAGGGGTTAAAAACAAGCCCAAATCGCCTGTTACTAAAGTCATGATGACCAATTGCGATAACCTTAAAGACTTTAACGCTAAGCAAAAAGAAGTTTTAAAAGCCGCTTATCAATTCGGATCTAAAGAAAATTTAGGCTATGAAATGGCAGGCATCGCATGGAAAGAATCATGCGCAGGGACTTATAAAATCAATTTTTCCGATCCGAGCGCTGGCATTTACCATGCGTATATCCCTAGCGTTTTAAAAAGCTATGGGCATAATAACAGCCCCTTTTTGCGTAACGTGATGGGGGAATTGCTCATTAAAGACGATGCGTTTGCTTCTGAAGTGGCTCTAAAAGAGTTGCTCTATTGGAAAACGCGCTACCACGACAATCTAAAAGACATGATCAAGTCTTACAATAAGGGCAGTCGTTGGGAAAAAAACGAGAAAGCTAACGCTGATGCTGAGAAATATTATGAAGAGATACAAGATAAAATCAGGCGTTTGAAAGAATCTAAAATCTTTGACTCGCAGTCTAGTAATGACCAAGAATTGCAAAAAAGCGCTAATAGCAATTTGGATCTAGACCCTATTGGCAACGCCATGCCCCAAACTTTAGCTAAAACAGAAACCAAAGAAACTCAAATAGAGGAAAATCAAACGCAAAAATCCCAAGAAATGAAAGAGACAGCTAGCGAGCGAGCCATTAATAAGCCGCTAGAAAAAGAAAAAGATAAACCCATGTATTTCGCTCAAATCAATAGCGCTGATTTCGCGCCCGTTAAAAAAAGCCCAAAAAAACCGGCTAAAGCGAGTCCAAAACGCTCCCCCAAAAACAATATGAAAGATAATAAAAATAACGCTAAAACCGCTTCCAAAAATAAAGAAGTGTGCAAAAATTGCTCTCCAGGGCAAAGGAATGCGATTTTAGCTAACCATATCACTCTCATGCAAGAGCTTTAAAAAGTCCTAAAAATGGTGCAAAAAACTCTTTTGATTATCACTGATGGCATTGGGTATCGTAAAGATAGCGATCATAACGCTTTCTTCCATGCCAAAAAACCCACTTATGACTTGATGTTTAAAACCTTGCCCTATAGCCTGATTGATACGCATGGCTTGAGCGTGGGCTTGCCTAAGGGGCAAATGGGAAATTCTGAAGTGGGGCATATGTGCATTGGGGCTGGTAGGGTGCTTTATCAGGATTTAGTCAAAATTTCTTTAAGCCTTCAAAACGATGAGCTAAAAAACAACCCCGCTTTTTTAAACACGATCCAAAAAAGTAAGGTCGTGCATCTTATGGGTTTAATGAGCGATGGAGGCGTGCATTCACACATTGAGCATTTTATCGCCCTGGCTTTAGAGTGTGAAAAATCCCATAAAAAAGTCTGTTTGCATTTAATCACCGATGGGCGCGATGTCGCCCCTAAAAGCTCTTTAACTTATTTAAAACAGATGCAAAGTATCTGCAATGAAAACATTCAAATCGCTACTATAGGCGGTCGTTTTTATGCGATGGATAGGGATAATCGCTTTGAAAGGATTGAGCTTGCGTATAACAGCCTAATGGGGCTTAATCACACGCCTTTAAGCCCTAGCGAATATATCCAAAGCCAATACGATAAAAACATTACCGATGAATTTATCATGCCCGCTTGTTTTGAAAATTATTGCGGCATGCAAGATGATGAAAGCTTTATTTTTATCAATTTCAGGAATGATAGGGCTAGAGAAATCGTGAGCGCTTTAGGCCAAAAGGAATTTAACGGCTTCAAGCGTCAAGCTTTTAAAAACCTCCATATTGCTACCATGACGCCTTATGATAACGCCTTCCCTTACCCTGTTTTATTCCCTAAAGAAAGCGTTCAAAACACGCTCGCTGAAGTGGTGTCTCAACACAACCTGACCCAAAGCCATATCGCTGAAACTGAAAAATACGCGCATGTAACCTTTTTCATCAATGGCGGAGTGGAGACGCCTTTTAAAAATGAAAACCGGGTGCTTATCCAAAGCCCAAAAGTTACCACTTATGACTTAAAGCCTGAAATGAGCGCTAAAGAAGTGACCCTTGCGGTGTTGGAGCAAATGAGATTAGGGACGGATTTGATCATTGTGAATTTTGCTAATGGCGACATGGTGGGGCATACAGGGAATTTTGAAGCGAGTGTTAAAGCGGTAGAAGCGGTGGATGCATGTTTAGGGGAGATCCTTTCACTGGCTAAAGAATTGGATTACGCCATGCTTTTAACAAGCGATCATGGGAATTGCGAGCGCATGAAAGATGAAAACCAAAACCCCTTAACCAACCACACTGCCGGTAGCGTGTATTGCTTTGTTTTAGGGAATGGAGTCAAATCCATTAAAAATGGGGCGTTAAACAATATCGCTAGCAGCGTGTTAAAACTCATGGGCCTTAAAGCCCCAGCAACGATGGACGAACCCTTATTTTAAACTAAAGGAAAAGAATGCAAATTGATGACGCATTATTGCAACGCTTAGAAAAATTGAGCATGTTAGAGATTAAAGACGAGCATAAAGAGAGCGTTAAAGGCCATTTGGCGGAGATTTTAGGCTTTGTAGAAAACATCTTCGCTTTAGAAACTAATAATCTAAAAACAGATACGCATCTTAGCACCCTTTTAAGAGAAGACGAACCCAAAAGCCAACCCCACATCGCTAAAGATATTTTAAGCCAAAACAAACACAGCCAGGATCATTACTTCGTTGTGCCTAAAATCATTGAATAGGTTTGATTGAATAGGTTTGATTGAATAGGTTTGATTGAATAGGTTTGATTGAATAGGTTTGATTGAATAGGTTTGATTGAATAGGTTTGATTGAATAGGTTTCATATCAGGTTAAAAGCTTGATTTTTGAAATCAAACAGACAAAAAAGCTATCGCTTGACTAAAATTAAGCTTTATTATATTTTATTTTTTAAAAGCACTTTCAGCCTTTTTTAACTCATCAAGAATTTCCACTAACCTTGCAATCGCCTTTTTGATTTCTTCATGCGTGATAATATAAGGGGGCATGAGATAGATCGTGTTGTTTAAAGGGCGTAATAACAGACCTTTTTTTAGAGCTTTTTTAAAAACCGCTAAACTCAAACGCTCTTTGGTTTGAAGAAAAACTTCAAAGGCAAAGACCATGCCCAAATGCCTTAGATTAGACACCACTTGTTGCTCTATCAAGTCTTTTAACGCGTTTTGGAGCGCGCTAAAAATAAACTCGCTCAAAGCCTTGTTTTTTTCAATAACATTTTCTTTTTCAAAAATATCCAGCGTGGCGTTCGCGCATGCGCATGCTAGAGCGTTTCCTGTGTAGCTGTGCGAATGCAAAAACGCTTTATTTTCTTCATAGGGGGCGTAAAATTGGTTATAGATTTCATTATGCGTTAATAGTGCGCTTAAAGGCAAATACCCCCCACTAATCCCTTTAGACAAGCATAAAAAATCAGGCTTAATTCCGCATTGCTCATAAGCAAACATGCTCCCTGTGCGCCCAAACCCGGTAGCGATTTCATCAAAAATAATGTGGATGTTTTTTTGCTTGCACCATAAAACGGCTTGTTTTAAATATTTCGCGCTATAAATATGCATATTCCCTGCGCATTGCAAAAGCGGCTCTGCAATGAAGGCGCAAATTTCTTCACCATGCTTATCCAACAAACGCTTTAAAGCGTTCAAGCTATTTTCTATCTCGCTGTCGTTTTTAGGCACGGGCGTGATGAGATTTTTGAGCAATAAGGGGGTATAAGTGTCTTTATAAAGTTTCACATCGCCCACGCTTAACGCTCCCAAAGTCTCGCCATGATAGGAATTAGAAAGCGATAAAAAAAGCTTTTTAGGGCGCGTTTGGTTTTTTAAAAAATGGGCGTGATAGCTCATTTTCAAAGCGATTTCAATACAAGATGAGCCGTTATCCGCATAAAAGCATTTATCCATACCGGTGAGCTGGCAAAGCCTTTGAGAGAGCGTGATGATGGGTTTATGGCTAAAAGAAGCCAAAAGGACATGCTCTAAATCATCAATTTGATTTTTAAGCTGCTGGCTGATGTAGGCGTTATTATGCCCAAAAAGATTCACCCACCATGAGCTGATTAAATCCATGTAGGCGTTATCGTTAAAATCATAGAGGTAAATCCCTTGAGCCTTTTTAATGGGGATAACGGGGAAATTTTGATGCTCTTGCATTTGCGAACAAGGGTGCCAAAGGTATTCTAAATCCAAAGCGGCCAGATTTTCTTGAAAATTCATGTTAAAAACTCTCTATAATAAGGATAATTTTAATAACCTTTGGTTAAAATAAGGTTATTTGATTTTACTATAAGGTTGTTTAAACCTGAATTTCACATTTTTGATTTTTTAAAAGGGATTAGAGTTCTTATGATTGAATGGATGCAAAATCATAGAAAGTATTTAGTGGTTACAATATGGATAAGCACGATCGCTTTTATTGCTGCTGGGATGATAGGCTGGGGGCAATACAGCTTCTCTTTAGATAGCGATAGTGCTGCCAAAGTTGGACAGATTAAGATTTCTCAAGAAGAATTAGCCCAAGAATACCGCCGCCTTAAAGACGCTTATGCTGAGTCTATCCCTGATTTTAAAGAACTCACCGAAGATCAAATCAAAGCCATGCATTTGGAAAAAAGCGCTCTAGATTCGCTCATCAATCAAGCTTTATTGAGGAATTTCGCTTTAGATTTAGGGCTTGGTGCTACCAAGCAAGAAGTGGCCAAAGAGATCAGAAAAACGAGCGTTTTTCAAAAAGATGGCGTTTTTGATGAAGAATTGTATAAAAATATCTTAAAACAAAGCCATTACCGCCCCAAACACTTTGAAGAAAGCGTTGAAAGGCTTTTAATCCTTCAAAAAATCAGCGCTCTATTCCCCAAAACCACCACCCCTTTGGAGCAATCCAGCCTATCGCTTTGGGCAAAATTGCAAGACAAATTAGACATTCTTATCCTAAACCCTGATGATGTTAAAATCTCTCTCAATGAAGAAGAGATGAAAAAATATTATGAAAACCATAGAAAGGATTTTAAAAAGCCCACAAGCTTTAAAACACGCTCTTTATATTTTGACGCTAGTTTAGAAAAAACTGATTTGAAAGAGTTGGAGGAATACTACCATAAAAACAAGGTGTCTTATTTGGACAAAGAGGGGAAATTACAGGATTTTAAAAGCGTTCAAGAGCAAGTCAAGCATGATTTAAGCATGCAAAAAGCGAATGAAAAAGCCTTAAGGAGTTATATCGCTCTAAAAAAAGCGAACGCACAAAACTACACCACGCAAGATTTTGAAGAAAACAACTCCCCCTATACTGCTGAAATCACGCAAAAACTCACCGCTCTCAAGCCCCTTGAAGTCCTAAAACCAGAGCCTTTCAAAGATGGTTTTATCGTGGTGCAGCTTGTCTCTCAAGTTAAAGACGAATTGCAAAATTTTGATGAAGCCAAAAGCGCTCTTAAAACCCGTTTAATTCAAGAAAAAACCCTTATGGCGTTGCAAACTTTAGCTAAAGAAAAACTTAAGGATTTTAAAGGGAAAAGCGTGGGCTATGTAAGCCCTAATTTTGGAGGCACTATCAATGAGCTGAATCAAGAAGAGAGTGCGAAGTTTATCAGCACCCTTTTTAACCGCCAGGAAAAAAAGGGGTTTGTAACCATAGGTAATAAAGTGGTGCTTTATCAAATCACAGAGCAAAATTTCAACCACCCCTTTAGCGCAGAAGAAAGCCAATACATGCAGCGTTTAGTCAATAACACTAAAACGGATTTTTTTGATAAAGCGTTGATAGAAGAATTGAAAAAACGCTATAAGATAGTCAAATACATTCAATAATGCAAGGGGAAATCATGGAACATAAAGAAATCGTTATAGGGGTTGATATAGGCTCTAGAAAGATTTGCGCCATAGTGGCTGAATTTAAAGACGGGATTTTACGCATCATTGGCACGGCTCATCAAGACTCTAAAGAAATCAATTCAAAAGCCATTAAAAGAGGGCGTATCAATAGCCTTGCTCACGCTTCTAACGCCATTAAGGAAGTGATTAATAGCGCTAAAAAAATGGCAGGTTTGAACGCTGATGAAGACAGGAATAACCCCATTTCCTCCTTTAGAGAATCGTATCACCCTAAAACTAAGGCGATCGTTTCTTTTTCTGGGGCTTATACCGAAAGCATTAGAGATGTTACCGGTGTAGCCAGCACTAAAGACAATGTGGTTACTATAGATGAAATCAATCGCGCTATCAATAACGCATGCGCTAAAGCAGGCTTGGATAACGACAAACACATTTTGCATGCCCTCCCTTATCGCTTCACTTTAGACAAACAGGAAGTGAATGACCCCTTAGGGATGAGCGGGACTCGCTTAGAAGTCTTTATCCACATTGTCTATACAGAAAAAAACAACATTGAAAATTTAGAAAAAATCATGATCCAATCTGGGGTAGAGATTGAAAACATCGTGATCAATTCTTATGCAGCCTCGATTGCCACCTTGTCTAATGACGAAAGGGAATTGGGCGTGGCTTGCGTGGATATGGGCGGAGAGACATGCAACCTTACGATTTATAGCGGCAATTCCATACGCTATAACAAATATTTACCCGTAGGCTCTCACCATTTAACCACGGATTTATCGCACATGCTCAATACCCCATTCCCTTACGCTGAAGAAGTTAAGATCAAATACGGGGATCTTTCTTTTGAAAGCGGCACAGAAACGCCCTCTCAAAGTGTCCAAATCCCTACCACCGGCTCAGATGGCAATGAAAGCCATATTGTGCCGCTTAGTGAAATCCAAACTATCATGAGGGAAAGGGCTTTAGAAACCTTTAAAATCATCCACAGGAGCATTCAAGATAGCGGTTTAGAAGAGCATTTGGGTGGGGGCGTTGTGTTAACCGGTGGCATGGCTTTAATGAAAGGGATCAAGGAATTAGCCAGAACCCATTTCACTAATTACCCTGTTCGTTTGGCAACCCCTGTGGAAAAATACAATATCATGGGCATGTTTGAAGACTTGAAAGATCCTCGCTTTTCAGTCGTGGTCGGCTTGATTTTATACAAAGCAGGGGGGCATACCAATTATGAAAGGGATTCTAAAGGGGTTATCCGCTATCATGAAAGCGATGATTATATAAGAAAAGCCCACCAATCAAACCCTACCCCCCACATCCATTCATCGCCCACAGAGAGGAATTTAAGCGATTTAAAAACCCCTAGTGCTCCTTTAAACACCGCTAAAAATGACGACTTCTTGCCCATAAAACCCACTGAACAAAAAGGTTTTTTTCAAAACCTCTTGGATAAGATTTCTAAAATCTTTTAAGATATAGCGATTTCTTTATGCGATAAAACGGCTTGATAGTTATCAAAAGCTAGAAAACATGGTATAATCCCTAACTATCTATACAAAGTTTAAGATTTGCAAAAATCGTCACAAGGGGAAAGTGGCTATGGTTCATCAATCAGAGATGGAAAATTATAATATCGGTCAAGCGAGCATTGAAGAAGTAAGCGATCCAGCTTACAAAGGGGCTAAGATTGTCGTTGTTGGTGTTGGAGGTGGAGGGTCTAATATGATTAAACACCTGGTTGAATACGGCGTGCATCAAGATGTGACCCCCATTGCAACAAACACTGATGGCCAACACCTCAAAAACAATCCCGCCCCAGTTAAAATCCTTTTAGGCAAAGAATCTACCGGAGGTTTAGGCGCTGGAGGGGTTCCTGATATTGGTAAAAAAGCCGCTGAAGAAAGCGCTGATGAAATTAGGGAAGCGATTAAAGACGCGAAATTAGTCATTGTCTCTACAGGACTTGGAGGAGGGACTGGGACTGGAGCCACCCCTACTATTGTCAAAATCGCAAAAGAAGTGGGAGCGCTCACGATCGCTATCGTTACTAAGCCTTTCAAATATGAGGGGAATCAAAAAAGGAAGAGGGCTGAAGAGGGATTGAAAGAATTGGAACAATCTAGCGATTCTATTTTGGTTATCCCTAACGATAAAATCCTTCTCACCATGAAAAAAAACGCTAGCACCACGGAATGCTATAGGGAAGTTGATGATGTCTTGGTTAGGGCTGTGAGCGGCATTTCTACGATTATCACCAAACCCGGTAATATCAACGTTGATTTTGCCGATTTAAAGAGCGCTCTTGGTTTTAAAGGCTTTGCATTAATGGGTATTGGTGAAGCCACTGGCGAAGATTCCGCTAAATTAGCGGTGCAAAACGCGATCCAATCGCCTCTTCTTGATGACGCTTCCATTGAAGGGGCTAAGAGCATTATCGTCTTTTTTGAGCACCACCCTGACTATCCCATGATGGCTTATTCTCAAGCTTGCGATTTCATTCAAGATCAAGCCCACCAAGATGTTGATGTTAAGTTTGGACAGCACACGAGCGAGAATATCCCCATTGATCATGTGCGCGTTACTATCATTGCGACCGGTTCTGAAAGAAACAGCAATGGAGCGGGTTTGGAATCTATCGCTACGCCTTCTCAACCTGTGGTGAAGCCAACAAGGAAAGTGGGCAATGGCGAGTATTTAAGAATCCCTACTGAAGAAGAGCTGTCCATACCCACAACCATAAGGATCCAACAAGATTGATTGCAGATCTTGCTTTCCTCCCCTATTTTTATAGGGCTATATAGGGCTATGATGAAGCGGTTTGTTGGGTTTGCTCTCATTGATCATTAATAATAAAAATTTAGGATAAAATCAAAAAGCTTTGGGTGTGCTGACCTTTAAGCGTTTGGGGGATTTTAAAGCGCTTTAAAGGGAAATCATCGCAAATACCCCCTATTGTTAATGAAACGCTAGAAAGCCGTTATAGGTTATATCTTTATCCAACGCATAGATAAGAGATGGGTTTTCTCTACTTGTTGTTAGGCTTGTTGGTATTGTTTAACACGCTCGCAATAAAGCCAACGCTCACGCTCTTACCTTGTGCCAGAGCGTTAGAGATTTTAATGATTTCAAGGTTTTGTTTCGCGCTCAATCTATAAGTCTTACTCAAATTCCGCCTCTCATAGTCTCGGCTTTCAATGGTTTCTTTTTCCCATTCATTCACCTCATCAATGGTAAAAACTTTAGGGTATCCATACGCACGAGCCATATTCTGTCTCCCTTTGATAGAGCCTACAATATAGCTCTCAAAAGGTTCACTAAGCCTATCAATAGGTAAGATAGCTGCTTTGATTTGCGTTTTAGCGATTCCACCAAAATCTATGCCATAACCGCTATCAGGTTGTTTTTTGAAAAAGGTATAAACCTTGTCTTTTAATCGTGTGAGAGATTGAGGTAATTGTGCAGGCACTGAAAAAGCAATACCATTGAATGTATCCCACACTTCACCATAACTACCAGGTTCAGCGCTGATTAAATCCACTTCATTAGCGCTTGTGTTTTGACAATAGCAAATAGCCGCTTGACTAAACGCTCTAGCTAACACCAATAAAGCTCGTTTCTTTATCAGTTAAAAGGCCATCTTTTAGGCTCTCTTTCCGATACCCTACCATTTCAATATAACCCAGAAAATCCCGCTTAAAGTTTAAAAATGATTTCGGCTGTCGTGTCCTTTCCATATTATCCTTGCTTGTGTAGCGGTATCTTTTGACAAATTCCTTACTGGACATAAAGCCTTTCATTGGGGTTTCACTTTTAGGATTTAAGAATTTATTAACAAAAGGTTTCCCTAACCCCTTACAGAGTTTGGCGTAGATGGTTCCATTACCTCTCAAAAAGGCGTCAGCATCATAATAGGCGTCTATGGAATTAGGGTCGTCATTCCAATTTTTGGCTACTCGGTCTGCTTTAGAATGTTTATAACCGCTCTTATACGCTTCAATCAGTTTTTCTCGTTCCTCTTCAGTAAAATCAGTAATAAATTCAGGTTTAAAAGGTCTAAACGCCGAGATAGTCCCAAAGGGTAGTCCGCTTTTAATCTTACTCACCACCCTAGAAAGATTGGCGCTCTCAATAGTAGAGCCTTTAATGGGGTTCATCTTATAACTTAAAATCAACCTGTCAATGCTGTTCGAACAATGCAGAAATTTCATTTTCTCATCAATGGCTCTGACTTTAGAGCCTTCCATTCTTTCTAAAAAATCATAGTTCAATAGCATAACTCGCTCCTTTTTGTTATTGTTTAATGATACCACTCTATTACTTGCGCCGTTCTTTAACGCTGACTTTTCTTATCATACTCGTTTAGTTGAGCCAATAAAGATTGGTTAGGATTTTGACAGAAATTTTGAGAGAGGTAGCTGTTTTTTAGCTTCCTTAATATTCCTTGAGATTTTAGCATCAATGACAGATGACAACGAATGGGAATTGATAGGGGCTTTTTTTGCTATCCAATAAGTCAAACTTGGTGCGTTTAGAATTATTCGCACCGATGAAAATGTTTTTGAAATCGCTTGACATGGGTTATCCTTTAAAATCAACCATCATAATCAACGCGTCTCACGCCAATCACTTAGAAGAGTCTTGTTTGTTGATAGAAATATCTAGCTTGTTGAAAGGGATTTCAATACGATTAGCGTCCAGGGCGTTTTTGATGCGTTCAATGAGTTCGCTCCTCACATTAAAGATCCCGTCTTCAATCTTTGCCCAAACCCTAATAGTGAAATTCAGCGAACTTTGTCCAAAATCCGTGATTCCAATGAAAGTGGGCATGTTTTTATCAATTTTTTCCATCCCGTCAATAACATCTTTTATAGTCTTATGCACCAGTTCAATATCGCTCCCATACCCTACCCCACAGACCCATTCAATGCGCCGACACGCAGTGTTATTGCTATTGATAATATTAGAATTAGCGACACTTCTATTGGGTAAAACCGCCAAGCGCCCGTCATGCAAGCGTAAAGAAGTGTTAAAAAAATTAAGCGCTTCTACTTTGCCCTCTAGGCCAGAGATTTCAATGATGTCTCCTTTTTTGAAAGGGTGTAAAATAATAAGGATTATCCCTCCAGCAATGCTTGAAAGGTAATCTTTTAAAGCCAACGCCACCGCGATCCCCACCGTTCCTAAAACAGTGATAATAGAAGTGGTTTGGACGCCTAGCGTGCTGAGCGCGATGATTGTAGTGATGATAAGGATTAAGATAAAAGTAACCTGCGCGACAAAATTCGCCAAAATCTCATCCTTTTTGGATAAGAGTTTCATGGCTTTGTTCCGTAAGAAAAACGAAAAATAAAAACCTATACAAAAGACAACAATAGCCTTGATTAAGATTATCCCAAAATGCTTTGCCTGCGGGAAAAAATCCACTAACAGCGTTTTAATTTCATCCATAAATCTTTCCTTGCAAATCACAAAATCGCTAACAGAGACAAGATAACTTATCCTTATATAGCTAATTTGACATGTTAGCATGTTTAGGACTAACCTTATTACCACAACTCAAACGCTCAATCCAGCGTTAGCGATAAATTCAGTGGCTTTTAAGATGCTGTCTAATGAAAAAGGGTTTTTGAGTGTTGAAACTAGAGATTACTTTACGCACACCCCCAACTTGATGGCTACCACTCACTTTATGGTAATGGTTATCCCTTAGCTTGGCTTTAATGGATTTTATCGTTACGCTATCAACAGATACCGCTCTATAAGATTTTCGCATAAAAGCTATGGTGTGTTTAAAAATCTCTGAGTAATTCTTTAGGAATTTAGGGGAGTTGGGGATTTCTCAATTTTGGTCAATATTGGTGTGGTTAGCTACTTTAATCCTTTGATCTCTTTTATAAGGCTTATAACCCGCTCCTTCCTTTTTCTCAAAGAATGGGGTAGAAAATAAAGAATTGCAAGATAAAGCGACTCTTTTAGCTGAGATTTTAAATAAGATGAGTTCTGTATTAACAGACTTTGAGTCTAAATTTTTAAGTTCAGACGATCTATTGAATTTATACGCTGAATATTGTAATGGTCATTATTGTGATTTCAAATACAAACAAGGACGATTGAGCGATGGGAATATCCAATCTCATTTATATTTTAAAAAAGACCACTTTATACATGACTATAACGGAATAGAGACTTTTAAGCGTTTTATTGCTGTGAAAGCTTATGATGTGGATAATATCACTTCTTTGGCTTTATCTAATCTTTTGTGTGAAAAGTTTAATTTAGACATTTTGCTTACCATAGAAGCTATGGATAAAGAAAGAGCTTTGTTTTTCATTAGAGAGCGTAAAAAACGCTCTAAAGATATTAGCTATCAAAATATAGAATATTTAGAGCAAATGGTTTCTACCGACAGAGCGCAAATACAAAAAGTTAGTTTATCAATTATGGTTTTTGCTAATTCTAAAAAAGAATTAGATAAAAAATCAATTATTGTATATAACACTTTGAAAAAAGAAGGCTTTTCAGCGGTTTTAGAAAGCATCAACATGCGTCCTATATTTTTCTCATTTTTTCCTGAAAGAAATTTTTTAAATTCACGCCTAAGACCTCAAACTAGTCAAAATATTGCTAGTTTGATCATGTTTGAAAAATACCAAGAAGGCTTTAAAGAAAATAGTTGGGGAGATTGTCCTGTCAGCGTGTTTAAAAATCAAAATGGATCAGCCCACTTTTTCAATTTTCAAGCTAAACAGGGTAAAGATAAAAATGATAATGTTGTAGGGCATACCATGATAATTGGTAGCACAGGAAGTGGTAAATCTACTTTTATTAGTTTTTTAATCGCCAATTTACTGACTAAATACGATATGAGCGTGGTAGCTCTTGACAGAATGAATGGTTTAGAGATTATGACTGACTTTTTTGAAGGTCAATACAATACCGCTAATACAGATGGTGGTTTTTACATCAATCCTTTTAGTTTAAAAAATACAGAAGAAAATAGGCAATTTCTGGCAAACTGGATTAAATTCATGCTCAATATTGATAGCGATAACCAACAAGATAATAAGGCTTCTCAGTCTATAGATAAGGTTATTAGAGATACTTATAATTACATGGGCGGCCAGAAAAATCAAATCAACTTATTAGAAATTGCCAAAAATTTAGGATCTAGCGAACAAGATTTTAATGAGATTTTAAAATCACAAGGGGAAAAAGTCTATTTTAAAAAATTTCAAGATTGTTTGGATTTTTCTAAAAGCCCTTTAAGCGTGATCAATATGGATGCTTTTGCTAATGATAAAAAACTTATGGGGCTAATTGCTATGTATTTGTTCCACAAATTGTTTTTTGAAGCAAAGGAACACAACAAACCTTTTTTTCTATTCATTGATGAAACTAAAGACTACATTATGCATCCTAATAATGTTTGCCTATATCACTAACGCGCTCGCTCAAGCTAGAAAGATCAACGGAACACTTTGCATGGCGTTTCAAAAAATATCTCAAGTCAAAGAATTAGGCATTAATAAAGCAAAGAGTTTGATAGGCAACCTTTCTCAAGTGATTATCTACCCCACAAAAGATACTGATGAATTAATAGAATGTGGCGTCCCATTAAGCGATAGCGAAATCAATTTCTTACACAACACGGACATGAGAGCCAGACAAGTGCTAGTGAAAAATATCGTTACAAACGCTTCAGCTTTTATTGAAATTGATTTAAAAAAAGATTTGCAAGAACTACTTTATATCCTTGATAGCAATGCTGGTAATAGAAAAATCCTCAATGACCTTAAAAAAACAAACCAAGAAACTTATAAGGAAGAGTATTTAAAAATTAAAAAAGAAAGCGAGAAAGTTCAATATGTATAAAAACTGCGTATTTATCATAGAAAGTCCTAATAAAATCGCTAAAATCAAAGAATTAACAGGAAGTTCATTTGTTTTTGCGACTGGTGGGCATTTTGTTGAGCTAATCAATATTGAAGTGAGTAAAGAATTTAACCCTATTTTTGAAATCAAAAAAAGCACAGATAAGAAAAAAGATAGATCCACTCATATCAACCACATGATCAATCAATGTAAAGACAAAGTAGTCTATATTGCTACTGACCCTGATAGAGAAGGTTATGGCATAGGCTATAAATTTTATGAAAAAATCAAAAATCTGGCTAAAACAATTTATCGCACGGAGTTTCATGAAATCACAAAAAGCGGTGTGGAAAAAGGCTTGAATAATGCTATGCTATTTTCTCAAAGCAATCTCAATCTCTATTATAGCTGGCTAGGTAGGATTGTAAGCGATCAATTTATAGGTTTTACTTTAACGCCTTATTTGCGCAAAAATATTAAGAATTTTGAAGTGAGTGCTGGTAGGGTTCAAACCCCTACTCTTTCCATTTTAGTAGAATTAGACAAAAAAATCCAAGCCTTTGAGCAAAAAAATAATGATGAGAAATTAAGTTATAGCATAGAAGCTATTATTGATGCGCTAGGTTCTCAAATCTCTATTGCTTTAGTAGAAGAGGATAAAAGGAAAGTGTTTGAGACCAAAGAATTAGCCCAAAACTTTTTAAATGACTTAAAAAACAATCTTAACCCATTAGCTTTTTTAGACGCAATAGAGCAAAAAGATAAAGAAAAAGCTCCACCTAAACCTTTCACCACTTCCAATCTTTTAAAAGATGGGGTTAGAATTTTAGAAATGGGCGTTAAGCAAATCCAAGAACACGCCCAAAAACTTTTTGAAGCTGGATTGATTACTTATATTTGCACCGATAGCGAAGCGTTAAGTAAAGAATACTTGCAAGAACATAAAGCGTTTTTGAAGGTATTTATCCTAGCGTGTATGAATACAGAGAATATAGGGCTGGTAAAAATTCGCAAGCTGAAGTGCATGAGGCTATAAGAATTACACACCCTCACTGCTATGAAGATCTTAAAAAAGTGTGTGAGGAACACAATATTACAGATATTGATGATTTAAAAGTTTATACGCTTATCTTTTTTAACACCATTTGTTCTCAAAGTAAAAACGCTATTTATGAAAACACAACTTTACACTTTAAGGTAAAAACGCGCAGCTTTAAATGCAGTTTTAGCCAACTCAAATCTAAAGGTTTTAAAGCGATTAAAGACTTAGAAGAAGAAAAGAAAGATGAAGAATGGGTTGAAAGCGATATTGATTTTTCAAGCTTGCAATTAAAAACTCAAATGCCTATTTTAGATTTCAATATCAAAGAAATAAAAGCTAAATCCCCTAGCCCTTATACTGAAAGCACTTTTATTGCAATGATGGAGACCTATGGCATAGGAAGACCTAGCACTTATACAAGTGTATTTGAGATCCTAAAAAACAAAAATTACATCACATTAGAGGGCAAAAATAGAAAAATCACGCCCACAGCTTTGGGTAAAAGCATCGTTGATTTCTTCTTAAATGATAGCCAAACACAATGGATTGCTATTTCTAAAGTGGATGATAGTTTTACCAAAAAATTAGAAGAAATGCTAGATGTGATTATAAAAGATGGTAAAAGCGCTTATCTTGATTTAATGCAAAATATCCAAAAGAAATTAGGCACAGAAATTTCTAACTTATATAGAAATAATAGCAATGACAACGCTTCTGCTACAAAAAAGAAACGATACCTCCCACTGAAAAACAGCTTAATTTTGTAGAAACTATAGAAAAAACTCTTCAAATAAAAGCTTCTGATATGACAAAAAAAGACAAGTTTGCGTGCATGAAGTTTATAGAAGAACATAGTAAAAAAATGCCCAAAAAGGATAAGTGATGGTATTAAAACTTGTATCTATTTGTTATGCAGTCATTATTCTTATGGGTTGTTCCAATAAACAATATGAAATGTATAAAAGCCCTTGTGCGAACTTAGAAAATCTTCAAAAAGGCTTTAAGGCATAAAATGGAAAAAGTTTGCGTGAGCGCATGGGAGTTGCCTAAGGTTTTAGAAGAAAGATTAAAAGAAAAATATGGCGATGATTGGGAAAAACATGTTAAGGCTAAAGCAATAAACGAAGAAGATCTTGAAGAACAAGTCAAATCTAAAGCCAAAGAGCAACAAAAGACACAAAGAGAAAAAACACTCAATGGATTTTTAAAAAAAGTTGGTTTAAAAAAGCGTGATATGTTACAAAGCACTATGTTATTTGATGGAGTCAAAGAAGCTGATGTGCTTTTTCAAGCAGAGCGTAAAATTGGCGATTGGATTTTTAGCAGTGCGGTGTTCTTTTTTGCTCTAGCCCTTATAGAAGCCATTATTATTGTATGCTTATTGCCCTTAAAAGAAAAAGTGCCTTATTTGGTAACCTTTTCAAACGCTACACAAAATTTTGCCATAGTCCAAAGAGCAGACAAGAGCATTCGCGCCAATCAAGCGCTTGTGAGACAATTGGTGGCGTCTTATGTTAATAATAGAGAAAATATTTCAAGTATAAAAGAGCAAAACGAAATAGCTCACAAAACCATTAGGTTGCAAAGCGCATTTGAAGTATGGGATTTTTTTGAAAAACTTGTTTCTTATGAACATAGCATTTACACTAATGTGAATCTAACACGAAAAATTAGCATTATCAATATCGCTTTAATCAGTAAAACCCAAGCCAATATTGAAATATCCGCACAACTTTTTCATAAAGAAAGGTTAGAAAGCGAAAAGCGTTATAGAATAATTATGACCTTTGAATTTGAACCTATTGAAATTGATACAAAATCTGTTCCCTTAAACCCTACAGGCTTTATTGTTACAGGTTATGATGTAACTGAAATTGCGATTTTAAAAGATTTAGATGAGAAAAATAAAGTCAAAGACGATGGTGTGAAATCTAGGATTATCCATACCGAGAAAAAAGACCCTCACATGAGCCAGTATAAAGATGTTAAGGAACAATAATGAAAAAATTTACTCTATCGCTATTTTTGTGCTGCGCTTTACTTCGCGCTGAAGAGGATATTTTTAGGAACAACACAAATGAAACTGATCTTACAAATTCTTTTGAACATGGCAAAGAAAACAACAATCTTATCCCAGCAAAATCTGATAGTTTAGAAAGTTTCAAAGAGCAAGAAAACAAAGAAAAAGCCAAATAGCTTATGGATTTAAACCACCCAAGCAGAAATCCCAATCGTCTTTAGCGTTTGGGATGAATGCTACCAATTCGTGGTATAATATCCCCATACATTCGTATCTAGCGCAGGAAGTGCGCAAAGTTACGCCTTTGGAGATATGATGTGTGAGACCTGTAGGGATGCGTTGGAGCTCAAACTCTGTAAAATCCCTACTATAGGGACACAGAGTGAGAACCAAACTCTCCCTACGGGCAACATCAGCCTAGAAATCCCAATCGTCTTTAGCGTTTGGGTACTTCACGAGATGACACTAAATGCGCTTATAGATACGATTTTGAAGCCGGTAAAGCTATCAAGCAAACGCAATACTACTATGTAGATAGGGAAAATAAAACGCAAAATATCGGTGGTTGTGTGGATTTACAAGGCGCTCAATACGCCATGCAACTTTACAAAGATGACAGCAAATGCGCTTTACAAACCACAAGCGCTAAAGGTTATGGCATGGGGAAAACGCAAACCTTTCAAACTGAAATCGTGTTTCGTGGGATGGATAATTTAATCCATGTCGCTGTGCCTTGCAGCGATTATGCAAGGGTGCAAGACAGGATTGTTAGGTATGAAAAAAACGATAAAACCCAAACCTTAACGCCTATAGTGGATCAGTATTACAATGATCCTAGCAACCCTAACAAACAACAGATCTTAAATCGTGGGATTGCCACCCAACTAAGCTCACAATATCAAGAATTTGCATGCGGTCAATGGGAATACAATGACGCTAAATTAGAAGCCAAAAGACCTACAATGCTAAAAAGCTATAACAAGCTTAATGGCGAATGGGTAGAAGTTACGCCCTGTAATTTTGAAGCAGGGATTAAAAGCGGTGCGGTTGTTAGCCCTTATGTGGTGGGCGTGTCTAGCTCTAAAGTCTTGAGCGATATTACTACAAGCCATTATTTTAGGATAGAAAGGAAAAATTATGGTGAGAGAGAACAATGCCAAAAACCTTATGGGGTTAATCGTTGCCAACCGCAATATTTCCATACTAATCCTAGTATCACCGATTGGAGCGCCACTTACAAAACCACTACCACTCAAACCACTCAACCTTATTTACGCCCAGCCCAAGATAATGAAAGCCCCACAACCTATAATCTTATCACCACTCAAACCACCATCAACAGGACTCAAAGCGTTTTGAAAAACGAATTGCATTTGAGTAATGATTATTTGAAGTATGTAGAAATCCATCAAGGTTATTACAAGGATAATGATCTTAAACAATCGCAAGGCTATATTGATTGGTCTAATTACTACCTCAATCAAAGTGAAGGCTTTTGCTCTCAATACAGCATTTGTAGTGAAAACACAAAGATTGGTAAAAATTGGTATCGTTGGCATGACAATAAAATTTCTTGCGCTCAAAGACTGATTTACAGGCCTTTTCAAGGATAAGGCATGAAAGCGTTGAAGACTTTTTTAAAAAAATCCCTTATTCTGTTACTAGTAATTGCTTTAACCACTTAAACGCTGTGGCTATGGTTGTGGATAATCCTACGCAGAACGCTTGGAATGGTGCTAAAAGAGCATGGGATGAAAGCAAGTGGGCTAAACATTTAGCCACTATCACTGAAAGGATCAAGCTCGCTCAAGACACATTAGACAGGGCTAATCAGACGCTTAATTCCATCAACAAAGTGAATGATGTTTTGAACAAAACCAATCAATTTCTAACAGGCAGTATTTTAAGTATCCCCAATCCCATGCAGTATGTAGAAAAAATCCAAAGTTTTGCCAAACAAGTTCAAGCTAATGCTGAAAAGATCAAAGAAAATGCACAAAACTATGATATACGCAATCAAATTGCAGCCAAACGCATCTCTGAAAAATGCCATGAACTCAATTGGGATGTCAGTCAAGACGCAAGCCCTACAGAGAAAAATTTACACCAATTTTTCACGAGCAAGGGGAAAGAAAGCGCTAACACAAAGGCTCTAAAGGATTTTGCTAACGCCATAGGTAACACTCAAATCAGCACGGCGAACGATTTAGGAGCTGGACTTAGAGGCAGAGCCTTATTAGAATACATTTGCATTCAAAAAGGCAATTTAGAAGTGGCTAAAAAAATCCAATTATCAGACAGCCAAATGACTTTAGCTCTACTCAATAACGACTATACGGCTTATGAAAAACTTAGAGCTGAAAAAGAAGAATTACAAAGACAAATCGCTCTAAATGTGTATGCGAAAATCAAACAGCTTGTTGTAGCTTCCCAAGATAGAGCGTTTAGTCAAATGGATAATGAGTTGGGCGTTAAAACTTTTGGGTTCAACGATGAGAATGTTAAAAAAGGTTATTGCAAGAAAGAAAACAGAAATGGCAAAAGCGAGTGCATCCCTAACATGCTCAATGTTAATCGCTTAAAAGCGCAATTTGATGAGCTTAATTTAGATTATAGTAGGGATATTGCTGGTAAAAAAGGTGAAGCAGCCGCTAAAGTGTTCAATGACTACAAACACCGATTTCAGCAATTAAGCGTAGAAACTGCTTTAGAAATCGCTCAAAATTTAAGTTTTATGAATAAGACGCTAGGTTTAATGGCGCAAATGCAAAGCTATACATTCAAGCAACAAATGGGATATTTTGAAGATATTATTCCTGCTGACGCCCTAAAAGATGACAAAGAGCATCAAGAAAATCTTAAACAAAAACAACAAGAAATAGAGAAAGTCTATAGGGCTAAATTAGACGCTTATGGTTTCCCTAATGGTAGTGTAGGAAAGGCAAGTGGCGTGAATTTAAATAGTAATAATGAAGCTCCAAGCTCTGATAATATCCAGTCGTTCAATCCGTATTGAAATAAGGGTTATTATGTTGAAATTAGTCAAATATTTTGAAAAGGATTTTGCATGTTTAAAAGCAGATTAAATTCATGGATTTTGTTAGGGATTTTAGGGGTTTTAGTGGTGGTTTTTTGGGATGTCATAAAATACAAAATAGAAGATTTGCAACATGATCATTATCTATCACAAGTGAAAGAAAGGGAAGAATATTATAAAAACCATGTAGAAGAAGCCTTGAAAAAGGATAGCGAATGCTTTGAAAAAGGAGGCGATAAAGTGGATTGCTCGGCTGCTATGAGAATAGCTGCTGGTGAAAGAAATAGAAGGATGTTAGAGATTAAATAACATGGCCGCTCCACTACTTGCTCTGCCCTTTCTTTCTAACCCTTTAGTGCTTGGTGCTTTAGCTGTCATAGGAGTGGGTGCTTACTTGTATTCCAATAAGCAAGATTCTTTAGTTGCGCAAGCAGATGGGCTTTACGGCGAGATTCTTGGGTTTTTTATTTCGTTTTCTAACAAGATCTTGAAGGGAATTGGCGAGCCTTTAGCCAATGTTGTCCAACCTTTTGGTATGGTCTTAGGAGTGCTTTTGATCCTTTTGTATTCCTTTAAACGCTATCAAAACAATGATTTATTTGAAATCAAAACCTTTTTAATGCTTTTTGTATTTGTGGGATACCTTTCTTTGTATCATTACGCCTTCAAATCTGATGGTTCTAGTAGCGGTAATGGTCGCTCTAGTTTTGCCTTTCAAAATCATGTAACAGAAATTTTTGACACGCCTGCTAACTTGCTAAATGCTGGGATTTCTAATGTGGTTAAGGAATATCAAACAAATAGTGCAAGAGAACACAAGAATATAGACGCACACCACAGTATCACTAACGCTAATATTTCATTCCATGTCAGACAAATTTTAATGAAATTGAATAAACTATATGAAGAGTTCAAAATTAATAATGGACTATCGCTAAAAACCCTTATTGCAGCTGTTTTGTTATTAGTTATTTTAGGATTAGAATTGTTTTTATTGTTCAAAGTTTTCTGTTATGTTTTTATGACTTATTTAGAAAAAATTATTTACTTGTCTTTAGTTATTTTTATGTTACCGCTAGGTTTTTTTCAGCAGACTAGAGGTTTTTTAGTGTCTTATGTGAAAAAGATTATTTCATTGACTTTTTACATGCCTTTATTGTTGCTATTAGTGTTATTCAACTCTTTTGCATTACAATACGCAATCAAAGTGGGAGGAAGCAATGAAATAGTGTCTAAATTTGGCATTATTGTAGTAATAGGAATTTCACTGACATTCATTCAAAAAGTCCCCGAAATGATTAACGCTATCTTTGGCACACAAGGTGGTCTAACGGATGCTAAAAGTTTTGTATATCAGGGCGTGCAAATAGCTAGTGCTGGAGCTGGAGCCATAGCTGGAAGTCTTAAGAGTGCGGGTCGTTCAGCGTTTGGCAGAACGCTAGAAGCTTATAAAGACGCAAAATCTACGACAAACAGCACCACGGCTAACATGAGAGACATGCCAGGACATCCTGGTGTTAGAGTGGGCGTGGAGACGATTGAACTTCCCAAGTCTCATAGAGTTAGCAAATGATAAAGGCCATTTTAGGGCAATTTTTGAAAATTATTTTTAGTGATAATTTTTCAAAAAACCTTAAGAGAAATTATGCAAGATTTACAACATTTCAAGAATGATATTACGCTCATTCTATCCAAAGACAGATTAGATACTTATGACAGCCTAGAGCAATATAAAGAAAATTTAAAACTCATTGCTTTTATCACGCCTAAAATCTCTAACTTAGAAATTTATTTACGCAACGCTTTAGATTATTGTTTAACCCAAATCAAAGGGAGTGATTGGGTATTTAGTGAAGATTCTTTAACAAATTTAATTAACGAGCAAAACGAAAAGAAAAAAGAAATCACGCATTCTTTGATTTTATCTAAAATGTCTTTAGGGGCAGTGATTAAGCTTATTTTTTGCTATAAATTAGAGGGGGTAATATTAGATTTAAAGCGCATCAATTTCAAATCCTATTACCCCAATAATAAAAATGCATTATTTATCAACAATAAAAAAAATCCATTATCTAGTGCCTCAAAGGTTCATATTGCTTTAAACTTGCTATGGACGATTAGAAATCGCGCGTATCATTGGGAAAACTTACTCAAAATCCAACCAAACAATCGCCCACGCATTACGACTTATTTCATTGGGTTAAAAGACAATGATAGGGCAAAAATGCCTATGAATATCAGTGTAGAACCAAGTAAAATCGTCTTGTTTTTAGATGATTTAATTAAAAGCATTGGGAATAAAGACTTGGAAAATTTAAGCAGTTTGTGAAAAAGGTGGGCTTCGGTTAGCCCATTGAATGTAAGCACATTATAACTCAAAAATCAAAATAAATCAAATTTTTTAAAAACCTACTCGCTTTTTTCATTTCTTAATAACCCCCCTAACACAAGAGCCACTTTTTTATTGTGTTCTTGAGTGGTATGGATATAGATTTTAGTAGAAAGCAAAGAACTATGCCCTAACGCTCTTGAAGTTAAAACCAAATCCTGTGTTTCATCATAAATAAAAGTGGCAAAACTATGCCTAAAAAGATGCAAACCTAATCCATAAGATTTTACATCAATATTAGAGAGCTTAAAAATTTTAGCGATAAAACCCTTTAAAGAGCAAGTTTTTTGTGTGGTGTTATTTTTTGCTTTCTTAAACACAAAACGCCCCTTAAAGCTCCTTAATCGTTTAGTATCGCTTAGCCATGCATTCAAAGGAATTTGCAAAAACTCTTTTTCAATATAAGCGTATCTCTCTTTGTTGTTTTTTCCTTTGATTAAAAGGCGGTAGTGGTTATTTTCTAAAGCAATGTTTTTTAGCTCCAAATCTAAGGCTTCAAACTTCCTTAACCCCCCTAATGCAATAAGCAGTAAAATACACTGATTGCGTTTTTCAAAACTGGTTTTGGGATGGTATTTTAGAAGAGCTTGGACAAAAGCCTTAAAATCATTTTTATTCAAATGTTTAGGCAAATGCGTTTCTTTCTTGGCAAACGATAGATTTTTAAGTTCAAATTCAAAGCTATAGTTTCTTTTTCTGTCTAAATAATCAAAGAATTGTCTTAAAACCATCACATATTTAGCCATAGAGCTTGGCTTCCTGTTTTTGGCTAATCCAAATAAGAAGTCTATAACTTGTTCTTCTGCTAGATTGTGCAAGGACTTGAGCTTAATCCTATTATCAAAATATTCAAAGAACAAAAACAAGCCTTGCATCATAATCGTATGCCTAACGCCTTGATTATAAAGTTTGTGATTGAGCTCTTTCAATGCGATAAAACTTTGGCACTCTAAAACTCTATCTTGCCATTTTAAGATCAATTCCAAATCATTCACGCTTTGAATACGTATCATTGTTTTAAGCTTATAGTGCAAAAATGACTTAATGTCTAAAAAACTCTTTAATCTTATTAAAAGTATTTAAAAAGTTATTTTTTGTAAATTTTCCCATCGTGTTTAAAACGCCAACGAGATTTTTACTGGAGTAAACACTACTCCGCTATCCCTTAGAGTTTTCACTGCATCAGGGAATACTTTTCTTAAAATGCCAATTGCACCGTTAATATCGGCGTTTAGGGATTTGCCTATGCTAGATTTAAATAGCCCTCGTTTAACTCTTTTACCTAAATATTGCTCGTGGTGCTGCATGGGTTCGTTAGCCAAGTGGTCGCACTTGCTCGTAAATCTCTCTTCTGTTGTATGCAAAGTTATCCCAACCAAAGCACACTTGTAGGCTAGTTTTTCAATAAAGGATTCATAAGGGATATTAGTAAAGTTCTGATTGGTTCTCTTACCTAGCTTTAGCTCTTGTTTCCAGCCATCATTTTTACCGATGACAATTGTAGAAATGCCCTTTTTTAAGCAATGCCCCACCACATAGGCGCTCGCCTTGTGCATAAAATCATTGACTTTACACTCCCTCCATAGAGCTAATTTGCCTAAGCGTTTTGTCCAAAAGCGCTTATTTGAAGTCTTGGCTTTGGCTTGATAATGGGCTTTGAGTTTGTTAAACCACTGATTGACAGACTTCACCCCTCCGCCTTTGATAATAAAAGGACTACTTTGATTATCTATTGCAGTTACGAAGTTGTTCAAGCCTAGATCAATACCCATAATGCCAATGCCATGAGTTTGTGGGAGTTTGTGCGTGGTTTGCTCATAGACAACTTCCACGATAAAACAAGTGGTTTTAGGGATTAAGCGCACTTGCTTTAGCCTAGAAGTTTGAGGGTTTATTTTAGTGATAAGTCTTTTTAAATTAGCTTTTTTTGGGAATTTAATTTTTGTCATGCGTCCTTTCGTAAAGCTAGTTTGCTGGTTTGTTAAAACCCCTATAGATACGCCATCTTTTGGTTTGAATTTAGGGATTTTTGGACGCGCTAGAAAGCTAGAAGGCTTGAGTTTGTAAGCTTTAAGGGCTTTTAAATAGCTTTTCCAATTTTGAGATAAAAGCATTAATACCTGTTGCGCGCTTTGGGCAGGCAAAGCTTTGTAATCTCTTTGGCTTTCTTTGACAAAGCGATTGATTAAATCGTAGGCTGTAGGCAACTTAAAACCTGCAAAGTAATGCTCTCTTAAAATAAAATTAGCGTAGTTGTAAAGGTTTTTAGACAGATGGCAAAAGTCCTTAATGCGTTTAAAAATGGGGTGCGTGGGTCTAATAATATGGCGTTCAGTCAAGGTCATCTGTTTCCCCATTAAGAGATTTTAGCAAGGCTGGATTAACCTTACTCTCTAAAAGCAACTTTTTAGCAATGCGGCGCTTAGAATACATCTTCATAGAAAAAGAATGGATTGTTTGCATGATGTCCTCAAACAGTTCTTGCTCTAAACTGATTGATTCACACTGATTGATAATAACGATTTTAGTGCCATAATCGCTAAATAGCTTTTCTACTAACTCATAGCTCAATCTAGCTAATCGGTCTTTATAGGAAATATAAACCGCCTTAATTTTAAACGCCATTACCGCATTAAGAAGATCCATAAAACCCTTTCTGTCCAAAGACATGCCGCTTTTAATATCAGAATAGATACTATCTACAGATATTCCTTTAGCATTTATAAAAGAGATACAGTTTTCTATTTGATTTTGCAAGTCTTGTTTCTGCTTTTGAGTGCTTACCCTAGCATAAACTACATTCAGCCTACCATCTTCAATTCCTGCTAAAGAATAGACATCAGAATCGTTGTATATATAGTAACCATTGGGTTCTTGTTTAACTCGTATCTTCCCACTTTTAACATACTTCCAAAGAGTAACACGGGATATTTTTAAGATCTTTAAGACTTCTTTAGATTTCATTTAAGGATATTTTCCATGATTTCTTTCACTATTTTAGGGTGCAAGATTTCGCCAGAATGAAAAGGCAAAACCTGCCTGATTTTATCTTTCACATAAATTCTATGGCTGCCTTTTTGCCTAGAGAAAACAAATCCATTCTGCAATAATAGCTTCTCTGCTTCTTTAGCTGTGAGTCGTGGCAATTCAGGCAAAAGCTATCTCAATGGGTGCTATTACAGAATTTTTCTTAGAAAGAAAAGCTAACTCATCGGCTTCTAAATCTCCCAAATAAAGCTCTATGGCTTCTTTAATGTTTCTTAGGGCTTCTTCATAACTTTTCCCTTGTGATACACAGCCTTTTAGAAAGGGGACAAAAGCAAAATACCCATTCTCATCTTTTTCTATGACAGCGTTTATAAGCATGGCACTACCTTTGAGTGAATTTCTTATGATTATACACATAATATATTTTAAACAAAATTAAATTGAAAGTTTAATAATATTATCAAACAATTCCCTACTAACCCTACTCATTTTACAACCACTCATCTTTCTCCCTTAGTTATTTTTAATCAATAAAAATCATCTTGTAGGGTTAAGAATAAAGAATAAACCCCTAAACAAAAACAAGCAATCAATAATGAAATCAGATAAAAAGCAAGATTGAAAAAACATTTCCCTATCCCTGCACCGACCTACATTCCCACTCTTGAAAAGAGCAGTATTATCAGCGATGAAGAGCTTGACTTCCAGGTTCGGAATGGTTAACTGGGTAGTTCCTCTTCTCTAAAGGCACAAGGAAAAGGGAGCTAAAGATAAAATGCATTTACCCTTAACTCCCCTTTCTCTTTATAGGGAGCTGTTTTTTAACAAAGAAGATAGTTAATAGCCTTTCACTTTAAAAAGAATGGATGGTATCTCATTCCTCATTAAAGTTCAATCCTATAAAAGTCTTCATAAAACTCCAACTCTCTTACACTCAGTAAGGCAGTGGTAACTCATTCGCGCTCTATTGTCGTTATCTTATACAAAAAGCAAAAAACAAGCCAAACGCTCTATTAGTAGTAGTCAGCTAAACGCATTACTGCGCTCACACATCTACCCTATCAAGCACATAGTCTTTGTGCGAGCTTCAGGGAAAGTTTATCTTGGAGTTGGCTTCCTGCTTAGATGCTTTCAGCAGTTATCACATCCGTGTGTAGCTACCCAGCGATGCTCTTGGCAGAACAACTGGTGCACCAGTGACACGTCCATCCCGGTCCTCTCGTACTAGGGACAGCTCTCCTCAACTTTCCTACGCCCACGGCAGATAGGGACCGAACTGTCTCACGACGTTCTGAACCCAGCTCGCGTACCGCTTTAAATGGCGAACAGCCATACCCTTGGGACCTGCTCCAGCCCCAGGATGCGATGAGCCGACATCGAGGTGCCAAACCTCCCCGTCGATGTGAGCTCTTGGGGGAGATCAGCCTGTTATCCCCGGGGTACCTTTTATCCTTTGAGCGATGGCCCTTCCACACAGAACCACCGGATCACTATGACCGACTTTCGTCTCTGCTTGACTTGTATGTCTTACAGTCAGGCTGGCTTGTGCCATTACACTCAACTTGCGATTTCCAACCGCAATGAGCCAACCTTTGCAAGCCTCCGTTACTTTTTAGGAGGCGACCGCCCCAGTCAAACTACCCACCAAGCATTGTCCTGCCTGTGGATAACACAGGCCAGTTAGCTAACAGAAACATCAAGGGTGGTATCTCAAGGATGGCTCCATAAGAGCCAAAGCCCTTACTTCAAAGCCTCCCACCTATCCTGCGCATGATATTCCCATTAGCAGTGCTAAGTTGTAGTAAAGGTCCACGGGGTCTTTCCGTCTTGCCGCGGGTAGGAGGAATTTTCACCTCCACTACAATTTCACTGAATCTCTGGTTGAGACAGCTCCCATCTCGTTACGCCATTCATGCAGGTCGGTATTTAACCGACAAGGAATTTCGCTACCTTAGGACCGTTATAGTTACGGCCGCCGTTTACTCGGGCTTCAATTCAACGCTTCATCTTGCGACTGACGCATCCTCTTAACCTTCGAGCACCGGGCAGGCGTCACACCTTATACTTCCTCTTACGAGTTGGCAAAGTGCTGTGTTTTTGGTAAACAGTCGGGAGGGACTCTTTGCTGAGACCACATCGCTGTGGCACACCTTATCGCGAACTTACGGTGCTAGTTTGCAGAGTTCCTTAACCAGAGTTCTTTCACGCGCCTTAGAATACTCATCTCATCTACCTGTGTCGGTTTGCGGTACGGACGACTATGGATATGCTTAGAGGCTTTTCTTGGCACGACGGTATCAGCGATTCTCCCTTTGTCCTGAAAGGACTCAAAGAGCCTGTTTGGGTTTCAAATACAGAGGTGGATTTGCCTTCCCTCCAATCTACGCCCTTAGACTAGCGCTTCCATCAGCTAGCTCGCTTAACCCTATGCGTCCCCCCATCACGCTCCACAAGTCGGTATTGGAATATTAACCAATTTGCCATCACCTACCCCTTTCGGACTCGGCTTAGGACCCGACTAACCCTACGATGACGACCATCGCGTAGGAAACCTTAGATTTACGGCGGATACAATTCTCATATATCTTATCGTTACTCATTCCTGCATGCTCACTTCATACCGCTCCAGCACTCCTTACCGGTATACCTTCAACGCTGGTATGAACGCTCTTCTACCACTGTGTCAAACACAATCTACAAATTCGGTGTCTATCTTAGCCCCGTTATATTTTCAGCGCATGACCACTAGACCAGTGAGCTGTTACGCTTTCTTTAAAGGATGGCTGCTTCTAAGCCAACCTCCTGGTTGTTTGAGTAGCCACACATCTTTTTCCACTCAGAATAGAACTTAGGGACCTTATTTGGTAGTCTGGGTTGTTCCCCTTTTGACGATTGATTTTATCACCCACCGCCTGACTCCCAAGATACGATAAAAGGTATTCGAAGTTTGATAGGGTTTGGTACCGCGGCGAGCAGCCCTAGCCCAATCAGAGCTCTACCCCCTTTTATTATCACTTGAGGCTATACCTAAATATATTTCGAAGAGAACCAGCTATCACTAAGTTTGTTTGGCCTTTCACCCCTATCCACAGCTCATCCCAACCCGTTTCAATGGGTACGAGTTCAGTCCTCCACGCGCTATTACACGCGTTTCAACTTGGCCATGGATAGATCACTTAGCTTCGGGTCTGCAGCATCTGACTCAAGCGCCCTATTAAGACTCGCTTTCGCTACGGCTTCGCATTCGCTTAACCTTGCCAGATACCACAACTCGCAGGATCATTATGCAAAAGGCAGTCCATCACCCTGATAAATCATAGGGCTCTGAATGATTGTAAGCAGATGGTTTCAGGTTCTATTTCACTCCGCTCACTGCGGTTCTTTTCACCTTTCCCTCACGGTACTTGTTCGCTATCGCTCAAAGAGTAGTATTTAGGGTTGGAGAGTGGTCTCCCCGGCTTCAACCTGGATTTCTCGTGTCCTGGCCTACTCTGGATACTGCTACCTGAGAACGCCTTGTCGCATACAAGGCTATCACTTTCTATGGCTTACCTTTCCAGGTAACTCTGCTAAAGCGTTCTCTTGGATGTTGCAGTCCTCAACCCCGAATGCAAGCACTCGGTTTGCCCTTTTCCCCGTTCGCTCGCCACTACTTAGGGAATCTCGTTGATTTCTTTTCCTCTAGTTACTGAGATGTTTCACTTCACTAGGTTCGCTCTCTGTAATTAGAGTAACTAATATCTCTATTAGTTGGGTTGCCCCATTCGGACATCTACGCATCAAAGCTCCTTGACAGCTCCGCATAGCTTATCGCAGTCTAGTACGTCCTTCATCGCCTCTCTTTGGCAAGGCATCCGCCATCTGCTCTTAAAAGCTTGTTTTAAATTTTAAAATATCCTTTAAAACCCGCCCTTTTATAATGAATAACGACAATTGCACGAATATTCTTCAGCGCTACCACTGCCTTAATGAATATAAGACAGAGTTATTGTAGTTTTACTTTACTTTTACATAGGCTATTAACAATATTAAATCAAATAACTTCGTTTTTCTTCAAAAACCCGCTATAATCGCTCTTGAGCATTAAACCCTTAAAGAAGACTAACAATGCTTGATCCCTAATCTTTTTTAACGCTCAAGTTTTATCAGCTGGTGGGCTTTTATATTTTTATATTTAAAGCTTTTAGCTTTTACAACTTGCTTGAGTTTGAATTAAAGAACTTTTTAAAGCTTGTCTTTAAAAACGAAATGTAATTATAGACATGCAATGCTTAAAGTTTGCTTAAAGTTTTGAGAGTTTGGAAGAAAATTTAGAGTTTGAAAGGAATGGATAAGAGTTATTGGAAACAATTGGGGAACTAATTGGAATGGGGGGCTAAAAAATAGAGCTAAAATAAAGCTTTAAGATTAAACGCATCATTAAATTTAAACAAGAACGCATTTTTATTAAAAAATCAAAATTAAAAAAATCAAACACATCATTAAATCAAACACATCATTAAATCAAACACATCATTAAATCAGACGCACCATTAACCATTGATTAAATACCGCTAGAACACCCCCAAGTCATCTTTTTTTCAAAAAAGGGGCAGGAATGGCATTCTATCATTCTATCATTCTATCATTCTATCATTCTATCATTCTATCATTCTATCATTCTATCATTCTATCATTCTATCATTCTATCATTCTATCATTCTATCATTCTATCATTCTATCATTCTATCATTCTATCATTCTATCATTCTATCATTCTATCATTCTATCATTCTATCATTCTATCATTCTATCATTCTATCATTCTATCATTCTATCATTCTATCATTCTATCATTCTATCATTCTATCATTCTATCATTCTATCATTCTATCATTCTATCATTCTATCATTCTATCATTCTATCATTCAATCATTCAAGCAATCAAGCAATCAAGCAATCAAGCAATCAAGCAATCAAGCAACGCTACCATACTTTTATAACTTTTTATCCTTTTACAAAAACCTATTTAAAAATCCCCTACTTTTTATTATTCCCTCTTTTATTCCCCCTTGCATTCCCCTACGCAACATTTTTCAACCATTTGATTTCATAAGCCCCATTTTTCAATCATCAGTGGGGCTTACAGAGTTAAATTCAATACAAGGAGAAGATGATGGCAAAAGTAGACGTGGAGTTAAAAAAACTCTATCAAATTTTAGTGGATGCTGAATATTTTTACCAAGTTCCCGATTACCAACGCCCTTATGTGTGGGATAAGGATCATTTAGGGGCTTTGATTGATGATTTAGTGGGCAGCTATACCAACAACAGAGAAGATGATTATTTTTGCGGCTCTATTGTGATCGCTGAAAATCCAAAAGATAAAAGATGGGATGTTGTGGACGGCCAACAGAGGCTAACAAGTTTTATTATCTTGGCTTGCACGATTTTAAGGCTTTATAAACACAGGTTAGGGCAAAAATCTAAAGATTTTATTGAAGGGAGTATTTATGATAAATACGATAAAGAAAAAGAGCGTCTGAAGTTTTTAACCGCTCAAAATTACAATAGCATTTTTGAAAACACGGTGTTAAACGATTTAGAGTTTGAAGACAACATTAAAAAGAGCGAGTGGAATAAGAAGTTTGATGAAAACACTTATTTGCGTAACGCTTATTATTTTAGAGAGCTATTGAATGAGAGCATGGAAAATGGTTCAATAAGCGATATGGATGATTTTGTCGAGTGGTTTTATGAACACATTGCTTTGACTAGGATCATTTGTTTTGAGCAAGACAGCGCGATGCAAATCTTTCAAGTGTTAAACGACAGAGGCCAACCCTTAAGCCCTATTGATATTTTAAAATCCAGTTTGATGCAAGAAATCAAGCAAGATAGTGAAAAGCGTAAGGATTTTATAACCACTTGGGACAAATTGGTTGAAGCTTGCAAGAGCATTGAAGGCATAGATATTGTTTTGGAAGACTTTTTTAACATGTATTTAGAATACGCTGATCCTAGTTCTTCTAAAAAGAGAGCCGATAAGGGATTAAAAAAGGTGTTCAAAGACAGCAAAAAAGACGCTTGCGAGTTCATTTATGATGTGAGCGCTTTTATGAAATCTTATACCGATTTGTTAAAAAAACCAGATCGATACATTTACTTATTAAGATACCTTCCCTCCAGATTTTGGGCCAGTATCTTAACGACAGCCCTTTATGTCAAATACCCTGATTTTGAGCTTTGAAAAAGCTTTTGGTGTCTTATTATTATCAAACTTGGATTGCAGGAGGCACGATCATGCGCATCAAGCAAACGAGTGTCAACATTATCAAAAATGTTAAAAGCAATAAAGGCATTGAAACCATTCAAGAGCTTATACTGGACAACATAGAATCTTATAACACCTTTAACCAATACCACTATAACTTATGGGAGAGTTCTTCTGTTTATCCTAGCAAATGGTTACGCCCTGTCTTAGCCCTAGCTAATTATTTTATGACAGACGAAGAGAAACCCCATTTTATCGCTATGGATGCCGAAACCCAAGTGGAGCATATTTTACCCCAAACGCCCAAAAGAGGCAGTCAATGGAACGCGGATTTTGATAAAGAAAAAAGAGAAAAATGGGTGAATCATATCGCAAATTTAACCCTTTTAAAGCGTAAAAAGAACGCAAAAGCTTTAAATGGGGATTTTGATGAAAAAAGAAAAATTTATGGTGGCAAAGACCCAAGCAAAGTGATTAGCTGCTATGACATCACTAAAGAATTGTATAGCGACTATAGGAAGTGGGACGAGAAGTCTCTCCAAAAGCGATACGACTTTTTGTATGAAATTATCACGCCTATTTTACACATAGAAGGGCAAGAAGAGAAATATGAAGATGATTTTGATCTAGAATGATTGAAAATTACCCATAAGGGCTAGAAAACAACAAAGGGATAATCAATGCCTAAAAAAGAAGCATTAAAGATAGCAAAGAAAAGGATTTTTAAAAACTTCTTAGAAGAAGCCAAACAACACCACCCCATTATTTTCTATACAGATAATGATTGTGATGGCATGTTGGCTGGCAGCGTTTTAATGTCTATGTGTTACAGATTGGGTATTAAAGATTTCTTTTTCTTTAGCCCTTTAAGGAATGCGCATGGTTATGGTTTCACTGATTTAGCCCTAAACGATTTATTGTCTCAACCTTGTATCTTTAACCCTAAAACCAATCAATTAGTCCGCCTAGATTACATTAAAAACCAATTTCAAAAAAACCCCCTATTGTTTAGCACTGACTTGGGGCGGATTTGGCCGCTAACACCAAATTGCAAGAAATCTTATTAGAGCGTTTTGAACAATGCATCATCACAGACCACCATAAGAGTTTTGAAGTTGATTGGATTGATAAAAATAAAATCGCCTACATTAACCTGAATGATGAAAAAGACGCTAACTATTATAGCGGGGCTTTCACAAGCGCTTTAGTGTTTAGTCAAATCTTTCAAACGCAAACCACTCCTTTAGAAGAAGAATTGATCGCTATCACGCTTTTAAGCGATCGCATTGATTTGGATAATGGGGATAATTTGGATATGGTTTTGAATTTAGCACAACCTAAACATGACCGCATTGAATGCTTTTTCAAAGATAAAGACCTTTCTTTAGCCCAAGACGATTTAGATGAAATTTCTAACTTATACGGCTTTAATTGCATCAATTGCATCAACGCTTTAAGCCGTTTGAGTGGGGCTAGAGAGTTTAAGGGTTGTTATGATAGCTATTTGCACTATCTGGTTTTAAAGCATTTCAACCCCATAAGCGATCCGCGCTTAAGCGTCTTTAACGTTAAGGAATTCAAAAGATACAACGACATTAAAAAGAAAATGGTGAAAGAAAGCGAAGAAAACGCTCAAATTTTTTCTTGTAACAAAATATTAGTGGCTATTTTAGATGAAAGCTGTTCTATTAAAGTGGGTGTCAGCGGTTTAGTGGCTAATAACTTTTTAAAAAAATACCCTTTCAATCATTCCCTTTGTATCTATAAAGATAATAAAGATGGGTATAGCGGTAGCGCTAGGGGTGGTGGGACTTTTTTAAGCCAGATTAAAACCATTCCCTTAATACAAGCTGGCGGGCATGAGGAAGCTTTTGGGTTGAGCTTTGTAAAAGAGGATTTTAAAAAAGTAATCAAAAGCTTACAAGCCTTATAAAGTCAAATAACGCTAAGGCTGAATGTTAAAAAAGAGGACTTGACATGTTGTTGGATTATGATTTTTTATTGTTATTGAATGATGAGAGTGGGAAGCCAACCAGATACTACTATTTGTTACAAGATTTTGAAAAGGATTTTGTGGCTAGTGAAGTGGCTCAAAATAGAGCGAGGCAATTCGTTAAGGAAATCATTGGGAGAGAGAAAGTCTCTAAAACTAAAAACAGCGCCATTAAAGTTTCTAACACAAAAGCTTCTGCTATTGGGAGCGAAACGATTGGAAGTTGTGATCTTAAAAAGGTGTGTGAGAAAATCAAAAGCGGACTACTTTTTGGGATCATCTCAGCCTTTAAACCCTTTAAAGACGCTTTTTACAGAGATTTCAATCATAATGAGCAAAAATTACTGATAGGGGCAGCTAAAAGCGGTTGCATTCAATCTGACGCTGATAAATTGGCTCAGTTAAAAACGCGCTTACTCTATTGGCAGGACAAATCTGTTAAAGTGGATTGGGATAAACCCATTTGGATTAAGGACTTCTTTAAAGGCAATAATTACCTTTATAGGAGGTTGTGTTTTTTATTGGGGAAGCATTTTATGGACAGATTTTTAAAGAATAACGCTAAGGCGAGCGTGAAAGACTTTATATCCAGTAAGGAATTTGTCAATAAATACCGATACACCCCCAAGCAAAATACAGAAAGAGCGAAAAAGCTGCAATCGTATTTAGAGAGTAAGCGTGATTTTATAGGGTTTGTTCAAACGCTTAACTCTTTAAAAGACAGCCCGCAAGATCCTTTTTTACCCAATGAAGAAACGAGCTTTTTGGTGTTCGCTAATGAGCCTACTATCATATTTAATTTAAGGGACTATTTATTGGTGTTAGCGCAAATATTTAACCAACAAGCGATCTGTTATTGTGAGAGCAAATACCCTATAGATAGAATTGATCAACGCTTCACCGGGTAAGGACTTTAACAAAACACAAGACAGATTCTCAGACATCAAATTTTCAACACCCAATCAATTAGAACAATCTCTCAACGCTCTTAAAAACAAGCTAGCCGCATTCTTTTCAAAACACCCTGATAAAAACAATGGTATAGAGTTTAATGAAATCGTTAAAACTCAAATAAAAGCGTTTTATCTGCCACAATCTAGCGATGGTTTTGATGATTTTCGCAAGCATCTTGAAGATAGCGTTAAAAGTTTTATCAGAGCGAAAAAAAATCGTTATGGTTTTCCTAGAATCTTTGATGTTGCAGACATAGAACAAGAAGAGAGGGAAGTCATTGAATGGCGAGAAAAAGAGAGAGCGTCAAAACAAAGCTATAAACAAAACCTTCAAATCAACAAAATCGCTAACGATTTAAAGCGTGATAAGATAGTGGATAAAAGAACGATTTTAAGCGTGATAGACGCTGATGCAGAGCGTGGTTTTATCCCGCCTAAAGATTTGTTAAAACAATTAGAAACGATTAGCGCTTCTCTTTCTAAAGACATCGTAATAGCGATAAAGCAAGTAGAAAAATTAGAGCTTAACTATGCGTTAATAGACAATATCCAGCATAACACGCTTGATGACACGCTTGATTTTACCTTTATTGTTGGGGATTCTTTGAGCGTTCAGTCGCTTTATGTTACCTTTAATCTTGTGATTGACATGGATAGACCCATGAGCGAGCAGTTTCTCAACCATATTGGGGAATTGGAGAGTTTTAAATCTAGAGAGCAAGCGTTAGAGTGGGTGCGATTATCGCAAGCTAAACTGATCATTGAAACGCCTAGAGAAGCACTAAAAAATGCGGAATTATCGCAAATTGAAGAAATATTGACCGATGCCATTTTTAATGGCGCTTACCGCCTTCAAAACGATCTTAAGAAAGGGCGATAGACATGAAAATTTTAAGCAAAATTCACCCCACAACAAGGAGGAACAAGCCATGCCAAAAAGATAAAAAACATTGAAAAACATTGGACAGACAATTATAGCGGAATTTAAAACAAATTTTTTATCAAGAAGTATTTTATGGGTTTTCAAAACGAAAATAAATTAAAAGTAAGGGCGTCAGTCAAAGCCACAATCAATAACAAAGTGGTGGAGGCTAAAGTCATTAGCGTTGGGTTCAATCGTGTAACCTTAAGGAGCGAAAAAGGCAACGAAGCCTCTTATGTTTTCAATAGCGACAAGTTCTTAAAGTGGTTCAATAAAGTTCCATTGACCGAGCATATGAGACTTCACGCTGAAAATGAAAAAAGCGGAGAGGATTTGCTAAAAGACGTTAAAGTGGTAACTAGCGGACCGAGTGTTAAGGACAGGACTACTACTCCTAAAGAGCCTAAAGAAAAAGAGGACAGGTTTAAGTTGATGTTTGATTTCGGTGATGTTAAGACTAACTTTATGGCAATTGCGGAGGGCTCTGTATTGTCAGAGCGTAAAGGTAGGTTAGGACAACTTATGACACCTTTAGTGTATCGTGGTAATGGTTTTCACGCTTCTTTAGTGATTATGTGGGCGTTATCGTTTGCTTCTCAATTAAAGCACCATAACGACCACGAGTGGGCTAAAATGCTTGAAAATCGCAATGTTGATGAGTGTTGGCTTGAAACTTTTGACCATATGGACAATACCGATTTAAGGTTATTCTGTGATATTCTAGGGGCTTACGCTCAAGGACAAGAGGAAATTTTAAATCTTACTAAACTATGGGCGGTAATGTTACCTAAAAATCAAAAAGAGGCGTATTTTGTAGCACAACTCTTATGCGATGGCGGTATCAATAAGTATGGCTTAAGCTGTGCGGGTCTTACCGAAAATTTGCTAAAAGACATTGAATTAAATCTCGGTTTAGCGACTAGAGATGAGATTGATGAGATTTTAGCTGATGAAAACGAGAGCGAGGCTGAAAACACCACCTTTAAAGAGGGGGAATAAACTCCCCCCCTGTGGGGTGGCTCTCCTTTTTTAATCTCTCTTTTATTCTTTTATTTTTCTTTTTTCATTCTCTCTCTAACCTGTCCATTTAACTTGGAACGGCTTTGATCTTAAAACCCTCTCTTGCGCGTTATTTCGCATCCAAAAGGCGTTTTTCTTTAAAGTCCTGGTATTCTTTGATCGCATAATTCACAAAGGGCTTGATCGCAATCCCCCCTCTAGAAACAAAATCCCCATACACTTCCAAATACTTTGGCTCTAGCAATTGGACTAAATCTAATAAAATCGTATTGATACAGCTCTCATGAAAACTCCCATGGTTTCTGTAACTGAACAAGTAGAGTTTTAGAGACTTGCTTTCTACCATTTTATCTTTAGGGATGTAGCGGATAAAAATCACGCCAAAATCCGGCTGGGAAGTGATCGGACAAAGGCTTGTAAATTCCTTGCATTCTAGGGTGATTAGGGGGTCTAAATTGGGGTTTGGGTTAGGGAAAGCCTCTAGTAAATCGCTGTTGTATTCAAAAATATAGGGCGTTTTAGCGCCTAAGGATTTGAGGTTTGATTCAGGGGTCATTAATCTTCCTTGATTTGAGTTATAATAAGGTTATTTTAACCCATTTTTTAGGAAACTCATGAACCAACGCATAGAAATGATTACGGCTTTATTAGATGAAAAAAAGGCTTTTGATATTACGCACATTGATTTATCCAAAACCCCCTATTTGGTAGAAGATGTCATTATCGCCACCACGCTAGCGAATAAGCATGCCCTTTCTTTATTAGATGTGCTTAAAAACACCCTTAAGCCGTTAGGCGAAGTCTTTTACCAAATAGATGAGTCTAATGAAGAGTGGATCATTTTGGATTTAGGGGATTTGATGATCCATCTTTTCACCGAAGAATGCCGTAAAAAATTTGATTTAGAAGGGTTTTTGAACGCTTATAAAAGAGGGCTTCCTTATCAAAACGCCTAAGAAACTCATCGCGCTTTTAGGGCCTAGCGGGAGCGGCAAAAGCTCTCTTTCCATTGAATTAGCCCAAGAATTAGATGCTGAAATCTTTTCTTTGGATTCTTTGAGTATTTATAAAGACATTAATATCGCTTCGGCTAAACCGAGTTTAAAAGAGCGAAAAAATATCAAACATTACGCCCTAGACTACCTTAACATTGATGAAAAAAATAACGCCCCCCTTTTTAAAACCCTTTTAGAGGACGCCATTAAAGTATCCCAAAAAGAAATTTTACTCATTGTGGGAGGGAGCAGTTTTTACCTCAAATCCATTTTAGAAGGTTTGAGTAGCATGCCAAAACTGAGCGATGAAGAGGTTGTAAAAATAGAGCGAGAAATCAGCGCCCTAGCTGACCCTTATATATTTTTAAAATCCATTGACCCTAACATGGCTTTTAAAATCCATCCAAACGACACTTACCGCATCCATAAGGCTTTAGAAATCTTTTATGCCACCCACACGCCCCCAAGCGAGTATTTCAAGGCTAACCCTAAAAAACCCTTTGAGCATGCCATCTCCTTATTCGCTCTGTCTATTGAAAAAACCGCACTCCATAACAACATCAAACAGCGCACCAAGAACATGCTTGATTGCGGCCTTATTGAAGAAATCAAAGCCCTCTATACCCAATACCCTAAAGATTCGCAGCCTTTTAAAGCCATAGGCGTTAAAGAGAGCGTTCTTTATTTAGAAAAACGACTCACTTTAAAGGAGCTAGAAGAAGCGATTGTTTCTAACACCATGAAATTAGCCAAGCGCCAAAACACTTTCAATAAAACCCAATTCAATAACCTTTATATGGGGGGCGTTGAAGAAGTTAGGCATGCGATTTTAAAACACTCAAAAAGCGATACAAGGGAGCGATAAATGGATACGCAAAACTTACCCGATCAAATTATCCCTATTTTTATGAGTTTTGATAAAAATTACGTGCTAGGGGCAGGCGTGAGCCTTTATTCGTTACTCTCCCATGCGAGCAGGCACACGAGCACGATAGATTTTAGCCCTCTCAATCAAAACAACAAACTTTTAGGCGCTAACATCGTGTATAAAATCCATTGTTTGGTTAAAGGGGTAACTTTAGAGCAGCAAAACAAGCTTTTAAAAACCATTGAGCCTTTTAAAAAATTCGCTTCATTAGAGTTTATCAATATCAATTCGCTCGATCATTCCATAGAAAGCTATCTCAATGAGTCTTGCTCCAAGCGTTATGGCGGGCTTCTTGTTTTGTGCCGGCTCTTGCTCGCTTCATTATTCCCTAATTATTCTAAAATCATTTCCATAGATGTGGATACGGTGTTTTTAGGCGATGTTGCAAGCGCTTATTTTGCGCTGGATAACGAACCCACTAAATTGCTTGGCATGGTGAGAGACACTTTTTCCCACCTTCCTTTTGAAGCTTTTTGTCGTTTTATTGAGCGAACATGCAAGAATTTTAAAATTGATCTTTCGCGCTTTAGCCAAAACGAATTAAAACGCATCCATCAAGGCTTTAACATGGGCTTTTTGGTGGCGAATTTGGATTTGTGGCGCGAAAATGGGTTTGAAAAAATCGCTTTGGAGTTTTTGAAAAATAGAGGGAAAGACCTTTTTTACCCTGAGCAGTGTTTAATCAATATGGTGTTTTGGAAACGCGTTTTAGAATTGCCTATTTATTATAATTGCTATTCTGATTCTTTCAAAGAGCACTACCCTAAAAACATCGTCATGCTCCATTTCATCAAATACAAGCCCTGGCGTTCTGTGAGTTCTTTAAACGGGCGTTTGATTTGCTATGAAGCTGAAGCGAGTTTTTGGCTCGCCAACCTTTTTTGCACCCCTTTTAAAAACGATTTTTTTAAAGAACGCCTTGAAATGGCTAAAGACCAACAAATGCAATCTTTTAAAACCCACATAAGATCAAAAACGATTAGGGATTATTTTTATTTTAGGATAAAAAATATTTTGAAGTCCTTTTGTAAGACTAAACATTAAGAATACACCTTTAGTAATCTTTTTTATGTCTAATTAAAACTCTAAAATAGGGGCATTTACCATTCACGGACAAATCCTTGCCATCATTTCCTTTCCTAAAACCAATAATCTCAAACTGCTCAGGATTAAACTTGTGTAAAAAAGTTATAGGTACTCCCATAGAACCCCTATAGTCCAAAGGTATATCTGTGGTTCTATTCACATTAATTCCATCAAAATTATCATACAACTCATACTTATTTTTATTGTATTTTTTTGTGAGTGGCAATATCTCATGCCTTTTTTTATAATCCAAATTTGTGAGCCATAAGCAATTATTAGGAGAGATTAAGCGATTACCTAAGCTATCAATTTTAGTTTCTGTGCCATAAAGTTCATAATGTCTTGGAACAATAAAACTTGAAATTCCTCGACCAAGATGCATGCCTAACCATACTTTATTATTTTTAATTAGATTAAAAATATTTTTGTATGTAATTGCATTGATGTTTCCAATAATCAAAAACTTCTTGCTGTGTTCGATCAATTGCGTTACAAACTCTCTAAAAAGCGAAAAAGGTGGATTAGTTACTACAATATCTGCTTCTTTTAGCAATTGAATGCTCTCCTTACTGCGAAAATCACCATCTCCTTTGAAAAAATTCAACTCATTAATGGTTGTTTGCCAATCCTTTTTCCCTTCATATTCGCAATAAAATCCTTTTGAGTTTTGGTTGCTAGTGCTAAATATTTTTGATTCCACATAACAAGCAGAAATCAATTTTTTAAGCCCTAGTTCTTGAAAATGAACAAAAAAGTATTTAAAAAAATTACTTACCCTTGCGTCATCACAATTGCAAAAAACAACCTTATTCTTAAAATGTTGTTTATAGTATTGTAACTCGTTTTCTATATCTACCAATTGTGTATAAAATTCATCGCTTTTTAGTTTCTTAGCTTTTTGCAATATTTGATTAGTCGCTTTTCTTGACATTGTTTTTACCAATAATTTGATTAAAAAGTGAACTACCTAAGACTTTAAGAGAAGTTCTAGCTACTTCAAGCATGATTTCAAACATTTTATTTAAATTCCATTTTTGTCCATCTCCTTGTGTATAAATAGAAATAGCCTGCAACATAATGATTCTATCTCTATATTGAACGAACTTGTTTTGACATAAATTTTGATTGATGGGCATTCCGTAATTAGCTGCCGTTAATTTATCCAATCTATTAAGAACTCCAGAATTATACTCAAGAGTTACTACCCTCCCATCAGGTCTTTTTACTGATATGGTTTGAGTTAAAAAATTAGAACCTTCTAAAAATAAAATGTAAGGGAAATGTAATTCTTTGAGCATAAAATTAGCCATTTCAGCAATATTTTTATACGCTCTTTCTATGGCATTCCCAGCTTGCATTAAATCTTGATTGCTATATTTACCCACTAATATTCCTTTTTGAATATTTTCTATATCTTTTCCCTGATATTTAGCTTCTGTTATTAATATAACTCTCCAATTCCCATCATCATCTTTAACCTCAATGATACCTCCATCAGGTTTTATTTTAGAACTTTAAATAAACAAGGTTCTTCCAAGTTCATCATCAAGTCCTTGCAGTACAGAATTAATTTCTTCCTTGGTTATGCTTGCTCTGTGTCTAAATGACAAGCTCTTAAATTCATCTTCAAGTTTTTGCATAACAAGTTTAGAGATACTGCTCACACCCATATCGTGCAATCTAGCCTCGTCAGTAAAAATATTCGCAACACCTAAAGACTCTTTATGTTGTTTACTCAATCTTTGAGATTGATTGTTCTTAGCCATTTTCTACCTTAAAATCTTCACTTCTTCTTCTAAATGGATGCCGTATTCTTGTAACACTCTGGTTTTGGCGAGTTCTATCAAATCCAGGGCTTCTTCAAATCCTGCGCCCCCCAAATTCACCAAAAAATTCGCATGCTCTTTAGCAAATCCCACTCTTTTTAGACAATAACCCCTTAAGCCCACGCCCTCTAAAAGCCTGCCCGCATGATCGTTAGGCGGGTTTTTGAAACAGCTCCCAAAATTAGGCAATTTGGGGTGGCTTTTGCGCATGCTTTGACACGCTTTTAAAACTTCTTGTCTAAAGCCATGCGTTTTTTTAAACCTCGCCCTTAAGACAACGCCATTGAATTTGCTATTGCGATAACTCAACCCCAAAGCTTCACTCCCTAGCCATTCATCATTAATACAAGCGCTTTCTAAAACATTTTTGATTTCAAATTCTTTCATGCCGGCATTCATTTTAACTAACGCCCCTAAAGTGCCAGGCAATTGCCCTAAAAACTCCAAACCCCCTAAATCATGTGCCCTAAAATAATTAAAAATTTTAGACGAGTTGGCCGCCCCCCCTATTTCAACGCATCCGCCATGATCGCAAATATAATCGTAGTTTTTGCCTAAAAGGGCGAGATTTTTCGCGCTAGGAGCGATTAAAAGGTTGTTCGCTAAACCGATGATCTGGTGTTCTTGAGAAATTTCATCATCGTTTTCTAAAACGCTCACTTTTAAAGGCGCACCGATTTTCACGCTGCTATAACGAGAAAAATCAATGATAGTTTCTAGCATTTTTAGCCTATGATTTTAGGAATGAGCTTGATTAAGGTTTTAGTGTAATCTAAAAGCATGTTAGTCATCCACGGCATGGTTAAAATCAGCACCCCAATCACGGCTAAAATCTTAGGCACAAAAGACAAGGTCATTTCATTGATTTGAGTGGTCGCTTGAAAAATACTGACTAATAGCCCCACCACTAAGCCCGCTAGCAATACCGGTAAAGAAATCATCAAAGTGATTTTATAAGTCTCAATGGCGAGTTTCATGAGTTGTGATTCCATAACATTCCTTTTATCTTAAGATTTCTTCTAATTGCTGAAAGCTTTGTTCAAAAGGCTGCAAAGCGTTTTCATCTTGCGCTAAAAATTGCTCCATTAAAGCCTTTTTCTTAATCGCTTCATCAAGCTCTTTATCATTCCCCATTTGATAAGAGCCGATGCGAATGAGCATTTCGTTTTCTTTCAATAACGCATACAAACGGCGGAATTTTCTCGCGCAAAGGTTTTGAGACTCGCTGATGATGTCTTTAGCCACCCTTGATGCGGAGTTTAAAATATTAATAGGCGGGTAGATCCCATAATCGGTCAATTCCCTACTCAAAACAATATGCCCGTCTAAAATACTCCTGGCCTGATCGGCTATGGGATCGCTCAAATCATCGCCCTCTACTAGCACGCTAAAAAAAGCCGTGATGCTCCCCTTATTTTCTTCCTTGCCCGCTCTCTCCATTAATTGAGGCAATAAAGAAAGCGCGGATGGGGGGTAGCCTTTGGAAGTGGGCGGTTCGCCTAAGGCCAAACCGATTTCTCTTTGAGCCATAGCGAAACGAGTCACTGAATCCATGATAAACAACACATCTAGCCCTTGGTTTTTAAAATACTCCGCCACGCTCATCGCGCAAAAGGCCCCGTATTTCCGCATCAAAGGGCTATCATCGCTCGTGGCGACCACCAACACGCAAGAGCTTAAATCCCCTTTTAAGTTTTTCTCTATAAATTCAGGGATTTCTCTGCCCCTTTCCCCAATCAAAGCGATCACTTTAATGGACGCTAAGCAACCCCTAGTGATCATGCCCATTAGCGTGGATTTACCCACCCCAGAGCCGGCAAAAATGCCCAGTTTTTGCCCCTTACCGCAAGTCAAAAGCCCATCAATGCTCTTCACCCCCACGCTAAAAACCTCATCAATCAAACCTCTTTTTAAAGGGGCTATAGGCGTTGTGATCACAGGCGCTAATCGTTCATAATCTAGCGCCCCCTTATTGTCAATGACTTGCCCTAAAGGGTTAAGCACCCTCCCTAAAAGATTACGGCCCACAGGGAAATTCAACCCCTCTTTTAAAAACAGCACCTTATCGCCAGCCCTAGCCCCCTCTATAAAGTTAAAGGGCGTGAAACCAAACTGCTCTTTTTCTGCCACCACCACCATCCCCACGCATTCGCTGCCATCGCTTTTTTCAATCTTCACCACATCGCCCACAGACGGGTTAAAACCATCCGCATAAACGATATTGGGCATGATTTTTTTCACGCTCCCATAGCGAGGCGATAGATCAAAATGCTGATTCAAGCGGTTTTTTAAGGATTTTAGGGGCATTTAAAGCTCTTTAGTCCATAAGACTTCAGCGATCTGGCGCTCATCATTGATTCTATTCACATGCACGATCACATCAATCGCGCTCTTAAAATATGCGCGCATCAAATCCTTATCCAAAGAATGCGTATAACGCATGCTCAAATTCAATGAAAGGGCTTCTAAAGTGTTTTGAGCACTATTAGCATGAATGGTTGAGAGCATGCCCTTATGCCCGGTGTTTCCTAAACGCAAAAAGAGCGCCGCATTCCTGGTGTCAATCTCGCCCACAATGAGCCTGTCCGGGTTTAAGCGCATGGCCATATTGAGAGCGTCTTCATAATTAAAGCGCGTGTTCTCTTGCTTGCCCACTAAAAGCCCCACGCAATTGCTGAACGCCTTTAAATCCAGTTCTTGGCTGTCTTCAACGCTCACCACCCTTTCATCTTTATTGACGCAATCTAAAAGAGCGTTTAATAAGCTTGTTTTACCGCTTGAAGTCTCCCCACTAATGAGAATGTTATGCCCTTTTAGGGCTAAATTTTTCAAACTTTCTGGATTGCTTGCTTTGAAAGTGAAATCGTCTAAACTTAAGGGCTTAAGCCTAGGCACACGGATATTGAGCGTGATTTGATTGTTCGCAGTGATGCTAAAATGATTCGCGCTCACCCTATAGCGCGTGAAAGGGATAGAGCAATTTAAAGTGGGGTGCTCTTCATCAAAAAACAACCCCCTAAAACTGGCCAATTGCTCGCAAAATCTGAGTAAAAACGCCTTATTAAAAAGCGCATGCCCTCTTTTTTCTCGTGTGTTATTGACTTTATAAAGCCAAAGCTCTTGCTCGGTATTGATGATAAGCTCTGTGATCCCGCTTTCTAAAAATGGGGTGAAATGGCCGATTAGGGCTTGTAAAACTCTATGAGTTTGTAAAGTTTCCAAAAGCCCTATCCTTTTATCATCGCTCTTTCAAAACCTCTTCGCAGCGCTTGCAAGGGGTGTTTTCTAACTCGCTTTTAAAACGCCAACACCTGGGGCATTTATAAAAGGGGGCTTTAAAGAGCGTGAATGCTGGCGTCTCGCTCAATTTTTCTTTTGCAACCCCCACAAAGCTCACCATCAGCAATTCTTCTATCAAATTTTCACGCAACGCTTTTTCTTCCACCTCAATAGCGCATTCTAACGAATTTTTAACCACGCCTTCTTTTTTCAATCGGTCTAACTCTTCATTAAAGGCAGAGCGCAAGGCCAAAACGGCTTCAAAATTTTCTGGTTTTTTAAACTCTTTAAGGTGGAGTTTTTCTAAAACGCTAATGCCTTTTAAATCAAACACATCTTTGGCTTGTAAAAACGCGCGCAACACTTGGCTATGCTCTAAAACTTCTTCAATCGTGTGCGTTAAAATCGGGGCTAAAAAGTAGCACAATTGACTAGCCACAGCGAGTAAGACCATTTGAATGGCTTGGCGTTTTTCATTATTTTTGCTATCGCAATACAAGCTATCCTTACAAGCGTCTAAATAAATCCCGCTCAATTCATTGGTAACAAACGCCATTAAAATATTCAAGCCCTTCACCAAATCATGCTCTTCAAACGCGCTATTGACTCCAGCGCTTATCGTTTCTAAAGCCTCTAATATAAAATGATCTAAAGGACTAAAGTCATGGGGGCGTTCTAAATTCTTGAGATCCATATCGCTAAAATTAGCGAGTAAGAATTTAAGGGTGTTACGGAATTTTTTATAATGCTGTTCTGTTTGAATGAAAAAGGTTTGAGAGACTCTCAAATCGTTTTGATAGTCATTAAACGCCACCCACAAGCGCACCACATCGCTCCCATGCTTTTTGAGTAAATTATCCAAAGACACCACATTGCCCTTAGATTTACTCATTTTTTCGCCCTTTTCATCGACGATAAAGCCATGCGTAATGACCTTTTTAAAAGGGGCTTGATTATTTAAAACACAACCGATTAAAAGCGAGCTTTGAAACCACCCCCTATGCTGATCGCTCCCTTCTAAAACCACATCGCTAGGGCTTTGCCCTTTTTCCCCATGATAGTCTTCTAAAACCGCCTTAAAGGTGCTACCGCTATCAAACCACACGTCTAAAATGTGCATGACTTTTTCGTAATGCTTGGCGTTATCTTGATAGCTATGGGGCAATAAATCTTTTATGTTATATTCCCACCACACATCGCAACCTTTCTCTTCAAAAAGATTCGCCACATGCTCTAAAACTTCGCTCTCAAAACAAGGCTTATTCGTGCGTTTGTCTATGAAAAAGGCCAGTGGCACGCCCCATTTTCTTTGCCGGCTCAAGCACCAATCAGGGCGGTTTTCTATCATGGTTTTTAGGCGGTTTTTCCCGCTACTTGGCACAAATTCCACCTTTTCAATCGCATTCAAAGCCACTTCTCTTAAGGTTTTTTGAGAGCCATCATTTTGCATGAAAGGCTCATCCATTAAAATAAACCATTGCGTGGTCGCTCTGTAAATCACAGGCTTGTGCGTCCTCCAGCAATGCGGGTAGGAATGCTCAATCTCTCGCTCTAACAATAAAGAATCGCCCAATTGCTCTATAATGCGTTTTTGAGCCTTAAAAATGTGTTCGCCCAAATAGCTTTCATCTAATAATCGGTTATGGATAATGCCCTCATCATAGCAACCCTTTTCATCTACAGACATTAACACTTCTAAATGGTATTTTAAGCCCAGATAGTAGTCCTCTTCACCATGCCCGGGCGCGGTATGCACGGCTCCTGTGCCATCTTCTAAACTCACATGATCCCCTAAAACCACCAGCGAATCCCTTTGATTGAGCGGGTTTGTAGCCACTAAATATTCTAAATCATTGGAATTAAATTCATGCGTGATCGCATTATCCACCACCCCTAAAGCGGCTAATTTTTCATGCAAGGCTTTAGCGACTAAATAGCCTTTTTGGGTGAGTGCATAAACAGCGTCTTTTTTCAAAGCGATCGCCACATTCGCATACAAAGTCCAAGGCGTGGTCGTCCAAATCACCAAGCTCGCTTTTTTGACTTTTAATTTTTCTAAACCCTCCTTTTTCAAATCAAACGCCACGAAAATGGAGGGTGATTTTTTCATCTTGTATTCCACTTCAGCTTCCGCTAAAGCGCTCTCGCATGCATAACTCCAATAAATAGGCTTGTGGCGCTCTTTCAAAAGCCCTTTTTTAGCCACTCCCACTAAAGCCCTATAAATGCTCGCTTCAAATTTAAAATCCATGGTTTTATAAGGATCTTCAAAATCCCCCAAAACGCCTAATTGCAAAAACTCATTCTTTTGGATTTCTAAAAATTTCTTCGCATGATCTCGGCACTTTTCTCTAAACAGCGTGGGGTTTTCTAGGCTCGTTTTTTCTTTTTCCAATTGTTCTAAAATTTGCTGCTCAATGGGTAAGCCATGGCAATCCCAACCGGGCGTGTAATAGATTTTCTTCCCCTTAAAATATTCCCTTTTAACGACAATGTCTTTTAAAATCTTATTTAAGGCATGCCCTAAATGCAAATGCCCGTTCGCATAAGGCGGCCCGTCATGCAAAGTGAAATTCCCATGGTTATCTTTCCTATTTTGCATGCGTTTGAACGCTTGTTGTTCTTGCCATTTGGCGTAAGTTTTAGGCTCATTGACGCTCAAATTCCCTTTCATAGAAAAGGTGGTTTCGTTTAAGTTTAAGGTGTCTTTGTATTCTTTCATTATATTATCCTTTGCTTTATTATTCTTTTGTTTTAGGAGCGATATAAAGGTGCGTGTCTTTTCGTGGCACATTTTTTAAAGTGGGGATTTGTAAAATCGTGTATTCTTCTATCCCTTTTAAATAATGCAAGCTAATCACATCGCCTGTTTTCACTTCTTTACTGGGCTTAGCACAACTCCCATTGAGCCACACCGCCCCTACGTTGCACATATCTGTCGCTAAAACGCGCCGCTTCACTAAACCCACTGATTGTAAAAATTTGTCTATTCGCATGCGTTTATTTTACCCTATTCTTTAAGTTTTTATCCATAACTTATTAAGGTTTTAGTTTTAGCATGTTAGCATTCAGCCACCACTCTTTTTAAGGAATTTGTTTGAAGTTTCAAATTGTGAGTTTGTTAGCCGCTCTTTTATTAGCCTCTTGCTTGCCCCCTAAAGGCCATCATTCTGGTTTGGTGAATATGTATATCGCGCATCAAGGCCAAAGCGTGCGCACTTATTGGCGCAAAGTGGATAGAGGAGTTGTCGCCAAACACAATGAAACGCTTAAGAAAAACCCTAAAGCAAAGCTCAAAGACCCTAGGGGGCCTTTGTTCATGCTTGGGAGCAATCGTTTCATGCTTTTATGGAAAAACCGCTACGCTTTAGCCAAAGTCCAATCGTTCAAGCTAGAGCCCGGGTTTTATTACTTGGATTCTTTTAGCGTGGAAACTCAAAAAGGCATCTTGCAAAGCGCCCCCGGCTATTCATACACCAAAAATGGCTACGATTTTAAGAACAACCGCCCCTTTTTCCTAGCCTTTGAAGTCAAACCTGACAGCAAGATCGTTCTCCCTAGCGTGGAATTGAGCCTGATTAAAACCCCTAGAGGCTTTTTAGGGGTGTTTTTATTTGACAATAACGAAAAGGGGGCTAATACCCAATGGATTGAAGGGAGCTTGAATTTAAAGCTTAAAAACGCTTCTTTTAAAGACGCGTGGGAATTAAAGCAATAAAGCGCAAGGCCTTGTTTTATGGAGCGTTGGTATTAAAATATTAAAAAGTTTTAACGATACTATATAAATAAAAATTTACTTTTTATGGGCATTGATGAGTATTAATGAGCGTTTGTAAAAATAAAAATCAAGCGTGTTGCGGTGGTTTGATTGGATTTAATGGGTTTGATCAGAATGGGTTAGAATGGAATGATTATATCTTAAAGTCAAAGCCAGAGACAACCCTAGTCAAGTTGCCCCTAGCCACACCGATATTACTCGTGATGCCCGTGGCAGCAACCTTCTTCTTGATGATGACTATCGCTAGTGCTACAACAACCTTCTTCATGATGAGAGCTGTGGTGGTGATGGTGGTGTTCGCCGCCATGATAATGGTGGTGGTGTGTGTGGTGGTGATGGTGGTGGTGCCCGCCGTGTTGTTCTTCATGGTGTGCCATGATGACTCCTTTGATTAAAAATTAAATTCTAGCTCACTGGCTAGGATTTCATTTTACAGTATAAAATCTAATCAATTGTTAATGGAAGAAATTTTGACGCTAATTTTTAAATTTTTGCTACTTGAAAAAAGAGGGCTAAAGCAAACAACACTTGGTAGTGAATACTAGATCCAATACCATTAAAATTTTTGGTCTTGAAAGGAAATTCGCACTTAAAAGAAAGAATTAAAAGCTAGAAAGCAGCCCTAAGGCCGCCCCATAAACGCCCCAATCAATATTGTTGGTTTTGTTGTTGTGCTTTTTGTTGTTGCTGTTGTTGCGCTTGGTGTTGTTGTTCATGGTGTGCCATGATGACTCCTTTAATTGAAATTTAATTCTAGCTCACTGGCTAGGATTTCATTCTATAATGCAAAATCTAACCAATTATTAACGAAAAAGATTTTAATACTAATTTTTAACACGAGCGCCAATTCAAGCGCTTCTGTTGTCAAAACTACCAACATCTTTGAATGAAAAAAGCTATAATAAAGAAGTTGCATTAAAAAGGAAAGACAAATCCCCTTTTTAAGGTATAATATGAGGAATTTTAGAAGCGCTTCTTATGGTAGTAGCTAAAAAGTCTTTAGGACAGCATTTTTTAACGGACGAGTCGTTTTTAGACAGAATTGTTGGTGCTTTGCCCCCTTTAAACCCGTTAAAATTGATTGAAATCGGCGTGGGGCTAGGGGATTTGACTCTCAAGTTGTTGGATCGCTATCCTTTAAAGACTTATGAGATAGATAGCCATTTGTGCGAGAAAATGCGAGCGAGGTTAAAGGCAGAAAAAAAGCCTTTTCAGTTAGAATTGGTAGAAAAAGACGCTCTTTTTTTAAAAGAAGAAGAGCCTTATTTTTTGATTTCTAATTTGCCTTATTATATCGCTACTAGGCTTGTTTTAAATGCGCTCAAAGACCCTAAATGCAGGGGCTTATTGGTGATGACGCAAAAGGAAGTGGCGCTCAAATTTTGTGCTAAAGATTCACAGAATGCGTTGAGCGTTTTAGCTCACACAATAGGGAATGCTACCCTTTTGTTTGATGTGCCGCCTAGCGCGTTTAGTCCGCCTCCAAAGGTGTTTTCTAGCGTGTTTGAAGTGATCAAAGAGCCGCTGAAAGAAAAGGCGTTGGCTTCATTAGCCCCAGCGCCATTTTTTGAAGAAGCCCTACAAAAAGGGTTTGAAACATTAGAAGATTTTTTGAAAGCTTGTTTCTCATCTCCTAGGAAGACGCTTTCAAACAATCTTAAAAAAAGCGTTTCTTATAAAGAAAAGCTTGATAAGGTGTTAGATTTTCTAGCGTTAGAAAACCAACCAACAAGCGTGAGGGCGTCTGAGGTAAAAGATTATCTCAAGCTCTTAAAATCCGTTTTAAAAGGCTAATGCTTTTTTAAAAATTGAAAGATAAAAATTGAAATAAAGGAATAATCGTTATGACTGATAACAACCAAAATAATGAAAACCATGAAGACAGCAGTGAAAACTCAAAAGATCACCATGGGGTGCGAGCCGGGGCGTTTGAGCGATTCACCAACCGCAAAAAGCGTTTCAGAGAAAACGCGCAAAAAAACGCAGAGTCTTCAAACCATGAAGCGCCTTCGTACCATAAAAAAGAGCATCGCCCCAACAAAAAGCCAAACAACCACCACAAACCTAAACATGCCCCCCAAAAAACACGAAATTACGCCAAAGAAGAATTGGATAACAACAAAGTAGAGGGCGTTACGGAAATTTTGCATGTGAATGAGAGAGGGACTTTAGGTTTTCATAAGGAACTCAAAAAGGGCGTTGAAGCGAATAACAAGATCCAAGTGGAGCATTTAAACCCGCATTATAAGATGAATCTCAACTCTAAAGCGAGCGTTAAGATCACGCCTTTAGGGGGCTTGGGCGAGATTGGGGGGAACATGATGGTCATTGAAACCCCAAAAAGCGCGATCGTGATTGATGCGGGCATGAGCTTCCCTAAAGAGGGGCTTTTTGGCGTGGATATTTTAATCCCGGATTTTTCCTATTTGCACCAAATCAAGGACAAAATCGCCGGCATTATCATCACCCATGCCCATGAAGATCACATAGGGGCCACGCCTTATTTGTTTAAAGAGTTGCAATTCCCCCTTTATGGCACACCTTTGAGTTTGGGGCTGATTGGGAGCAAGTTTGACGAACATGGTTTGAAAAAATACCGCTCGTATTTTAAAATCGTAGAAAAGCGTTGCCCCATTAGCGTGGGCGAATTTATCATTGAATGGATCCATATCACGCATTCTATCATTGACAGCAGCGCTTTAGCGATCCAAACTAAAGCTGGAACGATCATCCACACCGGCGATTTTAAGATCGATCACACTCCAGTGGATAATTTGCCCACGGATTTGTATCGTTTAGCGCACTATGGCGAAAAGGGGGTGATGCTTCTTTTAAGCGATTCCACGAACTCCCATAAATCCGGGACCACGCCGAGTGAAAGCACCATAGCGCCGGCTTTTGATACCCTTTTTAAAGAAGCGCAAGGGAGGGTGATTATGAGCACTTTCTCTAGCAATATCCACCGGGTCTATCAAGCCATACAATACGGTATCAAATACAACCGCAAGATCGCTGTGATCGGGCGCTCTATGGAAAAAAACCTAGACATCGCTAGAGAATTGGGCTATATCCATTTGCCTTATCAATCTTTTATTGAAGCCAATGAAGTCGCTAAATACCCAGACAATGAAGTCTTAATCGTAACGACCGGCTCACAAGGCGAAACCATGAGCGCGCTTTATCGCATGGCGACTGATGAACACCGCCACATTTCTATCAAACCCAACGATTTAGTCATCATTTCCGCCAAAGCCATTCCTGGCAATGAAGCGAGTGTTTCAGCGGTGTTGAATTTCTTGATCAAAAAAGAAGCCAAAGTGGCTTATCAAGAATTTGACAATATCCATGTGAGCGGGCATGCCGCCCAAGAAGAGCAAAAGCTCATGCTAAGACTCATTAAGCCCAAGTTTTTCTTACCCGTGCATGGGGAATATAACCATGTCGCGCGCCACAAACAAACCGCTATTGCTTGCGGGGTGCCTGAAAAAAATATCTATTTAATGGAAGATGGTGATCAGGTGGAAGTTGGCCCTGCGTTCATCAAAAAAGTCGGCACGATTAAAAGCGGTAAAAGCTATGTGGATAACCAAAGCAATTTGAGTATTGACACAAGCATCGTGCAACAAAGAGAAGAAGTCGCTAGTGCTGGGGTGTTTGCGGCTACGATTTTTGTGAATAAAAACAAACAAGCGCTTTTAGAAAGCTCTCAATTTTCTAGTTTAGGGCTTGTGGGCTTTAAAGATGAAAAGCATTTGATTAAAGAAATTCAAGGGGGCTTAGAGGTGTTATTGAAATCCAGCAACGCCGAAATTTTGAATAACCCTAAAAAATTAGAAGATCACACTCGTAATTTCATCAGAAAAGCGCTCTTTAAAAAGTTTAGAAAATACCCGGCTATCATTTGTCATGCCCATTCTTTTTGATTGTAACGCTACCGCTATACAAGTCTTAAGAGATGAAGCGAGCGCGCTTTTAGAAAGCGTTAAGCAATTCCAAGAACCTAACGATTTAGAAGCCATTGTCAAGCTCATTTTAAAGAGCCAAGAAAAGGGGGGCAAGCTTGTGATTGTGGGCGTGGGTAAGAGCGCTTTAGTGGCGCAAAAAATCGTTGCTTCCATGCTAAGCACCGGTAACAGGAGCGCGTTTTTACACCCCACAGAAGCCATGCATGGGGATTTGGGCATGGTAGAAAAAAACGATGTGATTTTAATGATTAGCTATGGGGGCGAGTCTTTAGAATTATTGAATCTGGTGAGCCATTTAAAACGCTTAAGCCATAAAATCATCACTTTCACTAAAAGCCCTAATAGTTCGATCTCTAAACTTGGCGATTATTATTTAAGCTTGAAAATCAAAAAAGAAGCTTGCCCGATCAACACCGCTCCAACGACTTCCACCACCCTAACCTTAGCGTTAGGCGATGTTTTAATGGCATGCTTGATGCGAGCGAAAAATTTTAGCCAAGAAGATTTTGCCTCCTTTCATCCGGGCGGGCTTTTAGGCAAAAAACTTTTTGTCAAGGTTAAAGACTTATTGCAAACCACGAACCTCCCCCTAATCGCTCCTAGCACAAGTTTTAAAGATGCGCTCATAGAAATGAGTGAAAAACGCCTAGGCAGCGCGATTTTAGTCAATGATAACAACGAACTTGTGGGGATTTTGAGTGATGGCGATGTCCGTAGGGCGCTATTAAAAGGGCTTAGTTTGGAGAGTGAGGTGAAGCATTTTGCCACTTTAAAACCTAAAAGCTTTAAGAATTTGGACGCCCTTCTTTTAGAAGCGTTAGAATTTTTAGAGCGCCATAAGATCCAGCTTTTAGTGTGCGTGGATAATTGCAATAAGGTTTTAGGGGTCTTGCACTTGCACCAACTTTTAGAATTAGGGCTTAAAGCATGAAAGCTAGTATTTATGATTTCACTTTAGATGAATTGAGCCAACTTTTAAAACCAAGTTTTAGGGCTAAACAGCTTTATTTGTGGCTCTATGCGAAGTATAAAACAAGCTTTAAAGACATGCAAAATAATTTTTCAAAAGACTTTATCGCTTATTTGGAGCAAGAATTTACTTTGCGCACGATAGAAATCGCGCATGTGAGGGAGAGCGTTGATGGCTCTAAAAAATACCTTTTTAAATCTTTAAGGGACAACCACACTTTTGAAGCGGTGTTGTTGAAAATGAAAGACAAAAAGATTGATGAAGAAACGAACGCCGTTTTAGAGGGGGAAAAATACACCGTGTGCGTGTCTTGTCAAATCGGCTGTCAAGTGGGTTGCGCGTTTTGTTTCACTCAAAAAGGCGGTTTTGTAAGGGATCTCAAAGCGAGCGAGATTATCCAGCAAGCCCTGCTCATTAAAGAGGACAATAACCTCCCCATTGAAAAAGCGCTCAACATTGTTTTTATGGGAATGGGCGAGCCTTTGAACAATTTAGATGAGGTGTGTAAGGCGATTGAAATTTTTAATACCGGCATGCAAATTTCACCCAAAAGGATCACCATTTCCACGAGCGGCGTAGCCGATAAAATCCCCATTTTAGCGGGCAAAAATTTAGGCGTGCAATTAGCTATATCCTTACACGCCGTAGATGATAAAACGCGCTCGTCTTTAATGCCCTTGAATAAAAAATACAACATTGAATGCGTTTTGAATGAAGTGAGGAAATGGCCTTTAGAGCAACGAAAAAGAGTGATGTTTGAATACCTTTTAATTAAAGATCTAAACGATAGCCTGGATTGCGCTAAAAAACTTTTAAAACTTTTAAACGGCATTAAATCCAAAGTGAATTTGATCTTATTCAACCCGCATGAAGGCTCTAAGTTTGAACGCCCTAGCTTAGAGAGCGCCAGAATGTTTGCGGATTTTTTAAACGCCAAAGGCTTATTATGCACCATTAGAGAGTCTAAAGCTTTGGATATTGAAGCGGCTTGCGGGCAATTGAGGGAGAAAAAGCTCCAGCAGAAAATTTAAAAACCACTCCCTTAAAAACCCGTATTTATAGACTTTAGGCCATTTGCCATGCGTGTTTGGTGCCATTCAAGGGGTGTTTTTAAGGGGGTTTGTTGTAGGATTTCATCACGCCCCATAGTTACGATATGGGGCAAATCACGGTTAAAAGGGTTTATCATGAAAAGAAAGCATGATAAAAACTCTTGGTTAGTATTATACATTAAAATCTCTTTTAAGGGGTTTAAAGTGGTCTTTTCTATAGAAAAGTAATGTATTAGCCAAAGTTCCCCTGAGTTGAAAAACTTAGGGGTTTCCTTTAAAAAGCGGGTTTGCCCTTGACTTTTGGGGCGTTTCATTTTTCTATCTTTTCATTCAATTTTTTAATCTTGTTTTAGCGTTTGTAAAATGAGAAGTTTTAAGGGGGTTTGTTGTAGGATTTCATCACGCCCCATAAGTTCGCATTATGGGGCAGACCAACCTTGTAAGGAGCATGCCATGAAACACAAAAATGGCAAACGCTCTTGGAGATCATTATACTTTGAGTTTGCTTTTTTGGGGCTTAAAGTGATCGTTTCTGTGAAACGCTGATTTTTCTAAGAGCGTTCCCCTAAGTTTAAAAGCTTAGGGGTTTCCTTTAAAAAGCGGGTTTGCCCTTGACTTTTGGGGCGTTTCATTTTATTGTAAAACGCATTTTCTTAAGAGAGCAGCAATAATTCTCCTCCCTACAAAACTAAATCCCCTTATAGAGTGCTTTTAAAAAATACCGCTTGCTTTAGCTCTTTAATTATTTGTCTTAAATATTTGTCTTAAAAACTACTCCCTTAAAAACCCGTATTCATAGACTTTAGGCTGTATTTCTTTGGCGAGATCCTTTAGGGCGTCTTTCAAATTAGCGTAAAGTTGTTTGTAATATTCATCTTTAGCTTTAGCGGGTGAGTTTAATCTGCCTTGCTTGTTACGGCCTTGAAAAAATTCCTTGATGTCATAAAGGCTTGCGTTAGCGTTATAGGGGGTGTGGGTGAAATCTTGTTTGTGGTAATAGCGATAAATCTCTTTGCCAGCGTCAAAAACCTTTGAAGCGCTCGGGCTGAACTTTAGGGGCTTGTTTTCTTTTTTGGCGTTTAAAAAGAGGCTATCGCTCTTTTTAGGTTCTTTGATTTCGCCTTTTAAAAAGTCTAATAAGGCGTGGCTAGAATACCTTTCTTTAGGATCGACTTCATTCTCGCTAAAGGGGATAAAATGATTGATCCCTTGAGCGGTAGTGATGCGGTTTTGGGTGTGAAAAAGCATGAACGCCAAACAATTGTTCTTAAACTCGCTGTCGTCTTGCCATGTATCATCATAAGGGGCGTAGAATTGATCCCTATCGTTTTGCCATGTTGCTTTGATGCAATGGCGGATGGAGAAATAGATCGCACTGATTAGAAGGTTTGTGAGAGTTAAACCAAGATAATTGTTGTGCCTTGTTCCTTGTCGGTTTAAAACACACAAAAACTTATTATTTTGGAAATCAGGCGTAGGATTTTCCATAAAACCCATAATCTCTTGAGCTTTTTTATTATCGTAATTTTTTATCCAAGCGTTTATATTTTTAACTTTATCCACTATCGGCTTAAAAGTTTTATACCCCAAAAATCCGCCAGAGGAGTCAAACACTTCTAAATTGAACGCGTTGGTTGGTTTTAAGGGGGGGGTAGCAGTATCCCAGACTAAAAAGCCAATGGGGAATTGCCCTGTCACGTTATCAAAGCTATCCGCTGGCACCATAAACCCCTCTAAAAATTTAGCCTTAAAGATTTCTCTGAATTTTTTAAAATGGCTAGAATTAAGGTATTTGAGCGTTGAAAAACTCGCCATGATGCAGCCATCCAATTCCTTATAAATGCGCATGAAAAATTGAGCGAAAAGTTCGTTATTGGCTTTATGCAATTCATCTTTATACTTCTTGCAAATAAGATTGCCCCTAGCCACTAAATCTTTATTTTTCCCCGTGCCGCTAGGCGTTTTAGCCGAAGTCGCTTCCGCATAAGGCGGGTTGATGTAAATAATGAGCTTTTTTCGTTTCTCTTCATCTTTTAAGATTTCTTGCAAGCTTTTTGGCAACTTATCGCTGAAAAAATCATCGTTTAAAAAGTCAAATTGGAAAACCTGATTTTCCAGCAGCTTTAAGTGGTTTTTACTAGCCAGATCTTTAATAATCGCCACATCGTTATGATCCAAAGTGGACAGATACAAATTCGCTTTATTCCATAAACCCCTAAGCAAATTCCCAGTCCCCCCAGCGCAATCCCAAATGATATAATCGTCTTGATAATCTTGCCCCAAAGCTTTAGCTAAATATTCTTGGCTTTTTTCTACCCAAATTTTAGGGGTAAAATACGCCCCCTTCCTTTCCCTCACATCGCTTGGCACTAATAAATCGCGCCGCTCTAAAATAAAAGTTTGAAACTCTAATTGAGGAGGCCTTTCATAAACGCTCCAAAATTCTTTATGGGCTTGTTGATCGTCTTTGAAACCAACTTCCATAAAATCTATTTTACCCAACTCATTCACACCCCTTTTCAATTTATAATAGCTAGAGCTTAAAATCGTTTGTAATTTCTCAATAATGGTTTTATCGCCATCGCTAAGCAAATCCGCTAAATAATAATCCGCATCTAAAATGCCTTTAGCTTTAGCCACCTCCCAATTGATGTCAATGGTGGGTTTGACAGCTTCAAACCACTTTTGATAGATTGTAAAGAAATTGTTTTTATCAATTTGGATTTTGTTGAGCAAATGGCTAGAGTTTAAATAGTTTTTGATAAATTCTTTGCATTCTTCGCTTTGGGTTTTAAAGTCAAAAACCAATTTATGGGGTTTGCACATGGCTTTAAACGCGTCTAAAGCGTGTTTAAAACCCTCTGTGTTGTGGTTGCTTGGGGGGATAGAAAAATTTATATCGCTTTTATAAAAAAAGCTTGTGATCGTGTCATTAAAGGCGATAAATTCCATTTTAAAAGCGTTAAAAGCGCACAAATAGGGTGGCGTGTGGTGGGTATAGAGCTTGTGCCTGCCTATGGTTAAAAGCAGTTGCGTGAAGGCTTTGTCCAAATCGTCAAAATCGCCCCTTTTAGCTTCGCCCCATAAAATGGGTAAGGTGGCATTAGGGTGCTGATAGCTTAGCATGAAATCTATCTTATCCCCGCTATAACGGAATTTTTTATCCTTAAAAAACTCGGCTCTGATTTGGTTTTTTAAGGGTTCTTCATTAAGGTTGCTGAAATCTAAAGGCATTTCAAAACACCACCGTTTTATTTTCATGCACAAACACCCTGTCTTCTAAAACGAGTTTTAAAGCCCTAGCCAAAACCAGTTTTTCTATATCCTTACCCGCTAGGCGCATTTTTTCCACGCTGTAATTGTGGTTAATGGGCAGAGTGTCTTGTAAGATAATTGGCCCGGCATCAAGGCTTTCATTCACAAAATGCGCCGTGGCTCCGATGACTTTCACGCCCCTTTCAAACGCTTGCTGGTAAGGGTTAGCCCCAATGAATGCGGGCAAGAAACTATGATGGATATTGAGAATCTGATTTTCATAGCGCTTCGTAAAATCATGGCTTAAAATGCGCATGTATTTGGCTAAAACGAGCAGATCCGCACTGACTTTGTGCTGTAATTCCAAGTCTTTAATGGTTGCTAAAATCTCTTTTTCATGCAAAATTTGATCAACACAAGGCGCGTAAAAATAAGGGATGTCAAATTTTTCCACTAAAGGGCGTAAAACCTCGTGATTAGAAATAACGCCTAAAATTTGAGCGTTCAATTCCCCCCCATACACCCTTAAAAGCAAATCCCCCAAGCAATGGCTCTCTTTAGTGGCGAGTAAAATGATGTTTTTTTTATGCGTTAAAATGACTTCAATCAATAGCTCGTTAAAGTTTTCTAAGGCTTTAAAAAGAGCGGTTTTTAAGGATCGTTCTTCTTGCTCTTTAATTTCAGTATTCAAGGGCTTCATTTCTTTTTGGATTTTTAGCCGCATGAAAAAGCGCTGCTTTAAGGGATCAACAAATTCATCGTTTTTAACGATGTTATAGCCCTTGTTAGCGATCGTGGTGCTAATGGCACTCACCAGGCCTTTAGCGTCTCTAGCTTGAATTTTTAAAATAAATTCTAACATCTTCATCTCATCAATAATTGATAACCAAATGCTTGCGTGATGATGCTTGTAACCGATTGCGTGGCTTTTTCAATGAAGCGCTCCATAGGGCTTTTTTCTAGCCAATAGGCTTTTTTAACCTTACTCAATTCCATTAAGCGATCTTGGGCTTGCTTAATCGTGCTGATTTTATCAATGAGTTTTAATTTTAGAGCCTTTTGAGCGCTAAAAACCTTCCCTTCAGCAAAATCCTTATAATCCTTAGCGTTTAATTTTCTGGCTTTAGCGACATCATTTACAAACATTTGGTATTGCTCATTGACTAAATTTTGCAAAAATTGTTTTTCGTTAGGCTTCCATGCTCTGGTGAAAGTGCCTATTTCTTTGTATTCGCCCGCATGCACGCCTTGAGTGGCTACGCCGACTTTATTGAGCAAATTTTCCACATTCGCGCTAGAAAAAATCACCCCAATCGATCCGATCAAACTCGCTTTAGAGGCATAAACTTCGCTCGCTTGCATGCCCGCATAATAGCTCCCGCTCGCCATAACCCCCCTAGCATACGCTAAAACGGGCATTTTTTGCTTCAAATCAGCGATTTTTTCGCTCAATTCCACGCTCGCTGACACAGCCCCACCAGGAGAATCAATCAAAAGCAAAACGCCCTTAATGCTAGGGGTTTTTAGGATTTTATCCACTTCTTTGTCAAAATCCTCGGCGCTAAAAATCGCCCCATTTAAATAGAGTTTAGCGAGATTGGGCGGTTCGCTTGGCGCGCTTTCTTTAGCGCTAAAAAAGACTAACACAATCAACAACAGCACAAACGACTTGAAATACTTCGTGATAAAATCTAAAGGCGCGATCACTAAAGCCTTAAAGATTTTTTGAATGAAACTCCACATGCAGCTTTTCCTAAACTTAATATTTGACCATAAGAGTGTATTATACTTCAAATGTTTTAAGGATTAAATCATGGCGTGTAAATTTTGCCCTAAGATCAGAAAAACAGACTGGATTTTTATTTTAATCGCCGCTTTAGGCTTTTATTCAGTCAATAAGCTAGGGTATGTGCCCAAATTCAACGCCCCTATTTCAAAATCTTCACGCCCTCTTTCACGCCCTATTGAAAAGCCTAACAATATGACCGAAGAAGAAAGGAAAAAGCGTTTTATGGAGTTGCAAAAAGCATGCTTACTCCATAAAGACAAAAAGGCATGCGAAGAGGTTTTTTAGATTGTTTTTGTTGGTTTTTTGCACTTTTAATATCATTTGGCTTGCAAGTTTTTACGCTCTTTTTGTTTGCAAAAAGGCTTTTTTTAGCGGTGGTTTTTAGCTATTCTAACAACCCCCAACACCCCAAAATTCAAGTGCTCTTAAGCTAAGTCTAAGTCTACTATAATCAAAAGATTTTAAAGAAAACTTAAATTGTATTTATATTTGAGAATTTGATAAAAATATTAAAGAAAAATATATCATGGAAGCCTTTGTGGTTGATTTAGATAGTAGTGAAAATCAAATTATGTTAAAACCCAGCACACCCCCTTTTAGCAACCAAGCCCATCAAGTTAGTGAAGTGGCTAAAAAGATTCACGAACTCATTAAAAACGCCCCATATTCTAACGATGACATCGTTTTAAATCGCAATGAAATTAAGGAAGCCTTTTTTAATCCCTTCAAACCGCAGTTAAAAAACGCTCAAGTGTTCCTCTCGCATTCGCATGCAGACAGAAATAAGGCTTTAGAGGTTAAAGACTATTTGGAAAGCAAGACAAAACGCAAAGTGTTTATCGATTCGCTTTTTTGGGATTATAAAGACGATGTCTTAAACAAATTAGCAAAATACGATGATATAAGCAAGATTGAAGACGCTTTCACGCTCATTCTCAGAGAATCTTTACAAGATATGATTGAAAAATGCCCTTATTTTGTGTTTTTACAAAGCAAGAACAGCGTTTCCAATCAAGGGCTATCACGCATCACTTATTCCGCATGGATTTATGAAGAGTTGAAAATCGCTCATTCTATTAGCGCTATTAGCGAGAGTCGCCTAATTCCAATGATGGAAAGCATGCAAGTCTTTCACGACATATCGCCATTTTTAAAAAGTTTTGAGACCATAACCCTTAAAAAACTATCACAACAAATCAATTCGTAGGAACAAGCATGTTTTTTAAAACTTATCAAAAATTACTAAGTGCAAGCTGTTTGGCGTTGTATTTAGTGGGCTGTGGGAATGGTGGTGGCGGTGAATCGCCGGTTGAGATGATTGCAAATAGCGAGGGTACATTTCAAATCGACTCCAAAGCAGATAGAGTTACTATTCAAGGCGTGAAGCTTAATAGATGTAATTGTGCTGTCAATTTTGTTTCAATAGGAGAGGGTGATTTATTTATAGCTGCTTTAATTTTAGGTCAAGTTACTCCAATCTCTATACAGGATTTTAAAGATATGGCAAGCTTTTATAAAGGACTTAACAACAAAGAAAGGTTGGCAAACATGGAGAATAAAATTTCTCAATTAGAGCAAAAGGGTGTGATGATGGAGCCTCAAGCCCTTAAATTTGGGGAAAAAATAAAGGGATTTTCTCAAGGGTGCGATATTATAGAAGCAGAAATACAAACCGACAAAGGTGCTTGGACTTTTAATTTTAACAGATAAATATCAAACATGGAAAATACCCCGAAAGACAGAGCAAAAATCCTTATAGAAGAGCTTAAAATCTTGCAAGGCGTTATCAACAGGATGGCGCAAAATTCTTTAGAGTGCAAAAAATGGACACTCGCTCTTGTTGTTGGGGTTTTATCCCTCAAAATAGAAGCGACTTCTAATCTTTATGGGCTATGCGTTTTGGGGGTGTTGTTAGCATGTTTTTATCTTTTAGACGCTTATTATCTCATGCAAGAAAGGCTGTTTAGGGAGCAATACCAATGGCTAATAAAAAACCGACTTAAAACCGATGAAAGGCTGTTTGAAGTCCTTCCTGCTCATCAAACTTGCCGGTGCGTGCTATACTTATGCGCCATGTTTTCGTTTAGCCTTTTCCCTTATTGGGTGTTAGGTTTGTGTTTGGTGGGCTATGGTTTTTATTGTTAATTCTTGTTTCAATGAAGCGTTGGTTATCAAGAGCTTGATTTTAATCAAATGATGAGACTAAATGCATTCAATCATGATCAGATTAAACCCACCCACCCCAACCACCAGCAAGAAATCAAAAACAAGCAAATCAAAAGCAAGAAACAAAACAAGCAAGAAATGAAGGATAAGATAAAGATAAGGCTTAAGAAAATAAAACCCAACGACCAAACCCCACTAAACCCTCTTAAAAATAACGAACCCACTAAATGTTAAGAAGCAAGAAAAACTAAAAACATGAAACCAAACATTAAAACATAAGAATTAAAACGCAATAAGTAAGGAATAAGAAATTAAAACCCAAGAAGTAACAAGTAAAACTCCAACACAACAACCACAAACCATAAGCAGTAAAAACCTTAAGAACACAAAGGAACAAGAAGCAAAAAGTCCAAACATAAGAATTAAGAAAGTCCAACACTAAAACCAACACTCAAACAAAAGAAATGAGATTTAAGAAAAATAAAACACAAACACGAAACACAATCAAATCAAAATCAAACTAAATAAAAAGTAAGAAGCAAAAACCATAAGCAGTAAGAAACCAAAATCAAGCAAGCAAAAGACAAGGTGAAACAACAAACTAAGATTATAAGCAGTAAAAAACCTTAAGAACACAAAGGAACAAGAAGCAAAACACCAAAACTAAAACTTTAATATTAAAGCGTAAAAAACAAAAAGTTAAACATAAGAATTAAAACACAACAAGTAAAAAATAAGAATGGAAAAAAACAAGAAGTAAGATTTAAGAAATCCAATACAAATAAGCAAGAAATATTAAAAACAAACAAGAATTAAAAAGTTTAAGCAAAAATCAAATAAAAAACAAGATTTAAAAAAGAAAGAATAAGCTCAATCTTTCAAAACTAAGCAACAAGAAGTCCTTTTGTCAGGTAATACTCTTTGGCTTTTAACAAGCGAATGTTAAAAGCTTTTCTCTAGAAAGGAGGTGATCCAACCGCAGGTTCACCTACGGTTACCTTGTTACGACTTCACCCCAGTCGCTGTGTGTGCCGTGGGCAGTAGCTAGTTTAGCATCCTGACTTAAGGCAAACACAACTCCCATGGTGTGACGGGCGGTGAGTACAAGACCCGGGAACGTATTCACCGCAACATGGCTGATTTGCGATTACTAGCGATTCCAGCTTCATGCAGGCGAGTTGCAGCCTACAATCCGAACTGAGAGGCGTTTTGAAGATTGGCTCCACTTCGCAGTATTGCTTCTCTTTGTGCACCCCATTGTAGCACGTGTGTAGCCCTAGGCGTAAGGGCCATGATGACTTGACGTCGTCCCCACCTTCCTCCTCCTTACGGAGGCAGTATCCTTAGAGTTCTCAGCATGACCTGTTAGCAACTAAGAAAGGGGGTTGCGCTCGTTGCGGGACTTAACCCAACATCTCACGACACGAGCTGACGACAGCCGTGCAGCACCTGTTTTCAAGGTCTAGCAAGCTAGACACTCCACTATTTCTAGCGGATTCTCTCAATGTCAAGCCTAGGTAAGGTTCTTCGTGTATCTTCGAATTAAACCACATGCTCCACCGCTTGTGCGGGTCCCCGTCTATTCCTTTGAGTTTTAATCTTGCGACCGTACTCCCCAGGCGGGATGCTTAATGCGTTAGCTGCATTACTGGAGAGACTAAGCCCTCCAACAACTAGCATCCATCGTTTAGGGCGTGGACTACCAGGGTATCTAATCCTGTTTGCTCCCCACGCTTTCGCGCAATCAGCGTCAGTAATGTTCCAGCAGGTCGCCTTCGCAATGAGTATTCCTCTTGATCTCTACGGATTTTACCCCTACACCAAGAATTCCACCTACCTCTCCCACACTCTAGAATAGTAGTTTCAAATGCAGTTCTATGGTTAAGCCATAGGATTTCACACCTGACTGACTATCCCGCCTACGCGCTCTTTACGCCCAGTGATTCCGAGTAACGCTTGCACCCTCCGTATTACCGCGGCTGCTGGCACGGAGTTAGCCGGTGCTTATTCGTTAGATACCGTCATTATCTTCTCTAACAAAAGGAGTTTACAATCCTAAAACCTTCATCCTCCACGCGGCGTTGCTGCTTCAGGGTTTCCCCCATTGAGCAATATTCCCTACTGCTGCCTCCCGTAGGAGTCTGGACCGTGTCTCAGTTCCAGTGTGTCCGTTCACCCTCTCAGGCCGGATACCCGTCATAGCCTTGGTAAGCCATTACCTTACCAACAAGCTGATAGGACATAGGCTGATCTCTTAGCGATAAATCTTTCCCCCGTAGGGAGTATCTGGTATTAATCATCGTTTCCAATGGCTATCCCAAACTAAGAGGCACATGACCTATGCGTTACTCACCCGTGCGCCACTAATCCACTTCTAGCAAGCTAGAAGCTTCATCGTTCGACTTGCATGTATTAGGCACGCCGCCAGCGTTCACTCTGAGCCAGGATCAAACTCTCCATAAAAGTGTTTGTCCTAAAGCTCTTTTTGTTTTTTGATAGGCTGTTGCTATTCCTAACAACAGCTTTAGCGTATCACAAGAACTCGTTTTATACTTTATTGAATAAAACGGGTTGTGTTCTTAAGTATTACAACAACAAAACAGAAAGAAACTTTTTAAAAAGGTTTAGCCAAACGCTAACCTTAAAATACTCTCATGCCATTCAATCATCAATCATAATCATATAATCATCATAATCAATGAAATCAATTGGCAGGTTGGATAAGCATTCCTTATCAAAGAATGGGAGTTATAAAAACCCTCACTCTATTTGACAAGTCATTACTTATTGCTTTAGAATATCCCTTTAAAAAGAACTTCTATCAATTTGCTTAGTTTTCAAAGATCGTTTGCTTTAAACAGCTATCCTTGTAAGATATCAAGCGGCTTTTTAAAAGCCCTTGCTGAAACAAGGAAATGAAAGTATAGTCATATAAAGCTTAAGGTTTGCTTAAATTATAAAAATTTTTGACAGAGTAAGTTAAAATTTTAAAATAATTGGGTTTTGAGAAATCTAAATACCGCCAAAAAACACGCGCGCATTCCCCATAAAACCACTATTAAGCACTAATGGATCTCCGTTTTCAAAAATCACTCCGTAGTAGAGAGCAAAAAATGAAATCATGGATTTAGAAAAAATCCGCTTAAGCTAACCCTTTTAAATTGGGTGCTTTTTTGTCCCCTTAGTGGGGGAAGCGCGTTAGTTCTTCTTAAAGAGTTGGTTTTTAAGTGAGCTGTTAAAAGGCTCGTTGGAGGAAAAGTTCTTTTTCTTGGGAGCGTGCTGATTTTTTGGCAAGTTATCTACAATTTCAGCGACACTGCGTTCTCTCACATTGCAAGACTTCTTCAAGTCTGAAGGGACAGAATTGGGGCTTTCTTGAATGTTAGCAATGAAGACTTCAAAGCCTTTCTCCCAAGCGGCTTCTAACACAGGCACAAAATCGGTATCCTTGCTGAACAGCAAAATACACCCTCCTTGTTTGGTGCAATACAGCTTGGTAATATCGTGCGCCAACAGCACATCAATTTGTTTTTGACGCAATTCTAAGTGCGGTATGAGAATTTCGGCTTCTAGGCCATTATAAACTTCTTTGTCTTCGAACTTATATACGAATTTGAACTTTACCCGTCCGACTCGTAATTTCACTTGATTTTGTTGGGCGATCGCATGGTTGAAAGATTGCATAATCCCTGATTTATTCACTCTTTCCTCATATTCTTTAGGATTCTTCTCTTTATACTTCTCAAGTTCTTCGTTTTTATTGCCCCTAATTCTAGGCTCGGCTTCTGTGAAAGGCTCAGATACATAAAAATAGATCCGCTTCAATTCCTCTTCAGGCTCTAGGAACGAACGGATTAGCGCTAAGAGTTGCTCGGGGTTGTTGAAATTAAAATTAGACTCTTTTAAACGCTCATCCGTTTCTTAGATTGCCTTCAAATCGGCGAGGAGATTTTCCCAATCCACAAAAATCGTGGTTTCAGTTTTTTTCCATGCTTTCTCCCAAAATATGAATTTTGCCATAAGGGTTGAGTATAGCATGGGGATTTAAACATGCCTTGTTTCTTAAAAAAATAAAAGTTCTGTTAAAGTTCTGTTCTCATCAAACAGACACTCAAAGCCTTATTTAACTTTCTTTAATTTTTTAAAAACTTTATAGTAAAACTTTCTTGAGAACATAGGGGGATATTTCGCATTTAATATTCTCATCAATCCTTTAATCCCCCTAACCTCCCAAGGATCGATTTTTCAAGGAGTTATCGCCCAACTTGCGTCAGGCTTTTTGTATTTTGATGGTAAAAAACGCTTTTAACCTTTTTTAAAATTTGACAACCAACGCCCCATTAAAGACAGAGCTAAAAATTCAGTTTAACAGATAGCAAGCCAGAAAAGAAGTTATTAAAACTTTGCCTTAAAAAAACGAACGCCAACGCCAAAAAGAGTTTAGAGTTTTAAAAAAGTCGGTGGTAAAACTAAAAAGGGATTAAAAAACTCTTTTTCAAGCCAATCCAATCCACTGAAAAAGTTTTACGCTAATTTTAAGAGAAGCGGTTAGAAAACGGATTCCAACCCCTAAAGAGCGTTTCACCCACCAGCATGATGGACAAAAAAGCCTTAAAAAAATTAATGGCGGACTTCTTTAATCCTTGCTGCCTTACCTCTCCTATCGCGCAAATAGTAGAGCTTCGCACGGCGTACCCTACCCAAGCGCAACACCTCAACGCTCGCCAAACTTTCGCTATAAAAAGGGAAAATTTTCTCCACGCCGATATTGTTAGCCCCTATTTTACGCACGCAAAAAGTCTTATCCACGCCATTGCCTCTAATCGCAATGCACACGCCTTCAAAATACTGGGTTCGTGTTTTTTCGCCTTCTTTAATGGTAATACCCAATCTCAAAGTATCGCCAGCTTTAAATGTTGGCATGCTCTTGTCTTTTAATTGAGCGTCTTCAAACTGCTGAATGTAGCGGTTTTTCATGTGTTTTCCTTAATGTCAATTTCATGATTTGTGCTGTTTGAATAAATCAAGGCGGTAAAATTTTGTCCTTAATTTTGACAAATCAAGTTTTAGTTGCCTGATTTTAGCATGATTTCCTTTAGAATATTCTAAAGGTGCAGGGATTTTATTGATTTCTTTGGATTTAAAAACAGCGTTAGCGAAATTAGGGGCTTCCAAATAATGGTTTTCAAAGCTCTCATTTTCTAAAGATTGGGCGTTACCCAAGACCCCTTGAATGTGGCGAGCGATACTATCTATCAAGCACAACGCCCCAAGCTCGCCCCCTGTTAAAATAAAATCGCCTATACAAAAAACCTCATCAGCACCCAATTCAATAGAGCGTTCATCAAAGCCCTCATAACGCCCGCACACCAAAACGACATGCTTTTTTTGAGCCAAACGCATCGCGTCTATTTGCTTGAAAGGCTTGCCTACCGCGCTTAAAAAAATCGTGTGTTTAGGGTTTTTAACAGAGTAGAGCGCGTTTTCTATCATCTCAGGGTCTAAAATTTGCCCCGCACCCCCACCAATGAGCGTGTGATCCGCTTTTTGATATTTATTAGCGCTAAAATCTCTAAGGTTTAACACTTCTAATTCAAAAAGATTTTTTTCTAACGCTCTTTTTAAAATAGAATCTTCAAAATAAGGCCATACGAGTTGCGGGAAAAGGGTTAAAACGCTGAATTTCACTCAACTATTCTCTAAAAGCGTTTTAGCGTTATGGGTGGTTATTTTTTTGTCTTGCAAAAGGATTTCTTGGATATAAAAATCCCTATAAGGGATTAAAAAAATCTTAGCCAAACCTTTTTCAACCAAGTTCAGCGTGGTTTCAACCATGAAGTAATCTGTTTGAGAAATCCTTTGGATTTCTATGACTTTTCCTAAAATCTCGTTTCCTTCCACCACGCTAAGCCCTACTAAATCGCAATAAAAAAACTCGCCCTCTTTTAAAACGCAGAGCTTCTTGCTCTCTGCTTCGCTCATAAAAAGCCCTAAATTAGTCAGCTCTTTAGCCTTTTCGGGCGTGTGGATAGTTTCTAAAAATAACAGGTTTTTGGCATGCTCATAAGAATGGATTGTATATTCTTTAAAAGAAGAAGCGCGAGAGAAAGCGTTGGTTGGAGCGGCACTCACCTTAACGCCTTTTTTTAAGCACTCTGGAAAATCGCTCTCTAAATGAAGCTTTAACCCCCCATTAAGCCCCACGCTTTTACCAATCCTACCCACTAAAAGCATGAAAAAAATTCAAGGCGTTTGATCGCCTAAAGCATGGGGATTTTTATCACCATTTTTATCATTACTCGCAAAAACAACGATTTTATAAGAAAACCCGTCTTTGGCTTTCACACCAGAAACGAACGCCTTAATCGCGCTCACCATTTTGCCCTCTTTACCAATCACATGCCCCATGTCTGATGGGTGGGTATAAATAGTGATTTGTTTGACTTTATCTTCTAAAAGCGTGCACTCCACGCTCAAAGCTTGCGGAAAAGAAACAACCTTTTTTAAATATTTTTCTAAAAAAGTTGCCACGCAATACGAATAGTCCTTACAATCAGCTTGAGAAAAAGGCGTGTTCAAAGGATCTAATTCGCGCATCTAGCCTCACAAAACCTTAGGCTTTTTGAGAAAGTTTTTCCACCCTCTCGCTCATTTTAGCCCCCACGCCTTTCCAATAATTCAAGCGCTCCTTATCAATTCTAACATCTTTAGGCTCGCTTAAAGGGTTGTAATACCCAATGGATTCAATCCAGCCTCCATCCCTTCTTTTCCTAGAATCGGTTACCACCACCCTGTAAAAAGGCTTTTTCTTTCTCCCGATGCGAGTGAGTCTAATGACTGTCATTACAAAAATCTCCTAAAATATTCGTATTAAATTTGAGATTATACAACAAAAGCGCCTAAAACATGCTTAAAAGTTAGCGCATTTTAGGGGGTGTTTGATTTTTAGCCTGACTCATGAGATTCATCAAATCGCTAATACCCTTTTTATTGGTTAAGCGTTTCGCCATTTTGCTCGCTTGATCAAAGCGTTTGATGATGCGATTGATTTCAGACACTTCTAAGCCGCTCCCTAAAGCGATTCTTTTTCTTCGGCTGCCGTTTAAAATCTCGGGGTTTTCTCGCTCTTTTTTGGTCATGGAATTGACCATGGCCTTAATTTTTTTCACTTCTAAAGAGCTTTCTAAATCCGTGTCTTTTAGCGCGCTTGCCATGTTCCCTAAACCTGGAATCATAGAGATCAGAGAACTCATAGAGCCTAATTTTTTCACTTTTTCAATTTGGTTTAAAAAATCGTTGAAAGTGAATTGCCCTTTTTTGAGCTTTTTGCTTAAATCTTTGGCTTCATTAGGGTTTAAAACGCTGGCGGTTTTTTCAGCGAGCGAGATAATATCTCCAGCCCCCATCAAACGCCCCACAATCCTTTCAGGCACAAACACATCTAAATCAGGGATTTTTTCCCCGCTCCCAATAAAACGCAAGGGTAGGCCCAATTGGTAAGTGATACCCAAGGCGATACCCCCTTTAGAATCGCTATCAAATTTGCTTAACACCACCCCGCTCACGCCTATTTCTTCATTAAAGGTGTTCGCGCTTTTGACCCCATCTTGCCCGCTCAACGCGTCTGCGACATACAGCACTTCATGGGGGTTTAAGACTTCTTTAACTTCCTTTAATTCTTGCATAAGCTCTTTATCAATCGCTAAACGCCCCGCGCTATCCACGAGTAAAACATCAAATTGCGCTTCTTTAGCCCTTTTTAAAGCGTTGTTGGCGATTTCTTTCACGCTTTTATTTTCTTCATGAAAAACTTCCACGCCCACCTGTTCGCCCAAAACCTTTAATTGCTCCACCGCTGCTAGGCGTTGCAAATCGCATGCGCATAAAAGCACTTTTTTATTTTTGGTTTTGAGATAGTGGGCGAGTTTAGCGGTGGTGGTTGTCTTACCGCTCCCTTGCAAACCTGCCATTAAAACCACGGTGGGGGGCGTTTGAGCGAAAGTGAAACCACTGCTCCCTTTAGCGCTTAAGATTTCTAACAAACTCTTTTCTAAAGCGTCTAAAAATTGCTGCTTACCAATACCGCTCGTTTTAGTTTGGCTTTCCACCTTTTTGAGCAATTCTCTAGCCACTTTATGATGCACATCGTTTTTTAAAAGCGTTTTTTTCAATTCATCTAACGCCCTGTCTAGCGCTTTTTCATCATCTTGAAAGCGGATTTTATTGAGCGCGTTTTTAAACCCATCGCTTAACGCTTGAAACATTTTCTATCCTTTGATTATGGTTGTTCTAACAAATCCAATTCTTGTTGGATCTTACCCTCTTTTTCTAAAAGCGTTTTTAAGCTCTCTTTGGCTTTTTCTAGCACGCTTTTAGGCGCGTTTTTGACAAAATTTTCATTGTGCAAATTGAGTTTTAGTTTTTCTTTTTCCAGTTTTTCTAGCTGCTTTTTTAAACGCGCAACAAGCGGGCTTAAATCAAGATTTTCTAAATCCGCATAAGTTTGGCAAAATTCCCCCACATCGCTCACGCTTTTTAAAGGCTTATAAGTGATCACGCTGACTTTTTCCAACCTCGCTAATTTTTGGGCGTAAGTTTGCAAACGCTCTGTGTTCTCTATGGCTTCCCTTAATCCCACGCTCGCTTCTTTTAAAACAATCGGTGGGGTTTCTAGCATGATTTTCAAACGCCTTAAAGACACGATGCAATCCTTAATCACTTCAAATTCATGCTCTAGTTTTTCATCTCGCGCCAAATCTTTAGGGTAAGGCATGACCATAATAGAATGAGCGTTTTCTAGATCCGTGTTACTGAGCTTGTGGTATAAAGATTCGCTGATAAAGGGCATGAAAGGGTGCAAGAGTTTTAAAGCTTCTTTTAACACGCTCCCTAACTCGTCTATCGCTTCATTTTCCACTTTAGAAAATTCAATGAACCAATCGCAAAATTCCCCCCACAAAAAGCGGTATAACAAAGTCGTGGCGTCATTAAAACGATAGTTATCTAAAGCGTTACGAACCTCTTTAGTAACAAGATTCAAGCGCGATTTCGCATAACGCCCCAAAGCCGTTTGGTATTCGTTCAAACGCTCTTTATCTTTGAAAGATTCTTGTTTGAGCTTCAAGTAACTCGCCGCATTGAAAATCTTGTTGGCGAAATTCTTGTTATTTTCTAAATGCGTAGTAGAAAGCTTAATGTCCCTACCCGTAGCGCACAAATTGGCTAAAGTGAAACGCAAGCTATCCGCGCCGTATTTTTCTATCATCTCTAAAGGATCGATCACATTACCTTTAGATTTGCTCATTTTTTCGCCCTTTTCATCCCTAACCAAGGCGTGCAAGTAAATGTCTTTAAAGGGCAATTCGCCTAAAAGCGACTCGCTGCAAAAGAGCATTCTGGCCACCCAAAAAAAGAGGATGTCAAACCCGGTAATGAGCGTGGTGTTAGGGTAGAAATCTTTCAAATCGCTTTCATTAAACAAACCGCTTTTTTCTTGCCCCCACCCTAGAGTAGAGAACGCCCATAGCCCTGAACTAAACCATGTGTCTAGCACATCTTTATCTTGCTCCAGTTTTTCACTCTTACAAGTAGGGCAATTTAAAGGAGTGTCTAGGCTTACAAACTGGTGGTTATTCTCGCAAGTGAATACCGGTATTTGATGCCCCCAAAACAATTGCCTGCTGATACACCAAGGGCGTAATTCCCTCATCCAAGCGTTATAATTATTGATCCAATTAGAAGGGTAAAATCGCGCTAAACCTTGTTGGATTTTTTCAATAGAACTTTGAGCGATTTCAGGCTTGACAAACCATTGTTTAGACACATAAGGCTCTACCACGTTATGGCAACGATAGCAATGCCCCACTTGATGCGTGTGCTCTTCTATTTTTTCCAATAAGGCGTTTTCTTTTAATCTTTCTACGACCTTATCTCTGGCTTTTAATCGTTCTAAACTTTCAAACTCCCCGCAACGCGCGTTTAAAATCCCCTTTTCATCAAAGATTTTAATCGTTTCTAAATGGTGGCGTTTGCCCACTTCGTAATCGTTAAAATCATGCCCAGGGGTAACTTTCACACACCCTGTGCCAAACTCCATTTCCACATGCAAATCAGCGATAATAGGGATTGTGCGATTGATTAAAGGCAAGATTACTTGTTGCCCCACTAAATGCTTGTACCTCTCATCATTAGGATTGACCATAATCGCGCTATCGCCAAACAAAGTTTCAGGGCGTGTGGTAGCCACCACTAAATAATCTTTTTGATTTTCTAAATAATATCTAATATAATACAATGCCCCCTTACGCTCTTCATACTCCACTTCAATATCGCTCAGCGCCCCATCTTTAGTGCACCAATTCACCATGTAATTATCTTGAACAATAAGGCCCTTTTCATACCATTTCAAAAACGCTAATTTAACCGCTCTTTGCAAACCCTTATCCATCGTGAAACGAGTCCTAGAAAAGGCCGCGCTCACGCCTAAATGCTTCATTTGCTCTAAAATCGCTCCCCCGCTCTTTTCTTTCCACTCCCACACTTTTTTAATGAACTCTTCACGCCCTAAATCTTCTTTTTTAATCCCTTGATTTAGAAGTTGCTTTTCTACCACATTTTGAGTCGCAATGCCGGCGTGATCCAACCCTGGCTGATACAAAGTCTTATACCCGTCCATGCGCTTATAGCGCGCTAAAATATCTTGCAAGCTTAAAGTTAAAGCATGCCCTATGTGTAAGATGCCGGTCACATTAGGAGGGGGCATCATCAAGCAAAATCGTTTGCCTTTTTCTTGAATTTTTTCATTGCCATCAATTTCAAAATACCCCCTGTGAGAGCAAATTTCATAAATCTTTTTTTCTATTTCTTTTGGCTGGTAGGTGGTGGGTTCTTGTTTCATTATTATTATTATCCTAAAATAGAGCGTTCTTTCAAAAATGGTTGGTTTTTGGAACGCCTTTTGCTTTTACGCTTTTGATTGTTGCGTATTTTTTTAAAATTATACAACAAAGCATTTAAATTAAAAAGGATAGTCCAGTGAATTACTTTTTAAAAGCCCCTATTTTAGGGTTTGAGCATATCAATGAAGTGCGTTTAGAAAAAATTGATTCCTTATTCAGCCGATTGGTCAGTCAAACGAACTCGCCCATGGCGTTGGATATGGTTTTAGTGAATCCCTATTGTTTGAGAGAATACAGCTTTGTGATACCCAAATACATAGAATTACTGCTAGAATTAGATTCTCATTCCAAAGTTGAGGTGTATTGCGTGGTCGTGTTGCAAAAAAATTTAGAAGATTCTATGGTTAATTTCTTAGCTCCCTTAGTGTTTAATTCCAAAAATGGCTTTGGCGCTCAAGTGGCTCTTTCTATGATGGATTATCCGGATTTTGGCTTTAGGGATCCTTTAAAAAGCTTTGTGGTTAAAGAAAGAGAACGAGCTTAAGGGTTTTAGCATGAAATTCGCTCTTACAGGGGGAGGCACAGGGGGGCATCTCTCTATCGCTAAAGCCTTAGCCATAGAATTAGAAAAGCAAGGCATAGAGGCTATTTATTTAGGCTCCACTTACGGGCAAGATAGAGAATGGTTTGAAAATAGCCCCCTATTTAGCGAACGCTATTTTTTCAACACGCAAGGCGTGGTCAATAAAAGCTTTTTTAAAAAAATAGGCTCTTTATTCTTGCAAGCTAAAGCCGCTTTTAAGGCTAAAGAAATTTTAAAAAAACACCAGATCACGCACACCATTAGCGTGGGAGGTTTTAGCGCAGGGCCGGCGAGTTTTGCAAGCTTGCTTAATAAAATACCCCTTTATATCCATGAGCAAAATGCGATTAAAGGCTCTCTTAACCGCTATCTTTCCCCTAAAGCTAAGGCGGTGTTTTCAAGCTACGCGTTTAAAGATAAAGGCCATCATGTTTTAACCTCCTATCCCGTGCAAAACGTTTTTTTTGATTTCGCTAGGACTCGAACTGAAATCAAACATATCTTATTTTTAGGCGGTTCGCAAGGGGCAAAAGCGATCAACGAATTTGCCCTATTAAACGCTCCTAAACTCACCAAACAAGGGATTAAAATCACGCACATTTGCGGCTCAGACGCTCATGAAAAAATGCGTTTTTTTTACCAGGAATTAGGGCTGTTAGACAAGGTAGAATTGTTCGCTTTCCATACCAATATTATAGAAGTCATGTGCCAAGCGGATTTGTGCGTGAGCAGAGCGGGTGCTAGCAGCGTGTGGGAGTTGTGCGCCAATGGCTTACCCACGATTTTTATCCCCTACCCTTTTGCGAGCAATAACCACCAGTATTACAATGTCTTAGAATTTGAAAAAGAAAATTTGTGTTATGTTGCGCCGCAAAATGAATTGTTACCCAAAAAGCTCTTTGAAGTGATAAGAAAACTCAACCAAAAAGACGATCAAGGCAATAAAAACCTAACCACTATCAGCGCTAAATTGCAACAAAAGATCGCTAAAGACGGCGCAAAAACCATCATTGAAACGATCTTAAGCGCCTAAAATAGCCCATTTTAATCAACAATTAAGCGACTAACAATTAAACTTAAGCGATAAATAAGATAAAATTTAGGATAGCTCAAATCTTTATAAAAAGAAAAGGATAACCCCTTGCAAAACTTTGTTTTTAATAAAAAATGGCTCATCTCTTCTAGCCTACTCCCCTTATTTTTTCTTAACCCTTTAATGGCAGAAGATGATGGGTTTTTTATGGGGGTGAGTTATCAAACTTCTTTGGCCATTCAAAGGGTGGATAACTCAGGGCTTAACGCCAGTCAAGCCGCATCCACTTATATCCGCCAAAACGCTATCGCTTTAGAATCTGCGGCAGTGCCTTTAGCCTATTATTTAGAAGCGATGGGGCAACAAACGAGAGTTTTAATGCAAATGCTCTGCCCTGATCCTTCCAAACGCTGTTTGCTCTATGCAGGGGGCTATCAAAACGGGCAAAATAATAACGGCAATACAGGCAACAACCCCCCAAGAGGCAATGTCAATGCCACCTTTGATATGCAATCTCTAGTCAATAATTTAGACAAGCTCACCCAACTCATCGGCGAGACTTTAATCCGTAACCCTGAAAACCTTTCTAACGCCAAAGTCTTTAACGTCAAATTTGGCAATCAAAGCACTGTTATTGCTTTACCTGAGGGTCTAGCCAATGTCATGAACGCTTTAAACGATGATATTACCAACGCTTTAACCACGCTCTGGTATAACCAAACCTTAACGAATAAATCTTTTAGCACCCCTAATGGCAGTCCTGTGAGTTTTAGCCCCGAAGTGTTGCAACACCTTTTACAAGACGGGTTAGCCACAAGCAACAATAATCAAACCATTTGCAGCACTCAAAACCAATGCACCGCTACTAATGAGGCTAATTCTATCGCTCAAAACGCCCAAAACATCTTCCAAGCTTTAATGCAAGCAGGGATTTTAGGAGGCTTAGCCAATGAAAAACAATTTGGCTTCACTTACAACAAAGCCCCTAATGGCAGTAATTCCCAACAAGGCTATCAAAGCTTTAGCGGCCCGGGCTATTACACTAAAAACGGCGCTAATGGCACTACCCAAGCGCCCCTAAAAGACTTACCCGCTGGAGCGACAGTAGGATCAGGCAATGGCCAATACACCTACCACCCCAGCTCGGCGGTCTATTATTTAGCCGATAGCATCATCGCTAATGGAATCACCGCTTCCATGATTTTTTCAGGCATGCAAAATTTCGCCAACAAAGCCGCTAGACTGACAGGCACTTCAAGCTATAGCCAAATGCAAGATACGATCAACTATGGGGAAAGCTTGCTCAATAACACCGTAGCGTATGGGGATTTCATCACCAATTGGGTCGCCCCCTATTTGGATTTAAACAATAAAGGTTTGAATTTCTTGCCTAGTTATGGGGGGCAATTGAATGGCACTAATAGTCAAACCCCACAAAATACTTTAACCCCACAACAAGCCCAACAAGAGCAAAAAGTGATCATGAACCAACTAGAGCAAGCCACAAACGCCCCCACCCCCGCGCAAATAGACAAGATCTTAGCCAACCCCTATTCCCCCACGGCAAAAACTTTAATGGCTTATGGGCTTTATCGCTCTAAAGAAGTGATTCATGGGGTGATTGATGAAATGCAAACTAAAGTGAATCAAGTCTATCAAATGGGCTTTGCCAGGAATTTTTTAGAGCATAACTCTAATTCTAATAACATGAACGGCTTTGGCGTGAAAATAGGCTATAAGCAATTCTTTGGCAAAAAACGCATGTTTGGGCTTAGGTATTATGGCTTTTATGATTTTGGTTACGCTCAATTTGGCACAGAATCTTCTTTAGTGAAAGCCACCCTCTCTAGCTATGGAGCAGGCACAGACTTTCTTTATAACGTTTTCACGAGAAAAAGAGGGACTGAAGCGATAGATATAGGTTTTTTTGCCGGTATCCAACTGGCAGGGCAAACCTGGAAAACGAATTTTTTAGATCAAGTGGATGGCAACCATCTTAAGCCTAAGGACACTTCTTTCCAATTCCTTTTTGATTTAGGCATAAGGACTAATTTTTCCAAAATCCAAAATCAAAGAAGATCCCGTTTTTCTCAAGGGATAGAATTTGGCCTTAAAATACCGGTGCTTTATCACACCTATTACCAATCAGAAGGCGTTACAGCGAAGTATAGAAGAGCCTTTAGTTTTTATGTGGGCTACAACATAGGCTTTTGATTAAACAAAATAAGGGAAAAATATGATAAAAAAAGCTAGAAAATTCATACCATTCTTTTTAATTGGCTCTCTCTTAGCTGAAGACAATGGCTGGTATATGTCTGTAGGCTATCAAATCGGTGGCACGCAACAATTCATCAATAACAAACAACTTTTAGAAAATCAAAATATCATCAACAGCGTAACCCAAAACGCGATCAATATTGCAGGGCCTACCACCGGCCTTATCACTTTAAGCTCTCAAAGCGTCATTGACGCTTTAGGCTATGGCGTGAGTAACACCGTGGGCAACCAATTAGAGGGCATTTCTAATATCCTAAATCAAATTGGCAAAAGAAAAGACTTTTATTCTAGCCGTCAAATCTCTAGCATTTCCCAGCAAATCATAGGGCTTAAAGGAAACTCTGATCCCTTAAAAGCCCACTCTTCACAAATCACAGCCAAACTCCTTTCCAACACCCAGAGCGCGTTTGATCAGGGCATCGCGCTAAGCACTAGCATCATTAGCTCTATCAATAGCCTTAATCCCAGCAACAACACCAAAGAAGTCAAAGCCCAGCTCCAAAACACCGTGCAATCCATGGCGGAATTATTGCAACAAATTGAAAACAGCATCACTAAAACCACTAGCACCACTTATGCGCAATCCTTGCTCACCAATCTAACCGATGCGGTGAACGCTTCTAGCAATAATACCGCTTATGTGAGCGCTCTTGTTAACGCTTTAAACACTTTAGGGGTGGGGGTTTTCCCCACCACAACCACAACGCATGTGGTGTTAAACCCACCGGGACAAATCGTATTCTATCCGGCTAATTCCATTTTAGGCTCTACTTCTTCAAACAGCAACAACCAACAACAATACAACAACACCCTTTTAATGAACACTTTACAAGGGACATTAAGCGCTAATAACCAAATTAACCCCAATGGTTGCGCCAATCAAGTCCAATGTTTGGAGCAATTCATCCAAAATTTAAACCCTTTAACCGTAACCCCCACTTCAAACAACCAAGCCAACCAGCAAGTCCAAGCCATTGCTCAAAAGCTTCAAAGCATCGCTATCAACGCTTTAGACAACAATGCGATCAACAACACCACTTACAACCTAAACAACTTGCACAACGCTTTGAATTTCCAAGCCTATGAAAGCACGATAACACAATACAATAACGCTTTAAATCAAATTTCTTGGATCAGTTTTAGCGAGCCTAAAAACCTGCTCAAAAACACTTCCAACAACTACCAAATCGGCACCGTTACTAACACTCAAGGGCAAAATATCAGCGCCTATGATTGCATGACGGCTACTGGAAGCCTTTCTAGCGATGCTTCTAGCGGGATTTCATGCTCAGCCACAAGCTCTGCAAGCTCCACAAATGGCTCTACAAACAGCTTTGACAATTCTTTAGTCGCTACCTCCAAAGTCCAAACCATAGGGGGCAAAGAGCAGATCGGCGTGAATTCTTTCAACTTGGTTTCTCAAGTGTGGAGCGTTTATAACTCTTTAAAAACTTCAGAAGAAAATTTGCAAAAAAACGCCAAGATATTATGCGCTAATGGATCATCATCCGGGACAAGCTCATGCGGCAACTCTGGGGGTTTGAGTATCAGCGGGAACGCCCAATTGCAAAACATTTTAAGCTCTACTAATGGGACTAGTGCTACCACTCAAGCTAAAAGCAACGCTCCCAAACTGAAAGCGATGGTGGTTGTGAATAATGAAGAAGAAGTTAAAACGGCCAATTTAGCCCAAAATAGCGGGGCGACCACACAATCTCCTAGCAGCACGGTAGTGGGAGCTTTAAACACCGTATTGCAAAATGTCAATAATTTCCAACAAAACATTCAAAGCGCTTTTCAAAATCAAAAATCCAATATTGAAGCTTGGGCGAACGCGCTTTATAACACTAGTAACCCTAATGGGAGTCAATCGCAAAATTTAACTGCTAGCAATAACCAAGATTTACGCATCCAATTGAGAGCGAATTTCTACCAGCTCATCAATACCATTAACCAGCAAGTGCCTACAGACATGAGCGCTTTAATCGCTCAAAGCCAACAAACCCAACAAACAAGCGGGGCAACAAATAACAATCCATGCGCAAATGGAATGAATGGGAGTAATAATACCAACTGGTGCTATCAGCAATGGTCCGATTCTAAGGCTTATTACAGCGGGTTGCAAAGCGCTTTAGGGTACACGACAAGCGCAACAACTCAAAGCGGCAATGGCATAAACAATACCACCTACAACGTCCAACAAATCACGCTCACTAGCGGTGGTTTGCTCAATCAAATCATCACAAATCTTAAGGGCGTTAATGGTAATGGTGGAAATAATGGGGGAAGCAGTGGAGGCGGAAATGGCACCAGTCAAATCACCACAGCCTACCAGATGCTCACAGACGCCAGTGATGGGAAATTAGGGACTTATAATAGTAGCGGTAATAGTGGCAGTAACAACGGCTATCAAACATGCACCAATGGGAGCAACGGGGCGAGTGGGAGCAATTGCTACACCCCCAACAAACAAAGCACCACAAGCGCCACTACCGCAAACACCGCCACCACAACCGACAGCAATTTACAAAAAGTCTATAATGACGCCCAAAAAATAGCCGACATTATCGCTAGCTCTGGGAATAATAAAGGCGTTGAGAACGGCTTAAAACAATTCTTTGAAGCCTTAAAAAGTAATAGTAGCAGTCTCAGTAATTTGTGTAGTGGTAGTAGCGGTAGTAATGGTAGTAGTAATTGCTCCGGTGGGCTTATCAACCTTTTAGGGGCAATCCCCACCAATGGGGTGAGCGATACGAATAATTTAATCCATTTGCTCACCGAATTTATTAAGACCGCCGGGTTTATCCAAAATAATGATAATAGTGTATCTTCTAGTCTTACAAGCGCTTTTCAAGCCATTACGAGCGCTATTTCTCAAGGGTTTCAAGCCTTACAAAACGATATTAGCCCTAATGCGATTTTAACCCTGCTTCAAGAAATCACTTCTAACACCACCACCATTCAGTCATTCTCGCAAACCTTACGGCAGCTTTTAGGGGATAAAACCTTCTTTATGGTGCAACAAAAACTCATTGATGCGATGATTAACGCCAGAAATCAGGTTCAAAACGCGCAAAATCAAGCCAATAACTACGGCTCTCAACCCATTTTAAGCCAGTATGCGGCCTCTAAAAGCACCCAACACGGCATGAGCAACGGCTTAGGGGTTGGCATAGGCTATAAATACTTCTTTGGTAAGGCTAGGAAATTGGGCCTTAGGCATTATTTTTTCTTTGATTACGGCTTTAGTGAAATCGGTCTAGCCAATCAAAGCGTGAAAGCGAATATCTTTGCTTATGGGGTAGGCACGGATTTTTTATGGAACTTGTTCAGGAGGACTTACAACACTAAAGCGTTGAATTTTGGGTTGTTTGCTGGGGTCCAACTAGGCGGCGCAACTTGGCTTAGCTCTTTAAGGCAACAAATCATTGACAATTGGGGGAACGCCAATGACATCCATTCAACGAATTTTCAAGTGGCGCTGAATTTTGGGGTGCGCACCAACTTTGCGGAATTCAAGCGTTTCGCTAAGAAATTCCACAATCAAGGGGTTATCAGTCAAAAGAGCGTGGAATTTGGGATTAAAGTGCCTCTCATCAATCAAGCGTATTTGAGTAGCGCCGGGGCTGATGTGAGCTACAGGAGGCTTTATACTTTCTATATCAATTACATCATGGGTTTTTAAAAGGGGCGCGTTATGGAAATCTTGCAGTTTGTCGGCTATGGGAACATGGCTCAAGCGATTTTAGAAGGCTCTCATGAAATTTTATCCAGGCGTTTTATTTTAGAAATCACCGGAAGAAACCCTGAAAAAATCGCTCCCTTTTTACAAGAAAAAAACATTCAAGCCCAAATCGTGCCTTATAAAGACGCTATTGATATACACCAAAAATTCGTGTTTTTATTGTTTAAGCCTTATAACCTTAAGGATTTTAATTATCAAGGGCAGGCTAAAAGCGTTTTGAGCGCTTTAGCTGGCGTAAATTTTGAAGCTTTAAGCAATGCGATTAATTCTTTACATTACTTAAAATGCATGCCTAATATTGCGAGCAAATTCGCCCTTTCTTCTACGGCGGTGTGTGAAAAATCGGTTGCGCCTTCAATAAGCGAGAAAGCTTTGAGTATTATTGAGAGTTTTGGGAATTGCGTGCGAGTGGGAAACGAAGAGCAGGTGGATGCCAGTATAGCGACCAATGGGAGCGCGCTCGCTTTTTTAAGCTTGGTAGCGAGCGGTTTGAAAGATGCTGGTATTAGAGAGGGCTTGAGCGCTAGAGATTCTTTAGAATTAGTGGAAATGAGTTTTAAAGGCTTTGCCAAGCTGTTAGAAAAAGAACGCCCTGAGGTGATTATAGAGCAAATTTGCACCCCTAAAGGCGCAACGATTGAAGGCTTGAGCGTTTTAGAAAAAAAGGGGGTTAGGGGAGCGTTCATCAAAGCATGTCATGAAAGCGTGAAAAAAATACGCCCCCTAAAGAATTGCACTCTTAAAAAATAAGCGCGATGCATTTAGACAGGCAGAGTTTAGAAAAAGCCAAGCATTTGATCCAAAGCGGTCTGATTGATACCATAGAAGTAGGCACAATCAAGGGCTTGCAAGAAATCCATCGGTTTTTGTTTGAAGGTCTGTATGAATTTGCCGGGAAAATCAGGGATAAAAATATCTCTAAAGGGAATTTCAGGTTCGCTAATTGCTTGTATTTGGATTTGATTTTACCCAGAATTGAGAGCATGCCGCAAAGCAATTTCAATCAAATCATAGAAAAATATGTGGAAATGAATATCGCCCACCCTTTTTTGGAGGGTAATGGCAGAGCCACAAGGATATGGCTTGATTTGTTGCTTAAAAAGGAATTGAAAAAAATCGTACTTTGGGATAGGATTGATAAAGCCGCTTATTTGAGCGCGATGGAGAGAAGCCCTGTGAATGATTTGGAAATCAAAACGCTTTTAAAAAAGCATTTGAGTTCTAATATTAACGATCCCTTAACTTTCATTAAAGGCATCACGCAGTCGTATTACTATGAAGGGCTTTGAAAAAATACTAAAATCATTTTTTATAATCCAATACGAAAGAGTTTGACGCTAGTCAAGAGATAGTTTTTTATAATGCGATCTTAGGGGATTAGTGGGATTTAGTTGGGGGGTTGCAGGAGGAAATGTTTTACCTCCTATCCCCCTTTACTATAAAATAAAATTTAAAATATAAGACAAAATAATTAAAGCCCCATTTTAAAAGAAATTAAAAGCTTTATTTGTCAGTATTAGAGCAGATTTAACACTCTTGTGTCCGTTCAATCAAACTCAAAGGCAAGTCAAAAGCCTTAATGAGTTCGCCCTCTTTTTGGCGTTGTTCGCCCTTATCTTTTTCATGGTCATAGCCCAGCAAGTGCAACACCCCATGAATGAATAAAAGAGCGATCTCATCTTCTAAGCTATGCCCTAATTTCAGGGCGTTTTCTTGGGCTAACGGCGCATTAATGACCACGCTCCCTAAAGGGGTATGAGAAATCGCTTCTAAAGGGAAGCTCAAAACATCAGTGGCGTAATCGCAGTCCCTTAAATCCCTATTGATCTCTCGCATGGTTTCATCGCTCACCAAAACAAGCTCAATGATTTGAGTGGGGGCTAAAAAATTTGCGATTTTTTCTAACAATAAAAAATCCAATTCTAGTGGGGTTTGGTTGTCTATTTCTAGCATTAAAAATATAAAAAGAAGTTTTAAAAAGCCCTAAATTCTAGGGCTTTTAAAGATTAAGCGAAAGAACCTTTAATTTGTTCTACCCATTTTGAAATTCTTCCGTCCGTCAAATCATCTTGATTGTCTTCATCAATCACTAGACCCACGAATTTACCGCCTTCTACCGCTTTAGAAGCTTCAAAATGATAACCATCAGTGGGAGTTTGCCCCACCACTTTACCGGCTTTCGCTTTTTCATAAATGTGGAAAATGCCTTCTGCGAAAGTTTCGCTGTAAGTGTCTTGATCGCCTAAGCCCACAAGCCCAATGGTTTTATTCGCAAAGTCGCTCGATTCTAGCGTGCCTAAAAAGTCTTCCCAATCCGTTTGCAAATCACCAGCACCCGCTGTTGGAGCGACTAGAATAACCTTTGTAAAGCTATTGAATTGCTCTTTAGAAGCTTTAGCCACATCAATCACTTCGGCATTACCAATAGCCTTGCTGATTTTTTCGGCAATGGCTTCAGCGTTCCCGCTATCTGTCCCAAAAAAGATACCAATTTTTCCCATGTTCTCAATCCTTATTTTTAAGATATTAACGCACCCGCTTTCATGCGAATGCTTGTGGGTGTAGTCTAGCGCATTTAATTAAAAATCTTGCTTAAAAACCCATTTTACGCGAATATCGTTTCAATAAAAACCATATTAAAAGCGCTATCAGAACAAAACTTATGACAAAAAACGAAGTGTAATGAGAAAGCCTTTCATACAGCGTTTTCACCCAATCGCTCGCTTGAAAAGAAACGCTCCCCACGATTAACGCCCACAAAAAACTGGATAAAACATTAAGCCATAAAAACCTTTTTAAAGGGTATTTGCTAAAACCAACCGCCAAAGGCACAACGCTTTTAACCCCATACAAATATTTATTGACAAAAATCATTAAAAAAGCGTAGCGTTTCACCCACAAACTCGCTAAAGCGAGCTTTCTTCGGTGCTTATGAAAATACTTTAAAAACTCTCTTTTTTGATAGCGGGCAAAGACCACAAGAGCCCCACTCCCTATTAAATTCCCTAAAAAAGCGACAAGAATGGTTATTTTTATATCCAAAGCGTGCGTGGTGGCGCTCAAAATGGAAGCGATGACAATCCCCACATACCCACCCCCCAAAGAATACAAAAACAAAATAAGATAACCCCACTCCTTAAAGCCCTCTTGAAAACGCAACAACGCTTCTTGCATAAAAACCCTCTTTTTAGTTTTCTCATTTTCATGTTATCCAAACTTATTCAACCTATTGGTGATTTAAACGCTATCTTTTAGTATAATGATAGGGTTATCCTAATAACCTAAAAGATAAAGAGATGAATACAGAAATTTTAACCATCATGTTAGTTGTCTCCGTGCTTATGGGATTGGTAGGCTTAATAGCGTTTTTATGGGGGGTTAAAAGCGGTCAGTTTGACGATGAAAAACGCATGCTTGAAAGCGTGTTGTATGATAGCGCGAGCGATTTGAACGAAGCGATTTTACAAGAAAAACGCCAAGACCCCAAAAATTAAAAAAAATAAAAATAAAAAGGATAGAAAATGAGTCAAGAAATTTTAGATGTGTTGATAGTGGGCGCAGGGCCTGGGGGCATTGCCACAGCGATAGAATGCGAAATAGCCGGCGTTAAAAAAGTGCTTTTATGCGAAAAAACCGAAAGCCATTCAGGCATGTTGGAAAAGTTTTATAAAGCCGGTAAAAGGATTGATAAAGATTATAAAAAGCAAGTCGTAGAGCTTAAGGGGCATATCCCTTTTAAAGACAGCTTTAAAGAAGAGACTTTAGAAAATTTCACTAACCTTTTAAAAGAGCATCACATCACGCCAAGCTATAAAACCGATATTGAAAGCGTGAAAAAAGAGGGCGAGCTGTTTAAAGTTACCACCACTTCTAATACAACCTATCATGCTAAATTTGTGGTGGTTGCGATCGGGAAAATGGGCCAGCCAAACCGCCCCACTGCTTATAAAATCCCTGTTGCGCTCTCCAAACAAGTGGTTTTTAGCATCAATGATTGCAAGGAAAATGAAAAAACCCTTGTGATCGGCGGAGGCAACTCAGCGGTGGAATACGCCATCGCTTTGTGTAAAACCACCCCCACCACCCTCAATTACCGCAAAAAAGAATTCAGCCGCATCAATGAAGACAACGCTAAAAACTTGCAAGAAGTCCTAGATGATAACACGCTTAAAAGCAAGCTTGGAGTGGATATTGAAAGCCTAGAAGAAGATAACACTCAAATCAAGGTTAATTTCACCGATAACACGAGCGAGAGTTTTGATCGCTTGCTGTATGCGATCGGTGGCTCTACTCCCTTAGAGTTTTTCAAACGCTGTTCTTTAGAGCTGGATTCTAGCACCAATATCCCTGTGGTGAAGGAAAATTTAGAGAGCAACAATATCCCTAATTTGTTCATCGTGGGCGATATTTTATTCAAATCAGGGGCGAGCATCGCTACCGCGCTCAATCATGGCTATGATGTCGCTTTAGAAATCGCTAAAAGGTTGCACTCTTAAAGCCGCTCACTCATCAAACGGCTTAGCCTTATACAAAAAGAAAAAGAGGATTAGAAGCGTTAGGGCAAAGTGCATGGTGATAATAGTTAGGGGCGAAAAGTAACGCAGTTCCAAACTACTAAGCGATAAAACTAATACAGAAACCACGCGCACACAGCTTGATGAAAGCGATGAGAGCGAGGAAATGTTGTTTTTAGAAACGAATTTGGAGAATTGATAGTTTAAGCAATAACTCATGTAAGTGAAAAACGCCACCATGAGCGCATACACCCCTATGAAACAATAAGGGATATTGCTAAGCAACAAGGGGCTAACGCCTAGCAATACCACAAGCGAACTTAAGGCGATTTTTTGGCTGTAATTTGAAGCTTTTAAAAAATGAATGAGGATAGAAATCACTTGAAAAGCGATATAAAATATAAAAAGGTATTGCTCTTTAACGCCTTGTTTTAAAAAATACGCTTGCCACATTTGGAAATGGCTCATAAAAAAGATAGGCGTGATCAAATGCCCCGCTAACAAAATTTTAAGTTTGGGGTTGTCTTTAAGTTCTTTAAGGCTACCTTTGACTTGCTCTTTAAGGAGTTTCAGGCTTTTTTGGCTTTTAAAATCCGCTTCTTTTTCTTTAAAATAAAACACGATCGTTAGTGCGCAGAGCATGATTAGAAAAATCCCCATGATATACAGCATCGCATGGATTTTGAGATACAAAAACGATCCCAAAGAACTCCCTATAATCATGCCTAAATAAGTAATTTGATTGTTTTTGGCTAAAAACCGGGACAAATCCTTTTTATTTTCTTTAATGTCCGTGATGAGTGAAGCTTCAATCGTGCCGCTAGAGCATGCGCTATACAAACCATACAACCCCCACGCTAAAAGCATGAGGATAAAACTATCAAAAAACAGCACAAACGAAAAACTAGCGATTAAAAAGATATTAGAAACCAGGAATAGGTTTTTCCGGCTCATCAAATCCGCTAAAACACCGCTCGGGTATTCAGCCACTAGCACGCAAAAACTGAAAAAGGTTTGCACGAGCAAGATTTCACTCAAACTAAGCCCTTTAGAAAGCAACAAGGGGGTTAAAATCGCATGGGGCAAGCTTTGAGCGATGATTAAGAGAAAATTCGCCCCATAGTAAGCTAAAATGTTTTTTCTTAACATTTGAAAATTATAATTAAAACTAGCTTATAATACAGCGTTATATCTTTTAATTGAAGGGGTATTGATGCTAACCCAATTAAAAACTTATCCAAAATTACTCAAACATTATGAAGAAATTAAAGAAGCGCACATGCGCGATTGGTTTTCTAAAGACAAAGAGCGAGCGAGCCGTTATTTCGTGCAATTGGAAAGCTTGAGCTTGGATTATTCCAAAAACCGCCTGAACGATACCACTTTAAAGCTTCTTTTTGAATTGGCGAACGATTGCTCTTTAAAAGAAAAGATTGAAGCGATGTTTAAGGGCGAAAAAATCAACACCACCGAAAAAAGGGCCGTTTTACACACCGCCTTAAGAAGCTTGAATGACGCAGAAATCTTACTAGACAACATGGAAGTGTTAAAAAGTGTTCGGAGCGTTTTAAAACGCATGCGAGCCTTTAGCGATAGCGTGAGGAGCGGTAAAAGATTAGGCTATACCAATCAAGTGATCACTGATATTGTCAATATCGGTATTGGGGGGTCAGATTTGGGCGCTTTAATGGTTTGCACCGCTCTAAAACGCTACGGCCACCCGAGATTAAAAATGCATTTTGTGTCTAATGTGGATGGCACGCAGATTTTAGACGTTTTGGAAAAAATCAATCCGGCCAGCACGCTTTTTATCGTGGCTTCCAAGACTTTTTCCACTCAAGAAACCTTAACCAACGCCCTAACCGCTAGAAAATGGTTTGTAGAAAGGAGTGGCGATGAAAAGCATATCGCTAAGCACTTTGTAGCGGTATCCACCAATAAAGAAGCCGTGCAACAATTTGGCATTGACGAGCATAACATGTTTGAATTTTGGGATTTTGTAGGGGGGCGTTATAGCTTGTGGTCGGCCATTGGCTTATCCATTATGATCTATTTAGGGAAGAAAAATTTTAACGCTCTTTTGAAAGGGGCGTATTTGATGGATGAGCATTTTAGAAACGCCCCTTTTGAAAGCAATTTACCCGTTTTAATGGGATTAATCGGCGTGTGGTATATCAATTTTTTCCAATCCAAAAGCCACTTGATCGCCCCTTACGATCAGTATTTAAGGCATTTCCCTAAATTCATTCAGCAATTGGATATGGAAAGCAATGGCAAACGCATCAGCAAAAAAGGCGAAATCATCCCCTATGACACATGCCCTGTTGTTTGGGGCGATATGGGCATTAACGCTCAGCACGCTTTTTTCCAGCTCTTGCATCAAGGCACGCATTTAATCCCCATTGATTTTATCGCCTCTTTGGATAAAAAACCTAACGCTAAAGGCCACCATGAGATTTTATTCAGCAATGTTTTAGCGCAAGCGCAAGCCTTCATGAAAGGCAAAAGCTATGAAGAAGCGCTTGGGGAATTGCTTTCTAAAGGTTTAGACAAAGATGAAGCCAAAGACTTGGCCCACCACAGGGTGTTTTTTGGCAACCGCCCCTCTAATATCCTTTTATTAGAAAAGATTTCACCAAGCAATATTGGGGCGTTGGTGGCTCTTTATGAGCATAAGGTCTTTGTGCAAGGGGTCATTTGGGATATTAACAGCTTTGATCAATGGGGCGTGGAGCTTGGGAAAGAGTTAGCCGTGCCGATTTTACAAGAATTAGAAGGGCATAAAAGCAACGCTTATTTTGACAGCTCCACTAAGCACTTAATAGAATTGTATAAGAATTATAACCAATAGGTTTTTTTGCGGCAAAGTGAAACCTAAAAACAATGGAGCGAAGCTTAACCCCATTCTCAAGCGATCCATTCAAAATCATCCGTTAATCGTAACGGATTTTAGCGCCATATATTAGCCATTTGAGTTTAAAGGGAGTAAATTTTCTACAAATTAATCGTTTTTAGCTTTTAAAAGCTTGACTTTCTCATCATACGCATTATTTTACATATTATAATTACTTCAAAGCTAAGAATAATAAAAACTAAAGAATAGATTTATCTTTAAAAGCATTTGCATTTATCAATCTCATTTTAGGAGGCATGCATGAAAAAGGCAAGTCAGGTTTTATTCTTTGGAGCGTTTTTAAGCACTTCTTTACAAGGTTTTGAAGCTAAGCTCAATGGCTTTGTGGATCAATCCAGCACGATCGGTTTTAACCAGCATAAAATCAATAAAGAAAGAGGCATCTACCCTATGCAGCAATTCGCAACGATTGCGGGCTATTTAGGGCTTGGTTTTAGCCTGTTACCCAAAAAGGTTTCAGATCATGTTCTAAAAGGCAAAATAGGAGGCATGGTCGGATCTATTTTCTATGACGGCACGAAGAAGTTTGAAGACGGCTCTGTGGCTTACAACCTCTTTGGTTATTACGATGGGTTTATGGGGGGCTATACGAATATCTTACAAACCGATAGCCTTGAGACGCAGAACATGAAACACAACAAAAATGTCCGCAATTATGTCTTTAGCGACGCGTATTTAGAATACGCTTATAAGAATTATTTTGAAATAAAAGCCGGGCGCTATCTCTCCACTATGCCTTATAAAAGCGGTCAAACGCAAGGCTTTCAAGTTTCTGGGCAATACAAGCATGCGCGCTTGACTTGGTTTAGCTCATGGGGTAGGGCGTTTGCTTATGGTTCGTTTTTAATGGATTGGTTTGCCGCACGAACCACTTATAGCGGAGGCTTTACCAAAAACAATAATGGAGGTTATGATAGCCATGGGCGAAAGGTGCTTTATGGCACGCATGCGGTGCAACTCACCTATAAACCTCATCGTTTCCTCATAGAAGGCTTTTATTACCTTTCGCCTCAAATCTTTAACGCTCCGGGCGTTAAGATCGGCTGGGACTCTAACCCTAATTTTAGCGGCACAGGCTTTCGCTCTGATACAGCTATCATAGGGTTTTTCCCCATTTACTACCCTTGGATGATCGTTAAATCCAATGGAAGCCCGGTCTATAAATACGACACGCCAGCCACTCAAAACGGGCAAAATCTCATCATCCGCCAACGCTTTGACATCAACAATTACAATGTTTCCATCGCTTTTTATAAAGTCTTTCAAAACGCTAATGGTTGGATAGGCAACATGGGGAATCCAAGCGGTGTGATCATGGGGAGTAACAGCGTCTATGCGGGTTTTACAGGCACAGCCCTTAAAAGAGACGCCGCTACCATTCTCCTTTCTTGTGGCGGCACTCATTTTGCCAAAAAATTCACATGGAAATTCGCCACGCAATATTCCAATTCAGTGGTCTCTTGGGAAGCGAGAGCGATGATCTCTTTAGGCTATAAATTCACTGAATATTTGAGCGGTAGCGTGGATCTTGCGTATTATGGCGTGCACACTAACAAAGGCTTTAAACCGGGTGAAAACGGGCCTGTACCTAAAGACTTCCCCGCCCTTTATTCTGACAGGAGCGCGTTATACACGGCTCTAGTAGCATCATTTTGATGCTACCCTATGATTATGGTAGGCGTCATTTTGATGCTACCCTATGATTATGGTAGGCTTCATTTTGATGCTGTCTCCTACGATATGATAGGCGTTTTTTAACGCTGTTTCTCTCTAATCTCTATATGTAAAATTTCTTTTCAAGAAAAAGCCCTTTTTAAATCATACCCGTTAAGTAAAATACAAGTTCATTTTTAATTTAAAGCAAGCGATAGCCTTTTAAGAACCTAAGCAGAAACCCCAAGCATCTTTAGTGTTTGCACACTTCACGAACAGGGTCAAACTTTTTTTATGGATTTAAAGGGGGGTTAAAACCCCTTTTTTATTCAAGCGGCTTTGATATAGGGCGTTTCAGCCAGCGGCGGGTAAATTTGATTTTTAAAATAAGCGTTTGAGCAAATCCTAACGCTCACTATTAAAACTAATAGCGCCACAAGCATGAAAAACACGCACAAAATCGCATCAATAGCGTGGTTAAAAAAGGATTTTTGGAGTGTTTTTAGCGCTTTTTCATCGGTAGTAATAGCCATTTTTTCTTTGATGATTTGCATTTGCGCCACATGGGAAACATTATTCAGCACGCTATCATTACTCTTTGGCACCACCTTTAAAATACCGCTATAAAAAGTGATGGATAAAATCAAAACTGCTGGTAAGGCGCTTATCATCGCCCCCTTAAAACGCCCCATTTTAAACAACACCACCGTAACCAACAACAACGCCATGCCCGCTAACATCTGATTGCTCACGCCAAATAAAGGCCATAGCGTATAAATCCCTCCTTTAGGATCGATCGTGCCTTGATACAAGAAATACCCCCACCCTGCCACGCACAAAAGAGTGGCAAAAATCCCAGCCTTATAAGAGCTAAGATCGCCCAAAGGTTTATAAACGTTACCGAGCAAATCTTGGATCATAAAGCGAGCGGTTCGTGTGCCAGCATCCACAGCGGTTAAAATGAACAAAGCTTCAAACAAGATCGCAAAATGATACCAAAACGCCATCACGCTTGGATCCCCTAAAATGTGATACACGATCATCGCTAAACCGATCGCAAAAGTGGGCGCCCCACCGGTGCGGCTCAAAATGGAGCTTTCGCCGATGTTTTTGGTCATCTCACTGATTTCTTCAGCGCTGATATTAAACCCCCATGAGCTAATCACCGAAGCCGCATCAGCTATATCTTTACCGATGCTCACTTCTGGGGAATTGATAGCGAAATAAAGCCCTGGGTGCAAGATCCCTGCGCACACCAACGCCATAAGAGCCACAACGCTCTCCATCACCATAGAGCCATAGCCCACTAGCCTTGCGTCGCTTTCTTTAGCGAGCATTTTAGGGGTCGTGCCTGAAGAAATTAAAGCATGAAAGCCGCTAATCGTCCCGCAAGCCACCGTGATAAACAAGAAAGGGAACACGCTTCCTGCAAACACAGGCCCACTGCCATCTACAAAGGGCGTGATTTTAGGGATTTGTAAAGGCGGAGCGACAAAAACAATAGCCACAACCAACACCCCTATAACGCCAATTTTTAAAAAAGTGCTTAAATAATCTCGTGGAGCGAGTAAAAACCATACCGGTAAAATAGAAGCCACAAACCCATAACCCATGATCATCCACGCTAAAGAACTGGCATCAAAGGTGAATATTGACGCTAATTTAGGATCTAAAGAAACATATTTACCCGCATAAATCGCTATAATCAATAGGATAAAGCCAATAACAGAAACTTCCAAAATCTTATGCGGCCTGAAAAACCGCATGTAAAGCCCCATAAGAATCGCAATGGGAATGGTCATAGCGATCGTAAAAAAGCCCCAAGGCGAATGCGCTAAAGCCTTCACCACCACCATCGCTAAAATCGCAATGATAATGAGCATGATCCCTAAAATACCAAGACTTGCGATCATGCCTACAAATTGACCCATTTCAAGTTTGATCATTTCGCCTAAAGACTTGCCATCGCGCCTAATGGAAGCAAAAAGCACCACAAAATCATGCACGCAACCCCCTAAAACCGAGCCTATCAAAATCCATAAGATAGAGGGCAAGTAACCCATTTGAGCGGCTAGTATCGGGCCTACTAAAGGGCCAGCCCCAGCAATAGCGGCGAAATGATGCCCAAAGGTGATGGCTTTATCGGTTGGCACAAAATCCTTGCCGTCATTCCTTATACATGCGGGCGTGGCTCTGCTATCGTCTAGCTTTAACACCCGATAAGCGATAAAATGGCTATAAAAACGATAGCCTATGCTATAAATGCAAGCGCTCGCTACTACAAGCCATAGCGTGTTAATGCTCTCGCCCTTGTGTAAGGCTAACACCCCTAAACAGATCGCCCCTAAAATAGCGACAAAAACCCAAGCCAAAGAAACTAAACTTTTTTGCATGTCCTCTCCATTTAATGATTGTTTAATCATTGTTGTTAATTTCAGCCAGTTTTTTTATTATAATCCAAATTTTCTTTGAATAGTGGCAAAATGGCTCATAAACTTCCCGCTTAAAGGCTTGGTTTTTCCAAACTTCTAACAATTGGGGCAAATGAGAGCTGTTTTTTAATGTGGTGCGTTAAGCGCCATTAATTTTAAGGTAAGCGTTATGGCATTAGATTGGGATTTTATGTTTCACTCCATCCCTATGTTTCTTAAGGGGTTAGAACTCACGCTTTATATTTCTTTCTTTGGGATTTTGCTCTCTCTTTTGGTGGGGTTTTTGTGCGCGATCATTTTGTATTTTAAAACGCGTTTTCTCTCTCCTGTTGCCTATATCTATGGCGAAATCGCTAGGAACACGCCCCTACTCATCCAGCTTTTCTTTTTGTATTACGGGTTGAATGAAATCGGTTTGAGCGCTTTAGAGTGCGCGATTTTAGCGTTAGGGTTTTTGGGTGGGGGGTATATGAGTCAAAGTTTTTTGCTTGGGTTTAAGAGCTTGGCTTCCATTCAAAGAGAAAGCGCTTTGAGTTTAGGGTTTGGCCCTTTGAAAATGATGTATTACATTATTTTACCTCAAAGCTTAAGCGTTTCCATGCCTTCCATAGGAGCGAATGTGATTTTTTTACTCAAAGAAACTTCGGTGGTGGGCGCGATAGCCCTAACCGATATTATGTTTGTGGCGAAAGATTTTATTGGCATTTATTACAAAACGACTGAAAGCCTGTTGATGTTAAGCCTCACTTATTTGATCGCTTTGCTCCCTTTGAGCGCTTTGTTTGTGATTTTAGAGCGTTCTTTTAAAAAGAAAGTGGCTTAAAATGGGAGTTTTATTAGAGTTAGACAATCTCAAGCGTTTGTTAGAAGGGTTTGAAACCACCCTTTTAATCGCTCTTAGCTCTGCGATTGTTTCAATCGTTGTTGGAATGCTTTTAGGGAGCTTGATGGCGTTTGGCTCTAAAATAATGGTTTTGGCGTGTCGTGTGTATTTAGAAAGCATTCGCATCATCCCGCTTTTAGCATGGCTGTTTATCGTGTATTTCGGGTTAGCGAGCTGGTTTGATTTGCATATCAGCGCGGTTTTAGCGAGCGTTATTGTTTTTAGTTTGTGGGGTGGCGCTGAAATGATGGATTTGACTAGAGGGGTTTTAACCTCCGTGAGCAAACACCAAGTAGAAAGCGCTCTAGCCTTAGGCTTAGATTCAAAAAAGGTGATTTTTAATATTATTTTCCCTCAAAGCTTTTTGTCTTTATTGCCCTCAAGCCTTAATTTATTCACGCGCATGATTAAAACCACAGCCTTAGTCTCTCTCATTGGAGCGATTGATTTGTTAAAAGTGGGCCAGCAAATCATAGAGCTTAACCTCTTACGCATGCCTAATGCGAGCTTTGTGGTTTATGGCGTTATCTTAATGTTTTACTTTGCTTTATGCTATAGTTTGAGCCTGTATAGTTCCTATTTAGAAAAAAAATTCCAATACATTAGAGGGTAAAATGAGCGCGATTTTAGAAACCAAAGGGTTAAAAAAAACCTATCAAAACCATTTGGTTTTAGACGGCATCAATTTCACTTTGAATAAGGGTGAAGTGGCAGTGATTTTAGGGCCTAGCGGGTGCGGGAAAAGCACTTTTTTAAAATGCCTAAACGGGCTTGAAAAGATTGATGAAGGTGAAATCCTTTTTGAAAACACTAACCTTAACACGCCAACCACTAACTGGAATCAAATGCGCCAAAAAATAGGCATGGTGTTTCAAAATTATGAATTGTTCCCGCATTTAAATGTGCTAGATAATATCTTACTCGCCCCCTTAAAGGTGCAAAAACGATCCAAAGATGAGGTTATTTCTCAAGCCACAGAGCTTTTAAAGCGAGTGGGTTTGGAGCATAAACAACAAGCTTACCCTAAAGAATTGAGCGGCGGGCAAAAACAGCGAGTAGCGATCGTGCGTTCTTTGTGCATGCGGCCAAAAATCATGCTTTTTGATGAAGTAACCGCCTCTTTAGACCCTGAAATGGTTAAAGAAGTTTTAGAAGTGATTTTAGAACTAGCCACAACGGGCATGAGCATGGTGATTGTAACGCATGAAATGAAATTCGCGCAAAAAATCGCTCATAAAATCGTGTTTTTTGATAGCGGTAAGATCGCTGAAGAAAACAGCGCCAAAGAGTTTTTTAACCACCCGAAATCTCAAAGAGCGCAAAAATTTTTAGAAACTTTCCACTTTTTAGGGAGCTGTTAAATAAAGTTTGCTAAAAAGATAGTTTTAATTTTAAAAAAGGTGGTTTTATGAAAACGAACGGGCTTTTTAAAATGTGGGGGCTATTTTTAGTTTTAATCGCTTTAGTCTTTAATGCATGCTCTGATAGCCATAAAGAAAAGAAGGATGCTTTAGAAGTCATTAAACAAAGGGGGGTTTTAAAGGTGGGGGTTTTTAGCGATAAGCCTCCTTTTGGCTCTGTGGATTCTAAAGGGAACTATCAAGGCTATGATGTAGTCATCGCTAAACGCATGGCTCTTGATTTATTGGGCGATGAAAATAAGATAGAGTTTATCCCTGTAGAAGCCTCAGCTAGGGTGGAATTTTTAAAAGCCAATAAAGTGGATATTATCATGGCTAATTTCACGCGCACTAAAGAAAGAGAAAAAGTCGTGGATTTCGCTAATCCGTATATGAAAGTCGCTTTAGGGGTGATTTCTAAAGATGGGGTCATTAAAAATATAGAAGAGTTGAAGGATAAAGAGTTGATTGTGAATAAAGGCACGACAGCGGATTTTTATTTCACTAAAAATTACCCCAATATCAAACTTTTGAAATTTGAACAAAACACAGAGACTTTTTTAGCCCTTTTAAACAATAAGGCTATCGCATTAGCCCATGATAACACTTTGTTGCTCGCTTGGGTGAAACAACACCCTGAATTTAAATTAGGCATTACAAGCCTTGGCGATAAGGATGTGATCGCTCCAGCGATTAAAAAAGGCAACCCTAAGCTTTTAGAGTGGTTGAATAACGAGATTGATTCCCTCATTTCTAGCGACTTTTTAAAAGAAGCTTATCAAGAGACTTTAGAGCCTGTTTATGGCGATGGAATCAAACCGGAAGAAATTATTTTTGAATGATTTCTTCTAGGCTTTTTTGGCTGAAAGCATGCGTTTTTGTTGCTAAGATTAGCGGTTTTGTGATCTTTTTGTTTTTAATTTTGAGATATATTTTTTTGATTTTACATTGAAAGGATTTGTTGATGAGTTATTTTTATAAGCGTTGTTTGAAATTTTCGTTAGTGGGGTTACTGGGTGTGGGGTTTTTGAGCACTCAGCTTGACGCTAGGAGTTTTATTGATGGGGATTTAGACATTCAAAAATTCAGCTATGAAGATTCTTTGCTTAAAAAGGGAGATCCTAATGGCGTGCATAAGGTGCAAGTGCGAGATTATAAAGGCAAAATGCAAGAAGCTGAGATCCATTCAGAAATACGCATTGCGGTTAAACCGGGGGTTAAAAAAGAAGTTAAAAAAGGCAAAATTTATAGCGCTCAAATCAATGATGGCATGTGCTATGCTTTTAGAATGCTCCAAACCGGCGATAATACCACAAGCCTTGATTCTAAAGAGTTCCCCAAGCAAAGCCGTGAGAAAAAGGGCCAAGTGATCACTTTAATCGGTCAAAATGAAGTGCCTTATCTTATTTTAGAGACGGATTGCCAAGTGGGTGATATTGCAAAGATCTCTTTGGTGGGTAATTTTGATGGGACCGGGTTTCTTACGGAATATAAATTCAAAGGCGCTAAACCCATTTACTAGTCTTCTTTTAGCTCCATTCTTAAAATCTCTTAATCTTTTGTGGTTAGGGGATTTTCTTATTCGTTGCGGATATTTTTGATCGCATCTTAAAAATTTTAAAAACCCTGTTTGTGTTTTTGCTTCAAGCGTTAAAAAAAGCTCTGTCCTCATCAAGCGCTGATAAATAAAACCTTATTTAACTTTGGCATTTTCAATTTTTAAAACAATCTAAAACAACCAAAGAAAATAAGAGAGAAAACAAGTAGGGAGAGAAACCCCCCCTTTTTTTAGGAGTTTTCTTCTTGCTTATACCCTTTAAGCGCAAAGAAGAGAATATAAAAATAGCATAACAACGGCACACCATAAGCGTAGAGCAAATTCGATTCGGTTGCTGTGAGCATGTCTGTAACCACACCTTGAATGGGGGGGATTAACGCCCCTCCTACAATCGCCATGCTAATCACCCCAGAAGCCTTAGAAGTGAGATGCCCTAAATTGAGCGTAGCCAAAGAAAAGATTGTAGGGAACATGATAGAGTTGAAAAAGCCCACAAAAGTCAGAGCGAATAAAGCGATCTTGCCTCCAATGAGAATAGCCAAAGCGATAAGCGCAATAGAGCTTAAAGCGTTGAAAGCCAGGTATTTATTAGGGGCAATTTTATTCATCAAAACACTGCCTAAGAAACGGCCCACCATCGCGCCTCCCCAATAATACACCAAGTAATGCGCGCTTGATTGAGGGTCTAAATTCAAAAGCTTTTCAAAGCTTAGCACCAAGAATGATCCAATCGCCACTTCTCCCCCCACATAAAAAAAGATCCCCAAAGCCCCAAAAACAAAGTGTTTGTGCGAAAACAGGCTTTTTTGCGTCGTTTCTTTGGGCATTTCTTTTTCCACATCAGGCAATTTCAAAAGATACATGATGAGCGCTAAAAGAAGCGAAAACGCCGCCAAGCCCAAATAAGGCATTTGAACGCTTTTAGCGTCCGCTAATTTGTCTATCAAACTTGCATTATCGCCCATTTTAGTCGTGCTAAAAATCAACAAGCTCCCAAAAATAGGCCCTAAAGTCGTGCCAAGCGAATTGAACGCCTGGACTAAAACCAAGTTTCTGGCTTCTTTACCTTTAGAAAGCAAGGTTACAAAGGGATTACCGGCAGTCTGTAAGCACACAATCCCGCTCGCTAAAATAAACAACGCTCCTAAAAAAAACCCATAGGAGCCAAAATGCGCCGCCGGATAAAACAACGCGCACCCGCTCGCTGTGATCACAAAACCAAGCACCACGCCAAAAGGGTAGCCGATTTTACTGATCACATTCCCAAAAACTCCTCCCATGATGAAATACGCCCCAAAAAAGCAAAATTGAATGAGTGAAGCTTCAAAATAGGTCAAGTCAAAAATGGGCTTTAAATGCGGGATTAAAATGTCGTTTAAAACCGTGATAAAACCCATTAGAAAGAATAGCGCCGTCAAACTCCCCAGCGCCAGAGTGTTAGAAGTTTTTTGCATACCTTCTCCTTTTTTATTGAGTTGATATAATAATAATGATATTACAATTATTTTAAGATAATAATCTGTCTAAATAAAGAAAAAGAGGCATGAAATGGGTAAAAAATGCAAAGCCCCTTAAAAAGAGCTTAACGAAAGATAAATACAGAAACAGAAATGATGCAGAGAATGATGATGCCTGAATTGAGCGCTTTGAAGTCTTTTTGAACCAATTTGATGATACTATAAGACAAAAAGCCAAAGGCTAAGCCATCGGCAATGGAGAAGGTTAAAGGCATCATCACCACGGTTAAAAAAGTGGAAACGCTAATGGCCATGTCTTTAAAATTCACCCCCTCTAACACGCTAAACATCAAAACCCCTACTACCACTAGCACCGGATAAATCGCGTTGCTAGGAATGGCTTTTAAAAGAGGCAAGCAAAAGAGCGTTAAAACAAAAAATAGCCCAGTAAAAACCGCTGTAAGCCCTGTGCGTCCCCCCTCTTCAACCCCACTCGCACTCTCTATAAAAGCGGTCGTGGTAGAAACGCCTACCACCGCACTCCCTAAAGAAGCCACCGCATCCGCTTCTAAAGTCCTTTCTAATTCCTTGTTTTTTTCTTCATCATTGAAAAAATCAGTCTTGTGGCCAATCCCTGCAAGCGTGCCTAAAGAATCAAACAAATCGGTTACAAAAAAAGTGATGATGACTGGCACTAACGCTAAAGTAAAAGCCCCGCTCGCATCAAAAAAAATGCCTTTAATGTCTAATTGGAAAGCGATAGGGCCAATGCTAGCGGGCATGGAAAAAAACTCGCTAGGGTAAGGGGCTAGCTTTAAAACCCATGCGAGAATGGAAGTGATTAAAACCGCTATAATAAAAGAACCCTTGATTTTAAGCGTGTAGAGCGCGAAAGTCAAAATGATCCCCACAACCCCCAATAACACATGCGGATCGCCAAAATCGCCTAAGGTTACAAGCGTAGCCTTATGGGTAACGACAATATGCATTTCTTTGAGGCCAATAAATGCGATAAAAGCCCCTATCCCCGCGCTCACCGCACGCCTTAAATCGCTAGGAATGCTTCGCATGACCCAACTTCTAAATTTAGTGAAAGACAAAATCACAAAAATCGCTCCCGAGAGCGCTACGATGCCTAAAGCGCTTTGCCAGGGGAGTTTTAGCCCCTGAACCAATCCAAAGCTAAAATAAGCTGACAACCCTAAGCCCACGCTCATAGCGATGGGGGTGTTTGCCCATAACCCGTTAAACACGCTCGACAAGATAGTGATAATAGCTGTCGCGCTCAAAAGGGCTTCATAAGGCATGTTGGCTTGAGAAAGGATAAGAGCGTTTAGTGGCACGATGTAAATCATGGTGATAAAAGTCGTTAAACCCGCTCTAAACTCGGTGGCAATGTTAGTGTTGTGTTCTTTAAGCTTGAAAAACCCCATGTTAGATAACTCCTTACTATTTGGTATAGATTAATTTAATAAGGGGCTTTGGGTTCATGCTAGCGCTATTTTATTTTAAATTGCCTTAAGACGCTTGATTGTGTTGTTTCAATCAAAAGAAGTGAGTAAAAAATCCTTTTTTTAAAACTCCGCTTGTAAAGTCATTTTAAATTCTTTAATGGTTTTTGAAAAAGCGTTTTTTTAAATTTGATTGGTATCGGTTTTAAGAGAGATTGTTATAAAACAAAGACCCCCATAAGTTGGATTTATGGGGATAATCTTCAAAAAGGAGCTTGCCATGAAAACTAAAAATGGCGAAAGCGAATATATTATACCTTAAAATTTCTTTTTTGGGGTGTAAAGCGGTTGTTTTTTTTGAAAATTTTTAGCTTTAGAGGTTTTTTATTGGAGTTAATCCCCCCCCTTTTTAAAAAAGAGGGTTTTCAATAAGCAAACACATAATTGAGATACACGCTATAGAGTCTTCGGTATTCTAGTTTAGTTCCCAAGTAAGAATAGTAATTCGTGTTAATGGTAGGGATCTTCACGCCCAATTCCATGCCATGTTGCGCGGAATGATCGCTGTCTTTTTTCTTAGGCCTAGCGAGATTGGTTCTCAAGCCTAAATTGAATAAGAATTGGAAATTAGCCGTATTCACTTTAGCGCTATAAACATTGCTGATGGTTTTTAAATTCACGAATTGAGAATTAAGCCATGAAGTCCCTGCTAAGGCGATACCTCCAAAAAGCCCCACGGAAATCTTATTGTTCTTGCCTAAGAAATTGGTGTTTTTATCATTGATGAAATTAAACAATAAATCGCTACCCACCCCATAAGTCCAAACGTCAGAAGCCGAGTTAAAAAAGCTGGATTTGATATAGGTATGGTTGTAGTCAAAAAAGCCGTAATACCTTAACCCCCACCTTCTTTTTTGACCAAAGAATTGTTTATAACCCGCTTGCACCCCAAAGCCGTTCATCGCCCCGTTATTGGTTTGAGAGCCAATCATACCCACTCGTTTGAAAGGGTTATTGCCGAGTTCTTGAATAAGGGTATTGGCTAGGGTTTGCACTTGATCGATTTGAGGCGTTTGGTTGTTAAAATCAGCAACACTGCTTTTTAATGAAGTTAGAGTGGTTTCTACGCCCGCGCAACCTTTCCCCCAAGTAGTATTCATATTTTGCTGTGTCATATTTGAACTACTCACACCACTCACATCGCATTTTCCTATGTATTCTTTAAGATAGCCTGAAGAAAGTTTGTCAAAATCGCTTGCTACCTGATTGGCTAATTTTAAAATTTCTGTTTGAGATTGAGCGTTTTTGAGCATGCTTTGAGCTAAAGCCGTAAGACTGCTAGGAGAGTTAAGGTTGAAATTATTGGGTTGGGTGATATTTTTGGGTTGGTTGGCGTTAAGTTGTTGGGTTTCTTGAACGATTTTTTGCGCATTATTAATCATGTCTGAAGTGGCACTAAATTCCGTACCAAAAGTCTCACACGAATTTTTGCCGCCACCGGCTGTTTGCCATGAAGGGGTGTTTGTAGTAGCTGTGCCACTACTTCCACTACTAGATTTCGCTATCAACATGGGGCAATAATCTTTAAGGGTATTGACAATCGTTTGCGCTTGAGTCAAAAGATTTTGCGCATCATTAGTCGTATCAATAACAGAAGTTGTCGTTTTAGTTTGATTATCTTGCTGATACTTTGATGTGGTTACATGCGCTTCTAATTTTTCCCCTTTGCTATTTAAAGGAGCAAGCCCGGCTTGTTTTAAAGCTTTTGAAAGAATCTGATAAGCTTCATGGATTTTTTCATATTGCTCAATAGATAGAGAAACATTTTTGTCTGCTTTTAATGTATTTGTGCCATTAGAACTATGAGTGCCATTACTATTTGTGCTCCCACCGCAATTGATTGTAGTGCCATTGCCATTCTCATCGGTGTAGTGGAAATTTTTTTGATTGTTTTCGCCTGGACTTTTGGTATAACCTCCGCATACGACCGCATAACCCATGCTATTCCATAACCCTAACGCCGATCTTAGTGCTAAAAGCGTGGCTTGATAGGCAGGGGAATTGGTTGTCCCACCAGCTAAAGTTTTTGCGCTTTCATTCAAATTATTAACCGCTTGATTGATCGCTTGCGCGCTTGTTTTTGAGCTAGTGCCATTATCGTTGGCTAAAAGCTTGCTTAATTGTTCATAAGCGTCTGAAAGCTTTTGTACCTTGTCGGCGTTTTTCACCTTTTGAACCGCTTCACCGATTTGATAGCCCACGCTTAAAAAAACGCCGTTGTCTTCAGCATGGAGCAATGACGCCGCAAGAGTTAGAGAAAGCAAAATCGTTTTTTTCGTTTTTTTCATAAAATGTTCCTTAAAGTAATGTTTTATTGCAAAAAATGTATCAAAATGAGAATTTATTTACAATGAGTTTAATTTTACCACAAATTTATTGGATTTCAAAAAAAGTTTTAGGGTGTTTTGATGCGCTCAATCAAGCTTTTAAGAGTGTTTTTAATTTAATTGGGATTAATTGGGATTTGGTTTTAGAAAGATTGTTGTAAAATAAACGCCCCCATAAGTCGGATTATGGGGATAAATCTATAAAAGGAGTTTGTCATGGCTACCAAACATGGCAAAAACTCTTGGAAAACATTATACCTTGAAATTTCGTTTTTGGGGTGTAAAGTGGTTGTTTTATTGAAACGATAGTTTTGTAAAACGAAGTTTCTGTAAAACGGTAGCTTTTGTTTTTCCAAAGTTCCCTTAAGGCTTTTAGCTTTAAGGGTTTTCCTTAAAAGTTTATCCTTAACTTATGGGGGGCAACAAAAAAGGCTAGCCCATCATCTCTAAGGCTAGAGTTATCATGTTATCAAAGCTTTCTATTCTTTCTTTAGGGCTTAGGGCTTCTTTAGTGATCAAGTGATCCGAAACAGAGCATAAGCATAAAGCCTTAGCGTTCAATTCCATCGCCGTGGCGTATAACCCTGCCGCTTCCATTTCAATAGCCAAGTGGTTGTATTGGGCCATTAAATCAAAAGTGTGCGTTTCAAAAGAATAGAAAAAATCGCTTGAAAAAACATTGCCTATTTTCAAATCAATACCCAAACGCTTTGCTGTTTGATACGCCCTTAAACTCAATTCAAAATCAGGCGTTGCGCTCAAATCGTGGTTTAAAAAACGCACCCGATTGGTTTTAGAATCCGTTGAAGCTCCAGTGGCCATGACAATGTCTTTCAGGCCAACTTTTGGGCTAATCGCCCCGCAAGTGCCAATCCTTAAAAGCTCTTTAACTTGATAGGTTTTAATAAGCTCCGTTACATAAATCGTGCATGACGCAATGCCCATGCCATGCCCCATTAAAGAAATCCCCTTACCCTTATACTTCCCGCTAAAGCCTAGCATGTTACGCACATTCGTGATCTCTTTAGCGTCTTGTAAGAATTTTTTCGCAATGTAGCTCACCCTTAAGGGATCGCCGCATAAAAGGCATTGAGGATAAAAATCGCCGATTTTAGCGTTGATGTGAGGGGTCATGGTTGTCCTTTAAAGTTTAATAAGTTTTTGCCATAATCTAAGGGGCTTAATCCCAAAAAGTGAGCGATACTCTGCCCAATATCCGCAAAAGTCTCGCTCTTGCCTAAAAAGGCTGGTTGTAAATCCTTGTGGTAGAACAAAATGGGAATGTATTCTCGTGTGTGATCGGTGCCTTTAAAACTGGGATCACACCCATGATCGGCGCAAAGAATGAGCAAATCGTTTTCCCTTAAATTGTCTAAAACCTCTCTTAAGCGCACATCAAAATACTCTAAAGCGTTAGCGTACCCGCTAACATCGCGCCGATGCCCATAATCGCTATCAAAATGCACAAAATTCGTAAAAATCAAGCTGTTGTTTGGGGCGTTTTTGACTCGCTCTAAAGTCGCATCGCATAATTCCATTAAACTACCGGCTTTGAATTTTTGAGTGATCCCCACATGGGCGTAAATATCAGCGATTTTCCCAATGCTAATGACTTCGCCTTGTTTTTCTTCAATGAATGTTTCAAAAAGCAATTTTTTATGGGGCTTTATCGCATAGTCTTTGCGATTGGCGGTGCGTTTGAAATTCTCTCTATTAGTGCCAATAAAGGGGCGTGCGATCACTCTGGCGATCTTTAAAGGCTCTAGAATTTGAAACGCTTCTTCACAAAGGGCGTATAAATTATCCAGCCCAAACCTTTCTTCATGCGCAGCGATTTGAAACACCGAATCCGCTGAAGTGTAAAAAATGGGGTATAAAGTTTCTAAATGCTTTTCGCCTAAATCTTTAATGATTTCTGTCCCTGATGCGTGGCAATTCCCTAAATAGCCCTTAATCTTAGTTTTGTGCATGATTTCATCTAAAATTTCTTTAGGAAACGAATCATTTTTGTCTTTAAAATACCCCCATTCAAAAAGAACGGGCGCGCCCATCATCTCCCAATGCCCAGAAATCGTATCTTTAGCGCTAGAAAGTTCTTGCGCATAAGCGTAAGCCCCTATTAGATTGGGTTTCAATTGAAAGCCTAAGGGCAATTCGTTTGTGGCTTTTAAAGCGCTCAAGCCTAAACCCAAACCCTCTAAATTGGGCAGTTTCAAAGCCCCATTGCGATCGTTAGAATTAGCCAGGTTATTGAAACAAGCCTTAGCGATATTGCCTAAAGTGTTCGCCCCCAAATCGCCAAAATCCTTAGCGTCTTCGCTAGCCCCTATACCAAAAGAATCCAATAATAAAATTACCACTCTTTTTTGCATGCCTTATCCTTTTAATTGGCGCTTAACCCTATGAATAACCCGGCGATAGTCGCGCTCATGAAATTAGAAAGCGTGCCTACAAGCACCGCTTTTAAAGCAAGCCTGGCAATGAAATCTTTCTTTTTAGGCACTAAACTGCCAAGCCCCCCAATGAGCATGGCGACTGAGCTTAAGTTAGCGAACCCGCACAACGCAAAAGTGATGATCGCTTTGGTTTTCTCGCTCAAGATTAAAGGAGGGTTATCGCCCAAATAAGGCAATAATTGCATATAGCCCACAAATTCATTGAGCGCGATTTTAATGCCTATGATTTCCCCGGCAATCCCAGCCTGGCTCCAAGGAATGCCTAACATAAAGGTCAAAGGTTTTAAAAGCGTGCCTAAAACCACCCCTAAAGACAAATGCTCCATGCCTAAAAACCCCCCTACAACCCCTAAAAGCCCGTTAATGAGCGCGAGCATCCCCACAAAGGCTAAAAGCATCGCCCCCACATGCAAGGCTAAATGAAGCCCTGTGCTTGCCCCATTAGCGATAGCTTCTATAATATTGACATGCTCTTCTGCAGAAACATCTGCATGGCTAGAAATGGTTTCGTTTTGCGGGTAAATGATTTTAGCGAACAACAACCCCCCAGGAGCGGACATAAACGATGCGGCGATTAAATAAGGTAAAGGAATGCCCATGCTCGCATACCCGGCTAACACAGGCCCCGCAACGCTAGCCATGCCCACGCACATGACCGCAAAAATCTCTGAATCGCTCATGCTTTTCAAATAAGGCTTAATGACTAAGGGCGCTTCGGTGTGCGCTACAAAAATATTAGCCGCTGCGCTCATGCTTTCTGCTTTAGAAGTGCCTAAGCATTTTTGCAACGCCCCACCGATGAGGTTGATCACTAAAGGCATGATTTTTAAATAATATAGAAGTGAAATCAAGCTAGCAAAAAAGATAATGATCGCTAAAACGTTGATCGCAAAGATAAAGCCTCCTATCCCTTGATCGCCCTTAGCGTTTGGAGCGAGATTGCCAAACAAAAAGCGTACCCCCTCATAGCCGTAACCAATCACGCTTTGTATGCCGCTAGCTAAACCCTGCAGTATTTCTCTGCCCAAAGGCACATATAAAGCCAACGCCCCCAAAGCCACTTGAATCACAAAGGCACTGACAATCGTGCGATAATTTATAGCCCTTTTATTGCCAGAAAACACCCAAGCAATAAGAAAAAGCACCGCCATCCCTACAACACTTAAAAGAGAGCTAAAAATCATCGTCAAATCCCTAATATTAAGAAATTAAAAGATGCAACGCTATTGTAGTTTAGGTTTGCTAAAAAAAAGATTAAACGAAAATTAAATGAAGATTAAATCAAATCATGGTGTCAAGAGGGGGACTTGAACCCCCGACCTCCGGCTTATGAGACCAGCGCTCTAAACCAGCTGAGCTACCTTGACACAAGCAAGAAAAATACAAAGCAAAAAAATAAAGAATAAGATTATACAAAAAATTTTCTTAAAAATCCATTAAATTTTTATTATCAATCCTACTTTCCTAAATTAATGATAAAAATTAGAGATTTTCTTGTAAAATAACCCGCATGTTTAAGAAAATTTTTCCATTAGCGTTAGTGTCGTCGTTGCGGTTTTTAGGGCTTTTTATTGTTTTGCCTGTCATCAGTTTGTATGCGGATAGTTTCCATTCAAGCAGTCCCTTGCTTATAGGTTTGGCTGTGGGTGGGGCGTATCTCACGCAGATCATTTTTCAAACCCCCATGGGCATTCTTAGCGATAAAATCGGCCGTAAAGTGGTCGTTATGGTGTGCTTATTGTTGTTTTTAATTGGCTCGTTAGTGTGCTTTGTGGCGAACGATATTATCACGCTCGTTATCGGGCGCTTCATTCAAGGCATGGGGGCTTTAGGGGGGGTCGTTAGCGCGATGGTGGCGGATGAGGTGAAAGAAGAAGAGCGCACCAAAGCGATGGCTATCATGGGGGCGTTTATTTTCATTAGCTTCACCATAAGCATGGCGATAGGCCCTGGGATTGTGGCGTTTTTTGGGGGGGCAAAATGGCTCTTTTTGCTCACGGCGATCTTAACCTTATTGAGTTTGTTGATGCTTTTAAAAGTCAAAGACGCCCCTAAAATTTCTTACCAAATCAAAAACATAAAGGCTTACCAACCCAACTCTAAAGCCTTGTATCTTTTATACATAAGTTCTTTTTTTGAAAAGATGTTCATGACGCTTATTTTTGTATTAATCCCTTTAGCCTTAGTGAATGAATTCCATAAAGATGAAAGCTTTTTAATCTTAGTGTATGTGCCTGGAGCCTTATTGGGGGTTTTAAGCATGGGGATAGCGAGCGTTATGGCTGAAAAATACAACAAGCCTAAAGGGGTGATGCTTTCTGGCGTGCTGTTGTTTATTGTGAGTTATTTGTGTTTGTTTTTAGCGGACTCTAGCTTTTTGGGTAAGTATTTATGGCTTTTTATTGTTGGGGTGGCGTTTTTCTTTGTTGGCTTTGCCACCTTAGAGCCTATCATGCAATCTTTAGCGTCTAAATTCGCTAAAGTGCATGAAAAAGGCAAGGTTTTAGGGCAATTCACTACTTTTGGCTATTTAGGGAGCTTTGTTGGGGGCGTGAGCGGGGGGTTGAGTTACCATCATTTAGGCGTTTCTAACACAAGCTTAATCGTTGTAGCTTTAGGGCTTATTTGGGGACTATCGCTCTTTTTACTCCATAACCCTTCCAAGCAAAAAAATGTCTATTTCCCCTTAGACGCTTATAATGAGGAACAATTTGAAACTTTAGGGGACAAAATCATTGAATGGTATGTCAATATTAGCGAAGAAATCATTATTGTGAAATATAATTCCGATCACATTAGCGAAGAAGAAATCATTCACTTAGCGCGAAAGTTTAGAAAATAAAATCAAGGATCAAAAATGGCCTATGAAATTTCCAAAAAAGTCTTGCACATTGTAGGCAAGACAAACGCCACTTACAAACTCATAGAAGAAGGCGATAAAATCTTGTTAGGGTTGAGCGGGGGCAAGGATTCTATCATGCTCGCTTGCATCTTAGCCAAGATGCAAAAACATGCCCCTTTCAAATTTGATTTTAAAGCGGTTACCGTGCATTATGGCTTGGGCGAAGATTTGAAATGGTTGAGCGATTTGTGCGAAGAACAAGGCATTGAGCATGAGATCATTTACACCCAAATCGCTGCCACGATCAACGAAAAACGCCGTGAAAAAAGCTCGTTTTGTTCGTTTTGCTCTCGTTTGAGGCGAGGGACTTTGTATTCTAAGGCTTTAGAAGAAGGCTATAATAAAGTCGCTATCGCGCACCATTTAGATGATGCGGTGGAGAGCTTTTTTATGAATTTTACTTATAACGGAAGTTTGAGGAGCATGCCCCCCATTTATAGGGCTGAAAACGGCTTATTAGTGATCCGCCCTTTGATTAAGGTTCGAGAAGCCAGTAGTATCCATTTTGTCACTTCTCAAAATATCCCCGTCGCCCCTGATTGCAATTGCCCAGCCAAACAGCCCACTTCCGATAAACCCCCTATCGCGCGATTAGCCACCAAAAATTTCTTAAAAGAAATGCAAAACTTGCACCCTCATTTCTTTGACAGCTTAGAGAATGCGTTTGATAACGTTCAGGCGAACAGCTTTAGCGACGCTAAATATTTAGACGCTTAAAGCTTTTATTCAAGCTTTTTTGTTGAGCATTTTAATCGCAATCGTGAATAACACCCCTTCAAAAATAGCCGCCATGAGCAATGCGTAATAGGTGTTTTGCGAGATCGCTTGCGCTTTTAAACCCACTGCGGCGGTGGTTACTAAAAAAGTTAAAGGCATAGAAGCCCCTAAGGCGAACGAAAATAAATGCTTAGCTTCTTTAAAGTATTTGCGCCACAATAAGGTTGAAGTGATCAAGTGCAAGCTTAACATCGCTATGACAATCAATATCCCTTGAAGGATCAAATGCGGGTTTAAAAACACTAATTTTAAGTCTAAAGTAGAGCCTACATGGATGAAAAACAAAGGCACAAAAAACCCAAAACCCACATCATTGAGCTTATGGATCAACTCTGATTTATGAGGGAAAAAAGTAGAAACGACTAACCCCGCCAAAAACGCCCCTAAAACCATTTCTATTTTGAGCCACACCACGATCGCAACCAGTGAAAAAAAGAGCATGAGCGAAAAACGCACATCTTGGTTAAACTGACTGCTTTTAGGCATCACAAAAAGCTTTAAATGCGGGAACCACCAAAACAAAGTCTTAAAGATTTGAAACGCCACGATAATTAAAATTAAAAAAACAATGAGAATGCCTAAATCTTTAATCAATTCCATGCCCAAACCATGCGAATACACCCCATCCACGACCACCAAACCAAAAATGCTTAACAATTCCCCAATAACGCCCACTTTTAAAACCAAATCAAGCCACAAAATCTCTTTACGATAATCTTTGACTAAAGTCATGATCATGCCCAAACTAATGATAGGGAAAATCACCATAAAAATAGGCTCTAAATTAAGGCTAAAAGTAAGGATGAATGAAAGCGTGTATAAGATCAACAGATAAGCAAAAATGCGTTTTAAAAGAGAAACCCCTAATTTTTTGAACAAATAAATTTCCACTTCCAAACCGCACAAAAACATTAAAAACAAAAAGCCAATTTCAGACATGATTTCAAAGCCTTTAGTTGGCTCAATAAAACCCACATACGCCCCAACAGACCCAAATAAAATCTCCACAACCGTGATAGGCAAACGAGAGATTCTAGACACATAAGGGGCTATCACGATTAAAAGCATGATGAGCGCGAAAGTGAAAAATTCTGCATGCATGTCTTAATTTTACCTTATTTATTGGTTAAGTTTTCAAAATAACGAGATTTTGCTCTTTATAAGTGGTGAAAACCCCTTTTTTGATTTCATAATAAGTTACCCCTAACGCTACCAAAAACGCTAAAAATTGCACGATAGGGTAAGTTACCCAAATGCCATTAATCCCATAGAAATGACTTAAAATCGGCAATAGGATAACGATAAACCCTAGCGTGTGCGAAATCGTGATGATAAACGAACTTTTAGTGCGTTGAATGGATTGGAAAAACACCGCGCACAACAAATTCATGCCTAAAAAAACATAGCCAACATAGTAAATATTCATCGCCCTTTTAGTCTCTTGCATAAAGAGCGCGTCTTGCTCGCTTGGCTGCAAATAAAGCTTGATTAAAAATTCATCTAGGAAATAATAAGCGCCATAGAAAAAAATCCCTATACAAAACGCCGCTTTCAAACCAAAGACAAACACGGCTCGCACGCGTTCTAAATTTCTAGCCCCATAGCTAAAACTCGCAATCGGTTGGATGCCTTGAGAAATCGCAAACAAAGTCGTAAAAAAGATAATCGCATTATACATAACGATCCCATACATGCTCACAAACCTTTCCCCAGCCGTGTGCATGATAGCGGTATTAAACAATAAAATCATAATAGAAGCACTAAATTCCGCCGTGCTTTGAGGCACACCGCTTTTAGCTGAAGAAATGACCGAAGACAAAGAAAATCGTTTGATGAAATACAACTGCCCTTTTTTGCGCCAAAAATGCTGCATTAAGACTAAAACCCCTATCGCATGCCCTATCACGGTGGCTATCGCGCTGCCTTGAACCCCCACTTCCAACACAAAAATAAACAAGTAATTGAAAAAGATATTCGCTAACGAGCCAATCAACATCGCCACCATCGCTAAAATGGGGCGTTTGTCATTCACCACAAAAACATCCGCCAAAGGGTGCAAAACCATAAAAACCGCACCCATTAAAATGATTTCAATATAGCGTTTAGACATGCTCAATAAGGCGTCATTGCTCCCAAAAAAACGCGCGATAGTTTCGCTAAAAGGCAGTAGCGCCATGCTCAAAATAAAGGCGCTTAGAGCGACAAAATAAAACACGCTGCTAAACACAAGCCTAGCCCTATGGGTTTTATTTTGACCTAAAAAATACCCCACAATACTCGCTGCCCCAAAACCAAAAAGCAATTCATACGCAATGAGTCCTGGAAAAATAGGCCATGCGATATTGACCGCAGCGATAGCTTCTTTACCCAGTTTTTTGCCCACAAACATGCCATCCACCATAGAGTAAGTAGAAAGTGAGATCATAGAAAAAACTAAAGGGATGAAGTAATAAAAAAAGAGCTTCCTAATAGAATCTTTATGCAAATCAATCTTTTTTTTGAGCATTTAAACCACACACCACCTAAAATTTATGACAAATTTTTCTATTTTAACATAAAAAGAGAGGCAATCTGTCCGTTCGTGCAATTGGATTTAAGCCGTATCACTAAATTTTAAAAATGGTTTTTAACGCGAAAGGGATTTTCCTTTATTGGGTAGTCCATTTAACGCCCTTTAAGTTTTTTTAAACTTTATCGTAATGAATCTAAGCCAAAATAGCGCCAACAACCCCAAAGCCCCACCCACAAAGCCAATATACCCTAGCCCTAATTGGTGGATCACAATACTGCCAAACAGCGCTCCTGATCCAATCCCCACATTATAGCTCCCCGAAAAAATCGCGCTTGCGACATCTGTGGCATCCGGTGCGAGCTGTAACACTCTCATTTGCAAGGAAATCCCAAGCGAAGTGATCCCAATCCCCCACAAGAAAATTTGCAAGAAAACCACCCACTCTAAGTTTTTAAACACAAAAAGCAAGAGTTGCGGGCAAATGACTAAAATCATCGCAAAAGCGATAAATTTTCTTGAATTTTTCGCATACAAACGGCCGAACAAAAAACTCCCCACCACGCCTGCTAACCCAAACACAAACAACATTAGCGTTGTAATGTCAGGAGAAAATTGGCTGATTTGAATGATAAAAGGCTCAATATAGCTATAAGTGGTGAAATGTCCAGAGATAACCATGATCACAAGCAAATAAATCCCCATTAAAAGCGGGCGTTTCATTAATATAGGGACACTTGCGAGCGTGCCTGCGTTTCTACTCGGTAGATGCGGGAGCAATTTCCACATAAGTAGCATTATAAGAGTCGCAACGCCCCCGATCACGCCAAAAGTAGAGCGCCAATCTAGAATTTGCCCAATGATCCTCCCAAGCGGCAACCCTAAAATCATCGCTAACGAACTCCCTAACGCTAACAATCCTAAGGCCTGTTGTTTTTTGTTTCTTGGCGCGACACGAATGACTAAAGAAGCCGTGATGGACCAAAAAATAGAATGGGCAAAAGCGATACCCATACGAGAAAGGAGTAGCACCCAAAAATTCCACGCTAACGCTGAAAGGATATGGCTGAGAATAAAAAGGGCGAAAAGAAAAAGCAATAAGCGTTTCCTTTCAATTTTAGCGCTAAGCAACATCAAAGGCAATGAGCCAAGAGACACCACCCATGCATAAGCAGTGATCATAAGCCCTACTGTTGCGCTCTCCATTTCAAAACTTTTCGCAATATCTGATAACAATGCGACAGGGACAAACTCCGTGGTGTTAAAAATAAACGCCGAAAGCGAAAACACAAAAACCCGCATTAAAGCGAATCTTTGATACGATTGTTTGGTCATCATCATTTAAATCTTAATAAGGGGTTAAATTTTATTCAATTTGAAAACCTAGAGTATAAGACAAAAATTTTAACCGCTTGTAAATTAGGGGCTGATTGAAACAAATATTCCCGCTCCATAGGCGCATTAATCCAAGGGAGTTGTTACCATATAAAACAGAATTTAAAATCATTTTCAACTTTTAACCAATCTGTTTTTTGTAACTGCGGTCATTGTTGATTAAGCGCTAAAATTAAGGCGTTGCCTTTTTAATAATTTTAGAATTTTAAAATAAAGGATAATTAAAATGAAAAAAACTTTTTTGATCGCTTTAGCACTGGCAACTTCTCTTATAGGCGCTGAAAATACCAAATGGGATTATAAAAATAAAGAAAATGGACCGCACCGCTGGGACAAATTGCACAAAGATTTTGAAGTGTGCAAAAGCGGTAAAAGCCAATCGCCCATCAACATTGAGCATTACTACCACACGCAAGATAAAACCGATTTGCAATTCAAATACGCCGCTTCTAAACCTAAAGCGGTCTTTTTCACTCATCATACTTTAAAAGCTTCGTTTGAGCCGACTAACCACATCAATTATAGAGGGCATGACTATGTGCTGGATAATGTGCATTTCCACGCCCCTATGGAGTTTTTAATCAACAATAAAACCAGGCCTTTGAGCGCGCATTTCGTGCATAAAGACGCTAAAGGGCGCTTATTAGTCTTAGCGATTGGGTTTGAAGAAGGGAAAGAAAACCCCAACCTTGATCCTATTTTAGAAGGCATTCAAAAGAAACAAGGTTTTAAGGAGGTGGCTTTAGACGCTTTCTTGCCTAAAAGCATCAATTACTACCATTTTAACGGCTCTCTCACCGCTCCCCCTTGCACAGAAGGGGTGGCATGGTTTGTCATAGAAGAACCTTTGGAAGTCTCTGCCAAACAATTGGCTGAAATCAAAAAACGCATGAAAAATTCGCCCAACCAACGCCCAGTCCAGCCTGACTACAACACCGTGATCATTAAAAGCTCAGCTGAGACCCGCTAAAGACCCACTAAAATAAAAACCCTCTCTTTTTAAAGAGAGGGATATAAAAATCATTCTTCATGAAACAACGCTAAAAATTGCAACCGCTTGTATTTTGTAAAACGCTCAAACGCTAAAAACGATTAGGATTCCTACTAAGGAGTTTAAAAAAGGCTCTGTTCTAATTGGGTAATATAGAGTCTTTAAAATACCATAAATAAGCTAAAACGATTTTATGGTATTCTTATTTTCTTATGCCTACATCCTTTTACTATAACCATAACCCGCTTTTTCTACTTTTTTCTCGGTATTAGCAACTGCTTCTATTTCTTTACTAACATCAGCAAATATTTTTTGAACGAACAAAAGGCTTTGAGAGGTTGAAAGGTGGGCTTGTGGGTCTGGTTTTAAACTCCTCATTTCAAGCATTTTAGCTTGAGCTTTAGAGCGTATTTTTAGATTTTCTTTTTGCCATTCTTCTGTAGCTTTAAAATCTCTAGGATCTAGCTCTAAATAAGCGATAGAACTTGGTTTATAAAAATCCACTTGTTTAGCGATAGCTTTTTGTGAATAGGGCAGAGATTCCAGCTCTTTTTGCAAATAAGCTATAAGCTCTTGCGCTTTTGATCCTCTTTGAGAGCGGGGTTGTTTAGAGTTTGGGAGGTGTTTTGGCTGGATAGGGGTTTGATTGGTTTTTGTGGGTTTAGGGGTTTTGCATTCAGCTTCTACTTCTATGCCAATACCACCCTTAATGCCTACTTTTTTAATAAAGAATTGATTATGATTTTCTTGGCAATTTTGTTCTGCGTATTTAATGAAATCTTTCTGTGTATTAATTGTCTTTTGTCTTTCTTGTTCTGTCTTTTGTCTTTCTTGTTCTGTCTTTTGTTGTTCTTGTTCTAACTCTATCTGTTTATCAGTATCACCAACGCTACAAGCGGCTAATAATAAACTTGCCGCTATTGTGAGTCCTGAATACTTCCACCAATTGATTCGATTTTCTTTTTCAGCTTGTTTGGATTTATCCTGGACTTTATCGTCCAATTCTTTCGCTTTCCTACACGCAACATGGGTCAATACTACTAATGCCGCCCTGCTTTTCTTGGGGTGTTTTTTTACAAGTTCTCTAACTCTCTTTGCGATCTTTGTAAAAAACCCACTAATTGATCTGATTATATTTGTAATGGCACTCGCTTGTTTAAAATGAGTCTCTTTATTTGCCTTTGTGTCAGCTGTCTCTGTGTTTTTGCCAACTTTATTTGTTTTTCCTGTTTTTACTGATTCCATTACCAACCTTTCAAAATCTTATTATTGTAGTGTATATAGCCATATTTAATCGTTATTAAACAATTGGTTTGAAAAATTGTAAGGGTCAATCCAATCAGATTTTTCTAATCCATTCCAACAAAACTTGATACAAGTTTTCCTTATACCTTAAACTCACACCCTTTTAAATGGAATAATAGGCAATAACTCGCTAGTTAAGCATTCACTCTCTATTTGAGTGTAAGCCTTTATATTCCTTTTGACCTACCAAATATTAGCATTTCTCTCAATCAAGCCTTGAGAAATTCAATTACACCCTTGTTTAACATCGCAAGCCTAGTAACTTAAAGCTCTTTTTGAGAGATTGGGCTAGATTGATCCTTATCCTTAATTCAAGCGCATGCGCATTCATCTTTGTTATCTTTGAATAAACTCAAGCGTTCTTAATGTAATGCATGGCGATTTTGAACGCGTTGGTGGCTGCCCCCACTCTTAATTGATCCGCCACGCAAAAGCCGTGCAAAGTTTTTTTGTCAAACAAATCCTTCCTCAAGCGCCCTATAAAGACGCTATCCGTGTGGCTCGCTTTTAGGGGCGTGGGGTAAAGATTATGGTTAGGATCATCGCAAACAACCACGCTAGGGGCGTTTTTTAAAACTTCATAGACTTCTTTGAGATCGAATTCTTTTTCAAAAGCGATACTCAAACTCTCGCTATGACTCCTTAATACCGGCACGCGCACGCAAGTCGCGCTAATAGGGAAATCCACGCCCATGATTTTATGGGTTTCATGCACCATTTTTAGCTCTTCTTTCGTGTAGCCATTCTCCTTAAAAATATCAATATGAGCGATCGCATTGAAAGCGATCGGATAAGGGAAAGCCCCGGCTTGCAAAACCTGGTTTAAATCAATAGCGGGGTCTTTTTCCAAACATTCTAATGCGGTTTTTAGCTCATTTTTCAAACTCTCTATCCCCTTGTTTCCTGCCCCACTCACGGCTTGATAGGTGCTAACAATCACGCTTTTTATCTTAAAATGAAGGTGTAGGGGGTTTAAGATTTGCGTCATTTGAATGGTGGAGCAATTAGGGTTAGCGATGATATTTAAGGGAGCGTTAAAAATTTCTTTAGCGTTGATTTCAGGCACGACTAAAGGCACTTTTTCATTCAATCTAAAAAAGCTCGTGTTATCAATCACTAGGGCCGTTTTTGAAGCGCTTGTGGCAAATTCTTCGCTCACGCTCCCCCCAGCGCTAAAAAAGGCGATGTCTATTTTTTCTTTTTCAAAAACCTCATGCGTGGTTTCTAAAATTTCATAGTCTTTATTGAAAGCTCTAATCTTTTTACCGGCACTCCTAACGCTAGCGAGCGGGACAAATTTTTTAATCGGGAAAGAAGAATTTTCTAAACCTTTAATCAGCTCTTGGCCTACCGCCCCACTAGCCCCAACAATAGCGACATTATAAGTCTTCATCGTTTTCTCCAATGATTTCAAGGGCTTTTAAAAAACTCAAGCAATTCAATTGCATGCCTGAATGCATGTTTTTCAAGCTTAAAGTTTCGCTTTTAAATTCTTCTTCGCCAATGACAGCCACAAACTCATGCCCTTTGTGGTTAGCGTAAGAAAAGGGTTTTTTGATTTTTTGGGCTTCTGGATAGACTTCGCTAAAAATACCGCTTTGCCTTAAAGACTCCGCTAAGCGGTTGGCGTAAGAAAAATACTCTTCATGCATGCAAGCGATTAAAACTTTGGCTTGGGTGGAACGCTCGTCTAATAATTGCATTTCACTCAAAGCCACAATCAATCTATCAATCCCAATAGAAGCCCCTACCCCTTGTAAATTTTCTTTAGAAAAATTTTTAGTCAAATGATCGTAACGCCCCCCTGAACACACGCTCCCTAAAGACTTCATGTCATTAAGCGTGGTTTCATACACAATCCCTGTATAATACCCTAATCCCCTAGCGATAGAAAAATCAATTTTATACAGGTTTTGAGAAATTTGTAAATCCCCTAGCAATTGGTATAGCCTTTCTAAATCCTGTATGCCATTTTTCAGATTCTCATTATAGTCTTTCAAATAAGCAATTTTTTCAAAAAATTCCGCATGGCTTAAATCGTTTTGTTTGATTTGAACCATTTCTAAAAGCTCTTTAATGGTGTTTGAATCCAAATCGCACTCTTTTTTTAATTCTTCTTCAACCCCATTCAAGCCAATTTTTTCTAATTTATCCACAATGCGCAGCACTTCATTCACTTGAGCAATGCCAAAATATTCGCATATGCCATTCAAAATTTTTCTGTGGTTGATAGAGACGCAAAAATCTTCTAAATCCAGGGCTTTTAAAGAAGCGATAATCACTTGAATGATCTCAGCATCGCACACCAAGCTCTCGCTCCCTATAAAATCAAAATCGCATTGCGTAAATTCCCTGTAACGCCCTTTTTGAGCCCTTTCACCCCTAAAAACATTGCCTATGGCGTAGCGTTTAAAGGGCATGCCTAATATTTGGTGGTGCAAAGAAACAAAGCGGGCTAATGGCACGGTCAAATCAAACCTTAAAGCCACATCCCTATCCCCATGGTCTTTAAAACGATAAATTTCTTTTTGAATATCACTGCTCGCATCAGGCAATAACGTTTGAGCGTATTCCAAATGGGGGGTTTCAATCGGCACAAAACCAAAACTTTGAAACACGACTGAAACTTTAGCGAGCAACTGGGCTTTTTGTATCGCATCTTTAGGCAAGCGGTCTTTAAACCCGCTCAACACTTTAGGGGTAATCATTCCATTTCCTTGTATTTGTATGCTAAAATTTTAGCTTAAAATCTTTAAAAAAGGGCTATTGATGAGCGTAAATGCGCCCAAACGCATGCGTATTTTATTGCGTTTGCCTAATTGGCTAGGCGATGGGGTGATGGCAAGCTCGCTTTTTTACACCCTTAAAAACCACTACCCTAACGCGCATTTTATCTTAGTGGGCCCAACCATTACTTGCGAACTTTTCAAAAAAGATGAAAAAATAGAAGCCGTTTTTACAGATGACACCAAAAAATCCTTTTTCAGGCTGCTAGCCACTTACAAGCTCGCTCAAAAAATAGGGCGTTGCGATATAGCGATCGCATTAAACAACCATTTTTATTCCGCTTTTTTGCTCTATGCGACAAAAACGCCTATTCGCATCGGCTTTGCTCAATTTTTCCGTTCTTTGTTTCTCAGCCATGCGATCGCTCCTGCCCACAAAGAGTATCATCAAGTGGAAAAGTATTGCTTTTTATTTTCGCAATTTTTAAAAAAAGAATTGGATCAAAAAAGCGTTTTACCCTTAAAACTGGCCTTTGATCTCCCCACTTACACCCCAAACACCCCTAAAAAAATCGGCTTTAACCCTAGTGCAAGCTATGGGAGCGCTAAAAGATGGCCAGCTTCTTATTACGCTGAAGTTGCGGTTGCTTTGTTAGAAAAAGGGCATGAAATTTATTTTTTTGGGGCTAAAGAAGACGCTATCGTTTCTGAAGAGATTTTAAAATCCGTTAAAAGCTTATTGAAAAACCCCTTATTATCCCATAACGCTTACAACCTGTGCGGGAAAACAAGCATTGAAGAATTGATACAACGCATCGCTGTTTTAGATTTATTCATCACTAACGATAGCGGTCCCATGCATGTAGCCACTAGCACGAAAACCCCCCTAATCGCTCTTTTTGGCCCCACTGACGAAAAAGAGACTCGCCCCTATAAAGCTCAAAAAACGATTGTGTTGAACCACCATTTAAGCTGTGCGCCTTGCAAGAAACGAGTTTGCCCTTTAAAAAATGAAAAAAACCATTTGTGCATGCGATCTATCACGCCCCTTGAAGTCCTTCAAGCCGCTCACATTCTTTTAGAAAAGCCTTAAACGCCTTTCATGTGCTTTTTTAAAAACGCAACGATATTGATAACACCCTGTGTATAAAAGATTCAAAAAGTAGAACTGACAAAGCAGTTTAAAGAAAGCGTTTTGAAAACGCTTTCTTTGGAGACAAAGCTATTAAGCCACTGAGTTTTTAGGTTTTTTAGCGTCTTTTTTATCTTTGTGAGCCACTAATTGAGAGCTTAACTCAGGTTTTTTAGCGTCTTTTTTATCTTTGTGAGCCACTAATTGAGAGCTTAACTCAGGTTTTTTAGCGTCTTTTTTATCTTTGTGAGCCACTAATTGAGAGCTTAACTCAGGTTTTTTAGCGTCTTTTTTATCTTTGTGAGCCACTAATTGAGAGCTTAACTCAGGTTTTTTAGCGTCTTTTTTATCTTTGTGAGCCACTAATTGAGAGCTTAACTCAGGTTTTTTGGCGTCTTTTTTATCTTTGTGAGCCACTAATTGAGAGCTTAACTCAGGTTTTTTGGCGTCTTTTTTATCTTTGTGAGCCACTAATTGAGAGCTTAACTCAGGTTTTTTGGCGTCTTTTTTATCTTTGTGAGCCACTAATTGAGGGCTTAACTCAGGTTTTTTGGCGTCTTTTTTATCTTTGTGAGCGTATGCAGAACTCACTGCCAAAACTGATAACAAAACACCTGTCAAGATTTGCTTTTTCATACGAAAACTCCTTGTGATGATCTTAAAAGCGAGAGAATTATATTTCTCAAAAGTAAATGAATAGAAACCAATAAAATTTTCACTAAAGAAATTTTTAGATTGCGTTTTGTTATATCAAAAGCGCATGGGAACAATCAGTCATTTTTCTTAAAAAATAAAAACGCTCAAAAGCGTTTTTAAGACTGAATACAAAAGAACTTGTTGTTAGTCAAGCAAAATTTCTTGTAATGCGCTCTTATAGTGTAAGAGTTATTTCAAAATATACCCTCTATCTCTTAAAAAATGAGTTTTAAATAAATTTAAGAAAATAAATTTTACTATAAAACAAAGCAACCAAAACCCCATTTTTTAAAAATTAAAAAGTTTTAGTTACCCCTATTTGACAAGAATAGAGCCAAAAAATAATTTTATAGCAAACTAAAAATGAAAAAAGATAGCTAAAGGGATAAAAAGGATAAACCCACTCAAAAAGTCTTTTTAAACCCAAAGGAGAAAGAATTTAGATAGTATTTAAAACAACGCCCTCTCACAAGAGAGCGTTATTATCAATCAGCCTTTGCGTTTTTCCACGATTTCCTTAGCGATATTGCTAGGTACTTCGCCATAGTGGTCAAACTCCATAGAGTAAGTCCCACGCCCTTGAGTCGCTGATCGCAAATCCGTAGAATAGCCAAACATTTCCACCAACGGCACGAAAGCATTCACGATTTTCAAGCCTAATCTGTCGTCCATAGAATTGATTTGCCCTCTTCTTCTGTTTAAATCGCCAATCACATCGCCCATGTATTCTTCAGGGACTTCCACTTCCACTTTCATCATAGGCTCTAATAAAACCGGGTTAGCCGCGCGACTCGCTTCTTTAAACGCCATAGAACCAGCGATTTTAAACGCCATTTCCGAAGAATCCACATCATGGTAGCTCCCATCATAAAGGGTAACTTTAAAATCCACCACCGGATAGCCCGCCAAAACACCATTTTGCATCGCTTCTTGGATACCCTTATCCACCGCAGGGATATATTCTTTAGGGATCACGCCCCCAGAAATTTCATTCACAAATTCATACCCACTGCCAGGCTCTTTAGGCTCAAGCTTGATAAACACATGCCCGTATTGCCCACGACCACCGCTTTGCTTAGCGTATTTATGCTCTTTGCTCACGCTTGAGCGGATAGTCTCTCTAAAGGCGACTTGCGGCTGACCGATTTCAGCTTCCACCTTAAATTCTCTCTTCAACCTATCCACGATGATTTCTAGGTGCAATTCACCCATACCGCCAATAAGGGTTTGCCCGGTTTCTTCTTGAGTCATCACCCTAAAGCTTGGATCTTCTTCAGCAAGCTTGCCTAACGCTACGCCCATTTTTTCCTGGTCTGCTTTCGTTTTAGGCTCCACAGCGATGTGAATGACCGGCTCAGGAAATTCCATTCTCTCTAAAACCACCGCATTCTTTTCATCGCAAAGCGTGTCCCCAGTCAGCGTGTCTTTCAAGCCCACGAACGCGCAAATCTCACCCGCATAAACTTCTTTAATGTCTTCTCTCTTATTAGAGTGCATTTTAAGCAGTCTTCCCACGCGTTCTTTTTTGTCTTTGGTGGAGTTATACACATAGCTACCGGACTCTAGCTTGCCACGATACACGCGCACAAAAGTGAGTTGGCCCACAAAAGGATCCGTCATGATTTTAAACGCCAAGCCGGCAAACTCGCCATCATCGCTGGACTTCACAAAAACTTCTTCTTCGGTTTTTGGATCAATCCCCCTAATATCCACAACCTCTGTGGGCGCTGGCAAGTAATCAATCACCGCATCCAATAAAGTCTGCACGCCTTTATTTTTAAAAGAAGAACCACAAAGCATGGGGACAAGACTCATGTTCAAACAACCTGTTTTAATGCCTTTTTTGATTTCTTCAACGCTTAATTCCTCACCGCCTAAATACTTTTCCATTAAGGCTTCATCTTGCTCAGCTACGGCTTCCACAAGCTTTTCTTGGTATTCTTTAGCCTTTTCTAACAAATCGCTAGGGATTTCTTCCACATCGTATTTGGCTCCCATGGTTTCATTATTCCAAACAATCGCTTTCATTTGGACTAAATCAATCACGCCAATGAAAGTGTCTTCAGCCCCAATAGGGATATTAATAGGCACAGGATTAGCTTTCAAGCGTTGCTTGATCTGGTTTTCCACATTATAGAAATTCGCCCCAATCCTATCCATTTTATTGACAAAAACAATCCTAGGTACGCCGTATTTGTTCGCTTGACGCCACACGGTCTCACTTTGAGGTTGCACGCCCCCAACCGAGCAAAACACCGAAACCGCGCCATCTAGCACGCGCATGGATCGCTCCACTTCAATAGTGAAATCCACATGCCCTGGAGTGTCAATCAAATTGATTTGGTGATCCTTCCAAAAGCAAGTCGTTGCCGCAGAAGTGATAGTGATCCCTCTTTCTTTTTCTTGCTCCATCCAGTCCATTGTCGCCGCGCCGTCATGCACTTCGCCAATCTTATGGCTCACGCCTGTATAGAATAAAATCCTTTCAGAAGTGGTGGTTTTCCCGGCATCAATGTGAGCGGCGATACCGATATTTCTGATCCTGTTTAATGGGGTTTTTCTAGCCATTCTAACTCCAATTACCAGCGATAGTGCGCGAACGCTTTATTCGCCTCTGCCATTTTATGCACATCTTCTTTTTTCTTAAAAGCCGCACCCTTATCGTTAGCCGCATCCATAAGCTCGTTAGCCAATCTATCCACCATCATCCTTTCATTGCGTTTTCTAGTGGCTTCTAAAATCCAACGGATGGATAGCGACTGCTGGCGGCTCGCCCTCACTTCTACCGGCACTTGATAGGTAGCCCCACCCACTCTTCTGCTGCGCACTTCCACTAAAGGACGCACCCTTTCTAGGGCTTTTTCAAACACTTCAATGCCTTTTTCACCGCTTTTTTCTTCAATCTTATTGAAAGCTTTGTAGATGATTTTTTCCGCTACGCTTTTCTTGCCATCGAACATCATTTTATTGATAAACTTGGTAACCACTTTGTTCCCATAAACAGGATCGCCCAAAACCTCCCTAACGGGTGCTTTTCTTCTTCTCATGTTTTTATTTTCCTCTTATTTTTTCTTGTTGTCTGTTGCTTTCTTGTCGGTCGCTTTAGCTTTTTTAGTCCCATATTTAGAGCGTGAAACCGTTCTTTTATTGACCCCTGCAGTGTCTAAAGCGCCACGAACGATGTGGTATTTCACACCGGGTAAATCCTTAACCCTACCCCCACGCACTAACACAATAGAGTGTTCTTGCAAGTTATGCCCTTCACCAGGGATATAACTGATCACTTCAAATTTACTGGTCAAACGAACTTTGGCGACCTTTCTTAAAGCCGAGTTAGGCTTTTTAGGGGTAGTCGTATAAACCCTAGTACAAACCCCTCTCCTTTGAGGGCATTCCACTAATGCAGGTGATTTGGTTTTTTTAACCACCTTTTTCCTTTCTTTTCTAATCAACTGATTGATAGTAGGCACTATTTTTCCTTATTCTAAAAATTTAAAACTAAAAGTTCCCCCATTTTACCCTAATTTTTCTTTTAAAAATCTTAACCGATTTTTTATATCAAAATTTAGAGTTATCCTCAAGCGCTCTTAACACGATTTTTTTATTCTTATACATGCCTGTTCCCACAGGGATCATCCTCCCCAACACCACATTCTCTTTCAAATCTTCTAAAAAGTCTTTTTTCATCGCAATACTGGCTTCTGTTAAAACTTTAGTCGTTTCTTGGAAAGAGGCCGCTGAAATGATGCTATCGCTCCCAATAGCCGCTCTGGTGATCCCTAAAAGCACCGGTTCAGCAATCGCTGGCTCGCCTTTTAAAGCGATCACACGAGCGTTTTCTTCTTTGAAGAGTTTTTTACTGACTAAATCCCCTTCAATAAACTTGCTATCCCCACTGTCTAAGATGCGCACTTGCCTTAACATTTGAGACACAATGATTTCAATGTGTTTGTCCGCAATGCTTACCCCCTGCCTGCGATACACTTGTTGGACCTCGCTCACAATGTATTTATAAAGCTCTTTTTCGCCGCTGATCCTTAAAATATCATGGCTTGAAATTACTCCATCCGTCATCGCCTCTCCCGCATGCACAAATTCATCGGCATGCACTAAAATTTGCTTGCCCTTATCCACAAAATAATCTGTGAGACGACCATCTTTGGAAGTTACGATGATATGTTCTTTATTGCGGATAGATTTACCAAAACTCACAATCCCATCAACCTCAGAAAGGATCGCCACATCTTTAGGTTTAGGCTTTCTCGCTTCAAAGAGTTCAGAAACCCTTGGGAGACCTCCGGTAATATCCCTGGATTTAACGGTCGCTTTAGGGATTTTCGCTAACACTTCAGCCTGCTCCACGCTAGAGCCATCGCTAATAGCGATAGAAGTTTTTGGCTCTAGGAAATAACGCGCTTCTTCGCCATTAGCCCCCTCTAAAAACAAGCTTGGTTTGTACCCGCTTGGGATGTAATCATTCACCACTAGGCTTGTGATACCGGTATTTTCGTCTTCTTTCTCAGCGACCGTAACCCCTGCGATAATATCCACAAAACTCACCTTACCCTTAAAGTCCGCAATGATAGGGGTGTTGTAAGGATCCCATGTGGCGATCGTTTTGAAAGTGTTAGTCGTGGGTTTAGAAATAAGGCTATTAGCGCTCACTTCACTATTATCATCAATCAAGATCTCAGAACCCCTAGCGATATAATGGCGAGCGGCTTCCCTGCCATTATCATCAGCTACCACCGCAAACAAGCCTTTTTCGCTCACAATATCGCCCTTTTTGATCCCATGGGTGCGCTCTAAATGGTTAGCCTCTAAAACATAGTATTTGATCACGCCTTTTTCTTTGGCATACACATCTTGCGCAATAGGGTCATTATCTTTAACCAGCAATTCGCTCGCATAAGGGATGCGATTAGGCACATTCCAGCCCTCTTGGATAATATCAGCGATACTTCCCCCTTTATGCACCTTATGCCCGTTAGCGTAAGGCAAATACACTTTCCCCTCAATCTTACCGCCAACGCCGGCTAATTCACTTGGCTTGACAATATCGCTTCTTCTTAAAACGAATTTAGCTTCTTGATCGCCATTTTTCACGCTCACAACGATTTCTTCATAGACCGTTTCAATGCGTAATTCCCCATCAAAAGGCACTTTAATCTTAGGCTCTACCACTAAAATAGAAGCGTTACGGCGGTTGGCGATAATGTTTTTACCCTCTTTATTCGTGTAAGTCCTAAGGTTGTAGAAGCGCACAAAACCTTCTTCGCTCGCCACGATTTCGCGCTCATCCTGACTCCTGCTCGCTGTCCCGCCCACATGGAAAGTCCTTAAAGTGAGCTGCGTTCCAGGCTCTCCGATAGATTGCGCGGCTACCACGCCTACCGCTTCACCTGGATAGCTCATCTTGCCTTCGCCTAAATTCAAGCCATAGCATTTTGCGCACACGCCCTTTGGCGCTTTACAAGTTACTGGGGTGCGGATCGTAATGGATTTAATCCCGGCTTCAACCACCTTTTTAGCGCCCTCTTCATCAATCAAAGTGTCCGCATAAAGCAAGATTTCATTGGTAATGGGATCGATCACATCTTCTAATAAAACGCGCCCAAAAATACGCTCTTCTAAAGGCTCAATCAGCTCACTCCCCACCGCAATATCCGTGATTTCAATCCCTTCATGCGTGCCGCAATCATCAGACACCACCTTGACATTTTGCGAAACGTCAATGAGTTTTCTTGTCAAATACCCCGCATTGGCGGTTTTTAGCGCCGTATCCGCTAAGCCCTTTCTAGCGCCATGCGTGGAGTTAAAGTATTCTAAGACATTCAACCCCTCTTTAAAGTTAGAAATAATGGGCGTTTCAATGATACTGCCATCCGGCTTTGTCATAAGCCCCCTCATCGCTGAAAGCTGACGGATTTGCGCCGCGCTCCCCCTTGCACCGCTATCCGCCATCATATAAATAGAGTTAAAGCCCTCTTTATCTTTTGCGATAGCGCTCATCATTTCTTTACTCATTCTGTCATTGACTTCAGTCCAAGTGTCAATGATTTTATTGTAACGCTCTTGGTCAGTGAGTAACCCTTGATCGTATTGTTGTTGGATTTTTTTAACCTCCACTTTGGCTTTTTCCACCATTTTTTGCTTGTCTTTTGGCGTGATAATATCTTCCATAGAGATAGAAATACCAGCCTTAGTCGCATACCTAAAGCCAAGCGTTTTCAAATGATCCAAAAAGGTTGCGGTAATGCCGATACCGCCCACTTTATGCACATAATCCACAAGCACGCCAATATCTTTTTTCTTCATGGGTCTGTTCCACAAATCCGTAGGGATAAAATCAGGCAAAATGGACTTGATGATCATGCGCCCCGCGCTCGTAGCGATAATATTCCCTTGATCTAAAACCCTGATCTTTGCGTGGATGTCTAATTCTTTCGTGTCAATAGCGGTGATGATTTCATTCACGCTAGAGAAAAGCTTATGCTCGCCCTTGACCCCACTCTTTTCTAAAGAAAGATAATATAGCCCTAAAACCATATCCTGGCTAGGAATGGCTACGGCTTTACCGCTAGCGGGTAAAAGGATATTCATAGAGCTTAGCATGAGCACCTTGCATTCAGCGATCGCTTCCTGGCTTAAAGGCACATGCACCGCCATTTGATCCCCGTCAAAATCGGCGTTAAACGCTGAGCACACTAACGGGTGCAACTGGATCGCTTTGCCGTCAATGAGCTTTGGATGGAACGCCTGAATGGATTGCTTGTGCAAGGTAGGGGCGCGGTTGAGTAACACCGGATACCCCTCTGTGATTTCTTGCAAGCACTCCCACACTTCATTGCTCTTTTGCTCAATCATGCGTTTAGCTTGTTTGAGCGTGGTGGCATAGCCTCTCTCTTCAAGCTTGGATAACAGATGCGGTTTGAAGAGCTCTAACGCCATGTTTTTAGGCAACCCGCATTCATCCATTTTAAGGTTAGGCCCCACCACAATCACGCTTCTGCCTGAAAAATCCACGCGCTTACCTAAAAGGTTTTGCCTGAAACGCCCTTGCTTGCCTTTAATGATTTCGCTGAGCGATTTTAAAGGGCGTTTGTTAGCCCCTTTAACCGCATTGGTGCTGCGACCGTTATCAAAAAGCACATCCACGGCTTCTTGCAACATCCTTTTTTCGTTGCGCACAATGATTTCTGGCGCCCCAAGCTCCATTAGGCGTTTCAAGCGTTGGTTACGATTGATGACACGACGATACAATTCATTCACATCGCTGACCGCAAACTTCCCGCCATCTAGCGCGACTAAAGGCCTTAAATCCGGTGGCAATACCGGTAAAACCGTGAGCATCATCCATTCAGGCCTGTTACCAGAATTTAAAAAGCTTTCTACCACTTTCAAACGCTTAATGAGTTTTTTCTTTTTCGCATCAGAGTTAGTGTCTTTCACTTCTTCTTTCAAACTCTGCAATAAGGTGATCAAATCAATTTCTTCTAACAAATCCTTGATCGCTTCGCCGCCCATTTGAGCCACAAAGCCCCTATCTTCGTATCTTCGTGAGATATTTTGATACTGCTCTTCATTCAAAATATCGTATTTCATCACAAGCTTAGTGCCTTCATTGTCATAAGCGGCTTCGCCTGGCTCTTTAACGATATAAGCTTCATAATACAACACGCGCTCTAAGTCTTTCATCTTAACGCCTAAAAGCGTGCCGATACGGCTAGGTAAGGAATTGACATACCAGATATGCGCTACAGGAGTGGCCAATTCAATATGCCCCATTCTAAAACGCCTGACTTTAGAATGCGTGATCGCCACGCCGCATTTTTCGCATGTGCCAATGTCTTTGAAGCGAGGCTTTTTGTATTTACCGCACAAGCATTCATAATCTTTAGTAGGACCAAAGATTTTCATGCAAAACAAGCCGTCTCGTTCAGGTTTTAGGGTGCGATAATTGATCGTTTCTGGCTTTTTAACTTCCCCATAACTCCAAGAATGGATTTTTTCAGGGCTGGCTAGAGTGAGCTGGAAAGAGCTAAAGTCTTTAGGCCTGTCATCTTCTTTGATCATAATGGGTTTAGGCGCTCCATCCTCATCCACATCGTCCCCAAAAATATTAATATCCAAAGCGAGCGATTGCAATTCTTTAGTCAAGACATAGAAAGTCTCAGGGATTTCACTCTCGCCCACTTGCTCACCTTTAGCGATAGCCCTATAAGCGTTCTCTCTGCCTCTAATATCATCGGATTTAATGGTAAGCATTTCTTTTAGAGTGTGCGCTGCGCCATAAGCTTCTAGTGCCCACACTTCCATTTCCCCAAACCTTTGACCCCCAAAGAGCGCTTTACCCCCCACAGGCTGGTGCGTTACTAAGCTATAAGGGCCTGTGCTTCTGGCATGGACTTTTTCATCCACTAAGTGGTGGAGCTTGATCATATACATATAGCCCACATTCACGCGCTCCCTCATTTTTTCGCCGGTGCGCCCATCATACAGATCCATTTTGCCATCCATAGCGATCTTGGCTAACTCAAACAGCTTGTAAAATTTTTCTTGCGAGATGCCTTCAAACACAGGGATAGCCATCTTAACGCCCTTGCTCCAATCTTTAGCGTATTCCAAAAGCTCTTCATCAGAGCAATTCTCAAGAACATGGATTGTCAAGGGGTCTTTTTCATTAATGGCGTTAGCGATTTCTAGCATTTTAGCGCGCAATTCTTTGGCAAAATCTTTGGTTTTATCCTCTAGCATGCTAGCGATTTGTTTCCCAAACTCTTTCCCCACTAAGCCTAAATGCATTTCTAAAATCTGCCCAATGTTCATGCGGCTTGGCACGCCTAAAGGGTTTAAGACAATATCTACAGGCTCGCCATCAGCGGTGTAAGGCATATCCGCAACCGGCACGATATTAGACACAATCCCTTTATTCCCATGCCTTCCTGCCATTTTATCGCCCACTTTAAGCTTTCGTTTTGTAGCGATATAGAGCTTGACTTTTTTGATCACGCCATTAGGCAAAATATCATCTTTTTCTAAAATAGAGAGCTTTTCTTCATGCTCTTCACCCAAAACTTTTTTTTGCTCTAAGAAATTGTTTTTAGTGATTTCATAGTGGTTTTGCACTTCTTTAGAATACTTTTTGACTAAACTAGCCAAAGTGAAGCGGTTGATTGAAGCGATTTCTTCTTTAGGGATTTGATCGCCTTCTTTATAATCCTTGCCATTATGGCTGAAAGGCTCTTCTAAAATCGCTTGAGAAAGGAGCGAACTGACGCGCAACAATTCTTCTCTATTGAGCATGGTCAAGCGGTCAAAATGCTCCATATCAAGCTTGGCTTTTTCTTCTTCATACGCGCTCAAAACCCGCGCGTCTTTCTCATAGCCTTTTTTAGTGAAGACCTTCACGTCAATCACCGTGCCTTCCAAACTGGGGGGGCAATACAAACTCTTATTGACCACATGCCCGGCTTTATCCCCAAAAATAGCCCTTAAGAGCCGTTCTTCAGGCGTGCTTTTAATCTCGCCTTTAGGAGAAGTCTTGCCCACCAAAATCATGCCAGCGCTCACGTAAGTGCCGACTTTAACGATCCCGCTTTCATCAAGATGGGCGAGCGCTTCTTCTTTCACATCAGGAATATCAGCGGTAAATTCTTCCACGCCATGCTTAAGCTCCCTAGCGTCCACTTCTTTTTCATAAATGTGCGTGGAAGTGAAAACATCGTCTTTAGTGATGCGCTCACTCACCACGATCGCGTCTTCAAAATTGTAGCCATTCCAAGGCATGAACGCCACGCGCACATTTTTCCCTAACGCCAACTCGCCTCTGTCCATGCTAGGGCCATCAGCGATGATTTGCCCGGCTTCCACTTTATCGCCCACTTTAACGATAGGGACTTGATTGAAACTGGTGTTTTGGTTGGTGTGCAAGTTTTTCTGCAAAGAATACGCATCAATATAGGCTTCTTCTTTACCTTCGCCTAAAATATAAATGTTTTTAGAATCAATTTTTTCTACAACGCCCGCACGATTGGCCTTGATCGCCCCCCAAGAATCCCTAGCGATAATTTTTTCAATCCCTGTGCCTACAATGGGAGCGTCGCTTCTTAACAAAGGCACGGCTTGGCGTTGCATGTTAGTCCCCATTAGAGCGCGGTTGGCGTCATCATGCTCTAAGAAAGGAATGAGCGATGCGGCTACCCCTACTAACATGCTAGAGCTTAGATCCATTAAGGTAACTTTACTCTTTTCGTTTAAAACGATCTCGCCTTCCACGCGCGTTTCAATCAAATCGCCTAAAATATTCCCCTTTTCATCAATGGGGGTGCTTGCAGGAGCGATGATGTGGCTGTCTTCTTGAATAGCGGTCAAATAAATCGTCTCGCCTACCACCTTGCCATCCACAACCTTTTTATAAGGGGCTTCAATAAAGCCTAAATCATTCACTCTTGTGAAAGTGGAAAGGGTGTTGATCAAACCGATATTTTGACCTTCTGGGGTTTCAATGGGGCAAATTCGGCCATAATGCGTGGGGTGCACATCCCTGGCTTCAAACCCTACCCTGTCTTTCACTAACCCCCCTTCACCGAGCGCTGAAAGGCGTCGTTTGTGCGTAACCTCACTCAAAGGGTTGGTTTGATCCATGAATTGCGAGAGCTGACCGCCCATAAAAAATTCCATGATCGTGCTGGTGATCATTTTAGAATTGACTAAATCATGGGGCATGAGCGAATCAAAAGCCCCGCTCATGGTGGTGAGTTTGTCTTTAATGGTCTTTTGCATTTTCACTAAGCCTGAATGCAATTCATTGGCTAGTAATTCCCCTACCGCCCTGATCCTGCGATTGCCTAAGTGATCCCTGTCATCAATCTTGCCCTGATTGTTTTTGATCTTCATGAGGTATTTAACGGTGGTGATAATATCTTCATGCGTTAAAGTCGTGATGTAATCAGGCACATGTAAGCCTAACTTGTGATTCATTTTCATGCGCCCCACCATGGTCAAATCATAGCGTTCAGGGTCAAAGAAAAGTTTCTTGACAAATTGCTTGGCCACTTCAGTCGTAACAGGATCGCCTGGTTTCATAACCTTGTGGATACGAATCGCCGCTAGAGCGTTTTCATCATCAATCTTTTCAGTTTGCTTGAGCAATTTCAAAGACTCATGATCGGCTGAGAAAGAATGGATAATGGAAGCGTCATGCCCTAACGCTAGATCGTTAATGATCACAAATTCTTGCACGCCTAGATCGTGGATTTTTTCTAGTCTGTTTTTATCCAACTGCGTGAGCATGTCCAATAAAACTTCTTTCCCTACCATAACAGGCTCAGCTAAATGACGATTGAGTAAAATATCCATAGGGTATTCCACCCATTCTAAATGGTTTTCTTTAAGCTCTTTAATCTTTCTTGAAGTGAGCTTTTTACCCGCTAAAAGAATGATCTTGCCTTGCGGGTCTTTCAAGTCAAATTCCATTCTTTGATTGGCGTCTAGTGAAGCAAACGGGATCAAATATTTATCGTTTTCATAACGCACTTTCACAAGCGGGTAGAACATTTTGATAATGTCTTGTTTTTGATAATCCATCGCCCTGAATAAAATGGTAACAGGCACTTTACGGCGTTTGTTGATACGAGCGTACAAAACATCTTTAGAATCGTATTCAAAATACAGCCACGAACCCCTATCAGGAATGATTTGCCCTGTGTAAATGAGCTTGTTTGAAGAAGTGCTAGATTCTTCTTCTTTAAAAATCACACCGGGGCTTCTGTGGAGCTGATTGACCACCACGCGCTCCACCCCATTAATGATAAACGAAGTGCGTTCTGTCATTAAAGGGATCTCACGAATGAAAATGCTTTGCTCTTTAATATCCTTGATTCCGTTCTTTTCGCCACTTTTGGTGTCTTTTTCCCATAAGATCAAACGCACTTTAATTTTGAGCGGGATAGAGTAGGTAATGCCTCTCTCCATCGCCTCTCTAACAGTGTATTTAGACTTGCCAAATTCGCAACCCGCGTATTCCAAAGTGATGCGGTTATGCTCATCTTGGATAGGGAAAATGGATTTAAAAACCTTTTCAATCCCACTCTCTTTACCATCTTTGGAATACAAGAAAGAATCGTAGCTGTCTCGTTGCAATAATAATAAATTAGGAACTTCTAAATCTGTTGGGGTTTTTGTAAAATCAGCTCTCAAGCGGTTTTTTAGGGGAATTTTTTTTGACATATTTCAAGCCTTTGATCAAAAATTTTGAGTCATTAATGCATTAATTCAAGTAAGCATTGCAAAAGGATTTTCAAACTTCATAACCATACCATGATAAAAACACCAAACCCACCTGCAATACTAACCACTTTAGGCCACACGCTCACAAACAAAATCATGGAGCAAAATCTGCCACACTAGAGCAGAGAAAGGCGCAAAAGACCTTTCTATTGTTTAAGTCTTACTTGACTTCAACCTTAGCGCCTACTTCTTCAAGTTTCTTCTTGATGGTTTCAGCTTCTTCTTTATTCACGCCCTCTTTAAGCACATGAGGGGTTTTTTCGGTAGCGTCTTTAGCTTCTTTCAGGCCAAGCCCGGTGATTTCACGAACCACTTTAATCACCTTGATTTTTTCAGCGCCGCTATCGGCCAAAATCACATTAAATTCGGTTTTTTCTTCACTCTCAGCCGTTGCACCACCGGCTACAGCTGCACCCGCTACGACCGTTGGAGTCGCGCTCACGCCAAATTTTTCCTCAAACATTTTAACCAATTCAGAAAGCTCTAAAACGCTCAACGAACCAATATACTCTAACACTTCTTCTTTTGAAATTGCCATAATCCAATCCTTCAAATTTTTTTAAATTAAGCCGTAAGGCTCTTAGTTTTCTTCTTTCGCTTTACGCAAGTTGTCTAAACCGGTCACAAAATAGCGTGCTGGAGCCGTCCAAACAGAAAGCAACATTCCCATAAGCTCTTCTTTGCTCGGGAGTTTTGAAACCGCTTCCACATGAGCTACGCTAACGCTTTCTTTATCAAACAAGCCCGCTTTCAACACAAAGTGATCTTTATGCTCTTTTTGGAAATCAAACACGAGTTTAGAGAGAGCGATTTGATCATCGCCCCACAAAAACACATTGGTTTCTTTCAAATCCAAATCAGCGCAACCCGCTTCTTTCATGGCAATATGAGCAAGCGTGTTTTTAATCACTTGCACTTTAATGCCTTGAATGCGAGCCTTATTCCTTAAAGCTTCCAACTTTTTCACGCTAAGACCCTTATAATCGCAAATTAAAAGGGCTTTGGCGCTATCAAATTGCGATTTTAAGTTAGCGACTAGCTCTACTTTATGCTGCCTTTGATGTTGTTTTTGCATCTTTTCCTCCTTTCTAGACTAGACCTCTGCAAGATTATCTTTTTAAAAAAGAAATTTTAAGCTTTTTAGCTCTTACGATCTTCAGCCTAAGATTAAAAACTCCTAACGCTATTTAATGTCCATCAATTCCTGTGCGTCCAAATTCACTGAAGGCGACATGGTGAGCGAGAGAGCGGCGTTTCTAATATACTTGCCTTTCGCGCTACTGGGTTTTAGGCGGTTGATCGTTTTAACCAACTCAAGCATGTTTTCTTTGATTTTTTCTTCAGGAAAACTCGCCTTGCCAATAGGGGCATGAACATTACCCTTTTTATCCACCCTGAAATTCACTTGACCGCTTTTAGCGTTAGTAACCGCCTTAGCAATATCCATCGTAACGGTTCCGGTTTTAGGGTTTGGCATCAAACCCTTAGGGCCTAAAATCCTACCCACTTTACCGACAACCGCCATCATATCAGGCGTTGCGATCACCATGTCAAAATCAATACGGCCGTTTTTGATTTCTTCAGCCAGATCGTCTCCACCAACAACATCAGCCCCAGCGTTTTTGGCTTCATCTTGCTTAATGTCTTTTGCAAAAACAGCCACTCTTACTTTTTTCCCTGTTCCATGAGGAAGCACCACCGCACCGCGCACCATTTGGTCCGCATGCCTTGGATCAACCCCTAGTCTTAACGCTACTTCCACGGTTTCATCAAATTTGGCTGAAGCGAGGGATTTAACCACCTCTACGCCTTGTTCTACGCCATACGCTTTATCGTTTTGAATTTTAGAAAAAAGTTTTTCCAATCTTTTAAATACTTTTTTTGCCACGATTCTAATCCTTAAAAATTTCTTTCAATTCCAACAAAACCAATAATAAGATTAATCCACAACCTCTACGCCCATGCTCCTAGCGCTGCCCATAACGATTTTTTTAGCCGCTTCCATGGTGCTTGTGTTTAAATCTTCCATTTTCAATTGTGCGATCTCTTCCACTTGCTTGTAGGTGAGCTTTGCGATCTTATTTTTGAGCGGGTTGTCAGAACCTTTTTCAACCCCAGAAGCTTTTTTGATCAAATCCGTTACTGGGGGCTTTTTAGTGATAAAAGTGAAACTCTTATCTTGATAAACCGTGATAATGACCGGGATATTAAAACTCCCCATGTCTTTAGTTCTTTCGTTAAAAGCCTTACAAAATTCCATGATATTAACCCCTCTTTGACCCAGTGCTGGCCCTACGGGAGGTGAAGGGTTTGCCTTACCGGCAGGGATTTGAAGTTTGATTTCTCCGACTACTTTTTTAGCCATGTTGTCTCCTTAAAAAGTTATATAATTTTTTCCACTTGCGAATGCAAAATCTCTATTGGAGTGTTCCTACCAAAAATAGAAACATTGAGCTTGAGCTTACGATGCTCCACATCATACTCTTCCACCGTAGCGGTAAAATTTGCAAAAGGGCCTTCTACCACGCGCACCACTTCGCCTTGCTCAAAAAAGATTTTAGGCTTGGGGGCTGCTCGGTTATTCATTTTCTCTAAAATATGCCCAATATCCGCTTCACTCAATGGGGTTGGCTTTTTATTTTCTCCAATAAAACGACTCACTCTTGGCAAAGATTGTATCTTATGCCACAAAACCGTATCTAAATCCACCTTAATAAAAACATACCCAGGATAAAGGCTTCGTTCCGTTACTTTCGTCTTGCTTTTTTTAGAAACCTCTATAATATCTTCAGTAGGCACAATGATCTCTTGTATCCTATCTCTTATATCATGGTCATTCGCTAAATTCTCAATCGCTTTCTTAACGGACTGCTCGCTCCCGGAATAAGTTTGTATGGCATACCAATCCATTATTATTCTCCTTCTCTAAAGCCACTAGCTTATAAAACACTAGAGACAAAAGCCCCTAGAGAAAAATCTAACAAAGCTAAAAATAGCGTGACAGCACTCACCACCACTAAAACAGAAACAAGCGCGTTGCGTATCTGCTCTTTAATGGGAAATATCACTTTAGAAAGCTCTTCTCTAGCCAATCTGTATTGCATGAGCCATTTATTCATCGTCTCTTTTCGCCCCTACTTAATGCATAAAGCATTTAAAATGAACTTTCAATTCTATCCAAAATAGCTTAAATTAAAATTAAAAAACTTAAAAAACAACCCAATTGAAATAAAAATTTGATAGAATAAATTAGTAGATGGCAGGCCAGGAGGGACTCGAACCCCCAACAACCGGTTTTGGAGACCGACGCTCTACCATTGGAGCTACTGACCTAACCTCCCCTCCCTTTAAATTGCAACGCAAAAGAAAGAGCTAACTCTTCAATTTGATTTCTTTATGAAGAGTGTGCTTATTTTCCCTTGGGCAGAACTTTTTAAGCTCCAGTTTTTCAGTATTAGTCTTGGCGTTCTTAGTGGTGCTGTAATTGATGTCTTCACAATCAGAACACTTCAACCCTATTTTAACTTTCATGATAACCCTTTATTAGCGACCTTTATGGTAACTTTTTACTTCTATATGAGTAAGATTATTCAATAATATTACTCACAACACCAGCACCAACGGTTCTCCCGCCTTCACGAATCGCAAATTTGGTTCCTAACTCTAACGCAACAGGGCTAATCAACTCTACAGTGATTTTCACATTATCGCCAGGCATAACCATTTCTACGCCTTCAGGAAGGGTGATAGAGCCAGTCACATCAGTTGTGCGCACATAGAATTGCGGGCGGTAATTGGTGAAGAATGGAGTGTGTCTCCCGCCTTCTTCTTTAGAAAGGACATAAATTTCTCCCTCAAATTTCTTGTGCGGAGTGATAGAACCTGGTTTGCATAGAACCATACCGCGCTCTACTTCTTCTTTTTTAGTTCCTCTCAAAAGCACGCCCACATTATCGCCGGCTTCACCTTTTTCTAATTCTTTTCTAAACATTTCTACACCGGTTACGGTCGTTTTTTGTGTAGGTCTGATACCAACGATTTCCACTTCATCGCCTACTTTCACCACGCCTCTTTCAATCCTGCCTGTAACCACAGTCCCTCTACCTGCGATAGAAAACACGTCTTCAACCGGCATCAAGAAAGTTTTTTCAGTGTCTCTTTCTGGAGTAGGGATATAGGAATCCACTTCAGCCATGAGTTTAAGCACTTTTTCGCCCCATTCACCCACATTGCCAGCCTTTGCTTCTTCTAAAGCTCTTAAAGCTGAACCCGCTACGATAGGAGTGTCATCGCCAGGAAATTCATACGCGCTCAACAACTCGCGTACTTCCATTTCTACAAGCTCTAACAATTCTTGGTCATCTACCATGTCTTGTTTGTTTAAGAAAACAACAATGTGAGGCACGCCTACTTGACGAGACAATAAGATATGCTCTCTGGTTTGAGGCATGGGGCCATCAGCCGCAGAAACAACCAAAATCGCTCCGTCCATTTGCGCCGCACCGGTGATCATGTTTTTTACATAGTCAGCGTGTCCTGGGCAATCCACATGCGCGTAGTGTCTGTTTTCAGTCTCATATTCAATGTGAGAAGTAGCGATAGTGATCCCTCTTTCTTTTTCTTCAGGGGCGTTATCAATATTGTCATAGTCTTTCATTTCTGCAAGACCTTTCAAAGAAAGCACCGCTGAAATCGCTGCACTCAAAGTCGTTTTACCATGGTCTACATGCCCAATGGTTCCAATATTAACATGCGGCTTAGTTCTATTAAACTTTTCTTTTGCCATTTGTATTTCTCCTTAATTTTTTGAAATGGATTTTAGAATTATACTAAACAAAATCCTAAGTATTCCTAAATGCTACCACAAAATTTAAGACATTTTTGTCTTATCGCCATTCAAGAGATTATAAACTGGAGCCTACAAGCGGAATTGAACCGCCGACCTCTTCCTTACCAAGGAAGTGCTCTGCCTCTGAGCTATATAGGCGTCTCAAAAACTAAAACGTTGTCCTAAAAATGGAGCGGGAAACGGGACTCGAACCCGCGACCCTCAGCTTGGAAGGCTGATGCTCTAGCCAACTGAGCTATTCCCGCATCTATAAAACAAACATGGTGGTGAGACGTGGATTCGAACCACGGAAGACATAGTCAGCAGATTTACAGTCTGCCCTCGTTGGCCACTTGAGTATCTCACCAAAAACTTTGCAAAATAACATTTTAACTGGAGCTGGCTAAGGGACTTGAACCCCCGACCTGCTGCTTACAAGGCAGCTGCTCTACCAACTGAGCTAAGCCAGCGACTAAATTAAATAATCAAAGACTTGGGATTATAGCAGTTTTATACTTAATTTGTCAAGAAATGATGACAGAAAGCTAAATTATTAGTATGGCACAGAGCATGGTTAAAATTTTAGCTATAATCTAGCTCAATTTGGCTTAACACAGCTCAAACTTATTACATATAAAAGAATTTATGGACACTTAAATTATGGCGAAAAAAAAACATAAAATTCCTACTTTAAAATATTTTTTACGTTCTTTAAAGCAAATCTATAGGCTCATCACTTTCAAGGAAAAAATGATTTTTTTCCTGCTTGTGTTGATGGCTATTTTTTCTTCTTTTGTGGAAGTGATGTCCCTAACTCTTCTGATGCCTTTTATCACTCTCGCTTCCGATCCTAGCAGGGCTTTAGACGATAAAGATTGGAAAATGGTCTATGATTTTTTCCATTTTTCATCTCCCGTTCGTCTCATGTATTTCTTTAGTTTCTGTTTGGTGGGGATTTATTTGTTCAGGATGTTTTATGGGGTGTTTTTTACCTATTTAAGAGGGCGTTTTTCCAACAAGAAGGCTTATCAAATCAAACAACAACTCTTCTTGCAACACATCAAAAACAACTATTTATCGCACCTCAACCACAACCTGGATTCTTTAAGAGACATTATCAACAATAAAGCGGAGGGCATGTTTATGAGCTTTAACGCTTTTTTGAGTTTATTGACCGAAATAACCGTGATCGTTTTTTTCTATTCCACGCTCATATTGACCAATTGGAAAATAACGCTCGTTTTTACCACGATCCTCGCCTTACAAATTTTTTTTATTGTCAAAAAAGTCACCGTCCTTATCAAAAAAAAGGGTGAGATGGCCGCTAAATCCAAAGCGCAAACGCTTAAAGTCTTTTCAAAATTTTTCAGCAATTTTAAGATCACTAAACTCAAAGACAACCACGAAGAAGCCCACAAACTTTTTGGAGAAAATAGCCGTAAAGCCCATGACGCTGAGATCATTTACTCCACTTTGCAAGTGGTCCCCAGGTATTCAATAGAAACCGTGGGCTTTAGTTTGTTGATTTTAGCGGTCGCTTACATCTTATTCAAATACGGCGAAGCTAGAATGGTGCTCCCTACCATTTCTATGTATGCCCTAGCGCTTTATCGCATACTCCCTTCTGTAACTGGAGTGATCAACTATTATAATGAAATCGCTTACAACCAGCTTGCAACCAATGTTGTTTTTAAAAGCCTTTCTAAGACCATTATTGAAGAGGATTTAGTCCCTTTAGACTTTAATGAAAAAATCACTCTCCAAAACATTTCATTCGCTTACAAGTCAAAACACCCGGTTCTAAAGAATTTCAACCTCACCATTCAAAAAGGTCAAAAAATCGCTCTCATAGGCCATAGCGGGTGCGGGAAATCCACGCTGGCGGATATTATTATGGGGCTTACCTACCCTAAAAGTGGGGAAATTTTTATTGACAACACCCTTTTAACCAACGAAAACAGGCGCTCATGGCGTAAAAAAATAGGCTATATCCCCCAAAATATTTACCTTTTTGATGGCACTGTGGGGGATAATATCGCTTTTGGGAGCGCTATAGATGAAAAACGCTTGATTAAGGTGTGCAAAATGGCTCATATTTATGATTTTTTATGCGAGCATGAAGGCCTTAAAACCCAAGTGGGCGAAGGGGGCGCTAAGCTTAGCGGCGGTCAAAAACAACGCATAGGCATTGCGAGAGCCTTATACGATAACCCTGAAATTTTGGTTTTAGATGAAGCCACCTCAGCCCTAGACAATGAAACCGAGAGTAAAATCATGGATGAAATCTATCAAATCGCTAAAAATAAAACCCTAATCGTTATCGCCCACCGCTTAAGCACGATCGAACGCTGTGAAGTCATCATTGACATGAGCCAACACAAAGACAATCTCGGCTAAAGCTGGCTTTACTCTTTTGCGAAGTTTTGCAAATCAAACCCCTTAAAGCTCTCCAAATACTCCCCTTGATAGCCATCTTGACCCACTAAATTTTTCAAAACCTTGCTGTTATAGCCCAAAAACGCCACTTTATTAGCCTTAGCGCTTTCATAATCATTGACGCTATCGCCTATCATTAGCATGCGGCTTGGGTTATAGGCGTATTTTTGAATGATATTAGCGATAATCTTGGGTTTATCAGGCGGACTCCCTTCAACGCTCTTAAAATACTTAGTAATCCCTAAAAACTCGCACAACACTTGCAATTCGCTATGCAAGGCCGCTGAAGCGATATGGAAAATATAATTTTGATAATGCTTATCAATAAACGCCATCACTTCGCTGTTCAAATGCCCCCTATCAAAAAGCTTCTGCTCTATGATAGCGCCAAATTCTAGGGCTAATGCATCTATTTCTTCTTGAGCGATAGGGGTTTTTAAAATCTCATTATAAAAATATTGGATCTTTTCATTCCTTGAAATCCCCCCACTTTGATAGTGATAAACTTCAAATTGTTTCAAACCCTCTTTACTATCGTTGCCATGCTTTTGAAACAACGCCTTAAACCCTTCATATTTTAAATGCATGCTGTCAAAAATCACGCCATCAAAATCCCATAAAACCACTTCAAGCGCCATGATTTCCCCTTTTTTATAGGCTTATTTTGGTTTCATTTTACCTTATTTAAGCGATCATTTTTGCCATCATTGAAGTGTTTGGATTGGTTTTAATCAAATACTGCCCGTTAAAGCCTTATTTAAAACTCTAACGCTCTTTAGATTTTTAACTTAAAGCCCCTTTTTAAAGGTTGGGTTATTTTGACTCTTATTTGATAAGAACATGCAAATACTCTTTGGTGTGCACGGCTTTATGGGCGCGTTTGTTGTCCGCTTTAAAACGCATGTAAGTTTTAGTAACTAAGGAGTAAGCTCCGTATTTTTTTAAGATATTTTTAATCTCTGTCTCGCTCATAAGCCCTTCATTGTTATAGCTTAAAAAGATATATTTGAATCGCGCTTTTTTGATTAAATTTTCAAAAGCGTTTAAGATTTGAAAACGAGAGCAAAAAGAGGATTTCTGGTAACTGGGCAAGCCGGTTTTGCCTTTTGGAGCAAAGGGCGTATAAGTGGCAATCGTGTTCAACAAATGGTAATTCGCCCCGTATTGCCTCGCATTGTAAGGAGGGTCTAAATACAAAATATCCCCTGAAATCTTTCCGATCAACTCGCTAGCGTCTTGCTGATACACTTCGTTAGCGTTTAAACTCACATCAAAATGAGCGCCTTTTAAAATGAGTTCTTTTTGAGCGCTTTTTTTAAGGCGTTTTAAAAAAGCCCCATAAACTGAAGCGGTGTTAGCCACCTTGTCCGCACTCTCCAATAACGATGCGAGCAAAAAATAATACGCGCAATTATCAATGTTTTGAGAAAGCTTGAGCTCTTCAATTTTTAAACGCATCGCATCAATTTTTTGAGCGTTCGTTTCGCTAAAATACTGCCTTGAACTCCCCCCCAAAGAATAATGCGAATGAATAAAACCCTTTTTTAAAGCAACGCTATTAAGCCCATTAATAAGCTCTTCTTGGTTAGGGATTTCTTGAATGTTACCGATATAATTTTGATTCAAAACAAAGCTATAATATTCCAAATCATTAGAAATAACCTTATTAACGGCTTTTTTAAACGCGCGCCCCACAATGCCCGTCCCAGCAAACAGATCACAAAAAATCGCACCAGAGAGATCGTTACCTGCAACCGCATGGATATTTTCCTTAATAAAGGGAATGAGCTTGTATTTAGAGCCGATATAGTTCATTGATCTGTGTTTGTATGCTTCTTTAAAATAAATATGGCTATTATTAAAATTAAATTTTATGTATTGTAACATAACTTGATTATGAATAAGTCTTAAACCCCACGATTAAAATAATCTTAAAACCAACTAATCAATCCTATGTGAAACGATGATCGTTTTTTAATACCGCACGCTCTACCAATCGCTTCATTAAAACAACGAGACAACCCCCCTATTGCCAATAAAGACTTTTTCTATCGCAACTGCTCATTAAAATACTGCCAAAAAAACAGCAACACCCCCACTAGCTGAATGTATCAAAACTTTTGTCGCTATTACCCTATTTTCTAGTAGGTTCTTTTATGAATACCATTCTTATATTCTTCCACTTTACCCTTTGCAGTAACAGCAGCAACAATATGCCCATCAGTATCTGCAGCTACGATATTACTACCATAAGTTCTTTTATAGTTACCATTCTCATATTCCTGTATTTTGCCATTAACGACTTTAATTACAACCGCCATTATAAATCTCCTAAAATATAAATTGTGATATACCCAACGCCAAACTATCAGTCTAGTCTATAGTCTAACTAACAAATAAACCTAATTTGAGTATTTGATCACAAAATCCCTAAAAAATAGCTTAATAACAAACTCGCTTAACTCTCATAAAATCCCTCTCTGTAACATTAAATCAATTTACCCTCAAAACAACCCGCATGGCGCAAACTCCAACCGCTTGTCTAAAATTAATGATCCTTTGTGATGGTTTTGGCTTTAGCGCCTACAGCCGTAGAACCCGTGGGTAAATCTGAAAGCACCACCGCATTAGCCCCAATCCTCACATCATCGCCCACGCAAATCGCGCCCAAGACCTTAGCCCCTGCCCCCACTACCACACGATTGCCTAAAGTAGGGTGGCGCTTGCCCTTGAACTTGCCCGTGCCCCCTAGAGTTACGCCATGATAAATGGTAACATCATCTCCAATCTCTGTGGTCTCGCCAATCACCACACCCATGCCATGATCGATAAAAAGCCCCCTTCCAATCTTAGCGCCCGGATGGATTTCTATCCCAGTGATAAAACGCGCTAACTGAGAAAGCGCACGAGCGATGAAGTAAAACCTCCGCTTGTGCAACGCATGCGCTAGGCGGTAACAAAGCAGCGCATGAATGCCCGGATAAAGCAAGAGCACCTCCCACTTATTCCTAGCTGCCGGGTCTTCTTGCAAGACACGCTCCAGGCTATAAGACAGATCTAGCATGACAGAGTCTCCGGTTAAAATATATTTGGATCAACATGACTTAAGCAGATTTTTCTCATCTATTCCAATAAAACTTGATACAAATTTTTCTTGCTATTATACCCAAACTCACGCTCCTTTAAATGGAGTAAAAAATTAATAGAGTAAAACGCTCTCTCTTTTAATCCCTTCAAATTCGTTTAAACAACCCTTTAAAAAGGCTTAAAAACCCGCTAATCCATCAGGAATAAAACTATTTTAAATGAAAAAGATAAAAAGCAGATTGAAAAAGATTACTATTAATGGTGCCGAAGGTCGGACTCGAACCGACACGGGATTGCTCCCACCAGATTTTGAGTCTAGCGTGTCTACCAATTCCACCACTTCGGCGTGTATAGAGCAAAGAGTGAGATTATACCCACTTATTCCTTAAAGAAACTTAATGGTGCACTGGGCGAGACTCGAACTCGCACGAGATTGCTCCCACCACCCCCTCAAGATGGCGTGTCTACCAATTCCACCACCAGTGCTAAAAATTCAAAAATAAGAAAATATTATAGCTAAATCATGCTTTTTAAGCAATAATTTAGCTCATCAAAAACCCTTAACTTAAGAATGGGTTACTATAAATAGCGATAATAGCAAAGACTAAAGTATAAATCACTTGCGCTTCAATCATCGCCATGGCCACGAACATGGTTGTGAGCAATTTACCGCCCACTCCTGGGTTTCTCGCTGTGCCTGTAATGGTCGCTGCGGCTGCATTCCCCATACCGATCGCCCCACCAAAAGCGGCAATCCCTAGACCGATCATCGCCCCTAAGATAGAATAAGATTTAATCATATCCATCCCACCCATGCCACCATCATGAGCGAAAGCAACGCCCGCTAAAGCCAGAAAAAATAACGCTAAAAATTTCATTTTCGCACTCCGTTTCAAAAATTGGGCTTGATTTTCATTTCGAATCGTTCCTCTACTTTCAAAAATACAAGCAAGGACTCATTTTAATCTAAATTTGCTTAAAATCTCTTTTAAAAACGCTTTTTAAAATTTTAAGCCAAATCCAAAGCGATTTTACCCTTATTGAAGCTAATCACCCTACACCTGATACTATCGCCTTCTTTTAAAACCACTTGACACCTGTCCATGTTTTGTTTTCTTAACAAGCCTTCGCCCCCCTTAGGCAAGCTTAAAAACGCCCCAAAATCTACGATTCGTTTCACTTGAGCTTCTAGCACCTCATCAATAGCGTATCGCTCCAATTCTTGATCTAAAGAATGCAAATAGTTTAAAATAAATTCTTTAGTTTTTAAAACACGCTCTTTATTCCCCATGATTTTCACTTCACCGCTCGGTTTGTTCAAATCAATCTTAACCTCAAACCTTTCCACTATCTCTTTAATCACGCGCCCCCCTTGACCGATAATTTCTACAATTTTATCTGGAGCGACATTAAAAATTTCAGTTGTGGGCAAATGGGAAAAATTGATCACGATCTTTTCTTTCGCTTCATGCATGATTTTTAAAATATGTTTCCGCGCTCTTTTGGCTTGGAGTAAGGCTTGGTATAAAACCTCTAATTGGATACCGCTCATTTTGGTATCCATTTGCATAGCCGTAATGCCTTCTACATTCCCGGCAATCTTAAAATCCATATCGCCTTCGGCGTCTTCTAAACCGCTAATATCGCTTAAAATGGCGTGATCTTGCCCTTCGCTCACCATGCCCATAGCCACCCCAGCGACTAAATCATGAATTTCCACACCGCTTGCATAAAGGGCTAAAGACCCTGCGCACACGCTCGCCATTGAGCTTGAACCATTGCTTTCTAAAATCTCAGAAACCAATCGTATCACCTGCTCTTTATTTTTAATGCTCGTTTCTAAGGCTCTTTTAGCTAAATTCCCATGCCCTAATTCGCGCCTTGAAGTCGCGCCAATAGAGCTCGCTTCGCCCACGCAAAAAGGAGGGAAATTATAATGGAACATGAAGCGCTCTTTGATAGGGGCTTTATGCTCCAAACTCTCATGGGTTTGAGCGTCATTATCCGTGCCTAAAACCCCTACCACTAAGCTTTGAGTTTGCCCCCTAGTGAATAAAATGGAGCTGTGCGCCATAGGGAGCAAATCACTCTCTATCAAAATGGGCCGCACTTCTTCTAACGCGCGCTTATCTGGGCGGATCTTATCCTTAATGATCATGCGTCTGATCTCGGTTTTTTTCACCTTCTCTAAAGACAATTCAATTTCTTCTAAATTGAATTCTGAGTGGGCTTCACTGATTTTTCTAGCCACTTCTTTGAAAACATTTTCTCGCTCGCTCAAAGCAGAACTTTCAATGCCTTTGATGATTTCATCAAAATACTGATTTGTTAATAAATCTAACAGCCTTTCATTGAATATTATTCCTTGGCTTTCTTTGAAAAGCAGCTCGTTTTGATAGGGCGTGAAAGCCTCTTCATAAAGCGTGCAGGTTTCTTTCAAACTTTTTTGAGCCAACTCTAAAGCTTTTAGCATTAAAGGCTCTTCTAAAGCGTTTAATTTTTGCCCCAAAGAGCGCATTTCTATCATGTTCAAACTTTCTTTGGTGCCGGACACGAACAGATCCAAACTGGATTGATTCAAAAGGCTTGCGCTAGGGTTAATGACAAATTCGTTATCCATCCTAGCGATCCTGCAAGCGCCCACGCTTTTAATAGGAGCGATATGGGCTAAAAAGAGGGCGGCTGAAGCGGCGTTTAAAGCAGAAACTTGCAAATCGTTTTCAATATCATGGCTTAAAACCATTAAAGTGATTTGGGTAGGGTAGCGGTAACCTTTAGGGAATAAAGGGCGTAAAGTCCTGTCTATGAGCCTAGAGGTTAAGATTTCAAAATCTTGCGCTCTGCCTTCTCTTTTAACAAAACCGCCCGGGATTTTACCGGCTGCATAAGATTTTTCTAAAAACTGCACCACTAAAGGCAAAAAATCTTCACTCACAGGCTCTCTTTCTGTGCACACGCTCGCTAAAATAAGGGTTTTTCCTAAGCGATACATTAAAGAGCTAGTGGCTTGTTTGGCCACTTGTTTGAGAGCGAACTCTTCGGTTCTGTTACCAGAGTTGATGGTGATAAAATCCATATTTAATGTTCCTTTTTTAAATTAGGTGTGTTGTTAGCACCCAAGTATTTTTCAATTTCTTCATTGCTTAATCGCTTGAGTTCTTTATAATGGTGTTCCACCGAGACAAAACATTCAGGGCGATACACGCTAATCACCCCATCGCACAAGCTTTCTAAGCCTTGAGCGACATTTTGTGCGACAATGGGGGTTAAAATATAAATGTCTTGGCATTCTTTTTTCAAACAAGTTTGCACGCCTAACCCTGCTCTAAACCCAGTTTCAATCCCCCTATCTACGATAAAAATATTTTTATCTTTCAAGCTTTTAATCGCATTGCCTTTGCGATACTGATAGATGTGAGACAGAATGTCTTCTTCATAAGCTCGCTTGGCTTCCCCATAAACATAGTCTAAAGTGATGTCAAAGGAATTGATTAAACTTTCATTCATCACTATATCCATGCTTTCACTCACTAAAGCGATTTCACACTTTGAGTTTAAAGGGGCTAAGATAGGTTCTAAAAAAAGTATATCATAAGTCGCCCCAAATTTTTGCGCTAAAGCGTTAGCTAAATACAAGGCGTTAAAACTCAAAGCGAGCATGATGGAATCTTTTAAATCAATGTGGCGCGTGTGGATTTCATTAATCAATTTGTTTAAAGCGTCTTCTTCATTGATAAAACGCATGCCCTCAATATCGGTGATATGGCTAAAGTCCGTATTCAAATCTATTCCTTTTTTACTTACGCTGCAAAGAGCGGTAAGTTACATTGGTTTTAGTGATCGGTGAAAAGTCTAATTCTAGCTTAACATAGTTATTTTCAAACACTCTTATAGGTTGGTTGGGATCGCCGGTGAGGATAGGGCGTCTTTGGTTGACGAATTGAAAGCCAATCCCAAAACAACGGATTTTTTTATAAATCCCCACATTCCAATTCAAAACCACGTTGTTTCTAATATCATAACCCACATCCGCGCTCATGGAAAAATACCCAAAATCGTTGCTAAAACCCGCCTTTAAATAATCCGCAGGATTTTCTACAATGCTATTAATCCCACTGCTAAAATTGTTCCTTAAAAAATAAGAGAGGTTAAAGCTTAAAAATTTGCGTTGGTAATTGGCGTTCACAGAGATTTCTTCTAAGCGGTTTTGATAAAACGAATAAAAAACATTCCCAAAGATGTTTAATCCCGTTAAGGGCGAAAACCCGATCTTGCTTTCTAGGGGCATTTTAAAGGGCGAAACTTTATCGTCAAGATTGATGAGTTGCGATATTTTAAAATACAACAACTCTTGCCCCCCTAAGCCATAAAGGTATTGCGTTAGGGTTAAATTCACCGTCTTATTGCTCGCATCGCTAGGTAAAATGCTATTAGGATTCCACACGGAGTCATACAAACGCCCTTGATAATCGTAATCCCTCAATAAAGGCGAAGTGTAGCTGTTTAAAGCTTGCGCGCTTAAAGCATACATGTTTTGAGAAAATAAGCCATTCTTAAAGGTGTAATAAGGGATGTTGAAAATCGCTTCCAGTTGGATCGTGTGGAAAAGCTTGTTGTATTCTCTGGCTAAATCCGTATTCACATACATGGAAAAATTCGAAGACACAAAGTTTCCAAATTCTCTTGATTCATTAGGGATCGTAGGCACGAAGGAATTTTTAGATTGCATTAAAGCCACATTAGACAATTGGAGATCATTCCAAAGCCCTAAAGACAAATACTTTTTAAACAAAGAAAATTGCAAACCCACCGGCACATTCAAAGCGTTTTGCACATAGCCATAGCCAATCTCTCTCGCGGTGTTTCTAAACTGATAATCCACTGAATACAATAAATTCCTGAAATACAAAGAATTTAAATATTTATGGTATTGCAAATTAGGGACAGATTGGAAAGTGCGGTTGTTATTGATTTTATTCAGGTTTAAAAAATACTTGATATTCAAGCCGTAATAATTGTTTTCTGTTTGCAAATAGTAATTCGCCCTAGACATGTGCGTGGCGTCTGTGATACGCTTATTGACCTTTTCAAAACGCACATAGTCCAAATCGTTCATGTATAAAAAGTCAATGTAATGCCCATTGTCAATATTGGATTTAAGATGGAAGTATTTTTGTAAAGTGTCCCTACTGGAGCTTAAAAATTCAAAACCATAGATATTTTGATTCCTCAAATCATAGCGTTTGACGTATTGGGTGTAATTCCTAAAATAGCGCGCGTTGAATAAAAACCTGTCGTCTTTAGAGTTGATGTAGCGCGCTTCAAAATTCAAGCCAAACCCCCTTTTATAGCGGATTTGTGGGGTAAAGGTCATATCCCATGAGTTTTTGGGGGCTAAATAAAAGGGTTGCAAATAAATAAAGCCGTCTAAGTTGGAAGTGCCAAACTCAGGGTATAAAAACCCGGTGGTGCGCTTGTTGCTCGTGGACATGAAAATATAAGGCAAATACAATACAGGAATATCGCCGACATAAATCTTAGGATTCCACATTGACAAATGCGATTTTTGCATATTAAATGAGCCTGAAGTCGCATTGACATGCCAAATAGGGTTGTCAATGCTGCACCCTGAAGCGCTCATGTTTTTAATCTTATATTTTTGATCCTTCCCGCTAGCAATATCCGCGCTCACCCAAATCCCGCTCACACTGTCTTGGACATAAAAGGGGAAAATGATTTCATATTTTTCGTTCAAACTCAATTTCACATAATCGGTTTTAACGAGCAAACCCTCGCCCCTATAAACCTTGATATTGCCTTCTAATAACGCTTCTTTAGTCTTGGTGTCATAACGCACCTTGTCCGCTAGAATATACACGTCATAATTCAATAAGATCGCATTCCCTGAGGCGGTTATCACATTGTCTTTAGCGCTCACTTTATCCGCAAGGATTTCAAAAATCTTATGGTTTTGTTTGTCAAATCGTTGCATAGCGATTTCTTTAGCGTCTGATGCGCTCAACAAAAAAAAGACCGCCAAATACAACCAATAAATCATGATTAAAACAACACCAAAAGACTTTTGCTTTTTTCTTCATGCCACGCCCTATGATAGGGGTTTTTAAACACCACAAACCATAAAAAGGGGCACAGAAAAACCACGATTTTTAACCCTAAACGCTTCAATAAAATAGCCCTACTGGGGCAATCCGCTAAATAAATATCAATGATCTTAATCCTAAAAACCAGTTTAGCTAAACTCATCTTGCACAAACACACAAAAAAGATTTCATAAACGCCATACAAGATGATAAAACCCATCACAACAAACGCGCTGTAATAAATGGGGTTAGTCAGCCAATATAAAGAATGTAAAAAAGCGCATGCCCTTAAAAGATCGCTCAATAAAAACGCCACCAATAAACTATCGGTTAAAAACGCTAAGATGCGCCAATACAAGGGGCATAAACGCATTTTTTCACGCACAAGGAGTGTTTCTATGATTTCAGTTTCTTCTTTTTCTAAATTTGGAGAGCGCATTCAAAAACAAACAAGACAAACCCCCTTCATTTGTCTTAAACTTTAACCTTTAAGAATATTCTTTCAAATCCAACACCTTAAAACCAATGTCCTTGCGATAAAACATGCCTTCAAAATGCACCTTTTGAGCGATTTCGTAAGCATGGTTTCTAGCCTCTAATAACGATTTTCCTCTGCCAATGGCAAAGATCACCCTCCCCCACTGCTTTCAAACACGCCATTATCCTGCTCCACCTCCCCTAAAATCAAATGGCCCTTTTTTTCATCAACCGGATCAATATAAAGGGTTTGTTTGGGCGAAGAGCTAGTGGGGTAATTCCTAGAAACAAGCGCCACACTCATCACAAATTCTTTAGAAAACACCAATTCAAGAGAATGCAATTCCCCTTTGGCTGTGGCTAAAAACAAATCTAATAGCGGATTTTCTACAAGGGGTAAAATCGTCTGACATTCAATGTCTTTAAAACGCACGCTAAAATCCAATAAATACGGCTCTAAAACGCCCTTTTCTTCTATGATTACAATTTCAGCGAGTAAAACCCCTTTAAAAAGCGTGTTGTCAGCTTGAAGTTTCTCTAAAGTGGGTTTAAAGATATGATTTTTTATTTTCTCTTCTAATTCATTAGAGAAAAAGTTTGCAGGAGCGATGGCCCCCATACCTCCTGTATTGACCCCATTATCCCCCTCTAATAAGCGTTTGTAGTTTTGGCAAAAGGGCAACAAGATAAAATCATCATTGGCTATGAGCGCTGTAACTGAAAGCTCAAATCCCTCTAAAAAAGGCTCTATGATCACAGGCTCATTGCTTTGCTTGAAAGCGTCTTCAAGGATTTTTAGCGCTTCTTCTTGATGATGGACAATGCTTGTGTTTTTATTCAACGCCTTAATCACTAAGGGGAAAGAAGCGTTTTGAATGTAATTGAGGGCTTCTTTTAAGTCGTTTGTTTCAAAGTAAGACGCGCTTTTGATACCGCACTCTTTAACAAAAGCTTTCATGTAGCTTTTGGAAGCCTCTAACTTCGCCGCTTCTTTAGAAGCCCCAAACACTAAAATACCCGCTTTTTCTAACCTCTCTGTAAGCCCTAAAATCAAAGGCTCTTCTTCTGAAATGATGGCTAAATGGATCTGTTTTTTAAGGGCCAATTCCACGATATGCTCGTAATGTTCGCATTCCAGATTCTCGCCTAAATCTTGAGTGCCACCATTACCCAAACAAAAATACAAAGCATTCACTCGCTCATCTTGCTGAAGCCTTTGAGCCAAAGCATACTCTCGCCCCTTATTCCCCACAATTAAAACATTATAGTTATTGTTATCTTTCATGTCTTCCCTAAAATGTGGTTGTTTTTAAACCCAGATGACCGCTACTTTTACATGCGCATAAGTTCAACAAACCTACACTATTAAGGCTAGGAGGATCTTCTTAGGGGCAGATTTAAAAAATGCCATCACACAAAAACCACTACCTTAGCCTAACTTATTTTTTCAACGAACTTGCCATCAAATAAGAAACGCAAATCACCCAGGCGATGCTTACAATTATACTTAAATTTTAAAGAAATTCCATGCAAAAATATTCAAGCGATCCGTGATAGTTTTGATTAGCGTTTAGGCGCTTTAAGAGAAACTGACTGATTTATTTCAACCTTTCTTTATACGCTCTTTCCAAACTGCTATACCCTTTTTTTAATTCCCCCACATCCCCAAAAGCCACCACTTTAGCTTCTTTTAAAAAAATCGCGCTGTCTAAATACTTTTCCACATCCACCACCAAATGCGTAGAGACTAACAAGCTTGCGTTTTGGCTAAACTCCTTAGCGATTAATTCAAAAATCTCTTCTCTTGCAATAGGGTCAATCCCAGCCACCGGCTCATCAAAAAGATACAAAGAAGCGTTTCGTGACAGGGTTAAAATCAGCTGCAATTTTTCCCTCATGCCTTTTGAAAGGGCTTTGAACTCTCTTTTTAAAGGCACGCTGAAGCGTTTTAACAAATTTAGGGCTTT